>NZ_JAPNUF010000001.1:0-133330 GCF_036631475.1 Chryseobacterium sp. 1B4
AAACGGAACCGGTAATAAAGAGTATTTAGTGCCCATCATTGCAGATGCAGAAGCAGGTTTTGGAGGTAATCTGAATGCTTTTGAGCTGATGAAACAAATGATTGAAGCAGGAGCAGCAGCTGTACATTTTGAAGACCAGCTGTCCTCAGCAAAAAAATGCGGCATTTGGGTGGAAAAGTACTGGTTCTCAGAAGCTGTCAATAAACATTGCAGCGCGTCTGGCTGCCGATGTATTGGGAGTTCCAAGCCTTATTATTGCAAGAACAGATGCTGATGCTGCGGATTTACTGACTTCAGATATTGATGACAGAGATAAAAAATTTGTAACAGGAGAAAGAACTTCAGAAGGGTTTTATGTAGTAAGAAACGGAGTAGAGCAAGGGATTGACAGAGGTTTGTCCTATGCACCTTATGCAGACCTGATCTGGATGGAAACTTCAAATCCTGATCTGGAGCAGGCAAGAAGATTTGCCGAAGGAATTCATGCAAAATTCCCTGGAAAGATGCTTGCTTATAACTGTTCTCCATCATTCAACTGGGCAGCAAAGCTGAGCGTAGAAGAAATGTCTTCCTTCCGTGAAGAGCTGGCAAAAATGGGATATAAATTCCAGTTTATTACTCTGGCAGGATTCCATGCTTTGAATACTGCGATGTTTGAACTGGCTCTATAAAGAAAGAGGAATGGCAGGATATTCAGAACACAAGAACGAGACACCTTGGCAGAAAGGATTCAGAGCAGTGAAACATCAGTCTTTTGTAGGAACCGGATATTTCGATGAAGTACAGAATATTGTTACAAACGGTTCTTCAGCTACGGTAGCGATGAAGGATTCTACAGAAACCGCACAATTCCATTAGTCATTTTTCCATATTTTTGATGTTAAACCTTCTCTGTTCTGGGAAGGTTTTTCATCATAAATAATCAAAATTGAGTTATATTTGGGGACGAAAAAATTAAAAATGAATTTAATCAAAGTACTTTTTATTACATTAGGATTAACACTTACTGCAAATGCTGCAAAAGCCCAACAGAAAATCGGAAGCGTGAATACTGATGACATTTTTGCAAGTTTATCCGAAGTAAAAACAATAAGTGCAACTGTGGATAACCTGACAAAAACCAAGCAGACTGAAATTGAAAAATTGATCGGAGATTATCAGACTAAGCTGAAAGCAGCACAGGATAAAGAAAAAACTCTTAGCGAAGCCAACAAAGAAGCAGTCACTAAAGAACTGATTGCTGCACAGACGGAATTACAGGGTCTTGGTAAAAAATAGAAGAATCAAGAGCCCAGGCTGCTAAAGATATTTCTGCAAAACAAAATGAATTGTTTACTCCATTGCAGCAAAAAGTAAAAGCTGCTATTGCTGCTGCCGCTAAAGAAAGAGGGATCAATTATGTTTTCGATATTGCATCTCAGGAAACCAATAACCTTGTTTACAACGACGGAAGTGAAGATATCACGGCGCTTGTGAAAAGTAAATTGGGTGCTTCAGCAACAACCGCTAAGCCGGCTGGGAAATCCAAATAAATTTTATATACCGAATATAGGAACGGAATCAGAAGACCTGATTCCGTTTTTTTATAATAATTTTAAACCTCATGATAAAATATAAAATTTAGTGATTATGTAATAACAAACTTTCATTCTGAATGTTAATAGCGAACAGATCTTTAAATTTAGAGATCTCCTCTTTGCTTATTTTATTTTCATCAAACAGCCATCTGCATAGTAAATATCCGTTGCTATATAAAATAATATTGGGCTCAATGTCTCCTTTTAAAATAGCGGCACCGTAAAATGATGCATTGAAAGAATAGGAAGTTTGCGTATATTCGGCTTTTGTTTTGCTAAAATTCAAAAATACAGGCGTAGAATTTTCTTCTAAATAGAGTTCATTTAAATTATACATTGAATAATTGAAGATAGGTCTTCTGTATGAATTAAAAAGCTCTTTGTTTACAGTGAGATAATCTATGTTTTCAGAATTTGAAGAAATAACTCCTTCTGCAGTTAATTGCCCTATACAATTATTAAAATTAGGATGAGCAGAATCTCTAAACAAAAAGCCTATATGATGGCTTTTATCTAAAAAGGTTTTTTGAGTTTTTAGCAAAGCACATATAACCAGGCTCTTTATATTGATATGGCTTAATCTGTCCATATCTAATTTTACCAGTGAGTCAGTAGTAAGTGATTTTTTTCTTTTAGATAATAGTGATACTGGAGATTGCATATGCTTTTTATCCATGAATATTCACTACTTTTATCAATATTATTTTCAAATCCATGATTGAATTTTTGTTCAAAAAAAGAATAATCACTATTGAATTTTTGAAATAATCCTGAGTTTCTTTTACTGCAATAGTCATCAAAGCTATAGAAATGAAATGCGTATTCCGGATTTATATACTTTTTTATCAGATTCTCTTTAATTTTATCGACGCAGTGTCTGTCACATATGATATGATTGATACAAAGGAAAACATAACTTATACTAGCGATATTAAAAATAAATAGCTTGATTAGGGGACTGGATAAATCTGAATATCTGTAATCATTATGAAATGAATCAAAAAAATGATCAATTCTTGTATAATCATCCACATTAAAAATTTTGACAGTAAATAAAGAAACCGGAAGAGTATTTCTAAGGATCAACCCATCATTATTTCTTACAAAAATTGTTCTTAAAATAGACTGTTCATGTAAAAGTTCGAAATAAACCTTTTTAAATTTAGTGATATCAAAATTCTGAAAATCAAGTCTAGCCACCATCCAGGTACTCCCTAAAGCAGAGTACTTATGGTAATCCTGGATTTGTTTTAGAAAAGGAAGTTTTTCGCCATCTTTCAAGGTATACTCATTCATTCTCAGGAGCTATTATTAAATACTGTTTTAGGAGGAAAGATTTTAAAAGATCTATTACCAGGGCACTTTTGTCATTCTCAATTCCTGCAATCTGTTCTAGGCTGAAATTTTTATATTGTAATTTTAATTTTTTAAGTTGTTTATCGTTCTTATGTAAATAAGAAGGAACATAATGAAAATAATTGAAAGGAATAAAATTGGGCTGCAGGATAATATCATTTTCAGCATTATCCACTACACCATTTTCTGCTATGCGGGATTCTACAAAAATCAAATATGGGTTTACCTGAAGCTTCAATTTTCCAAATGTATTATTATCATATTGAACTGCCTCAATACTGTTTTCAATATGTTTTCTTTCAAAATTTTTAAATTCCTCAAGATCAGATTGAGATTTAATAATGTTATCTTTCTCAACAGCTTTTTTAAGCTCCTTAAGCAGATTTCTTACCACTATCATATTAGGGTTGGCATGAAGAAGCTTCAAGCTTATTTCATCTGTAAATAAATCGTATTTGAAATCACTCATGTCTAAATCTTTTTATCATTGATGAGGTTGGTAATTTTTTCATGGTAGTAAGGGAATTCTTTCCACAGATAGTAGGATACAAGTTTAGCATTATTATATGCTAGTTTATATGCACCGAGTAAATGGATATAATGAGTTCTATGAGCATTGTGAAAATTGATAAGTTCTTGAAAAATATGTTCTTTAGGCTTAAGGTTGTTAATAAGAACTTCTACATCAATGTTTTTTCTCTGGCCATGCATAAAAATAGATATTGCTCAAAAAAACAAGGGAATGCATTTTTATTAACTGAAAATTCTACATTTTCAAGTGCATTAATATTTTTATCTACTATTTCTCTGGCTAATTTTGCATATTCCTTAAAAAATGAAATATTATTTCCGCCAATAATACCTGCATTATATTGAGAGGCATCACCGGTTTTTTTATAATATGACTCTATAATTTCAGGGACAAATTCAAGACAGGAATATAATTCTTTTAAATTTCCTTCGTGATAGCCCGTATCCTGTTCTAGCTGTTGGGAAATAAGCTCTCCTTTTTCAATTCTGTCAGGAATTTTCCCAGATAAATACATCGGCATCAGCATGGATAAATGGTTCCTGCTGTATTTCAAAAGCATATATTTTCCCAGTGCCCAGATGTTTTTGGGATTGGGATAGGTGTCATTTAATTCATCCAGCTTAAGTGATACACTGTCGTAAGGAAGTTCTAAAGTATCAATTAATAATTCTTTTCCTACTGTATCTGTAACAAGCTCAACATTGTAGAATTTTTTAAACCGAAGGCAGCTTAATGCCCAACTCATATAATTAAATGTTCTGTGGCTCCATCCACCGGAATTTAAGAAGAACAGATCTCGGGAATGGTAAGGTTTTGACCAAAAACTTTGGACTATTTTCATGGTTTGTTAGTAGTTTTTTTATTAATTAAGAAGTGATAGGATATGTTCAGGTTCAATACCTGAGACAGGTAAATAACAGCTATGGAACTCTTCAATATCTAAGGGGATTTCATGTAATTCTTTCAGTAAAATTAAATCATTTTGTTTAGTGGCAGCAACACAGGTGACCATAGCACCTTGCCACCAGTAACGGGGATGATAATTTTTAGCATCTATCCCAGTACCACAATATACAATTATTGATGGAATCTGATGTTTATTTCTTCTTTTATTATTTAGCAATTCTAAATAAATTCCGTTAGCAAGGTGCATCATTCCGGTACATGGTCCAATAATTGAGAAAATTCCAGAACTTGCCATAATAGCCATTTCTTTTCTTATATTCAGACCATTGACCGATATAATCCTGTTGTATTCTGATGATGTCAAATGAGATTCTAGTCTGTTTCTTTTTCCCGTATTCTCATAATCAAAAAGAATTATTTGGTTTTCAGGGGTGGCTAAAATTAATTTGATTAATGCTAATGTTTTAGCAAAATCTAGTGTCTTCTCAGAATATGATGACTCATCAAATACAATAAAAAGCTTGTTTCCTTTGCAATATCCATTCTTTGCTATCCAGTCTTCAGCAGCATCTATTTCTTCATCAGATAAATATATTTCTTTATGAGTTTGCTTTTTAAGCTTTTTAATGCTTTTAATTTTTTCTCAATTCCCAGGTTGTCTTTAAAAAAATGATTGATATCCCAGGGATGAGCTATTCTAAGATTGTTGAACTCAGTATTCGGAGCAAACCGGTAGATTTTTTTGTCAGCTAATGTGTCAGAGTTTTGTTCATAAAACTTTAATAGTGGTAAAATTGAATTCTGATGACAAATAATGGTATCAAAGGCATGGAGGTTCAGGGTGTCCCAGTTCAAAAGAATTATATTCATTTCAGGAAATGGGTTCGAGGTGAAAATCTGAATAGCTTTTTTATAGAAAAGAACATTTCCGCAGGCAATCGTAATTGTGCTGTCTGTTTTGGATTGTATCTGTCTTATTGATGAAAGCCACATATGGGTGTCTCCAATGTAAAACTGCCTCAGGTGATCATCCAGAATTATTACATTTTCTATAGGTTTGGCTTTATTGATATTGTTTCTGCTGATTATTTTCTGAATACTTGCAGGCAAAAGTGTTTCCTGTTCAAGGGCTGGCTCCGGATTTCTTCTGCTTCATAAATAGAGATGAACTCTTTAATCATTGATGCAGGAAAATATACCATGTTGGGTATTATCAGGTCTTTATCTGCTTTGAAAATTTGTTCCCATTCCTCCCTTAAAATTTCCAGAGAAAAAATGGTATCATATTTTTTATAGTTAAGATCTTTAATCTTTTTGAAAGTAATTGTAATATTTTTACTTATTGAGGGCGAAATTCCGGACTTTTCAATAATCTCTTGCAATAGTCCTGTTCTGTCATTGATTGTAAATTCATTTTGAGGAGACTCTAAAATAGTATAAATAAGTGATCTGATGATTCTTAAATCAATTTCTCCGTTAAGAACAAGATAATTTGAGTCAAACGATAAAAGTATTCTTTCATCATTTTTAATATTAGAAAAGAGATTCTTAAAATTTGACATATTAAAATTTGAGTTAATGTAATTCGGTATTGGTTACTATATTTTTACGAATATTGAGGATTGTTTTATCCTGAACTTTATAGACAGCATCCAACTCGTCCAGTAGATTATGTCTATGAGTGACAATAATAATGATAGAATCTGAATATTTTCTTTTTAAGGTTTCTACAATTTTCTTTTCCAGCAAAATATCCAAAGCAGAGGTTGCCTCATCAAAGATAATAATGGACGGCTTCTTTAATAAAGCTCTGGCAATAGAAACTCTTTGTTTCTGCCCATCAGAAATAACAGTAGTATAATTACTGATATTTGTCTGCAGTCCATCTTTCTTTTCGCTGATAACATGAATTAATTCAGCATCTGAAATGATTTCTTCTAAAAGACTGGATTTCGGTACTGGAGAACCATAAGAAATATTATTTTCTATAGTATCATTGAATAATTGATTTTCTCTTTCTATCAAAGCAATATGTTGTGACCAGTTATCAAAATATTCAATATTTCTGTCATTACAAATAATATTGCCGGTACTTGGCTTTTCCAGCCTGCAGAGTAAATTAATTATTGAACTTTTCCCACTTCCGCTTTCTCCAATAATCCCATACACTTTTCCCTTTTCAAAGGTGAAATTTAAATTTTCTAAGATGGTTTTATTGCCATAACAAAAGAAACGTTCCTGAATTCTATTTTGCTTATAGAGGCAGTATCTGATATTTGAATATTCAGTGAATTCGCTTTAATCTCGTCAGGATTTTCATTACTGATATGTCTGTAAATTCTTTCCATAGAAACTCTTGCCTTTTCAAAATCATTGTAACTGTTTGATAGGCTTATTACCGGGTTATAGATTCTGTTCAGATACTGGATGAATGCAATCAGGGAACCTACTGTCAATTCAGATTGGAATACCATCTTACCACCCACTAATAAAACGATTACAGGACCTATAGCTATAAAAAATGTTGTGGTATTTTTACTGAAGGCATTGTACAGAGAAGCTTTTATACTTACTTTAATTAGTTTTTCGTGCATTCTTGTAGCTCTTCCTTTCTCATAATCTGCTGTTCCGTAGGAGAGTATCACTCTTATATTGTTGATGCAATTCATAAGATAATCATAGATCTTACTTTCCTCTACCTGAATTTCAGAAAAGGTTTTCCTTACATATGGAACAAACAATTTTAAACAGATAATAATAAGAGGAATAATAGTTAGGCTAACCCATGTTAATTTTACATTTAATGCGAAAAGCATAAAAAGTACACTGACAACGGTAAATAAATTGTTAAGAAAAGCCAGCACCAGAGAAGACATCATATTCTGAATATTCCCGATATCATTGGTGAGTAAGAAAACAATTTCTCCGGACTTATTTTCACGGAAGAAGTTTAAATTCTTTTTAAGATTTTACTGAACACATCTACCCTAATATCTGCAATGATATCTTTACTTATTTTTGTATAGGCTATATCTGACAATATGCCTATACCAATTCTTATAATATAAATTAAAACTAAAATACACAGCGTACTAATCAGGTAGCTATACGTTTTGTGAGGAAAAATATCATCAATAATGATTTTGAGGACATAAGGGGATGCCAAAGAGCAGACGCTGCTTATTATCATTAACAGGAGCAGAGCTACCTGTAACTTCATATGCGTCTTCATAAAGGATATAAAGTATTTGAACATTGAAATGGTTAAAAGTTTAATAAAACAAACTTAAAATTTTTTTTAATTTTAATTTCATTATTCTTGTGTAATGTTTTAGATTTTTAATACATTTAACAAAAACAATAACCTTTAATGAAATTCATCAGATTAACCGTGATTTGCTGTGCATTTCTCTTTTTTCATGCTGTAAGCGGACAGATTAGGGCATATTATAAAAGCGAAATAATAACACCCCTGTATTCTGTTATCAGTAAAGAGAAAAATTCAAACTTTTTCTTTCCTGTATATAATAACTTTCCAAGTAAAAATATATCATTTAAGGTAACTGCAAATACCACAATATCTATTCCTGATGATATTAAAAATCAGTTTAAAGAACCAGTTTCCTTATCCTACAGATATTACACTAAGAATATAGAAAAGATCCGTATTTATATAATAACCAATGACAATCAACGTAAAGAATTAAATACTATTACTCCGGCTGAAGGCTATGGATATCCTACAATTACAAGCTTGAATCTGGATCAGGATAAATACCCGAAAGAAATTGAAATTCAGTTTGATGTTAAAGAAAAAGGACTCCCTTATGATTTGATATTTTCATCCTTGGATCTGGTGAATTATAGATTGAAAGATGAAATTTCACCATCTGCTGTTTTTCAGAAAAAACCATTTGATAATAACCAATACACAAATCAATATTCATCTACGCCATTTCAATCTAATGGAGAATTAGCATCTTTTCCTGAAAAAGTGACCAATGAAATTTTCAGAGGCCGCATAGAAGTTGACAATATTGGAAAAACTGATAGTAAGGAATTATTAGCAGAAACATTGTTGCTTTTATTGGAAGATTATCCTTTTTATGATGTTAAAAAAATTAATAAAGATGAATATTTAAAAGTAAGCAAGCTTTACTTTGATAAGAACAAATATTTATCAAAATGTGAATTTATAGATTCTGCAAACAGTTATTTCAAACGTACTATTAATGATCCACATTTCAAAATAGGATCTGTTTGTGAAAAGCCCAAAAAATAAGTCCGGTATACACTTATCCGATAGGAGGAAAGTATATTGTTTCTGCAGTATTTGATCCAGAACTGCGTGAAAAGATTCCGGTTGGAAGCTCCTTGCTGAAAATAAACGATCATATTCTTACGAAGAATATGAATTATAAGGAAATTAATGATGAATTATTAAAACAGCCTGTTAAAAGCTATATGAACCTTGAATTTAGTAAGCCTTCAGGAGAAGTTGCTAATGTTTCTTACTTTATTAAAGATAAATATGAAATACCGGATAATTTTAAACCGAAGAATCTTTATATAAAAAAATAAATGATTACTGGACTTACTTTAAAATTAATAAAATTACTTACGATCTGAATATAGCCTACCTCAATAATTTTAATCTAATTAATGAGTCAAAGGGATTATTGCTGGATTTAAGAGGATGTACCGGAGGAGACTTTTTAGCAGCATCACAGTTCCTTTCTTATTTTATCGGGGAAAAATTTGTTTTTAACTATGGTTATGACAAGGCAGATAATAAAAATGCTGTGATCGTAAACGGTTCAAAGGATACATCCTACAATTATAGCAGAAAAGGAAAAGTTATTTTACTGGTAGATGCGGATACAGCATGTGTTGCAGAAATGATAGCCTACGCACTATCGAAATATAGAAAAGAGACCACTCATATTGTAAGTAAAGACAAGCATACTGCAGGAGCATTATCCTTTGCATATGAGATTCACTTGCCGGACGGAATTACCATAACAACCAATGCTCTTGGAAGCAAAAGAAAGATATTTTTAGATGAAAAAATCATCGAAGAAAAAGGAATAGAACCAGATGTATTTATCCAAATACAATCTGTTGAAGATTTACAGCCCTATAAAGATAAAGTGCTTGAAAAAGCCATATCAAATTTTTTATTATGAAAAAAGAATTAGTAAAACCAAGTCCTGTTAAGGAAAGAGCAATGAAAGAAGTCGAGTCACTTTGTGATGGATTTACGTGCTCCAATTTTTCTAACAATCCGCCTACTGTCGATACAGGAAAGGATGTAGAAATTTTGTTCTAAACTAAAACCATTGTTTAACAAATTAAATTCATTTTATGAAGAAAGAATTAGTAAAACCAAATTCTATTAAAGACAGAGTAGCTAAAGAAGTGGAATCACTTTGTGACGGATTTTCTTGTGGTACGTTTTCTCATTCGCCAGCAGGAGATACAGGAGACGACACAGATATTTTGTTCTAAAAACTAAAATTATTGTATAACAAATTAAATTTTTTAATATGAAAAAAGAATTAGTAAAACCAAACGCAATTAAAGACAGAGTAGCTAAAGAAGTAGAATCACTTTGTGATGGATTTTCTTGTGGTTCATTTGCGAGCTGGCCTACTGGTGATACAGGAACAGATACAGATGTTTTGTTCTAGTACGCAATTATTGTATAACAAGTAATCTTAATTAATATGAAAAAAGAACTGGTAAAGCCAAATTCTATTAAAGACAGAGTCGCTAAGGAGGTAGAATCACTTTGTGATGGGTTTTCTTGTGCTACATTTTTGTGGCAAAGTCCTGCAGGGGATACAGGAACCGATTCAGATGTTTTATTCTAACATTAAAATTATTATTAACAAAACAAATCAAATCTTATGAAAAAAGAATTAGTAAAACCAAATTCAATCAAAGACAGAGCTGCTAAAGAAGTAGAATCTCTTTGTGACGGATTTACTTGCTCAACATTCAACTGGACACCTCAAG
Source organism: Chryseobacterium sp. 1B4 (assembly GCF_036631475.1). NCBI lineage: Bacteria > Pseudomonadati > Bacteroidota > Flavobacteriia > Flavobacteriales > Weeksellaceae > Chryseobacterium > Chryseobacterium sp. 1B4. The sequence continues at coordinate 10,390 of NZ_JAPNUF010000001.1, forward strand.
GTAGTACAGGGGATGATACTGATGTTCTTTTCTAAATAATAATAAATAAAATAGGGCTGTATTTATTTAATTTACGAAAATCACTAATCTATATTAATTATGTCACTAATAAAAAATAATCCTTTTAATATTTTGGTGCCTGTAGAAGAAAGAGATGAGTTTTTGTTATATAACACTCTTACGGGCGGCCTGGATGTTTTAACCTATGATGATGGCATTCAACTGAGTGGCATAGCAATGATGAAACATGCCGATTCTGACAATTACTCACAGAATTTTATCAATGATCTCTCTGAAAAAGAATATCTGATAGACAGTGACTTTGATGTTCTTAACCTACTGGAAAGAAATGTAAACGAGACCCAGTTTAAAAATGCAGGAGTCATCAATCTTACAATTGGTACTACCATTACCTGTAATATGGGGTGTTCCTACTGTTTTGAATTTGTAAAACCAAATCATACCCTTAAGGATGACAAGGTTAAAAAAGGAATTGTAGACTATATCAGCCAAATTGTTACTAACTCCGGAAAAGTCGTTCATACATTGTCTGTAACCTGGTACGGAGGTGAGCCTTTAATCAATGTCAAAGCCATTGAAGATTTATCTGTTGATCTGAGAAATCTGGCACAAAAGTTCAACCTAAAGTACGATGCTAACGTTATTACCAATGGTATTTATCTGAATAAAAAATGCAGACATCTTAGTGAAAAGTGGTGTCAGAACAGCCCAGATAACGATAGACGGTGCCCGGGAGGTTCATGATAGAAAAAGACCTTTGAAGCAAACAAAAGGAGAAAATTATTTTAAAATAATTCGGAATATTGCAGAAGTAGATAGTAAAGACCTGAGTTTTACCATTAGACTCAATATCGACAAGGAGGTTGCAGAAAGTATTCCAACACTACTTGATGATTTTTATGAGTACGGCATATGGCCTCAAAAAAATGCACAAATCCATTTTGATCCGGCATGGCTGAGATCTTATGAAGAAATTGATTTATCTGAAGAGGAAGGCAACAAAAGAATGAGTGTTGATGAATATTTTGAATTTAAACAGAATTTCAGACTTGAACTGATCAAAAGATACAATAACTGGGCAGCCGGGATAAACAAAAAGACTGCAAAACTGAAATGGGACTTACCTATGTATCAGTCTACCTGCGCCACCTGGGCTTCCCCTATCAGTCTGGTAATTGATCCTAACGGCTATGTACATAAATGCTGGGAAACCATTCACGATGATTCTAAAGCACCCACCAATGTCTTTGAACCTTATGATCCTAATAGATTTCAAAAATATTCTGCCTTTAACAGATATACCCATAGCGATGTATGCAGAAACTGCAGCTATCTCCCTATTTGTGATAAAATATCATGTTCATATGAAGCCATAAAAAGAAAGTGCCAGAGTGTACACCATGGAAGTATAAACTGGAGAATTACCTGAAAACACAATATCTGAGAATGTTTGAACAGCCTGAAACCATTACAGCTCCACAAAGAGTAGACACTTTTAACTCCGGACATTCTAATAAATAACATCAGGAATAATGACTATAGGAATTATTGATACAGGATGTGATAAAGAGCATAGACGCTTTACCGGTTTAAATATCGAGGGGATAACTATTTACAAAAAAGAAAGTAATGAGATTATTATCATAGAAAACGAATTCTCAGACAATAAAGGGCACGGAACCGGAATCGTATCGATTATACATAAGAATTCTCCCTCATCAAAGATCATTATCGTCAAAATCGAATCATTTGATCATATAGTGTCAGAAGATTTACTGATTGAAGCTATTGAATATTTGACAAATAATACTGATGTCAAAATTTTGAATATCAGTATGGGGATTAATACCAACAGCCCATCCGCAAAATTAAAAGAAGCCTGCCAGAATGCTTTTGATAAAGGGATTATAGTAATTGCCTCTGCCTATTATAAACATGATAATTTATGTTTCCCCGCAAACTTTAAAACTGTATTGGGAGTAGGATCAGGAATTGTTAAAAGTAAAGAAAGTTTCAGATTTCTGGGATTAGATTCTTTCGTAAATGTTTTGGCTAAAGGGGGTTCAAAGAGTGGCTACACCAGGAAACAAATATCAATTCAGTACAGGAACAAGCCTGGCAACAGCTCATTTTACATCAATACTTGCTGAAGCGTATATAAAAGGAGAGTGGAAAACAAGAGAAGAGTTAAACAATTGGGTTTATGTACATTCTGACAATGATACAATAAGTCTTACAAAACATGATCGGTTAAAAGTCAGTCATGATGAAAGTACATCCGTAAAAGAAGAACGTACTTTTAAAGATGTTTTACTCTTGACGAATCAGTTAAGAATTTTGCGATTTTTCCTTTTGAAGAGAAAGAAATGAAAACGTTAATTGAGTTTAAAGAAGATTTAAGCTCAAACTTAATCTTAGCCATTGGCTCACCAAGGGTCATCAAACTGGATAATACAATAGAATTACTGAAGAAAAAGGATATTGATTTCATTACCAGATCTTTGGATTCTGAGCATTTCGATCTTTTTGATACCATTGTAATAGGGTATTTTCTTGATAAATTATCAGACGCAAACTCTTTTTTTGGCTACACACTGATCAAAGAATGTATCGTAAGAAACAAAAACTTTATCGTTTGGGATAAGGCTGTATATGATATTATTAACCAGGAGATTACCGATGGTGGATTCACATACACAGGGAAACTGTTTTTAACATCCTTTGATGATGAAAAGAAAAATTTTCTATACCGGAATACAGACTATGCTGCATTGAAAAAACCTTCTGTTTGTGTGGTAGGAACAAACAGCAGACAGAGCAAATTTACCACACAGATGATGATGAGGAAAATACTGGAAAAAGAAGGGTATAAAGTTTCACATATTTCCACTGAACCTCAGGGGATACTTCTTAATTCTTCCTGCGTTTTTCCGATAGGTCACAATGGGACCGTATCTGTAGACCTTCGGGAATGGAATAAATCATTAAGACTTTTGACTCAAAGTATTGAAGAAATTGAAGATCCGGATATTATCATCACAGGAAGCCAGGGAGGTATACTTCCTTTACACCCTGTAAATGATTCTCTGCCACCAGAAAAACTAATTTATGTAAAGTCTTTCTATCCTGATGCTATTGTTTGTACGATCAGTCCCAGCGATTCCATTGAGGTCATAAAGAGAACAGTGGATACTATAAAATCATTTGTAGAAACGGAAGTGCTTTTTTATGTACTGACTCCATGGCAGTACAAATTTCATCATGGGTATAAAACCATTGTATCTTTTGATAAGATAAGTGAAGAAGAATATAATGAAAGATTAAATTATTATAATGAAAACCTGGATAAGAAAGTAATCAATATCAAAGACACCAGTCATCACAATACTGTAATAGAAGAAATCGTAAATTTCTTTACTAAAGAAAAGTAGCAGTATAAGTATAAAGAAATCTAATTGTAATATGAAAATAGATATCAATAAAATAAATAACAGCTATCATGCTTTAACATATGATGATAGTGAGGTGGTTAAAAAAGATTATTTTAATGACCAGTATGGGTATGAGGAATCGGTTGTTTTTAAAAAAGCATTTAAATCTGAGGATGGAAAACCAGATACTGAAAAAATTTTAAATGTCTTTAACTGCTGGCTATCTGAAGATAAAACGACAAAAACTGATATGATGTCAGAAGAGAAAGAAATGTTTTCAAATTTAAACCGCGAAGAATTTAACAAAGGTAAGTGGAATGCTTTAGCCTCCGGCAAAAGACTTTGGCTGGTATATCCGTCTGCATTTAATTCTGAAATAAGTAATAACCTCTCTAAATATCAACCGGATAACCTCGAAGATATTAACAGAAAAATTTCTGAAAATGCGATCAAACCGTTTTATGCTATCCAGGAACCTGGAGAGTTAATTTATATCCCCGGAAGCAATTATCATATGCATATTAATTTGGAAGATACCGATACATTTCAGCAGGAATTTATTAACGAAATCAACTACGACGATGTTAGAATAGCCATCAGAAAATTTAACATAGAAGATTTTAAACATCTTGAAAAAACGATCAAAAGTCAATTTGAAAAATTAAGTCAGTCCGATCTCGTATAAAGATCAGAGTAAAAACCAAAAACAATTTTTATGGAAAACAATATAAAGGAAAAAATCAGTGATATTTTACAGGACTTAACGCAGAATGAGTACCGTGATATTTTGAAGGGTGTGAGAATGACCAGGACAGATTACAGCTATTGACTTCAGAATCAATGCTGGCGCTGGTTTTTATATCATCCCTTGAAGACGAATTCTCAATTGAATTTGAAGATGACGAATTAGATGTGAACTTTTTCCAGCCCGGAGATTGTTGAAAATATTATTAAAAAGCATCTTGCTCTTGCTTAAGTATGAAAAAAATCCTTTCAGTATTTTTATTTATTAGCCTTATTCAATCTGTATATTCTCAGAAATATTCAGCCGCCGGTAAAGTAGTAAACGAGAATGGTTTGCCGGCAGCAGCGGAAGTAATTCTTAGCACAAAATCAGATTCTTTACTTGTAAAAGCTGCGGTTACCGATGATAGTGGAAAATTTATTCTTGAAAATCTGTCAAACGGAAAATATATCATCAGTATTCAGCAGGGAACTTCAATTAAATATAAGGAGATATTTGAAATTAATAATAAATCTATTGATTTAGGAAACATTACAGCTCATCAGAATACAATTTTAATAGATAAAGTTGTTATTGTTAAACCCCTCCTGGAAAGGAAAATTAACAAGACAATTATTAATATAGAAAATAGTATTTATAAAGTAGGAGATAATACTTATCGATTATTAAATATTTCCCCTGAGATTCAGACCGATAATATTGGGAATATAACTTTCAGGGGAAATGAATCGGTAACAGTCTATATGGATGGCAGAAAGCTACAGCTTTCAGGAAGAGAACTAATGGATTATCTGAAATCAATTCCTTCAGAATCTATTAAAAATATCGAAATAAGTTCGGTTCCTTCAGCTGAATTTGACGCAGCCAATAAAGGAGCTGTGATTAACATCAATACAAAAAACAACTATAAATACGGACTAACAGGTACGGTGTACAATGAAGTGCAGCAGCATAGACGCTTTCAATGGAATACAGGATTAATGCTTGTATATAGAAAGAAAAAAGTCACAACACAGGCTAGTTATTCCTTTGGAACAGGTAGGGGATTTAATGATAATAATGACACGCAAACTTTCTTTGATAAACCTTTACAGCTCAGTCAGCACGAAGATTATAAAGAGAAAATTAATGCACACAATCTCAATCTGGGACTTGACTATAATATCAACGATAAAAACGTTGCAGGTGCTAATTATAATCTGAACTACTGGGATGGCACAACCAATGGGTTATCAGTAAATTCAATAAGAAATACCGTCAATTTTAATATTGACTCAATATATATTACCAACAATGAAAAACCTTTAAGGCTGAATAATCAGACATTTAATGCTTTTTACAGATACAAGATTGACTCGCTTGGCAGCAAAATAGATGCAGGCTATAATTTTATCAATTATAATAATCATCAGGAATCTTATCTAAACAATAGCTTCTTTGATGATAACAATCACAGCATAAGACCAAATACATTTTTAACTATAAAAAATCCTATGAAAATTAATATCCATACTTTCAATTTGGATTATAATAAAGTGCTTAAAAATGATTTAACCATTCAGATTGGATCAAAATATGTGAACTCCAAAACCAATAATAATATACAATTCTTTGATGGAGTGAATCAAATATACAATTCTGTTCGTTCAAATGAATTTATATATGATGAAAAGATTCTCGCTTTCTATTCCAGTATGACAAAAAAATGGAATAAATGGGGAATGAACCTGGGGATGAGAGTTGAAAATACCAATTATAATGCAAACTCGGTAACTTCATCTGAATCTATTTCCCAAAACAGATGGGATTTTTCCCAACAGTTTTTCTTGAATATAAACCTTCAGATGATAATACATTAAACTTCTCCTATGGACGAAGAATAACACGGCCCGCATTCAGAGTTCTTAATCCGTTCGAAAATATTGAAGATCCGTTTTCCATTTCAAAAGGAAATCCTTTTTTGAAACCTTATTTTTCAAACAGTTTTGAGCTTACATATCTGATTAAGAAAAAGCATAATTTCACCCTTCTTTACCAGAAGAATTCTAATGTTATCAATAATGTTTTCATTACCAACGAGGATTCACAGACGATTTCTACATTTGATAACATTAATGATGAAGATATGTATTTAGCATCATTCAGTACTTATTTTGATATTTATAAATGGTGGAATTTCAGTCTGTATTCTAATGTAATTTATCGAAAAATTAAAGTGAATAATGAAAATCCACAATCTTATGAAAAAGTAACACCTTACATCAGAATTAGTAACACTTTTAAAATTCAGGACAATTTCTTTATAGAACTTAACGGAAGCTATTTTTCAAAAACGTTCTATGGTATATATGATCTTCATCCGCAAGGGGTAATAAACCTGTCCATTAGAAAATCCTTTTTTAATAATAAGTTGAATGTTAACCTGAATGTTAATGATCTGTTTAATCTTAAAAAAATTAAAATAGATGTCAATGAATCCGATTTTAATAGAGAAATCGAAAATAGATTTGCTATAAGAAGTGTGTCCCTAAGACTGTCCTATAGCTTTTCTAAAGGAAAGAAAAATACCAACAGAGAGCAGATAGAATCTACCAATAGCAATGAGGTCAACAGAATCAACCAATAGTATATTTAAATTATCCGATTTTTTGAAATTTATGAAGAAGAAATAAACAGAGAAAATGTTTATTTACACTCGTATATCTCACACAAAAAGGTATTGATCAGTAAAACAGTTTACCATTTACTGCAGGAAAAATCATTTCAGTTTATAGATAAGGAAATATTAAGTGAATTGATCACTAAGGATATTGTAATTCCGGAACTGATTGACGAAAAAGAAAATATTACCCAATCTTTGCAGAACCTAAATAAATTAACGATTGTTTTTGATGATCATCACTTTTCTGATACTATTTTTCGGGATATATTTCATCTTTTGAATAGAATAGAATATAAGGATATCTGTCTGCTCTTCACCTTTCAGAATAAAAATAATATTGATTTTATAAAAGAAGAATTACCAAAGTATTCTCAACAACTGGAAAATATATCCATTCTGAGGTTGGAAAAACTGGACAAAAATTCTTTTGAAAGTAAAATTTATATCTATAAATGGTTAAATAATTTTCGTGAAGAAAAACAAATGTATTCCCATGCAATTGTTTATAATACAAATGATTTCGAAACTTATAGAACTTCTGTAGATGAAGAGAATATCTCATTTAAGGAAATGAACAATGCTGTTCTGCATACCTACAGGGATAAACTTGTAAGACAAAAAGGAAGGATTCCTTATCGCTTTTATCATCTGTTCATCATTATCTGAAAGAATTACCGATATCCGGATTTCTTGTTGATTATGACAAAGTATTAGAATTTATTAAAACTCGCAAAATACATAAAGACTGTATTGAATGCCCAGTTTTACCATTGTGTGGCGGATATATTGATAGAATTGAAGTAAAATGTCCTTCATTTAAATATAGTAAACTGAAAATTTTTAGCAGAGAAACAGAAGAAATATCCCAAAGTACAATAACAGGTGTTAGTAATAGTTTAACATTAAAATCAGAAATCCTGGAAAGCTTTGAAAAATGATTTCTTATAATGTTAAAGATCATTTGGATCATATGGCCATTGTATACCTTAACAAAGAATACAGCAAAGGGTTTATCCATGCAAAATCAGGAAAAATTGCAGAAGCTAATCATACTTTTGCGAATGCAGATGTACTGGCCAAAAGATTACTGCCTCAAAGTGGTTTTTCTTACAATTATATACAAACATTCATTACTTCTACCAAGTCTTATCTGGCTTTTAAAACCAATAAAAAGAAACATGCTATCGATATTACCTTAGAAGGTATCCGGTATGGAGTTCAATTAAATAATTACGAATATTCGGAAATTATTTCTTTACATATATCTCAAATGCTGATGAACTTGTCTAAAGTTTATTTAACTTTAAATGATTTGAAAAATTGGGAAAAAACCACTCTTTCCAATATCCATTATTTGCTGAATTATGATTTGCCGGAAGAAGCCTCCGGATATGATATTCGCTCATTACAAAAGACACCGGAGAATCTGAAATATTTTATGCTAGTAGAAACCATTAATCAGGTATTAACCAATATTGTAAGAAATGATTTTGAACCCGGTGTAGAATTACTTAAAAAAATTGTTGTCAATGACCTTTCAAAAGATGTAAATAAACAAATTTGTGAATGGGTGGATTTAATTACCATTTTCTGTACCTCTTATACCAATATTTCAGATTACGAAATCCGGCTTTCGGAATTTTACAGTTCTGAAAATAAAATAATAGATCTTTCTAAACTTAAACTTTTTTTAAGATTTATGGTTAAAAACAACAATAAAAAAATCTATAGAAATACTTTATAATCTAAAAAAACAACGGTTAAATATTATATAATTCTGGAAAAGTTCTGTTTTAAAAATAATAAATTTGAGTAAACTTTCAGAAGAATGAATTTAATGTACGAAAAACAGATAAAAGTAACAGAACAACATATTGATCAGAATAATCATGTCAATAATGTACAGTATGTGCACTGGGTGGAAGAAGTGGCAGCAGAGCACTGGGATCTGTTAAAACATAAAACAGAGTATGCAAATGATGTCTGGATGCTTCTGGACCACCATATCCAATATAAAAAACAGGTTTATCTGAATGATGTCATTACGGTAAGAACCTACCCTCTGGCCCCCGAAGGAGCCAGACAGCCACAAAAGGTAGAATTTTACTGCAATGATGAGCTGGTGGTAGATTCAAGCACACTTTGGATTTTATTTGATCCTGAAACTAAAAAGATCAAGCGTTTGGAAAGCGACTGGTTGGAAAAGTTTTTGTGATCAGAGAGAAGACAAAATCATTAACAGATTTGAAAAAATGATAAATAATGCCTGAACCAGGAGATCATTTTTCTGATGTAATACAATAAGGTCCACAGCTGTTTTAATAAGGAACATCAAACAAACATCTCCATGAAACTATCTATTTTACCAATACTGTTTTCAGGTTTTTCTTTACCGCGTACAGCCAGACTACAGAACAATCAAAGGCCATCGATGACTATATCAAAAAGGTTATTCAAATCAATGAGATACCGGGAATGGCTGTCGGAATTGTAACCGATAATAAAGTAACTTTCCAGAAGTACTACGGAACAGAAACTTTGGAAAACGATAAGAAAGTAGATTCTAATTCTATGTTCAGGGTGTATTCTACTACAAAACTGATGTCCAATGTTGGGCTTTTCCAGCTTATTGAGAAAGGAAAAATATCTCTGGAAGATAAAATTTCAAAATATATTGACAATATACCGGCAGAATGGCAGAATGTTAAGGTGAAAAATCTTTGTCTCATTCTTCAGGGTTACCTGACTGGATTAACTTCAGTGATATTGCAACAGATGCAACTAACGCTGAGGTTATTAACCGCCTGTCACAAGAAAAAATGGAATTTGAAACCGGAACTGACTATAGATACAATCAGACAAACTATATGCTGATTGCGATGATTATTGAAAAAGTAACCGGAGAGAAATTTGAAGATTATATCCTGAAGAATCAGTTCTCAGATTCCAGAAATCAGGTGGTGTTTTCATCCAATTCCATTGAAAAATTCCTAACAGAATTGTAAAATATATTTACAACAAGAATACACATCAGTATGATAAATCTACATTTGTGGAAGGAAGAAGAGCACATGCTGCCAACGGTCTGGCCATCTCATTGCCTGCTTTTTTACAGTGGAGCATTCATCTTAGTAAGAATGATTTTCTAAAACCAGCCACCCGGGCGTTAATGTGGAAGCCATTCGAATACAAAAATAAAGAGATTACTTTCACTCATGGCTGGGATACAGATACTTTTAATAATATAAGATCCTATAATTTTCGGGGGGAAATGTGAGTGCCTACAGAATTTTTCCTGACAGGCATTTAGCAATTATAGTGATGTCCAGCGGATATAAAAACTTGCTGTTTTTATCCAGTGATCAATCAGATTGCCGGTATGATGGATAAACGAATGCTGAATCCATACATGGTGGCAGAAGAATATACAAGGTCTGAACCTCTTGTTCATCCTGATCTTAAAAAAGAAGTTTATGGCTACCGGACTGAAAAAGATAACATCATTTTTTCTTACCCGTTTCCGGACGAACAAAGTGTAGAATATATCAGAAATATATCAGTTACCGGCTCTTTTAATAACTGGAATCCTGATGATCACGCATATTATATGAGCCTGAAAAACGGCAATATTTTTGAACTGGTACTGCCAAAATCTCAGTTTGAAAAGGGAAAACTTATCAGTTTAAATTTGTCATGAATAAAAAGGCTGGCTTTCTGTACCTTACAATGCAATGAATGTTGATGGAACCAGAGATAATAATCTGACTTTTAAAATGGATTAAAGAATATTTTAAAATCGCATCAATAGAAACAATAGTCTTTTCTGTGTTAAGCGGTTTTATCATATCTTTGCAGTATGATACGTATTACAAAAATTTTTACATTCGAAACGGCTCACGTACTTTACAACTACGATGGGAAGTGTAAAAATATGCATGGACATTCCTATAAGCTGTTTGTTACAGTGAAAGGAAAACCGATTAATGATATTGATAACCTAAAAATGGGATGGTAGTTGATTTCGGAGATATCAAAAGTATCGTAAAATCTGAGATCGTAGACGTATGGGACCATGCGGTTCTTGTCAATGCACTGTCTCCACACAAAGAATTGGGAGATGATCTGGAACAGAAAGGCCATAAAGTTATTTATTGCAGTTTCCAGCCAACCTGTGAGAATATGTTGTACGCAATCGCCGCTAAAATCAAATCAAAACTTCCTGAAGGAATTTCTTTAGCTTATCTTAAACTTCATGAGACAGAAAACTCTTATGGAGAGTGGTTTGCTGAAGATAATCAATAATTTACCCACAAAACTCAGAAGGTGTTAAAAACAACAATTAATTTAGAACCTGGAAAAAAGTATATTTCGCTTCAGATCAGCATTTTGGTGCTCCTACGCCAAAGGAAAGTAAGTTGCGCGAGGAGAGGTTTATACGCTGGATGGACGAGATCAAAGGAGACGCCCAGGTATTGTTTTTAATGGGTGATCTTTTTGATTTCTGGCATGAGTGGAAGCATGTTATTCCCAAAGGATATGTCCGGGTGCTTGGTAAAATTGCAGAACTCAAAGACAGGGGGATTCATATTTATTTCTTTGTCGGGAACCATGATCTGTGGATGAAAGATTATCTGGAAGAAGAGATTGGTTGTACGGTATTCTATCAGAAACAATATTTTGAAATGGGAGGGAAGCAGTTTCTGCTGGCTCATGGAGATGGCCTGGGACCTGGTGATAAAGGATACAAAGAATGAAAAACTATTTACGAATCCTGTTGCACAATGGTTCTTTAAATGGCTTCATCCTGATATTGCAATGAAAATTGCATTATACCTTTCCCAAAAAATAAAATGATCTCAGGAGAAGAAGACAAAGCATTTCTTGGGGAAGATAAAGAGTTCCTGATTATTTATTCCAAAGAAAAGCTGAAAACGCAGAAGATTGACTACTTTATCTATGGACACAGACATCTGCCTATGGTATTGGATCTGGAACCGGGTGCAAAATATATCAATCTCGGGGACTGGATTTCTTATTTTACCTATGGAGTATTCGAAAAAGATTTTGAATTGAAGACTTTTGAAAAATAAAACAAAAAAATTACCTCTAAAAAGAGGTAACTTTCGAACAGGTGGAAAACCCACTCTTGTTTTTAATCCATATTCCAGATAATTGATTGCAATAAGTTTACCAAAATAGGTTTTGTACATTAAAAAATTATTAAATAACAATATTTTATCTCTGTAATTGCCTCGTAGTGAGGATTAATGAATTTAAAAATTATGGAACTGAACAATATATTCAACATACAGAATGAACAAGTTTCCTGGATGCATCATTGAAAACATTTCGTTATCAATATGAAAATGTTGAAATATACAGGAAGTTCGTTGACTTTCTGAATGTGAATCCCGATGAGGTAAACAGCCTGGCCAAAATTCCGTTTTTACCTATCGAAATGTTTAAAAACCATCAGATTCTGGATAAAAATGTAACGGCAGATCTGTATTTTCAAAGTTCAGGAACTACTCAGATGAATCTTTCCAGACATTTCATTGCAGATCCGGAGTTATATGAGGAAAGTATTTATAAAAGCTTTGAACGGTTTATAGGAAAACCGGAAGATTTTATCTTCCTGGGTCTGCTCCCAAGTTATCTTGAGAAACAACATTCATCACTGATCTATATGGTAGACTATCTGATGAAAAAATCGGGTAAGCCGGAAAACGGATATTTTCTTTACAATCATGCTGAACTCTTTGACCTGTTGAATAAGCTTCAGGATAAAAAAGTTATTCTTTTCGGAGTTTCATTTGCTCTTCTTGATTTTCTGGATTATTGTCATTCCGGGCAAAGCGAAGAATCTCTCAATTTTCCTGAAAATCTGATAGTGATCGAAACCGGAGGAATGAAAGGCAGAAAAGAAGAAATGACAAAAGATGAATTGCTGAAGATCTTACAGGAAGGCCTTAAAACAGATAAAATATACTCTGAATATTCCATGACAGAACTGCTTTCACAAGCATATTCCCTTGGGAATAACGAGTATGAATGCCCGAACTGGATGAGAATCATGGTGAGGAATGCGGAAGATCCTTTAGCTTATGAAAAAGAAGGAAGAACGGGCGCTGTTAATATTATTGACCTTGCCAATGTCCATTCCTGCTCATTTATAGCAACACAAGATCTTGGGAAAATAACCGGAGATAAATTTCAGGTACTGGGAAGAATAGACCATTCCGATATCAGAGGCTGCAGCCTGCTCGTAAGCTGATGATTTAATAAAAAAATGTGAATAGTCGAAGTCGCTTCGTCTGTCCATTTTTGTATAATTATAACAGCTATAAATAGCTTGTAACTTTGCTGAGTGAAAAGCCTTTGCGAATATTGTGTTACAATATTTACTATTAATGAAGTGTAATATCATTATTACTTTTTACATTGTACATTGTACATTTTACAACCATAACAATGATTAAAATAGAAGAACTCATACACGCATATATCCATACCCACTGCGATTTTGAAAAAGAGATTGTACTGACTAATTATTTTCAGGCAGATTGGGAAGCAGATATCCTGATCATTGATGCAGAAGGGGTAGCCATGAAATTGAAATCAAACTTTCAAAAAGTGATTTTAAAAATGATTTCAAAAAATCATACCTGAATAAAGATACCGGAGAAAAATTTCTGAAACACGATAAAATTTCCTGCGGGGATTATATGTGTAATTCTTTTAGTTTTCTGCTCCCGATGGGAATGGTAGATGCTGGGCTTATTCCGGAACATTGCGGGATTATTGAATTCTATCATAATGTGGATACATGGGAAACCGAATTTTACCTGATCCGCCAGCCCAGAAAGCTCCATGAAGATTCTTACTGGAAACTGAATGATAAAGATCTTTTTATCAGGAAAATGGCCCTGAATCTTCTTCAGCGCAAAATGGAAATCAAGGGAAAGCATGAAGAGCTGATTTTTAAAAATCCTTTTGAAATCAAAAAGCTTACATAAAAAATCCTGCCGCCTGGCAGGATTTTATCATTGAATGTTATTTAAAATTAATCTGCAATTTCAGCAGTGTCTCTCTGAAGTAAGAACTTATAGATCAATCCTCCCACAACTCCTCCTAAAATAGGAGCTGCCCAGAACAACCAAAGCTGTGACATAGCAGTTCCTCCCACAAAAACTGCCTGAGAAAGTGATCTTGCAGGGTTTACAGAAGTGTTTGTAATCGGGATAGAGATCAGGTGGATCAGAGTAAGGGCAAGACCAATGGCAAGACCGGCAAATTTACCGTTAGCCCATTTGTCTGTAGCTCCCATGATCACGATAAGGAAAAATGCTGTTAATAAGAACTCAGCCAGGAAAGCAGCACCCATGCTGAACGCTTTTCCATTGTAAACAGCTTCACCGTAAAAATTCGTGGCAAAATCTCCGGGTTTTGAGAATTCTACCGCTCCGGCACCGTTAAGGATCGTATACAGGCATCCTGCTGCCACAATCGCCCCCAGACATTGCGCTACAATGTAAGGAATAAGGTCTTTTGCAGGAAATCTTCCTCCCGCTAAAAGCCCGAAAGAAACTGCCGGATTAAAATGCCCTCCTGAAATATGACCTACAGCGTAAGCCATTGTAAGAACCGTAAGGCCGAAGGCTAAAGCAACTCCTAGAAGTCCGATGCCAATATCTGGAACACCGGCTGCAAAAACAGCACTTCCACAACCTCCGAAAACAAGCCAAAATGTGCCGAAAAATTCAGCGAAAAGTTTTTTTATCATATTGTTTATTGTTTAAATGTATCTCAAATGTAAAATTTAAATCTTAAAGTAAAAAGTTAAAACTGAAAAAATATTTCAAAAAAAGGGAACAAAAATTATAAAATATATAATTTGGTGTAAAGTTTGTTTGGGATTTATTTGTAGAGTACTATAGTCAGTTTTGAAAGATATAACATAAATGTTTTATCTTTCATTTGTAATTTTAAAGGTTGGTGAATGAGAAAGTTCTTATGTGTGGTCTTTGTACCTTTTATTTATAGTTTACATTATTCGCAGGCAGCAAAAAAGGCTTTTCCCTGCTATGATCTTGCCACTGTATTGAAGGTTGAACCCACACCGCTTTATAAATCTCACCTTGATGCTTCTAAGAGTTTTGGGCTAAAGCTGCTGAAAGACTCAAAAACAGTACAGAAATACATCAATAACGGTAAATTCCACAAAATAAAGAAATCCGGAAAAGGGTATCAGGTTCAGAGACTTGATTACAGCAGGGCCTATATGGTATCCAAAGCAAAGACCACATTAGAAAAAATAGGAGCCAAGTTCAGCAAGGACACGAAAGGCGGTACATTTACTGTTTCTTCCATTACCAGAACCCTTGAAGACCAATGCAGACTGAGAAGAGTGAATTCCAACGCCTCACTAGGGATTAGTTCTCATAATTATGGTAATTCCTTTGATATTTCTTACATAAGATTCAACAACGTTCTGAAGTACAATCCGAAGATGGAAATAGCTCTGGAGAAAGTTTTAAAATATTATGAAAAGGCCGGCAGGATATATTATATTAAGGAGAAGCAGCAGAGCTGTTATCATATTACTGTGAAAAATTATTAATCAAAACCCTCTTGCATAGCATATTTAGTTTATCTATTTTTATACGACTAAAAACTATGCTTATGTTAACATTAAACATTGTAGATTATATGCTGCCTGTAGAAGAATGCAGAGCAGCATCAAATGAGTGGAAAGCATCCTTTTCTGACTTTTCAAAACTTCAAAAACTTATTCCAACCAATTACGTTTTTAATATTTCCAGAGAACACCTTGAGTGGATGAAAGGGTTCAGTGACTATAAAGACTTTTGTGCAGCAGTCGGAATTTACAGGGACCGCTTGATCCTTATTTTTATCCCATGAATAACGATGGGGGAAAAATAGATCTGAAAGAATATCCATACAGTTTTCTTACTGAGCTTGACAGAGATCTGAAATTACAGGAAATTCAGGAATATACGGTTATTAGAAATGCGGTTCTTTCTAAAAATCTTGAAAGTACTGAGAAAAATATGAATATGGGATTCCCGGTAACCAGTACGCCGGTTCTTGAACAGGATATAGCTGTAGAAGCGATTCAACGTTGGAGAAATGAAGGAATGGACTGGTTTTATAAAGAGAGCAGAGAAAACGAAGGAAGCGGAATTTTCAGAAAATTCTATGTTCCTACAGCAGACCTTTGTCTTTCAGATGAAGGCCTGGCAGGTATTACCTGTTCTTTCGGGATCAGATATAATGATATTTATGGGAAAATGCTCGTAACTCTTATCTTTATTTCTTTCCGTGAGAATCTTAGAAATGCAGAACTCGGTGTCGATACTATCTCCAATACCTATGACTGGGCCAAACCATGTCCGCCTATCTGCCGTATACCGGATGTAGACGTAGGATGCGAATTTTAAATGATACGCTGAGGAATGGCTGAACTTTATAAGATAATTTTATTCCTGAATTATGCACTGCTTCTGTCTGTTATACTGCTGGGAGCAGCAAAGTACCGCATATTAAACGCTAAAGAAAAGCAGTATTTTCATTATATTGTTTTCTTTTTTTATTGAGTTGCTGAATCTGGCACTGCCTTATATCTTCAGTCTTAATGATACATCATTCCTCTATCCTTTATATATCGCAGGAGAATTTTTTCTACTGGCCGGTTTATTTATCAGAAAGCTGGATTGGCCAAAATCTGTTCTTGGAGCTGTAGGTATACTTGCAGCGGGTTTTATGATCTCAAAATACGGATTTGATTATCCTGCAAATGCTGATATTGCAAAAGTAGTTTCCAATATCACAATCATTTGTCTTTCGGTTTACCCTGATCCGGGAAATTAAAAATACTTCCTTACAGAACCGTTTCCTTCTTGCAGATGCCAGTATTTTTTCTATTATTCCGTTTCGGTATTTATTTTTATCATCCAGCACCAGATCGCCAATCTGTCAGAAAACGATTATTATACTATTCTCAGTGCCAATAATATTCTTTCGGGTATTTTGTACTGTTCATTTTTATATACTTTTTTCAGATTAAAGAAGTAACCTTAAATATCAACCTGCTGATCCTTATAATTGTTACCATAACAGTTATAGTATCCTTTATTCTGCTGGCTTACAGAACTTTTATAACCAGGATTATGAAGGAAAAGAATGCACAGCATGAGGCGGAAGTTCTTCACCAGAAAAAACTGGTGCTGGAAAACATCAAAGCTCAGGAAGAAGAAAGAAAAAGAATTGCGGTCATGATTCATGATGATATCGGAAACCGTCTCAATATTCTTTCTTTATGGCTGAATAACCTTGACACACAAGGGGATGAGCAGATCAAAAAAATATCTACGGCCAGATGTCTTCCCTGATTGATGCAGCCAGAAGTATTTCCCATTCGTTATATCCTGTTAATCTCGAATCGGTAGGGCTGGTTTTATATGTGGAAGAACTGATTGCGAATCTTTCCCATAAGATTAATATCTCATTGCAGGTAATGCCGGGATATGAGAAGAAAGACCTTTTTGCAGAAGTGCAGCTGTACAGGATTATTCAGGAGTTTACTACCAATGTGATCAAACATTCGGATGCAACGGATCTTTGGATTTACATTAAAGATTATCCGGAAGATACAGTGGTTGTCATTTCTGATAACGGACAGGGGTTTGAATACGAAGAAGTGGAAAAAGGAATGGGAATCAAAATATAGAATCCCGTATCAAATCAATGAATGCCACACACAAATGGAAAAAAACTTTTTTGAATAAAGGAAGTCGTTTAATCATAAAAATTCCAAAATATCATGAGTTCCCAAATCAAACTAGCACTGATTGATGATGAACAGCTCATCCTCGAAGGGGTAAAAATGTTGCTGTCCAATGAAAAAAATATATCGGTAAGTCTTACCGCTGATAACGGCCCCGATTTTATAGAGGACCTCGGAAAACTTTCAAAAGATGATTTTCCTGATATTGCCCTTATAGACGTTCAGATGAAACCTATGAATGGCTTTGAGCTGGTAGAAATCCTTAAAGAAAAATATCCGGACCTTAAAATCATTATCCTGTCTTCCCATTATAAAACCTCTATTCTGGGTTATATGGTTAAGCTGGGTGTATCGGCATTTCTTCCTAAAAACTCAAATAAAAAACATTTATTGAAGCCATTACAATGGTGGATAAAAACGGCGTTTTTTTCACTGCTGAAGACCATCAGATGCTGTTTACCTACATGAACAGTTCGGCCAAAAAAATCTCTTTTGAAACAGAAGATGAACTTTCCGAGAGAGAAAAAGATGTCGTAAAGCTGATCTGCCAGGAATTGACCAATAACGAAATCGGAGAAAAACTTTTCATCAGCCCAAGAACTGTGGAAAGCCACAGGCAGCGTATTCTGGAAAAGATAGGAGCTAAAAATACAGTAGGAATAGTCATCTATGCCATTGTCAACAATATTTACTCTCTTGAAAAAATATAATTGCATTCCGTAGAAATACGGAATTTTTTATTTGGTACTTTTCACTCTAGCCAGCCTTGTTTTTCTTCTGTTATTTTGAAATGTCTCTTTCAGGGATTTTAGTTGAAAAAAACACAAACACGATCTGTAATAAAAAATTAAAGTAAAGCATGAATGGCAGAGTGATTTCCGTCGGGATTTTCTTTGACGGTACAGGAAACAATGGGGCAATATTCTTTCACCGGATAAACCGCTGAACAATAATGAAAGCTATTATGGCACCTTCACCAATATCTATAAATTATACAGTTTATTCGTTGGAGAAGAAAAAATATATATTGAAGGAATTGGAACCGTAACAGGTAGTGAAGATAATAATTTTGCGATGACAACCTGCGCAAACCCACCTTATGGAAACGGGTATTCTTCAGATGACAAACTTCAGAAAGCTGGGGATTTTGTACAAAATTTAGTTGACAATGAGGTTGCGGAATATCACTTTTATCTTTATGGATTCGGGAGAGGAGGAATGCTTGCCAGAACTTTCTGCAATCAGTTTTTGACTGATTATGCGCCGGGAAATTGCATAATAAAATTTTTAGGCGCTTTTGATACCGTAGAGTCCAGACCTTTTAATACTTATAATATGCATATTCCGGGCCGGGTAGAAAATGCTTTGCACATCTGTGCGGTCAATGAGAGCAGGTTTTCTTTCCGCTTACCGGTTTTTTTGAAAACTCAAGAGCGATGCAGGATCAGAAATTACAAACCAGATCATCTGTTTGGAAAGAAATCTTTGTGCCGGGAGACCATGCTGATATAGGAGGCGGATATCTGGAAGGGCCACAATCTGTATATATTTCTACAGAGTTTATCAATACTGATGATCTGCACAGCTATATTTCAGAAATCAGAAATACCAAAACGGATACGGATGGAAATAAAATCTGGGATGCATTGCTCTCAGGATATGAAGTAGAGACAGTCAATGGACTTTCAAAAGCCTATGTTTGCCGTAATAAAGTGTACAATGAGCTGGCAAAAATATATGGAAAGCTCATGATGGATGAAACCAATGCAGTATCAGCCGTATTTAGTGCCGGGAATGAAGCTTATTTCGGAACAGACTATAACAGGCATTCTTTTCTTGACCGGTTTTATAGCAAAATGAAGGAATATATCAAAGATCTTTCTGTAAACAAAAAGCCGGTTTATGATTTTGGAAAATTTGCAGATTATATTCATATTTCATCAAACTTTGGTCTGTACAGTGATAGTTTCCGGTATAGAACTCAACATGAAATTAATATTGAGCTGATCAATAACGGATTAAACGTTTCAAGCAGTACCTCTGTTGATCAGACGAACTGTATAAGGCTTTCTGCAGAGCTTCACCTGCCGGAAGACAGTTTTGTGGCTGACTTTCTATATGGAACCAGTGTTCCGAATAATGATATCTGGATCCGTTCCATTTTAAAAGCACCGGAAAAGATCGCATTCAATAAAATAAAAAAGTAGTGCCAACGCTTCTCAGTTTTAAATTTAGGTTAGGAGACATCTGATGGTGTCTCCTTTTTTAAGTCTCATCTATATAGAAGAGAAGCACTTCACAACGGACCATTTTTTTATTTCTGGGCTATTCATTTCTTTTTCCGTATTTTTGCCGGCGAAAATTCATTATTCATTACTAATTATAATTAAGATGCTTTCGGTTCAGAGTTTAGGATTACATCATTCAGGAAATTATTTATTTCAAAATGTCAATTTCACCATTAAAAAGGATGATAAAGTAGGTCTGGTAGGTAAAAATGGAGCGGGGAAATCCACTTTATTGAAAATGCTTTCCGGAGAAATTAATTTCTACGAAGGAGAAGTTGTCACGGAAGGAAGTATTACCATTGGTTTCCTGAAGCAGGATCTTGACTTCGTAAAAGGAAGAACGGTTTGGGATGAAACCATGCAGGCTTTTGAACAGATTAATGCCTGGAAAAACGAGCTTGAAGAAGTGAACCACCAGATGGCAGTCAGAACAGACTACGAAAGTGATTCTTATACGGACCTGATTAATAAAATGACCGAGCTGAATGATCTCTTGATGAATCATGATGCCTACAACCTTGAAGGGGATATGGAAAAAGTGTTGTTTGGTTTAGGCTTTAAGGCAGATGATTTTCAAAAGATTACCGATGAATTTTCCGGAGGATGGAGAATGAGAATAGAACTGGCAAAATTGCTGCTTCAGAAGAATGATATCATGCTTCTCGATGAGCCTACGAACCACCTCGATATGGAATCCATCATCTGGCTTGAAAACTTCCTTAAAGACTATCCGGGAGCTATTGTTCTGGTAAGTCACGATAAGCAGTTTATGACAGCGGTTTGTAACCGTACTTTCGATATCAATAATAAAGGTTGACGATTATAAAGCCAACTATTCCAAATATCTCATCATGAGAGAAGACCGCCGTGAGAAACTGATTCAGGCTAAAAGAATCAGGATGCGGAGATCAAGCAGATGGAAGACAATATTAATAAGTTCCGTGCAAGTGCTACAAAAGCATCTTTTGCGCAGTCGCTTATTAAAAAACTGGATAAAATAGAACGTATTGAAGTTGATAACGAAGACGTTTCAAAATTCAATATCCGTTTCGTACAGTCTATGGTTCCGGGAAAAGTAATCTTCGAAGCGGTAAACCTTGGTAAGGCTTACGGTAACAAACAGATTTTTGACCATGTAGATTTCATCGTTCAGAGAGGAGACAGGATTGCTCTTTTAGGACAGAACGGCCAGGGAAAACTACACTGGCTAAAATTCTGGCGGGAGATATCAAAGACTATTCAGGAACATGGAATCTTGGGCATAATGTCAATATCGGATATTTCGCACAGAATCAGGAAGAGGTATTAACACCTAATAAAACAGTTCTGGAAGAAGCTGAAGATGCAGCAACGGAAGAAACAAGACCAAGAGTAAGAGATTTATTAGGATCTTTCTTATTCCAGGAGATGCCGTTACTAAGAAAACAAAAGTACTTTCCGGAGGGAGAGAAACCGTCTGGCACTTTGTAAGCTGTTGCTTCGTCCTTTTAATACACTGATTATGGACGAACCTACCAATCACCTTGATATCCAGTCTAAGGAAATCATCAAGCTGGCATTACAGAACTTTGAAGGAACACTGATTGTGATTTCGCACGACAGGGAATTCCTGCAGGGACTTTGTGATAAGATCTACGAATTCCGTGACGGGAAAATGAAAGAATTCCTTGGAGATATCAACGAATACCTTGAGTACAGACAAAAGGAAACCATCAGGGAAATTTCTGCAGAAAAAGCCAAACTTCATAATGAGGTGAAGGAAGAACCTAAGAAAGTAGAAGAGAAACCTGTTGTAATCAGCCAGAGTTCAAATATTATCAGTAAAGAACAGAAAAATATTCAGAATAAAATCAAGAAAGTAGAAGAAAGAATTTCTGAGCTTGAAACCAAAATTGAAGAAATGGAAGCTTCTTTTGCCAGAGAAAATCCTTCAGACGAAACCCTGGAGCAGTATAATAAAGCTAAGGAAGACTTAGATACGGCATTACAGGAGTGGGAATACCTGGGAACCCAACTGGATTAAATAAAATAGAAATGCTTCATCAATTTAAAAGGATGAAGCATTTTTTTGTAACAGAATTCTCTTCAATACAACTTATTATCCATAGTCATTAAGTAATTTAATAAAAGTTTAAGGGAACAATTAAATTATTTTCATAATTTTGAACCATGATTAAAGAAAGCAGAAATTTAAAGAATTTTATCTCCAGGCTATTGTTTGGGATATATTTCCTCGCACTGCTTTCTCAAAGCTTTCACCATCATGATTCTGTCGGTTATTTTAAAGCTTTTCATTTTAAAAAAGTCGAGAATTCGGTGACGAAAGCCGTTACTAAAGAGAAAGCTGGCGACTGTCTGGCCTGCCACTTTTTGGTTACCGGACATACATTAGCTCCTGAAGAATTCAGTTTTACTTTTGAGCATTACAGCCATGAAGTAAAACAGATCATCGCCATCCAGGAGAAAATCTGGTCTCAGACCAAATTCACCTTTCAGCTTCGGGGACCGCCCGCACTTTCATAATTCATAGATTCTATAGGGTTTAAAGTTCAATGTTTGATGTTCAAAGTTTAAAGCTGTTGGAAATCATTTGATAATGATTATTATTAACGATTTCAGGGACTAACTTTTAATCGCTCATCATTAATACATTTTACTTTTTACATTGTAAATGTACAGTTTACAAAACAAACCCTTCCCACAATTTTTAACGAAAAATGTACCTTATTGAAATTAAAAAGGGTACGCAATCATCTATTTACAATGAAATTGATATATTGCCTGCTGCTGATCTTTTGCGGATCAGTATTTACAAGTGCACAAAAAACTTATACTGTAGAGGGAACCGTTCAGGATTTCCATGATAAAACATTGCTGGAAAATGCAGTGATCAAGATCGGGAACTTTACAGCTAAAACCAATAAGAAAGGTAAATTTTCTTTTGATAAAATTCCTGCAGGAAAGTATACACTCGTTGCACAACATCCTGATTGCAATGATTATACTGAAAATATAGGAGTGGATCGGGATGTTCAGCTGGTGATTACACTGGAACATCATATCAAAGATATTGAAACCGTCACCATTCATGGAAGCCATAAAAATAACGGTTCATTGGTAGTGAAGACTCTCAATAAATCTGATATAGAGAAAAACTCAACAGATAATCTGGGAAATTTATTATCTAAAATTTCAGGAGTGACGGCTTTGAAAACCGGGAATAATATTTCAAAACCTGTTATTCATGGGCTGTATGGAAGTCGAATCAGCATCCTGAACAATGGGGTACGTCTTGCTGAGCAGGAATGGGGAGTAGAACATGCCCCGAACGTTGATATTAATAATTTTCAGCATATCGACGTGATTAAAGGAGCTTCTGCTTTGAAATATGGAAGCGATGCTATTGGTGGAGTCGTGGTAATGGAGCCGGAAATTTTCCCTAAAAAGGATACTATTAAAGGCTCAGTTGGTCTTACTGGGATTTCCAACGGAAGGGGTCTTGGACTTGATGTAGATGTTGCTAAAGTCTGGAAAAACGGATGGGCGGTAAAATCTGGCGGAAGCATTAAAAAGCTTGGTGACCAGAGTGCTCCCAACTATAATCTGAAAAATACAGGGATGGATTTTTCTTCCTTCAATTTTACTGTTCAGAATAATACTTATGAAAGAGGAATCTCTTTTGATTATTATCTGACAAATCAGAATATTGGGATACTAAGAGATTCACACGTTTCAACTTCTGAAGATTACGACAGGGCTATGAATGCCAATCCTCCGATATATTCAGGGAAATTCAGTTATGATATTGACAATCCAAGACAGGTTATTGAGCATCACATTGCAAAAGTTTCCGCTTTCAAAAGATTTGAAAATATAGGAAAACTGTCGGCAACATATAGCTATCAGTATAACCATAGACAGGAATATGATATCAGAAGAGGAGATTTAAGTGATACGCCTTCTCTTGACCTGGCGTTGATGACACATCAGTTCAATGTTAATGATTTATTAGAAAGGGAAAAATGGTCTTTGGAAACCGGCATTGATGTAGGCTTTCAAAACAATTACTCAGACCCGGCAACAAAAGCAAGACGTCTGATCCCGAATTATGATAAATATTCTGCTGGAGCATATTCTGTTTTCAAATATAAAATTTCACCTGAATTCAATTTTGAAGCAGGGGCAAGATATGATTTCACACGTTATGATGTAACCAAATGGTATGATAAAAGCGATTGGGAGAAATCATATGCAGATACTTATCCGCAATTTTATGTGAAAACAGATCAGAACAGAGTTCTGACACGTCCTCAGCTTAATTATAATAATGTTTCTTTCAACGCAGGTTTGGAATATCGTCCCGATGCTAATTTTAATGTGAAATTTAATTATGCAAAAGTGGGAAGATCTCCGAACGTTGCTGAATTATTTTCAGATGGATTGCACCATTCTGCAGGTATTATTGAAACAGGATACATGGGATTAAAAAATGAGCAGGGACATCAGTTTAATTTAAATATTGACTCAAGATTCAATGTTCTCAAAGGTCTGAATGTTTCTGTAAATCCATATTTTTTCATCACTAAAAATTTCATTAATGAAATTCCGGTAGGAATCAAAGGAACGATAAGAGGAGTATTTCCGGAATGGGTGTATCAGCAGATTGATGCAAAAATGTACGGAATTGATCTTGATATCAACTGGAGGCTTACAGATGAACTTACCTATGTAGGAAAAGGAAGCTATGTATATGGTCAGGATGATACCCATAATGAACCACTGATTCTGATGATGCCGCCGAATTTTTCCAATGCATTGCAGTTTAAAAAACAGGAATGGAGTAACTTCTATTTCACTGTTGAAAATCAGACATTTTTAAAACAAACCAGATTCCCGATCCGAAATGCACCATTGGAGCTGTATGTGAACGGCGAATTGGTGGATAAGGAAATTGATTTCAGTACCCCGCCAAACGGATACTCGCTCTGGAATATCCAGACGGGAATCAATATCAGCAAAAATCTTTCTGCAGGACTTATCGTAAATAATCTTTTCAATACTTCTTACAGGGAGTATCTGAACCGTTTGAGATTCTTTGCAGATGAGGCAGGAAGAAACTTTATCTTAAACTTTAGATATAGATTCTAAAGATTTCAAAAAATTATTTAATCAAAATTTTACAATTTTAAAATTCTTAACAATGAACAAACTATTCAATACTAAAAATATCATCAAATTATTAGCTGTTTTATTTATCACCGTTACTGTTGTTACTTCTTGTCAGAGAAACGGCTCTGCAGAAGAAGATGATCTTCCTCAGGAAGAACTTACCAATATCGTTTTGTTGGTAACAGATGATGCAGCCGGAACTACTCAAAGCTATGATTACAGTATTGGTGCAGGAGGAACACCTACGATTCCCCTTACAAACGGAAAGAGCTATACCGTTCAGGCAAAATTCAAAAACGGAAATGAAGATGCAACCCAGGAGATTATTGATGCTAAAAACGAACATTTTTTAATTTTCGATTTTCCAAAATCCAGTATTACTGTAGAAAGAGTAGATGGCAGTGATCTTAGAAGTGATGGAAAGAGAGTAGGATTGAGAACAAAATGGACTGTTGTGAAAGCTGTTGACGGAACAGAACCTTTCTTAAAATTAACCCTTATTCACTCCCCACAAAGCGTAAATGATGCTAAATCAGGAACTGCCTGGGGAAGTGTAGTAGGAGGAGAAACTGATGCTGAAGCAAAATACAACCTAAGTAATTAGGACAATTAATCTTGTTTGGACCGCCGGAATTCTCCGGCGGTTTTTTATTTAACAATATTTGGCGTTATAAGTTGATTTTAAATGGGTGATTTTCATAAAAAATTCCTATTTTTGCAACCTAAAATTTTAATCAATAATGAAGGTTACCGCACAAAACCATGATGACGTAAGTGCATTGCTTACAGTAACATTGGAAAAATCTGACTACAAAGAAAAAGTAGAGAAGCAGTTGATTAATTATGCTAAAAATGCGCAAGTTCCTGGATTCAGAAAAGGGAAAGTGCCTTTGAGTATGGTTAAAAAACAATATGAAGCAGGTATTGCATTTGAAGAAATCAACAGACAGGTTTCTGATGCATTGAACAACTATGTTAATGAAAACAAATTAAGATTAGTTGGTCAGCCTATTCCTCAGCCAGTAAACGAATTCGATTACAATGCTGATCAATTGGAAGTTGCTTTCGAAGTAGGATTTGAGCCTGAATTCACTATAGATTTAGCTAAATATGAAGCACCTCACTACAAAGTAGAAGCTTCTGACAAAGAAATCGGTAAGAGTATTGAAAACATGCAGAAGCGTTTCGCTGAGCAGGTTCCTCAAGATAAAATCACTAAAGATTCTTACATTGCTTTAGAAGTTTCTCAGGTTGTGGAAGAAGATGCTGAAGGAGAGCACCACCACCACCCAAAACCTTACTATTACAGCTGAAAACAAAGAGGCTTTCAAACTGGTAAAAGGTTTGAAAATGGATGGGTCTGTAAAAGTGACTAAAGAAACGCTTGCAGGTGATGAAGAATTAGCTAAAGAATTAGGATTCAGCAAAGAAGAAGTAGAGCATTTACACCACAATGAAATAGAAGTAAAAGTAAAAGATTTCTATTCATTAAATTTAGCTGAACTTAATCAGGATTTATTCGACAAAGTATACGGAGAAGGAAACATCAAATCTGAAGAAGAGCTTAAAGAGAAAGTAAAAGCTGAATTGGATGAGTATTTCCAGCAGAATGCTGATGTTCACTTCGTGAATAAAGTATTGGAGCAGGTAACTGAGAAAGAAGAGGTAAAACTTCCTGAATCATTCCTCGTGAAGTGGTTATTATTCTCTAACCAGAACATCCAGTCTGAAGAGCAGGCTAAAGAAATTCTTGAAGCTGAGAAAAACCAGTTGAAATATCAGATCATCGAAGGTAAACTGATGACTGAAAACGAAATCAACCTTGACTATGCTGATGTATTGGCTCAGGCTGAGCAGTTAGTGAAAAATCAATTGGCAATCTACGGAATCCACCACTTAGGTGATGAAGAAATCCAGAAGTATGCTGTTGAAATGTTGAAGGATCAGGAGCAGGTAAGACAAATTTCTTCTGAAGTAGCTATGGCTAAATTAAAAGATGTAATTCTTGAAAAAGCAAGCAAAAAAGAAACTAAAATTTCTCACGACGAATTTTTAGAAGAACTTAAGAAATAATTATATCAGATATAAATATTTGGAAACCGTCAATTTTTGGCGGTTTTTTTATTATATATCCCATACCTGAAATTAATCCTTCATCATAATCATCTATCAATTATCAAGCGTTACTGATTGCTCATTACTCATTATTAATTTGTATGTCCGCCAATATTCCTATATTTACTCTCTAAACTTTATTATAAATATGAAAAAGATCATCATTCCGTTTTTCTGCGCTGTCCTTTTCTCAGTGCCTGCAGCAGCTCAGAAAAAGGGGCTGCATCTGCTAAAACAGAAGCCGTAAAATCAAAACTTACACCTAAAGAAGTTATTGATAATTATTTCAAAGCATTAGGTGGAAAAGATAAACTGGACGCTGTAAAATCTACCATTACTGATAACACCGTGGCTGTACAGGGAATGGAAATTCAAATGACAACTAAGAAATTAGGAAATAAATTCAAATCTGTGCAATCTTTCATGGGGAAAGAAATGATTCAGCTTTTCGATGGAGAAAAAGGATATTTTGACCAGATGGGAACTAAAACAGATATTCCTGCTGATAAAATTGCTGATCTGAAAAAGGAAGACCCATTGATGCATTAGCATTTGATGCTTCTAATTTCCAGACCGTATCTACAGAAAAACTTGACGGAAAAGACTATAATGTATTGTCTTCAGATAAAGGAAAATTTTATTTTGATGCCGGAACCGGACTTTTGTATAAGACGGATGCCGGAGAAGGAAATGCAACTATTAAGAGCTATATGACTGTAGACGGAATACAGTTCCCTGCTGAACTGGATGCTGAAGGAGGGGGGCAGAAAATGACCATTAAAACGACAAAGGTTGTCATCAACTCTGGAGTTACAGATGCTGATTTTAAATAAAAAATCACTTTTTAACGTATAAAAGCCGGGAATTTCCCGGCTTTTTTGATATATTAATATTTTTAACTCAAATTTAACTATCAAACCTGATTTTATGATTTCTTCACCTTGTGAATAATTGGTAGTTTTAAGCCGTAAATAAAATCAAATACCATGAAAAAAGTATTATCTTCATTTGCAGTCATCTTTTTAATGTCTGCAAATGCCTTTGCACAGAATATTCCTGTGGATCCTTCCGTGCGAATGGGTACCCTTTCCAACGGAATGAAGTACTACATCAAAAAAAATACCCTGCCTGAGAAGAAAGTAGATTTCCGTCTGGCTATCAATGCCGGATCTATTCTTGAAGATGAGAATCAAAGAGGGCTGGCCCACTTTATGGAGCACATGAATTTCAACGGGACCAAAAATTTTCCAGATAATAAACTTGTTGACTTTTTACAGTCAATCGGGGTCAAATTCGGACAGCACCTTAATGCGTATACCAGCTTCGATGAGACTGTTTACATGCTCCCTGTTCCGTTGGATAAACCCGGAAATCTGGATGCCGGACTGAAAGTAATGGAAGACTGGGCATTTAATGCCACCCTTTCTGATGAGCAGATCAATAAAGAAAGAGGAGTGGTTCTTGAAGAGCTAAGATTGGGTCTTGGACCGGATAAAAGAATGATGGATAAATACCTTCCCAAGCTTTTATACAAGTCTCAATATGCGGACAGACTTCCGATCGGTAAAAAAGAAGTACTGGAAAACTTTAAGCCTGATGTTATCCGGAAATTTCACCAGGACTGGTACAGACCGGATCTGATGGCCATTATTGTGGTAGGAGATATCAATGTGGATGAAATTGAAAAAAATTAAGGACAATTTCAGCAAATATAAAAATCCTTCAAAGCCCAGAGAAAGAAAATCTTTTGATCTTCCGAACCATAAAGAAACGCTGATAGCTGTTGAAACGGATCCTGATGCTACCAATTCTATGGTCCAGTTTATCATGAAAGATGCTGATGCCTACAAACCGGATGTAACCGTTGAACAGTACAATCAAAGTATTATAGAAAATCTTTCAACAACGATGTTGAACAACAGACTGAGAGAACTGATCAATTCTACAAATCCCCCTTTTACTTTTGGATCCGTATACCATGGAGGCACTTATGCAAGAAGCAAAGAAGCTTTCCAGGGATTTGCTATAGTAAAAGAAGGAAATCAGCTTAATGGACTGAAAGTTTTACTGGAAGAAGTGGAAAGAGCAAAAAGATTCGGTTTTACACAGTCTGAACTTGACAGGGCAAAATCTCAGGTTCTTTCCAACCTTGAAAGATCTTATAACAACAGGGATAAAACAGAAAGTGATATGCTGGTTGGTGAGTATGTAAGAAACTTTCTGGAGCAGGAACCAATTCCTGGTATTGCCTGGGAGTATGAAGATACCAAATCTTTCCTGCCTTCTGTTACTCTTGCCCAGACCAACGAAATCATCAAAAAAATGGTGAAAGATGACAGCAGGGTAATTGTGATCACCGGACCTAAAAAAGATAATGTAGCCATGCCTACAGAAGCAATGGTTCTCAATACATTTGATGCGGTGAAAATGGCTGATCTTAAGCCTTATGAAGAAAAAGCCGCGATCAAAAATTTAATAAAACCTTTCAAATCTGAAGGAAAGATTGCGAAAACAGAAACGGATACAAAATTAGGGACAACAACCTGGACGTTAAGCAATGGTGCTAAAGTAACTTTCAAAAAAACAGACTTCAAAGACGATGAAATTGTGTTTACAGCAAGAAGCTTAGGAGGAAGTTCTCTGGTTCCGGATGCCGATTACAACAAAACACAGTTTGCTTTTGCTGCACTGACGGAAGCTGGGGTAGGCGGTTTCTCCAAAGCGGATCTTACCAACTATCTTGCCGGTAAACAGGTAAGTGTAAATCCTATGGTGACATCACTTTTTGAAGGTGTTTCCGGAAGAACTACACAAAAAGATTTAGGAACGGCTATGGAGCTTATGTATGCATATTTTACAAACTTAAATTATAACCCGGCATCCTTTAATGCATACAAAGAAAAGCAGTCGGCAATGACGAATAACCTGTTATCTAACCCCCAGGCTTATTTTTCTAATGAGCACGCGAAATTTATGAACCAGAAGAATCCACGGTTCATTGGAGTATTTCCAATGGAAAAAGACTGGGCGAATACGGATTATAAAAAAGCATATGACATCTATAAGGATAAATTTGCCAATGCAGGAACTTCCAGTTCTATTTCGTTGGAAATATTGACGAAGCGAAGTTTAAAAATGAAGTCCTGCAGTATATCGCAAGCCTGCCTTCATCAGGAAAAACAACAATGTTTAAGGATACAGGATACAGAACGATGACAGGAGATTATACCAAGGTATATAAAAAGGAAAAGATCCGAAGAGTATGGTAACCATTTCTTATACAGGAGAAGCGCCTTATAACGAAAAAGAAGCACTGGCATTGTCAGCTCTTGGAGAAGTGGCTACTATTAAAGTAATCGAAAAACTGAGAGAAGACGAAAGCGGTATTTACGGCGGCGGGGCCAGAGGAGGTATGAACAGGGTTCCTTATGGTAGCTATAACTTCAGTATAAGTTTTCCTTGTGGACCGGAAAATGTAGACAAGCTGACGAAGAGCGCTATTGCAGAGCTTCAGAAACTGATTGACAACGGGCCTGAACAAAAAGATCTTGACAAATACAAAGAAGGAGAATATAACGATAACAAAACAGACCTTAAAGATAATATGTTCTGGATGAATGCTATTGCCAAGAATCAGCTGGACGGAAGTGATAAATATGATATCTTAAATTATCAGGATAAAGTAAAAGCACTTACGGTAAAAGATCTTCAGGATGTGGCCAGGAAATACCTTACAAAAGGCAGAATTGTAGCGACTCTAATGCCGGAAGACGGCTGGGAAAAAGCAAAAAAAGAAGATCCTAAAATAGAAGTTACAGGAGCTGCTGTTGTAAAACAATAACTTTTCACTATTTACAATAATAAAAAACCGCAGATCAGTCTGCGGTTTTTGTTATTTAATTCAATCCTTACAGGTTAAGAACCATATTCTTTTTTCCATTCATCAGCAGCTTCGCTCAGAACGGTATAGAATTCTTCGCCGTATTTTCTGATCAACGGAGTTTTTAAGAACTTATATACAGGAACCTGAAGCTCTTTTCCAAGTGTACAGGCATCACTGCATACATTCCACTCATGATAATTCAATGCAGTAAAAGCAGAATATTCCGTAACACGGATCGGGTAGAGGTGGCAGGAGATCGGCTTTTGCCAGTCTACAGCACCATCTTCATACGCTTTTTCAATACCACATTTGGTAATTCCTTTTTCATCGAATGTTACATAAGCACATTCGCGGTTCTCCACCATAGGAGTAACATACATTCCGTCGTGCGGATCAGTAGTCCATGTTCCCTGCTCTTCAAGGGCTTTGATTCCCTCCCGGGTAAGATAAGGTTTTATTTTATCAAAAATACTGTCCAATATTTCAAGCTCGTTTTTATCCAACGGAGCTCCCACATCTCCTTCCACACAACATGCACCTTTACATTTCGAAAGGTTGCAAACAAATTCTTCGGAAAAAATTTCCTCTGAAATCAATTTATCGTCTATCTGAATCATAATTTTTTAAAATAAATCAAAAACTGTACCCGCCTTAAAGGCCAGTAAACTAATAATAATAAGCCATACACTGGCTTCACGCATCCAGTATTTAGGTAAAAATCTCATCATTCTGCTCAGAATAATACTTGAAGGGAATGCCAGCAGCAGCAGGTATTCATAGCTTTTATTCATATACAGGATAATGGTGACAAGCTGTGCCACTGAAAAGACCAGCAGAAAAGTATACTTATATCTGCTTATCGGACTTTTTTATTATAATTTTTAAAATGGTCATATACGGCATAAATAAGCATCAGCACCACAGGAATAAGTGGCAGAAGCTCGGTGTAATCTGTAACAGGTTTCATTTTTCCAAACGGAAAATAATCGATATTCCATGAAGTAAACTGAACGAAATACATGACAGAAAAATAGCTGAATGTAATCATGACGATTCCCAGAAGGAACCTGAAAAGATTCAGCCCGATTTTGGCAGAAGTTGCAATCACGTGGATGATCACAAAAACAGCCATTGGCCAGGTAGTGGGAAGAAAAATAAAATTCAGCGCTACAATAGCCCCCACCAGCACATATGATTTTTCCTGACATCCTCATCTGCACTGGTCAGAAGAAGAAGTAGAAAAGAGTTGGTAAGCAGCGAAACGGCAATTCCAATATCCAGATTTCCGGGGTACAGCCCGAAAATAAAAAAAGTATACAGGAATAATGGAAGATGGGTCTGATAATTAAGAGCAATACTGTGAAAACAAAAATATCCCAAAGCAATTCCCAGAAAAGTTATTCCGGCAACAATAGCTTCGTAAGTATTGAAATTCAGTATGTTAAATATTATTACTACTAAAAGAAGAAAACCAATATAAACAGGAATTGAAAAAATATTGCTTTCTTTTGAAAGTAATTTAAACATTTTTTATAAATTTGTACAAAGTTAATTTAAAAAAGGAAAATAATGACGTCTTTCTTTCTATTCTTAAGCAAAGTTTTCAAATGGTCTTTCGGTTTCTTTGATGCTTTCGGTAATATTTTAAACTGGATTCTGTTTATAGTTTGCTGTGTACTATTCACTTATTGGTGCTATGTACTGGTGGTTACACTTGGTGGCGACAAAGATAAAGACTATTATTCTCCAACGGAAGGTAAGCACCCTTACTACGATCCGAATATCTACAAAAAAGAAGGTTAATTAATTGGTTATATAGTAAAAAACCGATCAAACAATATGCTTTGATCGGTTTTTTTATTACTAACGATTAAAATTTTCTTTTTCTTAGTCGTGTATCGGAAGTACCAGAACAGGAATACTTGAGCTTTTTGTAATTCCTTTGGTTAAGCTTCCCACGAATACATCATATATTCCGCTTCTGCCATGTGATCCCATCACAATATAATCTGCATTTTTGGACTTGGCATATTCCAGAATAATATCTTTGGCAATTCCCTGTTTTAAAAGGTGTTCACAATCGATATCATGGGCAAGGATCCTCTGCTCGATCTTATTAAGCTGTACCAGCTCTTCTCTGATCTCGTTGGCTTCCACTTCCGGAAAATATTGAAATCCCATATCACCAATGGCAAAGCCGATATCTGATGGCGCTACGTGGATCAGGTAAATTTTGCCGTTAAGCTGTTTTGCAAATTTTATGGCACCGTCTACCAGTTGGTCTGTCTTGTCCCCAAAATCTACGGGTAATACAATATTTATCATAACCTCTAATTTTGTTATCTAAAGATATGAAAAATTTGCCAGATTATGATGTTAAATACTTATAATATTCGGATATCAAGGATTTTTTCTTCTTCAAGATAAGCTTCCAGGATATCATTTTCCTCTACCTTTCCAACCCCTTTCGGAGTTCCTGTGAAAATAAGGTCTCCTACTCTTAACGTAAAGTATTGGGAGGCAAATGCAATAATGTCGTCAAAGTTGAACATCATATCTTTTGTATTGCCATCCTGTACCTTCTCTTTATTCTTTAATAATAAAAACTGAAGGTTCTCCAGATTGAAGTTCTCTTTTTAAAGAAGCTGCTTACCACAGCAGAGCCATCAAAACCTTTGGCAAGTTCCCATGGGAGTCCTTTTGCTTTCAGCTCGCTCTGAAGGTCTCTCGCCGTGAAATCTATTCCCAGACCAATCTCTTCATAATGTTTGTGTGCCGTTTCTTTCTGGATATATTTTCCTCCCTTAGAAATTTTTAATACCACTTCAAGCTCGTAGTGAATATCATTGGAGAATTCAGGGATGTAGAAATCATTTCCCTTTAGAACAGCTGTATCCGGTTTCATAAAGATAACAGGATTTTCAGAATTTCGTTTCCTAATTCTTTCGCATGCTCAGTGTAGTTTCTTCCTATGCAGATGATTTTCATAATTCTTTTATTTTATTTTTTTGACCTCGTCACTGCGAGGTGCGAAGCAATTTTCTGGATTGTTTAAAGACTATTGATTCCTAAATAAATTAGTGGGTAAACTCGTTCCCGCAATAATAACATTTGAATTTGTGACTTGTCAGAAAAGAAATTCCGAAGAAGCTGGTAGCACTGTCATCCCTGTAGATATGATTGGAGCCGCATTTCGGGCATACAAAATCAAACTCAGGATCTTCAATGGTGTGTTCCACTTCCAGAGAATATTGTTCATTGTCTTTATAATCCTGAAGAATCTGCCGGGCTTTTTCCACATCTTCCTCAAATACCTGAAGCTGTATACCGCCTACCGCCTGTGACAGAAGCCAGTCTGACTGAATGAGCTGCTCATTGGCAATAAAGCTGTTAATTCCGTTTTCAGCCAGAATTTGTTTGTCCCTGTTAGCTTCAAGGGCAGTTTCATAAAATTTAAAACGAACCAGATCAGACATGTTAAAATCTGCTTGACAGTTGTATTTTTGTGAAAATCTTCTTGGTATACAGCGGGAAATCAGCATTCTGAAGCCATCCGAAATATCCTAAATCTTTTTGGAACACTGCTTTCACTCCCTGGCCTTTATATTTCCCGAAGTTGAAAACCTCTTCCATTTTCTCATTATATCCGATAAATCCGGCAAGATCTGCATTTTTGTTATGGAATGTGAATTCACTTAACGGCGCTATTTCATTCGGAATATCATCATATTTTCCGACCTGGGCATCCAGAACTTCAAACGTTGCCATTACATCGGCTTCGGCAGAGTGTGCATTTTCTAATGTTTTTCCACAGTAAAACTGATAAGCTGCGCCTAAGTTTCTGGGTTCCTTTTTATGGAAAATAGTCTGTGCATCTACCAGTCTGAATTTACTCAGATCAAAATCCATTCCCACTCTTAAAAGCTCTTCAGCCAGAAGCGGAACATCAAATCTGTTGGAATTGAAGCCTCCAAGGTCGCTTCCAGAAATCATTTCCATAATTTTAGCGGCAATATCCCTGAAAGTAGGAGCGTCTTTTACATCTTCGTCATAGATACCATGGATTTCACTACATTCTTTAGGAATCGGCATTTCCGGATTGACGCGCCATGTTTTGCTTTCTCTGGAAGCATCCGGGTTTACTTTTAGGATACAGATCTCAACAATTCTGTCTTTCCCGATGTTGGTTCCTGTGGTTTCCAGGTCAAAAATACAAAGTGGTTTATGGAGTTTTAAATTCATGTCGGTGATTAATAATTTGAAATGTGTTTTATTTTAATAAGTTATTTTAACTGTCCCTGAAAAATAAGAGACACCAATATATAATAAATAACAAGCATCGGAATTCCTACTACCTGAAGTAGGGCAAGAATGGCAATTCCTCCCACCAGTAATACAACTTTAGGGTAGTTGTCTTTTAGTTGTCTGGATTTGAATTTCATTGCCATCATTTTAATCGGGCTGATCAGAAGCCATGAAGTAAGAAGAGTCAGCAGAATCAACAGCAGTTCATTTTCAAACAAAAAGCTGAAATTTCCGGTTTCTTTAAAAGCATAATAAAGACCAAAAAGTAAAACCGTATTGGTAGGCGTGTTTAATCCTTTGAAATAGTAGCGCTGCTCTTCATCGAGATTGAAGATGGCAAGTCTCAGACAGGAAAATACAGTAACGATGATCCCGATATATTTGATTTCAAATGGAAAGTGAATCCCAAGAAGCTCTGCTCCAAACGGTTCAAGCGCTTTATACATCGTAAGTCCCGGAATGACTCCAAAGCTTACCATATCCGCAAGGGAATCAAGCTGAAGACCAAGATTGGAGTTCGATTTTAAAGCTCTGGCTACAAAGCCGTCAAAAAAATCAAAAACTGAGGAGAGAATAAGGCAGATTGCCGTTGTCTGATAATCTCCTAATATTAGATGTATTGCACCTATACAGCCTGCAAATAAATTAGCCAGGGTTAAAGCATTGGCCAGATTATTCTTTATAAAATCCATAAACACAAAATTACAGTTTTTAAAAATTCTAACTCAAAATAATATGAACTAAAAAACGCATTAAAATGATTTTGATGTAAATTTGCCCCATGAAATTTTTAAAAGGATTTAGAAAACAGGAAGTTCTGGTATTGGTTTACCGGATTTTTCTGGCCTATGTTTTTTACCAGATCGCCAGACTTTTATTCTGGTATTTCAATAAAGATCTGATTAAGGTTGACTCTGTTTCAGAATATATAAAGCTGGCATACCACGGCACGGCTTTCGATACCACAGCGATTCTGTATGTCAATGCTTTATTTATACTCCTTAGTTTACTGCCTTTGGTCATTAACACAAAGAAAATTTTTCAGAAAATTCTTTTCTGGCTGTATTTCATTACCAACGGGATTGCCTATGCGATGAATTTCGGGGATTTTATTTACTATAAATTTTCACAGGCAAGGCTTACCTCAGCCGTATTTCAGGTAGCTGAGCACGAATCTAATGTTTCTAAGGTACTGATGATTTCTATCGGACAACATCCTTTCGTGCTGATCTGGTATGTCATTCTGATGATTCTGTGGGTTTTCCTTTATAAAAGAATAAAAGTTGAAGAGGTAAAACCTCTGAAGCTGCTGCCTTATTTTATTACCTCCATTATTACTTTGTGCATCACTGCTGTACTGGTTGTGGGAGGAATCAGAGGTGACTTTAAACACAGTACGAGACCTATTAATATGGTAGATGCGACCCGTTTTGTAACGAATCCGCTGCAGGGAAATATGGTGCTCAACAGTACCTTCTCCTTTTTAAGAACTTTAAATACCAATAATTTCAAGGAAGTTCATTTTGTGAGTGAAAAAGATATAGAACAGTATGTACAGCCTTATAAAGTGTATGACAGAAAAGTAAAAAACCGTCCGAATATCGTTATTTTTATTGTAGAATCTTTCGGGAGAGAATATTCAGGAGCTTTCAATAAAGATAAAAATATCAAAGACTATGTTTCTTATACACCGTTCATAGATAGTCTGGCAACCCAGAGTCTTATTTTTCCGAATACTTTTGCAAACGGCAGACAATCAATTCATGGGATGAGCAGCGTATTGGCGGGAATTCCGAGTCTTACGGATGCATTTACAGGATCACCTTATTCCAATCAGAAAATCCAGTCTATTGTTTCTGTATGCAATGATCTTGGCTATGACACTTCGTTCTATCATGGAGCCCCAAATGGTTCTATGGGATTCCTTGGTTTCGGAAATATCTTAGGATTTAAGCATTATTTCGGGAAAACAGAGTATAATCATGATGAAGATTTCGACGGGATGTGGGCGATCTGGGATGAACCCTTCCTTCAGTATTTTGCAAAAAATGTAGGAAAAAAACAGCCTTTTATGACTACTGTGTTTACGGCTTCATCACATCACCCTTTTAAAATCCCTGAAAAATACAACGGAAAATTTAAAAAGGGAAAAATAGAAATGCATGAACCGATACAATATACGGATTATGCAATAAAGAAATATTTTGAAACAGCTAAAAAACAGCCTTGGTTCAATAATACGATCTTTGTTTTCACGGGAGATCATACCAACCAGGTATATTATCCGGAATATGAGAGAGCAATGAACCGTTATGCTGTTCCGTTGATTTTCTATTCTCCGAATCCTGAATACCAGCTTAAAGGAGTCAGTCAGGAAATTGCGCAGCAGGCAGATATATATCCTACACTGGCTGATCTTATCGGATATAACAAACCTATCAGAAGCTGGGGGAGAAGTCTTGTGAGCGATAAGAAATATCCTTTCATTGTTGTGAATTCTGACGGAAGCATGGAGCAGTTCATGATCGGAAATTATATTTATCGTTTTGACGGAAAAGAAATAGTAGGGGTGTATGATAAATCTGATCTGGGCCTTGAAAAGAATCTGGTTAATGAGGTTAAAAATCCTGAAGTAGAGCAGGGAAAGAAAACAGCAAAAGCCTGGTATCAGGATTATATGGACAGAGTGATTAACAGGAAGCTGTATTAATTAGAGCGAAATGGCAAAAAGGTAAAACAGCAAAACCGTAAAATGACGAAAACATAAACAGGCTGATTGAAATTTACTTTTTATACCCTCTTTATGCTTTGTATAATAAAAGTTTTTGTTTGTTGAAAATTAATTTATACTTTTATCAATACGTAGATAAGAATATTGTATTACAATTAAAACTATAAGAAATATGAAAAAAATATTGTTAACGTTCGCACTTTCTTTATGCGGTGTGCTTACATTTGCACAGATAGAAGGTAAGTGGAAAACGATAGATGATGAAACCAAACAGGCAAAATCTATTGTTGAGGTGTATAAAAAATCTGATGGGAAATATTATGGAAAAGTTTCTCAGTTATTAATAAAACCGGCTGATGCCAACTGTACACTTTGTAAAGATGACAGAAAAGGAAAACCACTTTTAGGGCTGGAAATCATCAGAGGACTGAAAAAGACGGTGATGAGTTCACTGGAGGAACCATTACAGATCCTAAAACCGGGAAAACATACAAATGTACCATTACAAGAAGCGGTGACAAGCTGAACGTAAGAGGTTATTTAGGATTGTCTTTATTAGGAAGAACCCAGGTTTGGGAGAAAGCTAATTAATATAAGTTTAAAATAGAATTTACATGGCATTTCAGAAATGGAATGCCTTTTTTGTGAATAAAAGTTTGAATAAATTCTTCGGAACCTTAAAAAACTATAAGAACTAAGCTGAAAGAAGGTAAATTCATTTTAAATACAGTTAATATTATGACTTCACATTGAAATGAAGAGGCTTTTTATTATGTGTATAATAAAAAAACACTATTTTTGTAGTCTAAATTTTTCAAGAAAATATGGCAGAATATACTTTTCGTGAGGTAATTGCACAGGCAATGAGCGAGGAAATGCGTAAAGACGAATCCATCTACCTGATGGGGGAGGAAGTTGCAGAATATAACGGTGCATATAAGGCTTCAAAAGGAATGCTGGATGAATTTGGTCCGAAAAGAGTAATCGATACACCGATTGCAGAACTTGGATTTACAGGAATCTCTGTGGGAGCTGCAATGAACGGGAACAGACCCATCGTAGAATTTATGACATTCAATTTCTCATTGGTAGGAATTGATCAGATTATCAATAATGCAGCTAAAATCCGCCAGATGAGTGGTGGACAGTGGAATTGTCCAATCGTTTTCCGTGGACCTACTGCTTCTGCAGGGCAATTAGGAGCTACTCACTCTCAGGCATTTGAAAATTGGTTCGCCAACTGTCCGGGACTTAAAGTGGTAGTACCTTCTAACCCATACGATGCAAAAGGATTATTGAAAACTGCAATTCAGGATAATGACCCTGTTATTTTCATGGAATCTGAGCAGATGTATGGAGATAAAATGGAAATTCCTGAAGAAGAATACTACTTACCGATAGGAAAAGCAGATATCAAGAGACAAGGTACAGATGTGACTTTGGTTTCCTTCGGAAAGATCATGAAGCTGGCTTTACAGGCTGCTGAAGATATGGCTAAAGAAGGAATCTCTGTAGAAGTTATTGACCTTAGAACTGTTCGTCCTCTTGATTTCGATACCATTTTGGAATCCGTGAAAAAAACAAACAGATTGGTTATTTTGGAAGAAGCGTGGCCATTTGGTTCAGTATCTTCAGAAATTACTTATATGGTACAGCAGAAAGCATTTGATTACCTGGATGCTCCAATCAAGAGAATTACTACTCCTGATGCACCTGCACCTTACTCTGCCGCATTATTTGCAGAATGGTTCCCTAAACTTGAAAAAGTAAAAGAGGAAATCAAAAAAGCGATGTACGTAAAATAGTTATAGAAAAAACTTCCGAAAGGAAGTTTTTTCATTTATTATATTCATGAAGAAAAATTCTTGACGTCATAAAATTAGTATAAATTTGCGCCTTTAAAATAAATTAAGCTGATATGGCAGAAGTTATAGAAGATGGCTACCACTTCGACATAAAAAGACTTTCCTTTATTGGAGTTTTAGTGTCTCTGGGAATTGTTTTTGGAGATATTGGTACCTCTCCGCTTTACGTAATGAAAGCAATTGTGAACGCGAGATCCCAGGG
This sequence comes from Chryseobacterium sp. 1B4, assembly GCF_036631475.1. Classification (NCBI taxonomy): domain Bacteria; kingdom Pseudomonadati; phylum Bacteroidota; class Flavobacteriia; order Flavobacteriales; family Weeksellaceae; genus Chryseobacterium; species Chryseobacterium sp. 1B4. Next base: position 50,614 of record NZ_JAPNUF010000001.1, read on the forward strand.
GAGCAATATGCCTTTCAATGAATACATAGAAGGAGCTCTTTCATGTATTATCTGGACCCTTACCCTGCAGACCACAATCAAATATGTGATCATTGCTTTGAGAGCGGATAATAAAGGTGAAGGGGGTATTCTCGCTTTGTTTTCACTGGTAAGGAACCTTAAAAAGGATGGTTATACCTCATTGCAATTATTGGTGCTGCCGCACTTATTGCAGACGGAGTTATTACCCCATCACTGACGGTAATGTCAGCTATCGAAGGTCTTGAGATTTATAATCCCCACACTCCCGTTGTTCCTATCACTATCGGAATTCTGATTGCCATTTTTGTAGTACAGCAGTTCGGAACCAGCTTTATCGGAAAGTTTTTCGGTCCGGTGATGGTGGTTTGGTTCCTGGTATTAGGCGGTCTGGGAGTTATGCATTTGAGTGAAAATTTTGAGATTTTAAGATCTTTCAACCCTTACTATGCCTATAAGCTTATCGTGAACTCTCCGAGTGCAATTGTAATTCTTGGAGCTGTTTTCCTTTGTACAACCGGGGCGGAAGCATTGTATTCCGACTTGGGACACTGTGGTGCTAAAAATATCAGAGTGAGCTGGGCATTTGTTAAGATCATGCTTATTCTGAACTACCTGGGGCAGGGAGCGTGGCTGCTGACCAATTATAACAAACCTGGATTCTCTGTGGTAAACCCGTTCTTTGGAATCATGCAGGAATGGATGATTATCCCGGGAGTAATCTTAGCAACAGCCGCAGCAATTATTGCCAGCCAGGCATTGATTACAGGTTCTTTCACCATATTCTCAGAAGCAATGTCCCTTAACCTTTGGCCGAATCAGAAAATTGATTATCCTTCCGGAGTAAAAGGACAGATGTATATTCCGAGAATCAACTGGGGACTTCTTATCCTGTGTATCATTGTCGTCCTGCATTTCAAGGAATCAGGAAAAATGGAAGCGGCTTACGGACTTTCCATTACAGTAACAATGCTAATGACAACAGTTCTGCTGGTATTCTGGTTATTGAAGCACAGAGTGAGCAAGGTTTTAATCCTGTTTTTCGCATTGGTTTACATGGCTATTGAACTAGGTTTCTTCAGTGCCAACATCATCAAATTCATGGAAGGAGGATGGATTACCGTTGTATTGGCAGGCTCAATCGGAGTTTCTATGTATGCATGGTATAACGGACGACTGATCAAAACAAGATTTATCCAGTTTGTGAAAATAGAAAAATACGTGTCTATTCTTAAAGACATGAAACTGGATGAAACCATTCCGAAATATGCTACCAATCTGGCTTACCTGAGCAGAGCAAAAGAAATGATGAGGTGGAATCCAAAATTATTTATTCCATCATCAAAAAACAACCTAAAAGGGCAGATCATTATTTCATCCTGAGCATCGTGAACCAGGAAGATCCTTATACTTTCAGATATACCGTAGATGAAATTCTTCCGGGAACAGTATATAAAATCAACTTCCTTTTAGGATTTAAAGTAGACCGAAGAATCAACGATTATTTCAATATGGTCCTTAAAGATCTGATGGCAGACGGAACCATTCCTTCAAGAAGCAGCCATCCTTCTTTAAGAGCTCATGATATACCGCCGGATCTTAAATATGTGATCATAGATAACACCTATATCAACGATATACTTTTAACTGTTAAACAGAAGATTACGCTTAATATTTACAACTTTGTGAAGTACATAGGAAGTGATGACTTTAAAGCCTGGGGAGTATCTTCGCATAACGTTGAAGTGGAATCTGCACCTATCACAGAGCTTACAGTTTATGATAATAAGATCGAGCAATCAGGGTATTTCCGTCACAACTCTTAATCCTCTGGTATTTAAGTATACTATCTATTTAAATAAAATTCAATAAATTTGTAGATAATTTTTTTAATGGATACAGTACAAAAAGAAAAAATATAGCTTTGATCAAGGATGTTTTGAGAAACTACTTATTGGAAAAAGGGTTCAGAAACACTCCTGAAAGATATACGATATTGGAAGAGATTTATAATATGGATCATCACTTTAATGTTGATGATCTGTATCTTCTCATGATGCAGAAAAAATATCATGTTTCCAAAGCAACGATTTACAACACTATTGAAATTTTCCTTGATGCAGGCTTAATCCGTAAGCATCAGTTCGGAGAAAAGACATTGACCTCTTCATCTTATGAGAAGTCTTATTTTGACAAGCAGCATGACCACCTGGTGATCTACAAAAAAGACTCAGATAAAGAAATTGAAGAAATTATTGAATTCTGCGACCCAAGAATTCAAGGAATCAAAGAAGCCATTGAAGAAGCATTTGGCGTAAAAATTGATTCTCATTCGCTATATTTTTATGGCACTAAGAATGACTAATTAATGAGAATAGTACTTTTTCTGTTACTCTTTATTTCTACGCTAAACTTTGCGCAGGATAAAACCCCTGTGAAGAGAGATCCCTATTTGCAGGCTCCTTCACCCACTCAGCCTAAACAGGTGAGACCTGAAGATAAAGTAAAGATCATCCATGCGGACGAGATCAAGAAAAACCCTGAAAAATACGACGGGAATCAATATTTTACAGGTAATGTTCAGATTGAACACCAAGGCTCTATTCTTACGGCTGATGAAGTAGTTCTGTACAATGAAGAGAACTTCGTCAAAGCAATAGGCAATACAAGGCTTCAAAATACAGACGGATCTGTAATTACAGCAGGAGAAATGGAATATGATGCCAATACCCAGAAAGGTGTTGCCAGAAAAAATGTGGTCCTTACCGATCCCAAGCAAACCATCAAAACAGATATTCTGTATTACGACAGGCTGGCTAATCAGGCTTATTTTAATACAGGAGGAACGATCTCGGACGGACAGAATGTGACCTATGCCAAAGTAGGAACCTATTTTCTTAATACAAGGGTAGTAGACCTTACCGGAAATGTAAAAATAGAAACCCCTCAATATATCATAGACGGACCCAATATCAAGCAGAATCAGAATACAAAGATTGCTGATTTCATCGGTCCGACAACCATTACCAGCAAGACGAATCCAAGAAACAGGATCTACACTGAAAAAGGTACTTATAAAATGGATACCAAGGAGGCTTATTTAACGAAAAACTCCAGAATATTTTATAACGAGAAAATCCTTACCGGTGACGACATGTATTATAACCAGATTTCAGGATTTGGTAAAGCAACGGGAAATGTGACACTTGATGATCCTAAAGAAAAAGATATATAAAAGGGGGATACGGAGAGATTTTCGAGAAGAAAGACTCTGCAATGATGACGAAAAGTCCTTATGCTGTAAAAGTAATGGAAAAAGACTCCATCTATTTTGCTGCAGAAAAAATCATCTCTTACCAAAGACCAGATTCTCTTGATATCAAAGTTAAGAAAAGCTACCTGAGAGCCTTTAAAAAAGCCCGTATTTATAAATCCAATGCCCAGGGAAGAGCAGACTCTATCGCTTTCAATGAAACAGACGGAATTATGCACATGTATACCAACCCTATTCTTTGGAGTGGTGAAAAACAGGTGACCGGTGATAAAGTAGAAGCTTATTTTAATACCCAGACAGAAGATATTGATTCTTTAAAAGTTATCGGAAATGCTTTTGCCATCAGTAAAGTAGATTCCCTGAATCTGAAAGATGAGTTCAACCAGGTGAAAGGAAAATTCATGACGGTATACTATGAAAAGAATGCGATTAAAGAAGCAAGAGTAGTCGGAAACGCCCAATCTATCGTATATGTGGATGATACCGATCAGGAAACCAAAAAGCCGGAAAGGATAGGAATTACACTTTCTACCTGCGGAATTATCGGAGCATTATTTGAAGAAAGAGCTTTACAGATTATTTCATGCAGTATCGGAGCGGCTTCAGATACCTATCCGATGAGTATGATAGAACCTTCAAAAGAAAATTCCCGGACTTTAACTGGAATACCAGAGACAGGATCAGAAAATGGCAGGATATCCTTGTAGACAGCCCGAACAACGAAGAAATACAATATACTGCTGATAACGAGCTCTTCGATAAAGCTCAGAAAGCGATTGATGACGAAAAAGCTAAAGAAGAAGCTAAAAAGCCTAAGCGAACAAGAAAATAATAGTTATGAAAAAAATACTGTTGCTGTTATTATTTTTTCCATTGATGTTTTTTTCACAAGATTTACAACCGGATGAATTTGTATGGAGTAAAGAAAGAAAATTGCGGAAAGAAGATTATAAATTAATTACTCACAATGAGAATATCTCAATCAAATCAGCAATTAGTTTTTCATATCAGTTAAGGGGCTATAACGCATTAAGTAATAATTTTAACAGGAAGATTCTCAACAAATTTTCCAGTAATGCTTCATCACTAAACCCAAATGCCAGCAATATTCCTGCAATGATCGAGTATCAGCAAGTCAACTTTGATTTGGCTGAAGTGTATGCCCGAAGAATGCGTAAAGATCTTCTTATCCATAAAAATACTATTTGGAAGGGTTTTGCTTATGCCAATGAAATGTTTAACAGTCTGACAGCTGAATATGTAAAAGCTCAGGGTTTATTAGACAGTGAAACCAATTACGGGCTTAACGCTCAAAAACTTGAGGATTGGAAACAGAAAATTAAGACTGAACTTGATGAACTTTCTGATTTTGATTACAACAATACATCTAAAATAAAAATAAAAAAAGATTCTAAAGAAGATCACTGATTTAGACTTTCATAAAATATTTCTGGAAATGCAAAAAGATTTTTTTATATATCAGGCACAAACCACAAAATTTGCAGCAGGTTTTGAGGTGGAGAAAGCGGTAGGAAGCTATATTTATGGTACAGACGGAAAGAAATATCTTGACTTTGTGGCGGGAGTTTCTGCCAATACACTGGGGCATTCACATCCTAAAATTGTAGATGCCATTAAAGAGCAGACCGATAAGTACCTTCACGTCATGGTGTATGGTGAATATGCACAGGAAAAGCCCGTAGCATTATGCAGATTGCTTGCTGAAGCTACTCCTGATCCTTTGGAGGTAACGTACCTTGTAAACAGCGGAGCAGAAGCTATTGACGGAAGTTTGAAGCTGGCAAAAAGATATACAGGGAGAGAAGAAATCGTTTCCTTTAAAAACTCCTATCATGGAAATACCCATGGTGCTTTAAGTGTTTCAGGAAATGAAACCCATAAAAGAGAATTCCGCCCTTTGCTGCCAATGGTTTCTTTTATTGAATTTAATAACGTAGAAGATCTTGATAAAATCACAGAGAAAACCGCATGTGTAATCCTGGAAACAATCCAGGGAGCAGCAGGATTTCTGGTTCCTTCTCAGGATTATCTCATCAGATTAAAAAGAAGATGTGAAGAAGTAGGAGCGCTGTTGATTCTGGATGAAATACAACCCGGATTCGGAAGAACCGGAAAACTGTTCTCTTTCGAACACTTTGGAATTGTTCCGGATATTCTCGTAATGGGAAAAGGAATGGGAGGAGGAGTTCCTGTAGGCGCTTTTATGAGTTCCAGAGAAATTATGGAAACGCTTTCACATTCACCAAAGCTTGGGCATATTACTACCTTTGGTGGAAATCCTCTGATTGCAGCAGCAAGCTATGCAACATTAAAAGAAGTTCTGGATAGCGGGCTTATGAATGAAGTGGATGAAAAAGAAAAACTGTTCAGAGAACTTTTGGTTCATCCGAAAATCAAAAATATCAACGGTAAAGGTTTGATGCTGGCTGTCAATCTCGGAACTCCTGAATATACTCTGGAAGTAGCCAAAAAATGCATGGAAAGAGGACTTATTGTTTTCTGGCAGCTGTACAGAAATGAATACCTGAGAATCTCTCCGCCTCTTACATTATCTATGGATGAAATCAAAGAAGGATGCCAGATTATTCTTGACATACTGAATGAAAATTAAAGATAAAATCTCTCCGGAAAGGAGAGATTTTTTATGTTCTGCATGGCATTTTTTAAGGCTTGAAATCTGCCAAAATAAAGATGTAAAACCTCTGATAAATATCATGCTGATTCTATAAAAAAGTAATTGTTTTTTTGCGTAATAAAAAAATTAATTTATATATTGCGGGACGATAAAACAAAGATTATATGGCGAAACATAAAGTCCATTACGAATTTCCAATGCACTGTTTATCAGAGATTTTATACGAATATCTGGCGACTGCAGAGGGATTGTCTGAATGGTTTGCGGATGAGGTAACAGAGAAAGGCGATGATTTCTTTTTAGCTGGGGCGGAGGACCTGCTGAGAAGGCCACTTTGATCAGATATAAGCCTGAAGGTTTCGTGCGTTTCAGATGGGAAGAAGATGAAGGAACTAAAAACTTCTTTGAAATGACTATCGTGATAGATGATATTACAGAAGATCTGTCTCTTAATATTACAGACTTCTGTGAAGATGGTGATGAAGACGAAAACGCAATGTATTGGGAAAATCTTATTGAAAACCTCAGGATAAAATTAGGGGCAGCATAATGCTGGGCTCTATTAAATGATAAAACTGATGAACGATTTATCGTTCATTATTTTTTTGTAAATAAATCACATTAAAAATTGGAAAATCAATATTTTACATCAGACGAATTAAATCTAAAGAACAGGGCTTTTCTTTGGGGAGACTCAGTGAAGGTTTCTTTCTTTGTAAGAAATGGTGGATTGATCATGGACGAAGAATGCTATTTTTTCCTGATGGCTTCCATGAGAAAGATGAGAATGAATATTCCTTTGACTTACACGCTGGAGTTTTTCCAGACGCTATTTCAGAAAGATATTATTGAAGGTAAAGGAGTAGCTAACGGGATTATCAACTTCCAGGTGTTCAGAAATAATGACGGAGTGACTTTGGCGAAATCTTCTGTTTCCTATTTTTACGAGGTTACTGTGATGGCTGATGTGCTGGCAGTACATCAAAGACCTCTGGAGCTAGACCTGATCAAGGAAATTAATGTTAATAACAACCTTTTGAGTAATATCCGGACTCACTGTCCGGAAAACATTTACGGAGCAATTTATGCCCAGGAAAACGATCTTGACGACGTGATTCTTCTGAACCCAAACAAAAGAATTGCACGTACCACAGCCGGAAATCTTCTTTTTTAGAAGGTGATGTGATCAAAGTTCCAAAGCAGACCGAAGGATCGTACATTTCTCCTTTGATGGAAAATTTTGTTACTTTTTTGCATAAGAATAACCTTGCAGATATCCAGGAACACGAGATTATTGCATTTGAATCTCAGAAAGCTGAAGAAATTTTAATGATTTCTGACGAGAAAGGTATGTTTTCTGTAGGTAAAATAAGAAATAAAACTTTTGAAATCTCCCGTTTCTCAGAATTGGTAGAAAGCTGGAAGAAAAGTTTTAATCAGTAAAAATTGACAAACCCGGTAAACAACAAAGTTCCAGAAGTCCTTTACCGGGTTTTATTCTGAGTAAATCAGAAATTGTTTCTTTTTATTTAATATTCGTTGATGATCTCAACAAATTTCTGTGCGATTTCTTTTTGCCCCTTTTCACTGGTAATATAATTCCTGTTATCAGAATTATTGATAAAACCAAGCTCAACCAATACAGCAGGTGCCTTGGTTTCTCTTAATATGTGAAGATTGCGCTCTTCAATTTTGCGGGCATTGAATTTTTTGTAAATTTTTCCGGCCAGTTCCTTTGAAACATCAGAATTCTGAACATACACTTCAAATCCGTTGTCAGTTCTCTCTTGTTGAGGCGAGCTGTTAACGTGAAGGGAAATAACCATTTCAGGGTTCAGTTTATTGATCTGATCTGTTCTCTCGGCAAGAGTAGGGAAACTATCGGAATCTCTGGTCAGAATGACTTCGTACTTATCCTGGCTTTCATTGATCTTCTGGATTTCTTTAGCAACACTTAGCGAAATATTTTTTTCCAGGATTTCACCATAAGTAGCCCCAAAATCATTTCCGCCATGACCGGCATCAATGACAATGCATTTTTTGTTGATAGGGGTAAATGATAAAAAAGCTGTAGAAAATATTGATAAAGCAAGTAATGTAATACCTTTCATATCAGTGATTTTAGTTTTTCAAAGAACGGAAAAACTTCCTTTAAAATTGGTTAAAAGAATCTTAAAGTTTGTTAATTATCAGATTGATACAAAAATATACGGTTTTAGTTTAATGAAATGTCTTCAGGAGAATTGGCCCAGAGAAGGAATTCTCCTCCAAGATTCTGCATAATAGATTTCCAGAGTGTCTGATCGTTGGGAAGCGTATAGTCAAGGTTATAAACGTCAACTACCGTCCACATTTTCCTTTGAACTTCTGTGTCCAGCTGGTTAGGAGACCATCCGGAATACCCCGAAAATATTTTGATATGTTCAATATTCAGTTCGCTGCTTAAAACAGCATTGATGATACGCTCAATATCTTCTGTAAGATAGTATTCATCGGTAATATCAGTATAGATCTCAGTAACTCTTTTGCCTTTTACAATAAAAAACTTTATCGTTTTCTACAGGCCCTCCGTCATATACCTCAATTTTAAAGTCAAAAAAATCTTTGAATTTGCTACTCATCTGGCTGTTCTTTTTATTCAATATCAAACCAAATGCACCACTTTCATTGTGTTCAATAACCAATACTACCGATCTTGAAAAAATATCGCCGGAGATGTCAGGTGTCGAGATTAATATTTTACCTTTGTATGAGTGATTCATACTCAAATTTAATAAAAAATATCTATGGAAAACCTGCACGACAAAAGAAAAGTGTACGAGAAATCCCAACTTATTGAAAGTGAGATCAAACAAAATCCAATTGAACAGTTCAGGGACTGGTTTTGGAGGCCAATGAGAGCCCGGTGATCTCAGAAGCTAATGCTATGGCGGTTTCTACAGTGGAAGAAGATGGGTGTCCGAGAACAAGAATGGTTCTTCTGAAAGCATATACCCATGAAGGGTTTATTTTTTATACCAATTATAACAGCAGAAAAGGAAAAGCAATAGAAAACAATCATAAAGCATGCCTGCATTTTTTCTGGCCTCATCTGGAACGTCAGATCATTATCAAAGCAGATCTGGAGAAGGTAGCCGAAAATTTAAGTGATGGTTATTTTCATTCAAGACCGAAAGGAAGCCAGTTAGGAGCTGTTGTTTCCCCGCAGAGCCAGGTTATTCCCAACAGAGAGGTTCTGGAAGATAAATTAAAAGAGCTGGAAAAAGAATTCGAAAACACTGAAGTTCCACGGCCGGCCCACTGGGGCGGATATCTGGCAAGACCTTATGAAATTGAATTCTGGCAGGGAAGGCCCAACCGTCTTCATGACAGGATCATTTACCAGCTGGAAGATCTGGACTGGAAAATTTCAAGATTGGCTCCATAACAGAAATCAGAAGTTAGAAACTGGAAGTTCTATGAAAATAAGCGGGTTTTAACCCGCTTATTTTATAAACATGATGTAAGACTTTAGTCAAAACGTAATATTTTACAGGTTTTGATGTGGATAAGTGGAGATTATTGTCGTTTAAAGTTTTGGCTGAAGCCATTGGAATTAATGTTTATTTTAAAACGGGCTAAAGCCCGTTTCTATTGAATATTTTGTCTTTTTCAATATTATCTGTTAAACAATATGGTGAAATTCGTGAATGGATTATCAATAGAAGCGGGTTTTAACCCGCTTATTTTATAAACATAATGTAAGACTTTAGTCAAAACGTAATATTCTACAGGTTTTGATGTGGATAAGTGGAGATTGTTGTCGTTTTAAGTTTTGGCTGAAGCCATTGGAATTAATGTTTATTTTAAAACGGGCTAAAGCCCGTTTCTATTGAATATTTTGTCTTTTTCAATATTATCTGTTAAACAATATGGTGAAATTCGTGAATGGATTATCAATAGAAGCGGGTTTTAACCCGCTTATTTTATAAACATGATGTAAGACTTTAGTCAAAACGTAATATTCTACAGGTTTTGATGTGGATAAGTGGAGATTGTTGTCGTTTTAAGTTTGGCTGAAGCCATTGGAATTAATGTTTATTTTAAACGGGCTAAAGCCCGTTTCTATTGAATATTTTTGTCTTTTTCAATATTATCTGTTAAACAATATGATGAAATTCGTGAATGGATTATCAATAGAAGCGGGTTTTAACCCGCTTATTTTATAAACATGATGTAAGACTTTAGTCAAAACGTAATATTCTGCAGGTTTTGATGTGGATAAGTGGAGATTGTTGTCGTTTTAAGTTTTGGCTGAAGCCATTGGAATTAATGTTTATTTTAAAACGGGCTAAAGCCCGTTTCTATTTTGTCTTTTTCAATATTATCTGTTAAACAATATGGTGAAATTCGTGAATGAATTATCAATAGAAGCGGGCTAAAGCCCGCTTATTATTGTACGTAGTGGGGAGGCTTTAGCCAAAACTTAATAATCTTAAACGCTTAAAAAAGCTTAACGGTTTAAATTCCTGATTTATAGAAATAAAAAAGGCTGTTTCCTAGAAACAGCCCTGAATTTTTTGTAATCTGAATGATTATTTTTTCTTAGCACCTGAAACTGCATTTGATAAATCAGCTCCAGCCTTGAATTTAGCAACTTTTTTAGCAGCGATCTTGATCGGTTTTTTAGTTGCAGGGTTAATACCTTGTCTTGCTGCTCTCTCAGCTACTGAGAAAGTACCGAAACCTACTAAAGAAACTTTTCCGTCTTTTTCTTTAATGTTGTAGTTACGTTACCAATGAAAGATTCTAAAGCAGCTTTAGTTGCAACTTTAGTGATACCTGCATCTTTTGCGATTGCGTCGATTAATTCAGACTTGTTCATAATTTTTAATATTAAAGTTAGTTCGTAATTATAGCAAATATAGTACTATTTTCTAATTGTGCAATTTTTTTATTAAAACTTGTGTAATTTTTTTACGTTTAAGTAAAATCAGTTAAAATATGATAATTCCACTTTTCACAGAAAATCTACGTTACGGGTTACTAAAATCATGCCAAATGCTTATGTTTATTGACTTTAGCAAAAAGTTAATATTATTTCCTTTATTTATTAAATCCTAAATTGGGTGTAAACAATTAATTTTTTTGACCATATGATTATTAAATTTACAAGCAATTTTCATATTTCTTATATTTTGTAAAATTAAACCCCTGTGTTTGTGGGAGTTTTTAAATGATAGTAAAGACATGTTTTATTAATTTTTATTAATAAATTTGCAACATGTTAATAGAAGTTTTCAAGTCTAAGATTCATAGGGTGAGAGTAACTGCCTCTGACCTTAATTATATAGGGAGTATAACGATAGATGAAGATCTTATAGAAGCTGCCGGCCTGGTAGTGGGAGAAAGGGTCTATATCGTGAATGTAAACAACGGAGAACGTTTTGATACTTACGTTATCAAAGGGAAAAGAAAGTCGGGGGAAGTATGTCTGAACGGGCCTGCTGCAAGAAAAGTACAGAAAGATGATATCATTATTATCATTGCTTATGCACAGATGACCCCGGAAGAAGCAAAAGACTTCCAGCCGAAAATTGTTTTCCCGGATGAAAAAACAAACCTTCTTACGTAATACATGGAGAAAACATCAAAAAGTCCGGTAAAATCAATATTTACAATAGTAATATCGCTTGCTTTTGCAGGCTTTTTTATGGCTCGCCTTAAGAGGGCTGGATTTTAAAGTTATTCAGAAATCACTGGCAAAAGCCAATTACCTTTGGGTACTGTTTGCTTCCGTATTTGGACTTCTTGCTTATTGGTTTAGGGCTATTCGCTGGAACCTTATGCTGGAGCCTATGGGACATCGCATATCGAATTCCAATGCGCTTTGGTCCATATCATTCGGTTATCTGATGAATCTTACCATTCCGAGAAGCGGGGAAGTAGCTAGAGCTACAGCTTTATATGGTGTGGAAAAAGTGCCTGTAGATAAATCTTTCGGAACTATTATTCTGGAAAGGGTGGTAGATCTTGTTTGTATGCTGGGATTTTTAGGACTGACTTTATTGTTTAAATATGATGCAATCCTGTCATTCTATAAAAATTCAGGAATAACAATGAATCCTAACAAAATAATACTGGTTCTGTCAATTCTGATTGTAGGAACAGTTTTGTTTTTTGTATTTAAAAAGAAACTTTCAGGAATCCCGTTTTTAGGAAAAGTTGTCAGCTTTATTGATGGGATTTTTCAGGGATTAACTTCTATTTTTAAGCTAAAAGAAAAAGGAAAATTTATCCTTTATACATTGGGAATCTGGATTTGCTACTATCTGGCGGCTTATCTTGTCTGTTTTGCCCTTCCTGAAACCTCCGGATTTACCTTTGCGGACGGCTTCTTTATCATTGTAGTGGGAACATTGGGAATGATTATCCCTGCAAGCGGAGGAATCGGTGCTTATAATCTTGCAATGAAATACGGTTTCATGGCACTTTTTATTTCAGTGGGTAAAAGCGCTGACTTCGGAGGTGAAATGGGGCTTACTTATTCCTTTATTTCTTTGCCGCTGCAGATTGTTATTATGCTGGTAATGGGTTTGATTTCAATTCCTATGCTGGCAAAAGCAAGAAATACGGCTGTTGCAGATAAAAGCTTTGAAAATTAAGTTCAACATAGCTGTTTACATTATACAAGGTCCAATTTTTTGATTGGACTTTTTTATGCTCATTTTGATCAAAATCTAAACACTTCAATTTACTGCCTTTCAGTTTCCATAAAATAAGAATGCTCATCTTCTCCTACGATTTTAAATCCCAGACTTGTATAGAGATGCTGAGCCTTATTGGTTTTTAGGACGCTTAATGATACTGTTTTTCCTGCTAATGAGGCTTCCGACAGAATATCCGACAGAATCTTTTTTCCAAGTCCTTTACCCTGTTGGCCGGGATCAATCTGAAGTTGAAGAACCTCAATATTGGTAAAGGTTCTGCTTACTTTTAACAGCCCGATGGGTTGGTTGTCTAAAAGAATAATATGGGCTTTATCAAACTCATGAAGAACTCTTTGAAGGGTTGTTTCCCTGTCCGTAGAAAGCCCGGAAGCTTCATAATGAGGATTCATGGTTTTCATTCTGAGATTGAGAAGAAAATCAATATCAGCTTCATCGGCTTTTTTGTAATGCAGGTCTGGACTCATAGTCAAAGATTAGTGTTTCTATTTTAATGCAAGATATTGAAATAAGTTGAAGGAGGGAACAGTAATGTAAGGGCAAGGGTTGGGAGCTGGGAGAAGGAAGCTGGAAGTTACTATTGTGCTGTAGTGAACTCCTGCATTTTTTAATTTAACTTTTGTTTTAAAAAAGATGCAACCAAAAACTTCAGATGTTTCACGTCTGATAAAAACTTCCCTCTCCCAGCTTCCCTCTTCCGGCTTTATATCAGCTCAAAAAGCAAGATATTGAAATATGAAAAGGAGGGAACAGTAATGTAAGGGCAAGGGTTGGGAGCTGGGAGAAGGAAGCTGGAAGTTACTATTGTGCTGTAGTGAACTCCTGCATTTTTTAATTTAACTTTTGTTTTAAAAAAATGCAATCAAAAAACTTCAGATGTTTCACGTCTGATAAAAACTTCCCTCTGCCAGCTTCCCTCTTCCGGCTTTATATGCTCAAAAAGCAAGATATTGAAATAATTTGAAGGAGGGAATAGTAATGTAAGGGCAAGGATTGGGAGCTGGGAGAAGGAAGCTGGAAGTTATTGTGCTGTATTGAACTCCTGCATTTTTTAATTTAACTTTTGTTTTAAAAAATGCAATCAAAAAACTTCAGATGTTTCACGTCTGATAAAAACTTCCCTCTGCCAGCTTCCCTCTTCCGGCTTTATATCAGCTCAAAAAGCCTCTTTTTCCGATTTTTATTTTTGTTCCGGGTATCAGCCCCAATTCGTTATTGGAGTCTGTTATTTTATTGTTATTGATCTGAACTCCTCCGTTTTCAATTAATCTCCGTATAGCAGATTTGCTGAGGTCATTTTTAAGCTGATGACAAAGTTCCACAACAGAAATTTTGTTTTCAATACCCAAAGAGCTGATAGGGATGGGTTCATATTCTTTCTCTTCAAAATTTTTATTCTGAAACTGGTTGATAAAGAACTGTTCCGCCTGGTCTGCTGCCGTTTTATTATGATATTGTGCAATGATGTTTTTTGCAATGATCTTTTTGATATTCATAGGATTTTCACCCTCTGTCATTCTGAACAGGAGGTCTGCTTTTTCTTGCGGGGAAAAATCGGTGGTCAGGCTGATAAATTCTTCAATCAAAGCATCCGGAATAGACATGGTTTTTCCAAACATTTCATTGGGTTCATCTGTAAGCCCGATAATATTGTTCAGGGACTTGCTCATTTTTCTTTTCCGTCAAGCCCTCTCAGCAATGGCATGCACATCACAATCTGAGCAGGCATCTGGTGGACTTCCTGAAGCTGTCTTCCCATTGTACAGTTAAAAAGCTGGTCCGTGCCGCCCATTTCAATGTCACACTCAATTTTTACGGAATCGTAGCCCTGAAGAATAGGGTACACCAGTTCATGTATGGCAATAGGAGTATTTTCAGTAAACCTTTTATTAAAATCATTACGGTGCATCAGCTGAGCTACGGTAACCTTTGAAAGCAGCTGGATCACATCTGAAAAATCAAGTATATCCAGCCAGTCGGAATTAAAAACAATCTTTGTTTTCTTTACATCAATAACCTTGGAAAGCTGACTGATATAAGTCTGTGCATTATGCCGCACATCGTCAGGGCCTAAAGGTTTTCTTGCTTTATTTTTTCCGGTGGGATCGCCAATTCTTGCTGTAAAGCTTCCAACGACTATAATAATCTGATGCCCCAGATCCTGAAACTGCTTCAGTTTTTTCAATACGACTGCATGCCCCAGATGAAGATCCGGAGCGGTAGGATCAAATCCCAGCTTGACAGAAAGTTTTCTGTTTTCTTTTTTTGCCTGATTAAGCTTTTCTTCGAGGCCGTTTTCCGGAAGGATGATGGCCACATTTTCTTGTAATGGATGAATCATGTTGAATAGTTTTAAAATGAAAAGCCCGGACAGGTACTGTCCGGGCTCTATATATACGTTAGATTATTTTATTGGATTACAGATATAGAAAGTCTTCCCGAACGATAGTCCGGATGTAATATTCACTGAAGAACGGAAGACGTAATATACTGTTCAGATGTTTCATTATGATGCAAATATACAGGATTTACCTGTGAAGCCAATATTTAAACCATTAAGACGCATTGCAGGGTTATAACAAGATTTGTTTTAAAAGAAAAACTTAACCATCCATCAATCTTAATGGCTTAAAATAATGGTTCAAAACAATTTTACTTGCGGTTTCTGAAGCTAATTTCATGCCATAAATCCCTTTAAAGCAAAATAGAAGATCAGAATGTAAAAACTGTATTTTATTATTTTCTTCATTAGTTTGTATGAAGTTAATAAAGCTGGGTTTATGCTATGTTTTTCGTTATCTGTTTTCATGAAAAGAATTTTAATAATGAAGCAGCTGTTTTGAATATAAATTTTTAATCTGCTCTTTCCAGATTTCAAGGTCTTCAGAACTTGCCCTGTCTGCCTTGTCAAAAAATAAATGTCTGGTGATTTCCAGTCCGGAATAGATGAAAATGCCATGATCAGAAGTCAGCGTAAGTGCTTTATCCATTCCTGATCTTTCATATTCTTCATATGATTTCCCATGGGTATTGATAATCATTGTTGATTTCCCTTTCAGAAGCCCTTTCTGTACCCCCTGTTCATAACGGTAGGCAAAACCATAACTGAACACACGGTCTATATAGCCTTTCATCATAGCGGGAAGCCCTGTCCACCAGATGGGATAAATAAAAGTTATCTGTTCTGCCCACGTAATATGATCCTGTTCCTTTTTTACATCATCCGATACTTTCCCTATACGTTGTCCCTGCATATCAGCCAAAGAAAGGAGAGGGTCAAAACCTATTTTATAAAGATCTCTCACGATGATCTCATGATGATGGGATTGGAGGGTTTCAATTACTGTGTTTAAAAGATGGTGATTTAAACTGTTTTCATTGGGGTGTGCGTAAATGATTAAATGTCTCATTGTTGTTGATGATTTAGATTAATGAGACAAAGGTAGAGGCGTGAGCTTTTCAAAAATTGTAAGAAAACGAAACGGTCTATCCGGACTTTGGATTGCAGATATCCTGCTGGAATTTCAGATACTGTGCCGGTGAAATGTTGATAAAATGTCTGAAATCATGGATGAGCTGGCTCTGATCATAATAACCGCATTCATCAATGATGGTAAACCATTGGACCTTATTCTGTTTTCCGGTTTCCTGCTCAATAATTTTGATTGCTTTTAAAAAACGGTTATACCGGTTAATTTCCTTTAAGGAATATCCAAACTGTTCCTTCTGTTTTCGCTGGATGTTTCTCTCCGTTTGCCGGGTTTGTTCTGCAATCACTTTTATTGGGTTTAAAAGATCATTTTCAAAACTGCTTAGCAGCTTGCCGGTAATGTCCTGATATTGAAGATAAGGCTTGCAGAATTCAAGAATATGATCCACCTGTGCTGTGGCGGAATGTAATTCTGCCAGCTGATGCCACAGTTCTGTAAAACAATTTTCTTCCAGCAATTCGTCAGGATGTCTTACGGATTGCTCAATAGATGCTTTCCCGAAAAACCTGTAGAATGCATCATCTTTAAAATTGGCCACTAAAATGGAGCAGCCGGCAGGAAGTGTATAATCAAAGGCTTGCCTCACAGGACCGAATACCATACATTTATCAACATGTATGTTTGTCTTTTCCAGGGTAGACATGGTGGCGCTTTCTCCAAAACAGAATAATAGGATCGTCTGGTAGGTGGGTAAAAGTGTTTTGGTGACCGGTCTTTCAGCTGTGTTTTCAGCAAAATAAAAATGCGTGAATATATTTTCAAATTCCTCTGGAACTGAAATTCTGAACTCATTATATTCCGGTGGTAATTCCATTATTCAGAAAATTAAAGGAAACTTTTTATCATTTTATAATTGGTCAAATTTACTCCTTTAATATTGACTTCTTGTTCCTGAACCATCTGAAAACCAATTTTCTCAAAAAATGGTCTGGCAGTTTTGCTTACATCCGCTGTCAGTTGTTTTTCATGCTGCCGGAATGCTTCTTTTTCAATCTCCTGATAAAGAATTGATGCAATACTTTTTGCTGCTCATCTTTGTGAACAAAAAGAAGATCGATATAATTTCCCTGATCAAGAGTACAAAAACCAACGATCTTATTTTCGTTGAGAGCAATTACAACATACTGATCTCTGATCACTTTCGTCCATCTTTCTTCATTTTCAGCTCCGGATTTCCATGCTTCGAGCTGTTGAGGTGTATAATCTTTTCTGCACACTGCATCTATAGTGGTTGCAAAAAGCTGCAACATTTCCGGAAGATCTGCTTCACTGCCTTTTCGGATGGTCATACTGTGGCTATCGGATATATTGCTGTTCATAAAGCTTTTGCTGTTCTTTATTGAGAAGTGGATAAAAGATTCATCTGAAGAAGCGTATAATGCTGTATAGCTTCTTCAGGACTCAGCTTCAGGATAAGCCTGTTATGGGTAAGCCAGTTATCTGCAATGATAAAAATTTGTTCAGTAAGGCAGTCTACAATAAAGAGGGGAACATCTTTCTGAAAAATACGGCTCCTCTGGAGATCTGAAAAAATCAGTTGAAACTCTTCTTTTCTGCTGAAATTAATGCCCTCATACCTGGATTCTATTTCAGGAATCTGATTCAGTATATCTATAAAGTTGATGAATATAAAGCGGTAGGAATAAAAGATTTCACAAGTGGAAAAGGTAAACTGATAAAGGTCTTCCAGGGTTTTATGTTCCTTTTCTTTCATATGGTTCAGGAGCTCATCCATTTTCAAAGTTAGCTCTGAGAAAAGAATTTTAATAATGTCTTCCGAATGCCTGAAATGATAATGCAGATTTCCCGCACTGATATTGAGCTCAGCCGCGATATGCCTGGTAGTAATATTATTATACCCCTTGTCATTAAATAACTCCAGTGCTTTAGACAGAATCTTATCCTTGGTCTTCATAGTTCAAAGATAAGAATATACAGATTGAAATAAATCATATTTTTAAATTAGAACATTTGTTCTAATTTTATATATTTGCATTATAAATCTTGTCATAATGGAAGGAAAGCAGAAATTCGATTACGAATCAGCAGAAAGGACCGAAACAGAAAAGAAAACGGATCCGCAGGAAGTGATATCAAAAATCCTGCAGGTCATCCTTGGAGTTATCATGGCAGTACTTCATATGTAATGAAAAAAGAATTTCATATTGGTTT
This sequence comes from Chryseobacterium sp. 1B4, assembly GCF_036631475.1. NCBI lineage: Bacteria > Pseudomonadati > Bacteroidota > Flavobacteriia > Flavobacteriales > Weeksellaceae > Chryseobacterium > Chryseobacterium sp. 1B4. The sequence goes on from NZ_JAPNUF010000001.1 coordinate 68,932, forward strand.
TTGCTGGGGCTTGCAGCATGGGGCTTGATTGTTCTTATGAGGCATACCGGAATTTACATTCCTGTTATCAATAATTATTTTACAGACTGTATTACTGTTCCCATGTATTGTTATCTGATAGAATATCTGATGAATAATGTTTTAGGTTATCATTGGAAACCTGACCTTAAATTTGTACTGACTTCGGTACTTTATCTCTCATTTTTATTTGAAATACTTTGTCCGGGCTTATCCGGAAATTTTACAGGTGATTTGTTTGATGCACTGGCTTATAGCGCCGGTGGAACAATATATTATTTTATAAAGGTCAAGCCTTTGGAAACATAGTGAAATAAAGCCGGCAGCTTCATATCGTAAGGAAGCTGCCGGCGGTGCTATAGTTTTTATCCTGATTTGTAATAATTGATGAAGATGAAATTTAATTACTGCCGCCCGCCCGGTTTGATTCCTCAAATTTCACCTGCTTGGTAGCTCCTTTAACATTATTGTTTCCAAACTTATAGGTAAGAGAAAGGTGGACATTCCGGGTAATTCCTTTGTACTGAAAATCAATATTATAAGCAGGATAATACTCAATTCCTTTTTCACGGTTGGTATTCAGAATATCGTTAAGATACAGATTAACCAGCAGCTTTTTTTCCATAAATGCCAGTTTCATACCCGTATACAGTGAAGAACTGTTGTAATAATATGAATTTCCAACCCTGTTAGGAAGACTGCCCCAAAGCCCCAGCATAAAAGTGACTGTTTTTTCTTTGTTGAGGAAGAAACTGTTATCGATATTAAGATTGGCACTGTATCCTGCAGGAGCAGTCAGTATCAAAGGATCATATGATTTTGATTTCGTATAATATCCGTTTACAAATACTGTAGATTCCAGCCATTTCAGCTTGTTGTAGTTATAGCTGATATTAATGCCTGCCTGATCTTCATTGTAAAAATTTTTAGCGACTGTGTATCTGTAATCACCATCTACCATTTGTACTCTGTCCCAGCTATCCTTATTGTAATTGTAATATAAAGTGATATTGAGATTATTGTTCAGAACATATCCAAATTCGAAATTATCTGAAAACGTAGGTAAAAGGTAAGGATTACCGGTGCTGTATTCGTACTCGGAAGTGTAATATCTGAAAGGATTCAGGTTACCGAAATAAGGACGTGAAATTCTTCGTGAATAGTTAAGAGAAAATGAATGATTCTCATTAGGCTTATAACTGATATAAGCAGTAGGGAAAAATTTTCCGTAATTGATCTTTGCTGAGGTGTCATCATTCATGGAAATCCCTTCCAATGTGGTGTACTCATAGCGGAGACCGGCTTTTGCATCCCATTTTTCACTGATTTTAAAGTTGGTAGAAAAGTAAACCGCATAATTTTCTTCATTATAAAAGAACGTGTTGGTTCTGCCCGGGTTCAGGTCATACTGTCCGTTGTTGATATTGAAAAAATTAAATTCAGAATCATTTTTAATCTTAGTATACTTTATACCGGATTCTGTTTTGATTTTGGCGAATGTTTTTTCAAGGTCAGCCTGCCCGGAATAAATGCGGTATTTGCTGATGGGATTGGCTATGGTAGAAATCGTTTCCGTAGTAATGGTATTGGAGAAATTTCTGGCATTGGAATTATTAAGCATCAGATTGGCGGTAATATTCAGCTTGCCTCCTGCACTGTCAAGCTTTGTTTCATAAAATGCCGTAGCGTTGTGAACATCCCTGCTGTTCCGGTTCCTGAAGTTGGAAAGAATATTCAGAAATCCTTCATCATTGGACCTTACAGCCTGGCTTTCTCCTTTTTCCAGAGGATTACTGTGTGAATAATTGTAATTGATTCCGATAAGATTTTTATCATTGATCTTGTATTCAGCCTTTGCATTACCACCTTTATACCTGTAGTTATTGAGATTCTGAGTATCCCGGTTCCAGTAATCATTATTGTTGTTGGCGGAAAGGTAATTATAGGTAGTGTAGTACCAGTAATTATCTCCCACGGAAAGATTGGTGCTCAGAGATAACTTTTCTCCCTGATAATTGAATGTAGCCCCACTTCTTGCTGATACTGTAGGTCTGCCCCAGAAATAGTTACCTGAAGTCTGAACAGATCCGTTCCAGCCCAGGTTGGCGTTCTTTTTGAGAATAATGTTGATCAGTCCGCTTTTTCCTTCTGCATCATACTTTGCAGGTGGAGTGGTGATGACTTCAATTTTAAGAATATCATCGGAGCGTAATGTTTTCAGGTAGTTAATCAGTTCCTGGCCATTAAGATTCAGCAGTCTGTCATTGATCATCACTGCCACATTACTTTTTCCGGCAATGCTTATAGCGTCATCACTGGTTTTTACCATCGGTGTTTTCGCGAGCGCTTCTATCGCATCAATTCCCTGAGAGGCAACAGAGTTTTCAACATTGAAAACCAGGCGGTCTACTTTTCTTTCGAATAATTTCTTCTTTGCAGTAACGGTCACCCCTTCTATTTTCTGTTCGGTGACAGGTGCTTCTTTAATTTGCAGATCTTTTCTGTGTGTTCCCTTTACCGTAATTTTTTCACTATTGGTTTTTACCCCGTCTTTTATGATCTCAAATAAATATTCTCCGTCTTCTTTCAATGGAATTTTAAACATCCCTTTATCGTCTGTGATGGCTGAAAACTTCACATCATTTTTGGTAATCAGGACTTCGGTTTCCAATGCCGGTTTATTGTCTTTGTCTGTAATAATCCCTTCAACACTCTGCGCAAAAAGAAAAGACGAAGAAATAAGACTTAAAAGAATGGTAATCTTCCGATTCATATTTTTAGTTTATATCAAAGACAATTGTTTTGTCTTTGATATTACATCGTATGGTGAAGAATCTTTTTTAATGCTGATAAATATTGAGGTTTTATTTTTTGGGAATATATCCGTTCAGGACATGCTTTTACTGATGAGAGACAGAAGCTGTCAAACACTGTTTTGAGTGGGAAATAATGTTCTTATAAAAGTCCTGAATTGCAGAAAGAGGTCTGAAAAGCCTCTATTTTATTGTTGTTCCAGCTTGATAATAGGGCCTTTGTAAAACCGGGTCAGATCATATAAATCTGTAAAATGCTGCTGGAGATCCGGAATGACCTTACCGTCAAATTCCTTCACATTGCACTGGTCCTCCGCGAGTACGTATAAAGACTGATTATCCGGTTTCAGATACTCACAGAGGATATTTTCCTGATGCTGTTCTTTATTGAGAATTTCCGTGAGAAAATTCCATAGATCAGAAACTGGTTGAAATTGCCGGAATCCACGATATAATTCATGTCCTGTTTCAGGAGTTTTTCATAGTCAGAAAGGATCTTAAGAAAATTTTCGGCATGAACGGTTGTCGGAATTTCATAAAAAAGATCAATACCATTGATAAAAAGCTGTGTTTTGGCCTCTTCGTGATCTGAAGAATATACTTTGGTAAACCACTGGAAAATAAGTAAGAGTTCCTCCCGGGTGAGCTCTTCCACAGAATCTTTTACTTTGTTTTTAATATTTTCAAGGGTGTGTACTGCATCAGCTGGAAGGTGTTTCAGAATATTCTCTTCTTCACGACTGAGCTTATTGTACAAATTAATTTTGGCAATAGTTGGATTGGTTTTGATGAAATAAAGTTCTTCCGCCATAGTTATTTACCAAATAGTCTTTTATAATGGTTATTAAAGATACAAAATATGCTTCAACTTTATTAAAAAAAATAATATGCACTGAATGGTACAGTTATTTTTACTGTTTCAGAAGTGTAATCAATTTTATCTGTGTTAAAAATAGATAGACTTATCTATTTTTGTTTAGATTTGTAAAAATTTATCGATGAAAAAGGAAAAAGTGCGAGACAGAATTATCAGGGTTGCCTCAGATCTGTTTTATAAGCAAGGGTTTAATTCTACAGGAATCAATCAGATTATTGCAGAGGCTGATATCGCTATAGGTTCACTTTACAACCACTTTTCATCTAAGAACGATCTTCTGCAGGCTTATCTGATCAAACAGGAATCGGATTGGTTTGAAGGGTTTGAAAACAGTACATCCAACATCTCAGACCCCAAAGAAAAACTTTTAAACCTGATTGATTACAGGAAAAAATTGCAGCAGACTTCAAAGTTTGCCGGATGTCATTTTATTAAAATTGTCTCTGAAATAGGAGAGGGCAATCCTTCCGTATCCGGTTTTGCCCAACGGCATAAAGAAAAGCAAAAGGATTTGATCACAGCCCTTGTAAAAGAATACGGAATGCAAAGACAGGTTTCTGACCCGGATCTGTTAGCAGAGAATATTTTTTTGCTAATAGAAGGAGCAGTTGTTGCATCCACAATCAGGAGACAAAATGATTCCTTTGATCAGGTGAAAAAAATTGTTGAGGGATTACTACCTTAATTTTTTTTGATCTTAAAAAAAATAGATATATCTATATAAAAATGAAACGTAACTGTTTGAAATTATTGGTGATATTATCGGGTCAGTTATTGACGATTATGGATATTTTTATCATTAACGTATCTATTCCATCTATCCAAAGGGATCTGCGTGCCGGCAGCGGGGAAATTCAGTTTATGATTGCAGCTTACCTCATCGGATTTGCCTCTTTTCTGATTACCGGCGGCAGATTGGGTGATGTGTATGGCAGAAAGAAGGTCTATATGATCGGATTAGCAGCTTTTATGCTGAGTTCGGTGGCTTGCGGAATTTCCGTAGGGGCCGGCCAGCTGGTTGTTTCAAGGTTTATCCAGGGGGTAAGCGCTGCAATGATGGCCCCACAGGTACTTTCAATGATACAGGTACTGTTTTCTGATCATCAGGAACGCACAAAAGCAATGGGATGGTATGGGATTACAATCGGGGCAGGAACTATTCTGGGACAGTTCCTGGGCGGATATTTTCCTCATTAACAATGATGGAAGAACCCTGGCGGCTTATCTTTCTGATGAATATTCCGGTATGCCTGCCGGCCATTTTTCTTAGTCTGAAAGTATTAAACGAATCTAAAACACCAGTGAAACAATCCTTCAATATGAGTGGTGTTGTAATGCTTTCCGCCGGATTGTTCTGTGCTGCCTATGCATTAACAATATCTGAACATGAGGAGATTCATCTCAAAAATGCTTCATTGATGGTGGTCTCAGTACTTATTCTTTTTATTTTTATTAAAAACCAAAAGAAAGAATCAGAGATGAACGATCTTATCTGATTGATTTTGAATTGTTCCGGTATAAAAATTTCAATCTTGGAATCGTGGCAGTTTCCCTGTTTTTTATTATGCTGGATTCCTATTTTTATATTCTTTCACTTTTTTCAGGACGGATTAAAAATAAACCCTTTAAAAGCCGGTGAAATCATTGTATTTCAGGGGCTGGGTTTTATACTTGCCTCCGTTATTTCTGTAAGACTGATTTTACGATATGGAAAAAAGCCCTGGTTGCTGGACTGGTGTTTATTATTGTTATTCTTATTTTTCAGCTGTTCTTATTCAGTATGGAGGCGGGTTTTCCGCTTTTCTGTCTGTTATTGTTTCTGCATGGGTTGGGAGTAGGTTCCATTATTCCTTCGCTGGCCAATATTGCGTTATCCGGCATGTCTGAAAAACTGATAGGAAATGCGTCAGGGGTATATAATACCTTTCAGCAGATTGCTGCCATCATAGGAATTGTTGCTATTGGAAGCATATTTTATTATTTTCTCGGAGAAAAACCTGCAGTACAGCATTATCAGAGAGCTTTTTCGGTGACCTTACTGATCAATATTTTCTGTCTGATTCTGGTTATTGCTTCTGTGGTTAAAGTTCCCGATCATGTTCTTCCGGAAATACGTAAACAATAACATTGACTTATTTCTGTGGCATCTTTGCTGAAGTTTTGAACTCAATTAAAGCTGCCTTTGCAATATTCCTGGTAACTTCAGTCGGAGAATGGCAATCACAATTACTGAATCCTACCACATAAATGTCTTCACCGGGAATGTAAACTCCCATACTCTTAAATCCAAATATACTTCCACCATGTTCACGGTCAGGAATCCCGTTGATATCCTTCAGATGCCATCCATATCCATAGGTAAATTCCTCACCATTATTCAGTTTATATTTCTGAAATGCTTTTGAGTTTCCTTAGAATTCAGCAAAATATTCTGATTCAGAGCCTGTTGCCATTTCAGCATATCATCCACAGTAGACATCAGTGAGCCTGAAGAAAATGGAACACTGAAACTGATGGCTGTTTTATTTACAAATCCCTGCTCTTTTTTGTGATAGCCATATGCTCTTTGCCGGATAACTTTCCTGTCAGACGCATAGTAAGAGTGAGACATTCCTGCTTTATCAAAGATATTTTCTTGATAAATCTTCATAAGAAGCTCCTGAGACCAATTCGATGATATAACCCAGAACCACATACCCGGAATTGTTGTAATCAAATTTTTCTCCCGGTGCAAAATCCACAGGTTCCCTTTTAAAAAATTCACCATTTCTTCCGGCTTCATCTCTTTTTGGGCAATGGAAGAGAGACTTCATTTGGTAAAATCTTTTATTCCTGAAGTATGGGTCAGAAGATGATGAACCGTAATATGATCTCCGTCAGGATAATCTTTAATATACCTGGAGACAGGATCGCTGACATTAAGTTTGCCTTGCTGTTCAAGCATCAGAATTGCTATAGCTGTGAATTGTTTGGTCATAGATCCAATCTGAAAAACAAAATCAGGTGTCAGATTGACATTAAGTTCCAGGCTGGCTTTTCCAAATGCTTTCCTGTAGATATTTTTGCCGTTTTTAGTAATCATGAAAACGCCGCCGGGTTCGTCATGATTCCCGAATTCTGTCTGGATAATGCTGTCGATTTTCTTTTCAAATCCATTGATCTGGGCATCTGTTGTATTGAAAAGTAAAAACAAGGCAAGGCCGGTTATTAGTTTTTTAATATGCATATGGATGTATTTTGTTATGCAAAGATATGATATTTTTATATTACTATGTTATACAATATAGTTATTTATATTTATGCTTTGATGTCTAAAAAGAATATTAATTATTGTATTTTTCTGGTATTGAATTTAACACCTGTTGAAATAATCATTAAGTGGTATTGATTATTTTCTCCAATTAAAAACTGATAGCCGTCTTCAGATCCCGGGTTATCAAAAAAAGAGGTCGGGGATTCCGGGTAGATTTTTGTTTTCTCTCCGTCTTTATCAAGGATATACAGAAAATGATTTTCCAGGATGACTGTGAAAACCTGTGACAAATCAGCTTCAAGAGCAAATTTTCCGGTGTATTGTTTGAGAACTTCATCAGAAACTTCAATTGCTTTCCTGTTTATTTTTTGAGGAATACGATAGGGCTGGCCATTCAAAAGATTAATGATATCTTCAGTCACTTTCTGGAAAGGGATATCTGTGAAATTTGAAGTAAAAATAAAGGTGATTCCTGATTTTAAATCCTGATAGTAATAGGCTCTGTAACCCGGTCTTCCTCCTGCCTGGATCAATTGGCTGTCTTTTCCGAACATGGTAAGGACGAGGTCTTTTCTGAGATTCTTTCCGGAAATGAGCTGCTGACTAAAGCTGTATAAATCGTCAATCGTCGAAAAATAATTTCCGGTTTCAAACCGGTTGATGCTGCTATGGGAAACAGGAATAATTTTACCGTTTTCAGCTGAAAATCCATAAGCAAAATCAGACAATGATCGGGAAGAATTAAACTCACCTGTGTTTTTCAGCTGGTATTTTTTGATGATCTCTTCCTGGATAAAATGCCAGTATCCTTTATCAGACAATTGGTCAATAAGATAATGCAAGATAAAATATCCCACATTGGAATATAAGGTCTGGGTTCCGGGTTCGAACTGTAAAGACTCCTGCTTTGCCAGTTCTATAGTCTTTTCAAGGCTGAGGTGATCATATTTTTCGTAATCTTTAATTTCCCTTGGAAGGCCGGACTGATGAAATAACAGATTTTCAATAGAAATTTTTCCTCCGTTTGGAAAATCAGAAATGTATTGATTAAGGTGGTCTGACAGTTTAAGTTTTCCTTGCTCAACCAGTTTCAGTATCCCATATTTGACAAATATTTTTGAAACTGAAGCAATAATGAATTTACTGTTCTTATTGACCAGTAAAGCCTTGTCTTCACCAGAAATAGTATAGGTCTTGTCAAGAAGAACTTTATTGTCTTTGGCAATTTTTACATTTCCGTTAAAATTTTTCAGATCCGTGAGTGCTGTAAAGTAATGATCAAGCTCCTTGCTGTATTGCTGCGCAGAAAGTTTTACTGAAAATATAAGAATGAAGAAAAAGTTTAAAAGCTTCATAACCTGTTATTTGTGATATTTGCAAATATACATTTTAATCGCTGATATTTTTTTAAGGTTATTTCCCTACACTTTTTCAATTATTTTTCAATGGAGATCAATAGCATCATAGGCCTGCGGAGCTCTTCCTTCATTTCCGGAATTTCTTTGATCATTTCCCGGCTGGGCTCAGGTTCTGTGACTTCTCTGATGGTGAAGCCATGTTTTAATAAAGTATTTAAATATGACGTTAAAGTGCGGTGGTATTTGATAACATTTTCTCCCAGAAAAGTGGTATTTCTTTTTCCTTCCAGAAAGTAGCGGTCCACAGGCCAGCTGATTTTTTCTCCGTTTTTATCATATATCCAGTCCTGGCCTCCTTCTGCTGTAAAAACAGGATGTTCTACTGAGAAAACAAATGACCCGCCGGGAGTAAGCCATTGGTAAATATTATGGATCAAAGCATCAAATGATTCTACATAATGCAAAGTAAGTGAACTGAGTATCACATCAAATTTTTCAGCAGGATAATCAACATCTTCAAGGGCTTTTCTTTCATATTGAATCCCTTCCAGATTGTTGATTTCTTTTGCTTTGGATAACATTCTTTCCGAAAGATCAATTCCAATCACGGATTTTGCTCCGTTTTCCATAGCATAACGGCAATGCCACCCGAAACCGCATCCAAGGTCCAGCACATTCTTCCCATGGAAGTCAGGAAGCATATTTTTTAAAGTATGCCATTCTCCGGCTCCTTCCAGCCCGATTTGAGAGCGGAGCATCTTTTCATACTGGTCAAAAAATGACGGGTTGTCGTATTTATTTTCTTTCATAGTGGCAGAGAATTTATCATGACATTATTTCTTACTGAAAATAAGAGCTGAGTAAATTTACAACAATTATATCGGAATTCTGAGAGAGTCTGACTGAAAAGCAAAAGCTGAATGCTCTGCATCCAGCTTTATATTATTGTTCCCGATCAGAAATTTTTTTAGTTTGTTTCCGTATACTTTTTGAAATTATCAAGAATTGCCTGCCAGCCTCCTTTCTGCATTTCTTCAGGATTTTGGTTTTCAGGATCGAAAGCTACATTCAGCTGGGTTTGTCCGTTATTTTCTTTAAAATCAACATGAACCTCTCTTCCGTCAGGCATAGTATATGTAAAGTTTTTACCCTCATTTATTTCATTATAAACAGCTTCAAAGTCGAAACCGAAACTTCCGTCTTTTGCTTCCATTCTGGCTGCATATTTCCCTCCGACTTTCATATCATTGGAAGCGGAAGGACATTGCCATGAAGGATCTGCGAAATTCCACCGGGTGATATGCTCAGGATTGGTGTAGTAATTCCATACTTTTTGTGCATCTGCATTGATGGTAGCAGAAACTGTGATTTTGCGGGTCATGTTTATTGAGTTAATGTTAATAGTAATTCATCAAGTTTTTCAAGCGTCGCGATCATGCCCTGTTCCATTCCCATTTCGATAATGGTTTCCAGATCAGTTAAGGATTCATAGCTTACAACGGTTTCTACAAGGGTATTTTCATTTTTATCTGTGAAAGTTACTGTCCATTCTGCCTGAGGGAGGTGGGTGTTGATCTCTCCTTTTTCATTACAGAAGGCATCGCTTGAAGTATAGGAGTCAATCGGATTGATCTTATGGTAGCTTACCCAGCCCCAGTACTCTGTCCCGTTAGGCTCCACCATGGCATAATGCCAATGTCCTCCTTCACGGAATTCCATTGATTTTGTCTTGGTGGTCAGAGGTTTCGGAGCAAACCAGCGGTCAAGAAGCTCACTTTTTGTATAACAGTCCCAGACCATTTGTCTGTTGGCCATAAATTCACGTCTGATAGTAAGGGTGTTCTTTTCTTTGTCTGCAAGAAAATCGAACTGAAGATGATGTTTCATAATAGTATTTTTATAGTTTGTTTTGGTTTTACTTTGTCGAGTTTTATTTCTGCTGGCTTTTCAATGTAGCCAGTAAAGTGTCAAGCTGTTCGAAGCGGTTTTCCCAGATCTTTCTGAACTGTTCCAGCCAATGATCTATTTCTTTCATTTTATCAATTTCTAACAGGTAATAAATTTCTCTTCCCTGGTGATTTTGAGTTACCAGTTCGCACTCCGTCAGGATTTTCAGGTGTTTTGAAACCGCCTGTCTTGTGGTATCAAAATGCTCTGCTATGGCATTCGGTGTCATGGCCTGTACTGCGATCAGTGCAATAATGGCCCGGCGTGTAGGATCAGCTATAGCCTGGAAAATATCTCTTCTCATCAATAACAATTTTTAAATGAAACCATATGGTTGCAAATATATGTGCAACTTTTCGGTTTCGCAAGTTTTTTCTGGAAAATTTACTTATCAGAAATTAAAAAATGATGAAATAAACTGTGTAATTATTTTATAATCAGCATTTTGGTTGTCGGTGAAAAATTATTTTTTGTTTTGTCTAAGGGCTCTAATTAATTTTTCATTCCGTTTATCTGCTCTTTCATTTTGTAAAGAAAGTGCAGCCCAAATGGCAGCAGGGAGCCAGCCGATCAGGTGATCTGTAAAATCAGACAGATAATTCCTGTGAAAATTTTTCCACGGACAATAAAGGATAAGAAGGGAAGTAAGATAGCCAGTAACATGATTTTGACTTTTAATTGAACCGATTTTTTTAACGCGATTGAGGCTCAAAATGAGCTTTAAAAGTAAGAGGATCTTCTGTTTTGTCCTCAGCTTCTTCAAGGTATTCAAGATATTCTTCCTGATGTTTTCCCATATAAACAAGCACAATGGAAAGGTTGATAAACAGGTTTTTGTCTTTAGAACCCAGATTTAATGCCGTCTTTAAATACTCCAAAGCTTTTTCATTCTCCCCCATATCAGAATAAACAGCGCCTATATTTATTAAAGCAGAAGTATTTTCAGGCTCAATAAGCAGAATTTCTTCCAGCTCTCTGACCAGCAGATCGTTTAAGGTATCCCAATGATCTTCATTTTCCCATCTTTTAGCCTGAAGTTTTTTTACGTTTTCTAATCTTAGTGTTATGCTGCTCATTATTTAAAATTAAAGGATGCATGTTTTGTTATGCTGTACAAATTTAGCTTTATTAAATATAGATGTCATTAAGAGGTAAGAATAATTACCCTTTAATCCCGTCCAATATTGCGGCTTTCAGTATTTCAGTATTGATATCTTTCAACGCTTTGAATTTAATGCAATACCCTGTTATACTGGCTTTACCTATTTTTTCTCCGTAAGTTTCAGGTAAATAGGTTTTATCATTGATATTCATAATGTATATTGAAATCCCGGTAGTATTGGCACTCAACCCAATCTGATAGAAATCTCTGGTTTTTCCTCCGGCATATTGCATGGTATACGATCCGTAGCCGATATTGGGATTGGACACAGTTTTATTTTCACTGTCTTTACCATCAAGAAACCACAGCCGGCATTCCGGCATAAGTTCGAGGATAATGCAGTGAAGCTCCCGCATATCATTGCATTTCTTTTCAGAATGACTGTTGATATAATCTTTGATTTGTTCCTGAATGTCCATATTAAATTTAACGTTGCTAAAAACGACTAATTTATCAATTTTTAAGGTAGGGTAATATGATTATCAACAAAAAAAGAACAGCAATTGCTGTTCTGTTGTACTTTATCATTTTTGATTTACTGAATCAGTTCTTCCATTGTTTTTTCTGTTTTCATCAGCTCACCCTGAGGGATCTGATGATGAAGATAAGTGAAAAGCAAATTGGTTACCCAATTGTTTTCAATCTGATGAACAGAGTAAGAGCAGATCAGGCCAAAATCATCAGAAATATAAGCCGGAAGGTCAGAGGAACCTGTAGTTTTGAAGACAGATACAAAAATTTCCTTTCGGATATCACTGATTCTGTCTTCAGTCTCCTCATCAGTAACCTTCTCTTCAACGGTGCGATATGCTTTCATCCATGCATCAGAAAATTCTGCAGAATCTCTGTTATCAAGAATCTCATCTATCTTTTCGGGAGTAATACCGGTAAGAGCCGTTTTCAAAGCATCATTAAAAATGGCTTCCAGCTTATTGATTTTTTCTGTCATAATTTGAATTTATATTCTATCCGAATGCTCTTTTCAATAAACTTTCTACTTTTGGCTCGCTGCCTCTGAAGGCTTTATATAATTCCATTGGATCTTTGGTTCCTCCTGAAGAAAGCAATACTTTATATTTCGCTGCAATTTCAGGATTGAAGATTCCGTTTTCTTTGAAATACTGGAAAGCATCAGCATCCAGAACTTCCGCCCATTTGTAGGAATAATATCCTGCAGAATATCCTCCCTGGAAAATGTGTGAAAAACTTGGGCTCATGGCGGTTTCTGAATTGGAAGGATAAAGACTTGTCGCTTTTGTATATTTATCTTCAAACTCTTTTACACTTTCATTTTCCAATTCTCCGGCTTTTGTATGGTAATTCATATCCAGAAGTCCGAAACCTAGCTGTCTTAAAGTTTGGTAACCTTCCATAAAGTTTTTGGACTGCTCGATTTTTTCAATTTTTTCGTCCGGAAGTACTTCTCCTGTTTTATAGTGTTTTGCAAATGTTTTCAGGAACTCAGGCTCATAGCAGAAATTTTCCAGAAACTGAGACGGAAGTTCCACAAAATCCCATTTTACTGAAGTTCCTGATAGGGTAGGATATTGGGTATCTGCCATCATCCCGTGAAGTGCGTGGCCGAATTCATGAAATAAGGTAGTCACTTCCTGGAAGGTCAGTAAGCTAGGCGTGTCTTTTGTCGGTTTACTGAAGTTGCAGACAATTGAGATATGCGGTCGCGAGTTCTCACCGTTTTGTTTATACTGATTTTTATAGCTCGTCATCCATGCACCGGCTCTTTTCCCTTTTCTCGGAAAATAATCCACATATAACAAGGATTTATAGGTCCCGTTCTCTTTTACTTCATATACTTTTACATCTTCATGATATTTCGGAATGTCGTTTCTTTCTTCGAAAGTCAGGCCGAATAATTTACCTGCCAGCCCGAATACAGCATCCTGTACCTGATTTAACGGGAAATAAGGTTTCAGTTCCTCATCATTCAGATCAAATTTTGCCTTACGAAGTTTTTCAGCATAGTAGGCGTGGTCATAGCTTTGCATATCCTCTATTCCGTCAGCTTTTGCCAAAGATCTCAATTCTTCAATTTCTTTGTCAGCATAAGGTTTTGCTTTGGTCAGAAGTTCATTTAAAAAATCGAAAACTTTCACCGGAGACTTAGCCATCCTTTCTTCCAGAACGAAATCAGCATAGTTTTTATATCCTAAAAGTTCAGCTTTCTGTTGTTTTAAATTCAGAAGTTCTTTAATCAGATTCTGATTGTCAAATTCTCCACCGTCGAAAGATTTTTTACCATTGGCCAAAGCCAGTTCCTTTCTCAGTTCGCGGTTTTGTGCATAGGTCATGAAGGGAATATAACTTGGGTACTGTAAAGTTACCACCCAGCCTTCAAGATTTCTTTCCTTAGCTTCCTCTGCATATTGATCGGTAATGGCCTCCGGGATGCCTGCAAGATCTTCTTTATGGGTGATATGTTTAAAATAAGCATTCGTAGATGCCAGTACATTCTGTCCAAATTGTAAAGACTTTAAAGAAAGATCCATGCTGATTTTCTTTAATTTTTCTTTGTCTTCCTCATTCAGTAAAGCTCCGCTTCTTACAAAACCTTTGTAGGTCTCATTCAAAAGCATTTCCTGCTCTTCATTGAGATTATATTTTTCCTTTTCATCGTATACCTTTTTGATTTTGTTGAAAAGGGCTTCATTTTGAGATATTTTTGAAGAATATTCCGTTAAGATCGGCGAAACTTCCTGGGCGATCTGTTGAATTTCGTCATTCGTTTCCGCTGAATTCAAGTTGAAAAAAATATTTGAAACCACATCCAGCTGTTCTCCGGAATAAGCTAATGCTTCAATAACATTTTCAAAAGTGGGTGCCTCAGGATTGTTGACTATAGCATCAATTTCTGCTTCAGATTTTGGATCAATTCTTTAAATGCCGGAAGATAATCTTCATTTTTAATGTCACTGAACGGAGCCGAATGATATGGAGTGTTAAATTTTTCTGTTAAAATATTCATTTTTCGATTTTTATTATAAGGTAAATTTAATGATTCACCGGGAATCACAGCTGAACTGCTCAAAAATAATGCCTTACTGGTGTGGTATGACAAAAATACCTTATCTTTAATTAATCTTGTCATATGGAAAGAAGGAGTGATGTGGGAATATTTAATTTTGGGAACAGATGTAAAATCATCAGTAATAATATAACCTTAAATATATAGACTATGAAAACACTCTTAAAAATTATTGGTATCATCATCGTGCTGGTACTTATATATGCTGTAATTGCCGTGCTGGCTTTCAGTAAAGATTATCACTATGAAAAATCTGTTGTCATTAATGCTCCAAAGGAAAAAGTATGGCAACATACCAACTCTTTACAAGCATACAATACCTGGGATCCTTTTTCTAAAGAAATCAAAAACTTTTCTGTCACTTATTCAGGTCCAGGTAATCAGCCTGGCAGTTCTTATCACTGGAAGGGTGATGGCAGTGAAGGAGAACAGTCTATCACAGAAATTATCCCGAATGAAAAACTGGGAACCCGGCTTCATTTCATACAACCTTTTGAAGGGACTGCTAAAAGTAATATCATACTGACTCCTGAAGGCAGCGGCACCAAAGTAACATGGATGATTGATAACGAGCTGACTCCAATGATGAAGATCATGAAACCGCTGATGAACGGTAACATGGACAAAATGTTCAGCCAGGGACTCGGAGATCTGAAAAAGCTTGCAGAAAAATAAAATGAAAGCCTTGTAAAATTTACAGGGCTTTTTTATAATTCTTTTTACTGATTCCGGTGATTGAGAAGAAGTTTTATTTTATGGAAGGTCATTGAAAATTATTTTAAAAATATTATCTTTATATAAAGAATCGATTGTATGGAGAAGATTGTATTTGAAAAAAGTGACATCAGAGACTTTGTGAAAATGACTATCGCAGAGAAAATAGAAAAGCTTAAAAACTTTATCGAATTTACCCTGGAAGCAAGCCGTGACATCAAAAAAACTCCTAAATATGACAGTATGAGAGAAGAAATGCAGGAGGAGATCTACCAGATGCAACGACAGCTGGGTGCTTTGAATGATCTTAAAAGAAATATGGCAAAAGTACTGAATACGGCTACACAAAGAGTTCAGCTTGGCTCGTTGGTGATCACCAACAAAGCCCGGTTCTATATTTCCGTGTCATTGGGTGAGTTTTTTGAAGGCGACAGATTCTACGCCATTTCTCCGGAAAGCCCGATGGCCAAAAGAATGATGGGGATGAAACCAGGCGATGAGTTTACCCTCAATAAAATCCATCAGAAGATTGTAGAGGTACTTTAAACAAGATTAAGCAGTATTTCTTTTCAACGTATAGTTATTCATCATTATAAGGATTAACTTCAGATTTATGTTTGAAGTTTTATTTTTATTTAGTACCTTGCTATGCAAAATACTATACTATGGAATTTGAAAAATTAAGAACGGGCAGAATGAATCAGTGGATCATTATTCATCTTCGTTATCTCGTGGGATCCGCTTTTTTTCCATCAGGTTTAATAAAGCTTATGGGAGAAAGATTTACCAGAATTTCAACCGATAACCCGGTCGGATATTTTTTTGAGGCCTTATATCAGTCCGGTTTTTATTGGAATTTTTAGGACTGGCACAGGTGACAGCCGGAATTTTACTGATGACACAACGCTTTGCAACACTTGGAGCATTGATGTTTCTGGCTATATTGAGTAATATCTGGGTGATTACCCTCAGCCTTTCCTTTACAGGGACCTGGATAATCACCTCCTTAATGATGATTGCTGTACTGATATTGATTATCTGGGATCAACATAAACTGCTCCCTCTGTTTAATTACAATAAAGCAAGTATGGTGAAGGAATATCCTGATCCGGATAACAGATGGGTCATTGCCGGGGTAGTATATTCCATAAGTTTTATTGCATTGTTTATGCTGAATCCTGCAAAAGGCGAGGTCTATGAAAAATGGCTGAGTATTCCGATTGCTTTGATCATTGCAGCAACATTTATCATAAGCAATTATCAGGCGTATAAAAATCGTAAACTGGCTGTAAATCCTTAACGTTTTAAATGAGATAGATTGAATTCCATGTTGTAAATTTGCAGGTATGAATAAAGCAACCATTTTAAAAGAAATTATACAGGAGAGGAGAAGTATTTTCCCGAAAGATTATACTGATGCGGAAATTCCTCAGGAAGTGCTGGAGGAAATTTTACACGCGGCAACACTAGCTCCGAACCATAAACGTACAAAGCCATGGCGTTTTAAAATATTCAAAGGAGAAGAAAAAGCTAAACTGGCATCAGAAATGCAGGCCATCTATAAAGCCACCCAGCCTGAACAACTATTTCTGGAAAAAAATATAATGACATCGGTTTCAAAATCAATAAAGCTGACGTAGTGGTTTCCATTATTGTCAATTTCAGCGGCATGGTTCCTGAATGGGAAGAAATAGCAGCTACTTCAATGGCTGTTCAGAACATGTATCTTACCTGTACCGCCAACAATATCGGGTGCTACTGGAGTTCTCCCAAAATTGTAGATCATTTGAAAGATTCCCTGACTATTGAAGAAAACCAGAAATGTCTGGGGCTTTTCTATATGGGGAAGGTATAATATTTTTAATGTAACAATCTGAAAATTTACCAATGTAACAATGGTTAAAAAAAAATCAAATATTGTTACACTGTTAGATTGATAAATTGTTATATTTATTAATTGTTCAAATAGAATTTTTTACTATCTTTGCACTCTTAAATATTTAACTGGGACGAGTTCCCATAAAATTCAAACATTATGTCAGTAAAAATCAGATTACAAAGACACGGTAAAAAAGGAAAGCCTTTTTTCCACATCGTGGTTGCAGATTCTAGAGCTAGAAGAGATGGTAGATTCATCGAGAAACTAGGAACTTACAACCCAATTACTAATCCGGCAACTATCGAATTGAACGTTGATTCTGCTGTAAAGTGGTTAAACAACGGTGCTCAGCCTACTGATACTGCTAGAGCTATTCTATCTTACAAAGGTGCTCTTTACAAAAAACACTTACAAGGTGGTGTAGCTAAAGGTGCTTTTGATGAAGCTGAAGCTGAAAAAAGATTCAATGCTTGGGTAGAAGCTAAAGATGCTAAAGTTCAAGGTAAAGTAGATGGTTTAGCTACTGCTAAAGCTGATGCTAAGAAAGCTGCTTTAGAAGCTGAAGTAAAAGTAAACGAAGCTAGAGTAGCTGCTGCTGCACAAGCTGAAGCTGATGCTAAAGCTGCTGAAGAAGCTGCAAACGCACCTGCTGAAGAAGTTGCTGAAGCTACAGAAGGAGAAGCTCCTGCTGCTGAAACTGAAGAAAACACTGAAGCTTAAGAACAAACCCTGTTATGCGTAAAGAAGATTGCTATTTTTAGGAAAAATCACACGCAGACATGGACTTGCGGGGAATGTAATCCTTAAACTGGATACCGATCAACCCGAGCTTTACAATAAATTGGGATCAATATTCGTTGAAATCAACGGATTATTGGTTCCATTTTTTATTGAAAAATCATCATGGAGCAAGCTTGATGCTTTGAATATTGCATTCAAGAACTCTTCTGAGGCACTGGTAGATCAGGTTTTAGGTAAAAGCGTCTACCTTCCTCTTTCCACACTACCCAAACTTTCAGGAAAACAATTCTACTACCACGAAATCATTGGATTTGAAATTTTTGATCAGGATGATCACAACTGTGGAGTAATCAGATCTGTAAACGATCAGACAGCACAGGTATATTTCATTACAAATCTGGATGGGAAAGAAGTGGTTATTCCTATGATCAAAGACTGGATTCTTGAAGTTGACAGAGAAGAAAGAACCATTAAAATGGAACTTCCCGAAGGTCTTATCGATGTTTTTCTGATTCCTTCTAAGAAAGACGAATAGTTTTGCAATAAGCAACAGCTATTACTATTCTTTCTCATTTTTCCACATTACTCATTACTCAATTTTAAGGCTGGTAAAAGATAGTTCTGTACTATTTTTTCAGATTGCTGATGGGCATATGGTTTGTTGTAAGCTTGTGCTGTAATCACGATAACAACTGGAATCTGAGTAAACAAAATGATTTTATTTCCCCCGTTTCCGCTGGATTGAAATGCTTCATAGCTACGATCTCCAACCGTGTAAACTTTTCTCCAGAATAAATATCCGTATCCTTCAAAATCAGAATGATCTGTAAAATAATTGGTGAACGACTTCTTCACCCAATCTTTATCTAAAATAGTTTTTCCATTCCAGACCCCGTTATTTTTATACAGCTGCCCGAATTTTGCAAAATCAAGAGCTCTCATCCGTAATCCTCCTGCCAGGGAAGGCTTTTGCTGGGGAGTGAACTGCCATTGATAACGTGTGATTCCAAGAGGCTGAAACAGTTTTTTGTCCGCATAGTTTTCCAATCCTTCAGGAACTGTTTTATCCAGAATATCTCCGGTTACTACCACGCCTGCAGTGAAATAACTCCATTTTTTTCCTGTTTCATTCCCGGACATTGGCAGATCCAATGCAAATTTTACCCAGTTTTGTGTCGGATACATATTTTCCTCATTGCCGGGAGATTCGGAATCATCGTCATTTCCTTCAAAACCGGAGCTCATCGTCAGTAAGCTTTTTATAGTGACATTGCCTTTTTGAACAGAATAATTTTTAAATTGTTTTACATCATAAAATTCCTTTAAATACTGATTTTCGCTCTTTAAATACCCTTCTCTGATCGCAATTCCCGTCAAAGCTGAAGAAAAAGATTTGCCTACGGATCTTGTATCCTGCAGAGAATCTCTTGCTGAACCGTTAAAATATTCTTCCAGAAGCAGTTTTCCGTCTTTTACCATTACAATTCCGGTCAGTTCTTTAAATCTTTTTTCTGCAATTTTCCTGTTCAATGTTCTGATAACTTCGGTATTGATTTTTCTTTGGAAATCTTCCAGCCACTGTTGGGCAGGATGGGCTGAACAGCAATCTGTTTTTCAGGAATATTTTGGGAAGGAACAGTAAGGCTAATCTGCCCTTCTGCAATAACAGATCCTGTTTTGATGGTGGCAGCCTTCAGATAAGGACGGATTTCAAGTTTTAAAATGTGATTTCCTGCAGCCAGCGCATCAATTCCGTCATGAGCCATGTAAAAACGCATCCATAAATATCTTCCCCATGAGTCTTCATTCCTGCTGCTGATAAGAGGGATCCGCAATGCAGTTTTGAATTTTTTATTTTCCGGGGTACCGGCTCCTGTGCTGAGATTTTCTGTGTAGATCAGTTTTCCGTCAACATAGAATGAAAACTGGTAATTTCCGTTTTTCAACAACTCATCTGCAGTCCATTTAGGTTCAAGCTGATGAAGATAATTAACAAGCGAATTGTCGAAAAAAGCGTAAATACCCAGGTCACCATTTTCCTGAAATACGGAGGAAGTAAGAATATCCGGATCTTTCAGGTTTTCCAGGGAGACGGTTTTGTTGAGAAAAACAATTTTCCCGGAATATTTTTTCTGGAGGAGATTCTCAATTTTTTCAGGATTGACAATATTGCTGTTTTGCCCTAGGTAAAGACAAAATATAAAATTAAAGATCAATAACAGAAATGGTTTCATCTCAAAGAAGTATTTAAACAAAAATAAAAAACTTCTACAGGGTAAAATAGAATGAAATTAACATTACTGTTTAAAAACCCAATCTTTAATTGAAAAGCTTTCTGAATTCTCCCGGTGACTGATTTGTTTTTTGTTTAAAAAGTTTACTGAAAGACTGCGGATGTTCAAATCCCAGCTCGTAAGCAATTTCACTTACAGAAAGATTCGTT
This sequence comes from Chryseobacterium sp. 1B4, assembly GCF_036631475.1. Lineage (NCBI taxonomy): Bacteria > Pseudomonadati > Bacteroidota > Flavobacteriia > Flavobacteriales > Weeksellaceae > Chryseobacterium > Chryseobacterium sp. 1B4. Next base: position 89,180 of record NZ_JAPNUF010000001.1, read on the forward strand.
GTACTCAGACGTTCTTTAGCCAGGTCAATTAATTTATTCTGAATATGCTGCTGTGTGTTTTGCCGGGTATGCAGACGAAGCAAAGTTCCCAAATAGTTGGGAGAAATATTCATTTGTTCAGCAATACATTTTACCGATGGAATCCCGTTTTCAAGAAGGTTGCCGTTTTCAAAGTATCGGGAAAGAATATCTTCAAACTTATACAGCAGTTCATGGCTTGATTTCTTTCGGGTAAAAAACTGCCTTTCATAAAAGCGGTCTGAATAAATCAGTAACAATTCAATCTGGGCAATAATCAGATCCTGCGTGAATTTATCGATATTGGCCATATATTCCCTTTCGATATTTTTAAGGATATCAACAATCACTTTCTCCTCTTTATCAGAAAGAAAAAGAGCTTCCTTCACCTGGTAACTGAAAAAATCATAGGATTTTATTTTCTTGGTCAATGAGGTATTCCACAGAAAATCAGGATGAATTAACAGTAAAAAACCAGTCGGTTCCACTTCAACATCAGGATCAATCTCCAGGCTTAAGTACTGTTGGGAAACAAAGCACAATACACCCGAATCAAAATCGTATTGCTGCTGTCCATAATTGAATTTCGGGCTGACATTTTTTTCAGGCCGATAGAATAAAAATCCTGGATCCATCTCAACTCTTTATTATCCACAGCATAGCGGACCTTGCTGTAATCTATCAGGCTGATCAGCGGGTGTTCAGGATTCGGAAGACTGCAGAAAGCATGAAAATCTGAAATGGTATTAAAACGAACGGGCTGTTTCATAATAGCTAATGTAGTTGTTTTTGTAAAAAGTTTAATGAAAGACTTCGGCTCTGTTTTGATTAAGCAGAGCCGAAGAATATCATAGTAAAGTTAAATGGCGGTTGAAACTGTCAGATTTTCCCATTTCTCAGCATCTTTTTTTAAAATATCAATCTTATTGTTCAGAAACTCCATGGTTCCTACCCCTAATAATAAATGTACTGGGGGATTTTTCTCTTTGCTGATCCGGATCAGAACATCAGCGGCTTTCACCGGATCATTCGGCTGGTTTCCATTGATTTCATTAAGGTGTGCCTGTTCGGAGCTTCTTGCTGCTTCATAGGCCTGGATAGGATTTGAAGGGGTTCTCACAGAATCTTTATTTAAGAAATCTGTACGGAAATAGCCGGGATAAACAACGGTAGCATGAACTCCGAAGTCTTTTACCTCTTCCGCCAGCGCTTCCGTAAATCCGGCAACGGCAAATTTTGTAGAGCAGTAAATTCCCCAGCCCGGAAAATTTCCTGAATATCCGCCGACCGATGAAATGTTGAAGATGTTTCCTGATCTTTGCTCACGGAGGTAAGGCATCGCGTTTCTGATCACGTTTAATGTTCCGAAAACATTCACTGCATAATTTTCTCTGGCTTCTTCGTCGGTAAGCTCCTCAAGAGTTCCGATCTGTCCGTAGCCTGCATTGTTAACCACTACATCAAGTCTTCCAAAATGAGAAACTGTTTTTTCAATAGCAGATTTGATATCGTTGTTGTCTGTAATATTGACGCTGAGAGGAAGGAAGTTTTCTGAAGTTTCTCCGATTGAAGAGACCAGGGATTCAACGGTACGGCTGGTTGCAGCAACCTGAAACCCTTCGGATAATAATTTCTTTACCAACTCGAATCCTAAACCTTTTGAAGCTCCTGTCACGAACCATACTTTTTTGTTTCCATTTTAAATATTTTTTTGTTTAAATGATGGTACAAAGATGGAAAGTCAGAAAGAGGAAAATGTAGCCGAATCGGGGAATGATGTATCCAAATCGTGAATGATGATTTGATCCGGCAGGATCTTAATGGTTTTTCAGAAGATTCCTGTATTTCAAAGGGGTGATTCCGAGGTTTTCTTTAAAGCACCGGATAAAATGACTCTGGTCCGAAAAACCACATTCCAGCGCAATATCCGTTAAAGAAGAAGGAGAATGGAGAAGCTTGACCGATTTATTGACCTTTAATTTCCGGAGATACTCTCCAAGATTGCAATGGAAATATTTATGAAAATCTCTGCTTAAATGAACAGGATGGATATTCAGGGTTTCTGAAATTCCGGTAAGGGTAAGCTTTTCAGCAGCGTTCTCATGTAAAATCTCATTGATCTGATTTACCCAGACAGGTTTTCTTTCTTTGCTTTCTTTTTCTTGGGTCAGTTCGCTGAAAAGATGTAATAGAAGCTGATTGGCGGAGGATTCAAAAGAAGTATCATTTATTTTGGTTTCTTTGAATAACTGCCAGACCAATAGCTTTAAGCCCAGGTTTTTTATAGTAAAGCTGCCTTCGGCTTTATTTTTCTTAATGTCAAACCGGTCAAACCAATCCTGGGTGATCTCTATGTGAAAGCCTCTTGTAAAGATATCCGGTTTACTATTAAAGTGTGGATCTTCCCATTGGTGATACAGTAAAGTTCCCGCAGAACAGCAATAAGTTTCTTTTCTGTTCCCTTCCGTCATATTGCCCTGAAGCAGGAAGGTAAAGTAAGCGTTCTCATGATAATGCCAGTCTACATAGGGATGGGTATATTCCGTATCAGTAATTGTCCATCCATCTGAACTGACCATTTGATTGGTTTCCCCAAAATATTCACCGTTCCGAAGAGTATTCATGATATATTCTGTTTTAACCGGTCAATCTGTTCATACATTTTATTAAAAAATATTTTCCTTTCCCGGTTTCCGGATTCATTCAGAGATTTTGAGTTTTTGATCTGATGCTCAAAATAGCTCAGTGAATCTTCACAGGTTATTTTGTCATTGGTCATCATATATCCGAACATACTGAAAGGGACAAAAAGAACACTGTTCTTCATTTTTGAATAAAATACTGTTGTTTAAAATGACCAAATCATTCACATAAATCTGAAAGTTAGCTTTTTCCAGTGTTTTAGTTTCCAGGCTTTCTAATAATTTTTTCAGATCATCCAGGATAAGATCTGCTTCATTTTTCTTCAGTAATCCCATTTCATTATAAAACAAAATCTGCCTCAGGGCGCTCATAATGGTAGTGTCATTCCAGATTTCCGTTACGTTTTGTTTCTCGTAAAGATCTTTCAGCATCTCGTTTTTTACAGAATGATATTCCATGGTAAATTCATGGAAGGGATTTAAAAACTTATCCTGATTCAGCAGATTCATCCAGACATAAAACTTGAAACGGGAGAGGATGGAATCTGAAATGGTATAGAAAAAGGGATGTCTTTTGCAGAGTAAAATACTTTGGAATCAGCGATATTCTGAAAAACATTCAGAATCTTTAAAGAGTTTTCAAAGTAATTCAAAAGGTCTTCTGTGGTTTTTACAGGCTGTGTTCTTTTGACAACCAACTGGTTTTCTGTTCCCAAAAACTGATCCAGTGAGATCTGATAATATCCGGCAAGCTCCAGTGCTTCCTCAAAGCTGAATTTTGCTTTCAGTGAAGTTCTTCTGTGGGCTGCATCATAGCTGATATTAAGAATGTTGGCAATCTCATCATTTAAAGATTTCTCACCGATTTTTCTTCGGATTTCCTTCAATAGAGCTTCCTGATGCATAGTTTTGTGATTTTCACAAATGTAGCATTTTTTGTGGAGAAAGTTTTTGATTTTCTATTTTAAAGGCTGGAAGATGGAAGTTGGGAGAAGGGAAGTATTTGAAAGCCGAAAAAATAAATAGCCGTTTACAACATCAATAGGATTTATATCATTATTACTGTTTATCATGTAAAATAATTTCCAGACTCTTTCTTCCCGCTTCCAGCCCGCTTATATTAGTTAACACTTCATTTCGTCATCTGCATATTTGTGATTTTCGCAAACTGGACATTTTTTAATTTTTTTTCACATTCGGAACTGTACCTTCTGCCGATAATTTTGAACTGTAATTTTAAAATAACGAATTATGAAAACACGAATTTTAGTAACAGCAGTTCTTTTAGTCCATGGTCTGACATACGCATCAGACAGTCTGAAGGTTGATTCTTTGAAGCCAAGATTAATTGCAGCTTCACCCTCAAAGAATGTCCGGAATGTCAACGGGATTTTATTTAAATATTTTGATGAGGAAGATCATTTTAAACCTAAGAAAGTAAACGGATTGGGAATGGGATTCAATTGTATGGGGATTTTTCTTCCACCGCTGATGCTTGTCACCCTCCAGCCGGGTAATTGGAATCTTAATGGTGGTTATGTAATTGTTCCCCGTGAGAAAATGAATACGATTAACGGGTTGCAATTATCCCTGATCAATATGGAGCCTACAGTAACCAATGGCCTGGAAATCAATGTTTCCAGTAATGTAAATACTTACGCTGTTACGAACGGGGTGTCTGTTTCTCCGTTTTTTAATCTGCATCATGAGATGAAAGGTGTTTCTGTAGCGCCACTGGCAAATATTGGTCAGAAATGCCGGGGAATTCAGATCGGGTTGTATAATCAATGTAAGGATTTCAGAGGAATACAGATTGGCGGATGGAATGAGAACGGGAAAAGAAAGCTTCCTCTTATCAACTGGAATTTTAAGAAGCAGAAAGTAAATAAGACCCTGCAGGAGAGTAACCAAAATCAGTTTAACCCTTAAATAGCCAACCATGAAAAATTATAAACTGATCTTATTTTTACTGATGTTATCAGCACGCATTTTTTCACAAAATACGATGAATGATACCTTAAAAACAAATATTGAAGAACCTTTCGATTATAAAAAATATTATGACTGTGATTTTGGAGAAGGGAATGTTTTGATTGTCATTAAAAAGGGAAAAGAATTTACAGACCTGACAGATTTAAGAAAATCCGGGAAAGGTTTTGCCATTAAAATGGAAGCAATCTATAGTATGGAATTTGCGGATGGGCAGAGATATGAATCAAGTGTGGTGAAAAGTATTACCCAGGACAGTATTTCAATCACTAATTTTTTCAATGAGAATGCTGCTAAGCTCGCAGGGCAGTCCTTTAAGTTGATTACTTATCCTCTGTCATCTTTGAAATATGTCCGTTTTATTGATGACAGAATGCTGTCCTTGTATAGCAAAAAAAATATCCGGAAGAACTTCAATCTGATGGTGAAGAAAATGGACCGCGCTAAAATGTGCCCTGCAGTGATTCAATTCAGCGATAGAAACAATGAAATGAAAGTCTGTCATTTCTATCTGACCTCTCAGGGCTATGATCTTCTCTATGAGAACAACGGAAGAGTATATTATATGGAAGGTAAAATAGAATGGAAATAATTTTTGAAGAGCGTGCATTTTCAGCCTGTACTCTCTGTTTATATTTATCGAAAATAATTTTAATGGAAATATTGATGAATACGTTGAAAAAAGCGAAAGCAATGGCACTTGCACTGAAGAAAAAATAATATTTTTGTAATATAGCTCGGATGAATGATGAAAATAAAATGTTTAATACTGTTTTTTATTATTGGAAATCTGTTTTTTCATGCACAAACCAATAATTTAGAAAAAAATACTCCTGAAAAGCGGTCTTATAAAGAATTGGAAAAAGAATTCTATAGCAGCCATGTAGGGGATCTGAACGGTAAAAGTATTGCAGAAAGTTATCTTAAAAAAGCAAAATCTGAAAAAAACATTACTCAGATTGCTGAAGGATACGTTATGCTTCATTTTGATGAGACCCTGCCCAATGCATTAAAATATCTTGACAGCTTACAGTATATCACCAAAAATTCCAAAGAAAATACGTATCCGGCCAGAATCTATCTTCTTAAAGGGAATCTGTATTTCAGAACAGATAATCTTCAGGCTGCCCTGAACAATTATATTTTAGGACTGAAATATGCCAAAGAAAAAAATAAAAGGCAGATTGCTATGGCACATATCAGTATTGCCTATCTTAATAATTATATTGGAAAACATGCGGAGACAGCCAAGGTTTTAAGACATTATGCGTATGATGCCGATTATATGAATCAGAATGAGAAGAACGCCCTTAAGTTGAATCTGGCGGACGCATATATAGAAATCAATAAGATGGATTCTGCCTATATCCTTATAAAAGAAGGCTTGCTGGATTCTAAAAAGAATAAGGATGTCTACCGCTATCACCAGAACCTTGGAATGTTAGGATATTATCATCTGCATTCAAAAAAATACCAGAAAGCGATCGATGGTTTATTGGAGTGTGAAAAATATTTCTTTACAAACAATAACGGTTCTGAAAGAAACCATCATTATACCTTTTTATATTTAGGGAAATCCTATGCTGGCCTCAACAAAAAAGAGAAAGCGGTAGAGTATTTCCGGAAGATTGATTCTATGGTTCTTAAAACCAATTACATTTATCCCGAGCTGAGAGATGTATATACTTACCTGATCGATTATTATAAAGAAAACAATGATAAAGAAAAGCAGCTGTATTATGTAGATCGGTTTTTAAATGTAGATCATGTTCTGGATACCCAGTTCAGGTATATTTCCAGAGAACTCCCCAGAAGATATGATACTCCGGAACTGCAGCAGGAGAAAGAAAGCATTACCAATGAGCTTACAAAAAGAAAAAGTTTATTTTATATTGTACTGAGTCTTCTGTTGATATCACACCTGTTGTTTATCAATGTTTATTTTAAATATAAAAAATCCGAAAAGAACTATAAAAAGATTGCCCAGGACCTTATTCAGTCTGTTAATGAAAACAAGGTAGGAAAAAACAGGATGCCGGAAGCCAAAGAAATTCTTCCTGAAGCCACTAAGTTACAAAATACAGAACATGCTGAGGACAAAACACCAAGAACGATTTCCGAAGATATTGCCCAGACCATTTTAAAAGAACTTGAAATATTTGAAAACAAAGATCAGTTTTTGAATAAGGGAATTACGCTTGGAAGTCTTGCCAAAAAATAAAAACAAACTCAAAATATCTGTCGGAAATTATCAATACCTACAAAGGAAAAAACTTTGCCACTTATCTTAATGATCTACGTATTGATTATGCCATCAACAGATTGGCCAATGATAAAAAATTCAGGTCTTATAAGATTCCATTTATCGCTGAAGAACTAGGATATAATAACGAGCAGGCCTTCACTTTAGCATTCAAAAAACGAACCGGTACCCCTCTTTCTATCTATCTGAAAGAAATTGAAAACATGGCGGAATAATTATTTAATTTGCTGATTTTTATTTGTTTGTATTTATAAATTCATGATTTTAAATATATAGATTTATGAATCTATATATCATTCACTTGTATCATTCTTCCTCTTTTCTGCATCTTTGCTTCAGGTAAAAACACAACGTTTTATTTTGTATGTGCACATTACAAAATATCAGTTCCAGAATGCCGGTTAATTAAAGAATCAGGTCAGGAACTGTATAACAAAAATTATTAACGAACGGGTAAAAGTGAGAAAAGATAACCAGTAAAAAAACAATAGGAAAAGAATGAGGTAATTGTTCAGAATTCAGAGATGTAAAAGAGTGGTGATCATTTGAAAAATCATTAAAGTAATTAAAAACAAAATCCGCAGAATCCATCCAAAAGTGTTTAAAAGTGTAGTATAGTTTAATTTGGATTCGCTGGCCTGTAGTTGATCATGAAATTATTGCTTAAAAACTAATAACCATTTCAATAAATAAAAACTAATTCCATGAAAACTCAGAATAAATTAAAATTTATTCTTTCTAAAAGTGATAATGTAGAGTGGTTCACTCCGGTCAGATGCGGATTTATCTTGAAGTTCAGGACAATATTGAGTGGAAATGTATCCTTACAATGAAAAAGATTGAGCAGCAGAAAAAGGTAAATTTCCTGAACTGAAAGTTTAAATGCTTGTTAAATGATTTTTAAAGACGGCGCAATCATTAAGTTGCGCTGTTTTTTTGTAACTTTGCAGACATTAATTTTTATATAAAAAATTTATCATCAACAAATGAAAAAGCAAACGATCAAAGAAATCCTGAAGGATTACAAGAAAGTATTACATCATGACATTACAGTTTACGGATGGGTAAGATCATTCCGTGCTAATCGCTTTATTGCGCTTAATGATGGTTCTACGATTAATAATTTGCAGATAGTTGTTGATTTCGAAAATTTTGATGAAGCGATCATCAAGAATATCAGTACGGCTTCATCCCTGAAAGTGGTAGGTGAAGTGGTGGAAAGCCAGGAGCAGGACAGTCTGTGGAAATTATCGCTAAAAAGATTATTATTTTAGGGGATAACTTTACGGAAGAACTTCAGAGTACAATTCTTCAGCCTAAGAAGCACAGTCTGGAGAAACTTCGTGAGCAGGCACACTTAAGATTCCGAACAAACCTTTTCGGAGCAGTGTTCAGAGTGCGTCACGCAGTAAGCTTTGCTGTTCACTCGTTCTTCAACCAGAACCAGTTTTTCTATATTAACACACCGGTTATTACAGGTGCTGATGCGGAAGGAGCAGGAGAAATGTTTGGGGTAACCAACTTTGATCTGAACAATATGCCGAGAACTGAAGAAGGAGAAATAGATTTTGCACAGGATTTCTTCGGCAGAAAAACAAACCTTACCGTTTCAGGACAGCTTGAAGGAGAAACTGCAGCTATGGGATTGGGAAGAATTTATACCTTCGGACCTACTTTCCGTGCAGAAAATTCCAACACCACAAGACACCTTGCTGAATTCTGGATGATTGAGCCGGAAGTAGCTTTCAACAACCTTGAAGATAATATCGACCTTGCGGAAGATTTTTTAAAATATGTGATCCAGTATGTATTGGATAACTGTAAAGATGATCTTGAATTCTTAGACAAGCGTTTTGAAGAAGAACAAAAGTCAAAACCTGAAAAAGAAAGAGCAAAAGAAGGTCTTATTGAAAAACTTAAGAACGTAGTGGCAAAACGTTTCAAGCGTGTAAGCTATACAGAAGCTATTGAAATCTTACTGAACTCTAAAGAGAATAAAAAAGGAAAATTTGCTTACCCGGTTGAAAAATGGGGAACTGATCTTCAGTCTGAGCATGAAAGATACCTTGTTGAAAAACATTTTGAAAGCCCGGTAGTATTATTTGACTATCCGAAAGAAATTAAAGCTTTCTACATGAAACTGAACGATGACAATAAAACCGTTGCAGCTATGGACGTTCTTTTCCCTGGTATCGGTGAAATCATCGGTGGATCAGAGAGAGAGGCAAGATTAGATGTTTTAAAACAGAAAATGGCAGATATGCATGTAGATGAGCACGAGCTTTGGTGGTATCTTGATACCAGAAAATTCGGTTCTGTACCGCATGCCGGATTTGGTTTAGGACTGGAAAGATTGGTTCTTTTCGTAACAGGAATGACAAATATCAGAGATGTAATTCCTTTCCCTAGAACGCCGAAAAGTGCTGAATTCTAGAACCATAAAAAAAGCCTTAATCACAAGTTAAGGCTTTTTTATTCTTTAATAGTTTATTATGTTAAGACAAGTAATGCAAAAATCATGCTAAATGTGTTTTTTATCAAATAAATTTATTAAATTCGTAGAATATGTTATGTTAAAACGTAAATAAGAATATGCTTAAACAACACTTACAACTCAAATTAGGACAAAAGCTGGCCCCTCAGCAGATCCAGTTGATGAAGCTTATTCAGCTTCATACTCTTGAATTTGAAGAGGAGTTGGAAAGAGAGTTAGAAGAAAACCCAGCTTTGGAAATTGCGAAAGAAGATTCTAAGGAAGATGATTATTCTTCCCTTGAAGACGCTTATCAGGATGAGGGTACAGAAAGCATTGAAACAGATTTCGACGTCAATGAATATATCTATGATGACGAACCAAGCTATAAAACCGCATCCAGCAACTACTCTCCGGATGATGAAGAATTTGATAACGAGAGTCTTTTAACGGAAGGCCAGTCCTTATATGATTATCTTACAGAGCAGATTCATCTGGTGAATATCAGTGATGAAGATCTGAAGATTGCAGAATATCTTATCGGGAATTTAGATACGGACGGATATCTGAGAAGAGAGATCAAGTCTATTGTTGATGATCTGGCTTTCTCACAGGGAATTTACACGACTAAAGAAAGAGTGGAGGATATCCTGGAAAATTATGTTCAGAAACTTGATCCGCCAGGAGTGGGAGCAAGAGGACTGCAGGAATGTCTTTTATTACAGATTGAAAAGAAAGTCAGTTCAGATAAGGCAGTTTCTTTGGCTGCCAACATCCTGAGACATCAGTTTGAAGCTTTGACAAATAAGCATTATAACAAAATCATCCAGAAATACGATATTGAAGAAGATGATCTGAAAGATGCTTTGGATGAAATATCAAAACTATCCCCTAAAGTAGGAGGAAACTTTGATACACAGACGATTACCATCAATCAGGAAATTATTCCGGATTTTGTTATCCAGGTAAAAGACGGCCAGGTAATTCCTATGCTGAACAGTAAAAATGCACCTACTTTAAGAGTTTCTGAAGAATACAAGGACATCCTTACAACGTATTCCCATGATAAAAACTCATCGGAACACAAACAGGCCGCTTTATTTATCAAACAGAAACTGGATGCTGCAAAATGGTATATCGATGCCATTAATCAGCGTCAGAATACATTGCTGCAAACGATTACAGCCATTGTGAAATTCCAGAAAGATTATTTCATCACAGGAGATGAAAAATCTCTGAAACCAATGATCTTAAAAGATGTTGCTGATATTACAGGATTTGATATTTCTACGATTTCAAGGGTAGTAAAAAGTAAATATGCAGATACGCCTAACGGTATTGTATATCTTAAAGATCTGTTCTCAGACAGTTTAACGAATGATGATGGGGAAGAAGTTTCCACCAAAGAGATCAAAACCCACCTTCAGGAAGTTATTGATAAAGAAAATAAGAGAAAGCCGCTTACAGATGATGCATTAGTGGTCATTCTGAAAGAACAGGGGTATAATATAGCAAGAAGAACGATTGCAAAATATCGTGAACAGCTTAATATTCCGGTAGCAAGGTTAAGAAAAGAACTTTAATATAAAAAACAAAAAAGCATTTCAGATGAAATGCTTTTTTGTTGTCTGTTATAATGAAGATGATGAAGTTTTTGTTTTTCAACTTTCCTTTGCCTCTTCGCCTTTCTGCTGAGATCAGTTCTGTTTTACATTTTCAAGTCCTAGTTCCCTCATCGAAATCTCCCGCATTTCCACCTTTCTTATTTTTCCGGAAATAGTCATGGGGAATTCATCTACAAATTTCCAGTATTTGGGTACTTTATAATGGGCTATTCTGCCTTTGCAGTATTCCTGGAGCTCTTCTGCAGTGATGGTAAATCCTTTTCTCACTTTCACCCAGGCCATTACTTCTTCCCCGAATTTTTCACTGGGAACACCAATAATCTGGACATCAAGAATGTTGGTATAAGTATATAAAAAATCTTCAATTTCTTTTGGGGAAATATTTTCTCCGCCACGAATGATGAGGTCTTTTATCCTTCCTGAAATAGTAATATAACCGTCTTTATCCATTACGGCCATATCTCCGGTATGCATCCAGCGGGCGTCGTCCAGTACTTTTTTAGTATTTTCAGGATCATTCCAGTATTTCAGCATGACAGAGTAACCTCTTGTACAAAGCTCACCATGTTCACCACGCTTTAATGTTCTGCCGTTTTCATCAATAATTTTTATTTCAAGGTGATCCTGAACTGTTCCTACAGTACTGACCTGCTTCTCCAGCGGTGTTCCTATTAAAGTCTGGGTAGATACAGGCGATGTTTCCGTCATTCCGTAGCAGATGCTCATTTCTTTAATATTCATCAGATTTTCCACCTTTTTCATAATTTCCGGAGGACATACGGAACCTGCCATAACACCGGTTCTTAAACTTGAAAAATCATAGCTGTCAAAATCTTTTACAGCCAATTCTGCAATAAACATAGTTGGCACACCATACAGAGAAGTACATTTCTCATCCGAAACAGCTTTTAAAGTAATTTCCGGATCAAAACTGTCATTGGGGATTACCATACAGGCTCCGTGGGCAGTACAGCATATATTTCCGATCACCATGCCGAAGCAATGGTAAAAAGGAACGGGAATACAGACACGGTCCTTCTCCGTGTATTTTAATCTGATACCGATAAAATAGCCGTTGTTGAGAATATTATGATGGGAAAGTGTAACGCCTTTCGGGAAACCGGTAGTTCCGGAGGTATACTGAATATTGACAGGATCATCAAACTGTACGTGCTCTTCAAAACTGTGAAGCACTTCATCAGAAATTTCCTGTCCGTTATTGACAAAATGTTCCCAGTTTTCATCAAAGAATATTTCGTGTTCCAGGGTTGGGCATACTTCTTTTGCGTACTCAACCATTTCTTTATAATGGCTGGTTTTAAAACTTAAAGAAGAGAAAATAAAACGAACTTCGGACTGGTTAAGCACATAAGTTAATTCATGAGTCCGGTAGGCCGGATTGATATTCACTAAAATAGTTCCTATTCTTGCAGTGGCATACTGCAAAAGTACCCATTCATAGCGGTTGGAAGACCAGATCCCGATTCTGTCGCCTGCCTTTGCTCCTAAAAACAATAAAGCTTTTGCAACAGCTGTTGTCTGATTGTAAAATTCCTGGTAAGTAGCTCTGTAATTCTGATGAACGCAGACTAAAGCTTCCTGATGGGGATGTTTTTCGACAGTACTTTTAAGATTGGCTCCGATGGTCTGTCCTAATAATGGAACCTCAGATGTTCCATACACATAAGATAAGGGCATAGTTTAAGATTTGGTGGAATAAAATTAATAATTATATCCCGAACTATGCCTATGGATATTAATTTTCCTGAGAATCTATTTCTTTAAGCTGTTTTAGATTTTTATCAAGCTTTTTGATAATGGTACCATAAACCAGTCTGTAATAAAGCCAGATCATAGAGACTGCGAGCAATGTGCTTACGGCAATTCCAACAATAATAATGGTAAGGTTGGAGCCGCTGGGCTGTATATTCTGGGAATCCAATATATAAAATATAAAAGCGACCAGTACAAACGTGAATATTAACAGCAATACAATACTGATCAGAATAAAGGCATTGACAGTTGTTTTGAATTTAATGATCCGGGTAATAAGTCCTTTCAGATTTTCCTCAATCTTTATTTTCCGGTAATTCTGATAAAATTTCAGCACGAAATAGGCTGTGATCAGTAAGCTTAAGATTTTTATAGCCAGATAAACATGACCAAAGTTATTTTCTGCTTCAGGAGCTTCCTGTGCCCCTAATCTTTCCAGCATTTTACGGAAACTGTCCGATTCCTCTTCAGGGAAAAAGTAAAACAGTCCCAGTACTGAAAAGAAAAGTAATTCTACGACGCTGATCCAGAAAATGTATTTCACGTAGTTGCGTGACTTTCTGTTCAACATCTGAAGAATCTCAGTGTTGTCATATTTATGCTGTACAGGTTGTTCCTGCCATGTTTTCTTAAAGCTGTCTAAATCAAATTCAGGCATATTTTTCCATCTGTTCTTTAAGGGTTTTCTTTAATCTGTTCATTTTCACGCGTGCATTGACTTCAGTGATTCCGAGGTTCTCTGCAATATCCTTGTAAGGCAGATCGTCAAGATACATCATGACAATGGCTCTTTCTACATTAGGAAGAGTCTTGATTACAGTATACAAAAGTGATACCTGCTGCTGTTTTTCATCATCATCTTCCACAAAATCCCTGTGGTTGATGTCCAGCTCATTCGTAGGTAGGCTTTTGCTTTTTTCTAAAGAGGGTAATGGCTGTATTGAGCGCTACACGGTACATCCATGTGGAAATTTTAGAATTCCCTTTAAAAGAATCGTAACTTCTCCAGAGCTGTAACACAATTTCCTGGAAAAGATCCTCTTCATCTTCCAGAGAATTGGTATACAGGCGCGATACTTTGATAATCAGTCCCTGATTATCCTTGATAAGCTGCGCAAATTCTTTTTCTCTGGAATCCATAGATATATAATGGCACGAAGATAATAATAAACTGGTAATTAGGGAAAATTATCATGTAAAATAGTAAAAAGGTAAAAAACGGAAAAAAATATTGATCAATCAATATCGTTTGCACGGAACTAAGATCTTTAGGTGTTTTACCATTTGCTTTTTACCACAAAATTTGTGTACCTTTGCCTCCGCGAGAAAATCGGCCTGTTGATTTCCCGTTTTACGGGAGGTAGGAAAGTCCGGACACCACAGAGCAGCAAAGCGGATAACATCCGTCACCCGTGAGGGTAGGACAAGTGCAACAGAAAGCAGGTACAGTTCGGCTGTAGTGAAACCAGGTAAACTCTTTGCGGTGCAATGGTAAGTATATCGGTTCTTTTCAGTAATGAAAATAGGGGCGGCTCGTCCTGAAAACCGAGGGGTAATCAGCTCAAGTGTTGCAGCAATGTAACACGCAGATAAATAACAGGCGCTTCTCAGGAAGTACAGAATCCGGCTTATAGATTTTCTCGTGATTTTTTTAAAGCTGGAAGTCAGAGGCTGAAAGAGTGAAGTTTTTTAAACGTATGATTTTAAATCTTCATTTTCATGCTTCCATCTTCCAACCTAATTTATTCGTTTTCCAATTGTTTTTTAGAATCCTGCAATGCCTGTCTGTCCTTATCAGAAAGCGTAGGATATTTAAGATTCATCTTTTCAAGGGTATCAATAATGATCTGAATGGCAGCAACTCTTGCAAACCATTTGTTGTCAGCAGGAAGCACATACCATGGAGCATGTTCTTTTGCGGTTTCGTTAATAGCTGTTTCATAGGCTTCCATATACTGATCAAATAATGCTCTTTCCGGAAGATCTCCTGCAGAGAATTTCCAGTTTTTTTCCTGCTCGTCAATTCTGTCTAAAAGCCTTTTTTCTGTTCGTCTTTGGATACGTTCAAAAAGATTTTTACCACAGTTGTTCCGTTTTGCGAAAGGTGTTTTTCAAAATTCCGGATGCTTTCATATCTGTTTTCCCAGAATTTGCTGTCAAAATCTTTTACAGAAGACCATGTTTTTTCACTCAGGTTATATTCAGGATGTACTTTGCATACAAGAACGCTTTCATAATGTGAGCGGTTAAATATTCCGATCATGCCTTTCTGCGGCAGTGCCAGGTAATGCCTCCATAGAAAATCATGGGAATATTCTTTCGGGCTTGGTGTTTTAAAGCTCGTCACATTGCATCCCTGCGGATTCACTCCTCCGAAAACATGCTCTATCATACTGTCTTTTCCTGCTGCATCCATAGCCTGTAGCACGACCAACAGAGACTGGCTTCCGTCAGCATATAATTTTTCCTGCAGCTCACGGAGCTTTTCTTTCTCCTGAATCAGCATCTGTTCTCCTTCTTCTTTAGTGAGTTTCCCTTTATAGGACGTTGAAGTTTTTTATTGAAAATTTTCCGTTTACTTTAAAGTCATCTGAGAAATTGGTGTCCATATATTTTTAAGATTAAAAGATTATGTTATTAAAATTCAATAGAGGTGGGCTTTAGCCCAGCCATTTAAGTAATCCCGGGATTTCAGCCAAAACCTAAACAATTGATCAATGCTAATACATTTACTGCCGACTATTCCTACCATCTGTGATCTAATCCAACATAAATGTAATAAAAAAACCGCCTCAATAGAGACGGTTCCTTTATTTTTTGAGTAGAGCTTACTTTGCAGCAGCCTTTTTAGCTAGTTTTGCAGCTTTTTTCTCAGCTTTAGCAGCTTCTTTCTGCTCAGCAGGAGTCAATACTTTTGGCTCAGGAGCGTTAGCATCTACGTTACCTTTGATATAGATTACGCTTCTGTTGTTTGCAGGGTCATTAGAGAAAACCTCAATCATTTTGTTGAAAGGTCCAGGGATCGCTGTATTGTATCCAACCTTAATCTTAGCGGATTTACCCGGCATGATAGGATCCTGGCTGAATTCAGGAGTTGTACATCCACAAGAAGGCTTTACATTTGAAAGGATCAAAGGCTTATCACCTGAATTCGTTACTGTAAAGAATCTTGTACCATCAGCGTTAGGCTTGATCGTTCCGTAATCGAAAGTCGTTTTATCAAATGTAATTGTTTGTGCAGATGCAAGAGCAAATGTCCCGAATAGTGCAATTCCTGCAATTAGTTTTTTCATATTCTTGAATGTTAATATGTTTGTTAGATAAATTTTGTGAAACAAAGTTAAAAATTATTTTAATTCATGCTTAAAAATTTTTTTCTTTAGACTATTTTTGCAAATTGCAAGCCAAAGAAATAGAATTTATGCAGATTTCAGAAAAGTACAATCCACAGGAAACAGAACAGAAATGGTACAATTACTGGCTGGAAAATAAGTTTTTCCATTCAGAGCCTAATGATAAACCACCATATACCGTGGTCATTCCTCCGCCAAACGTGACGGGGATATTACACATGGGGCATATGTTGAATAATACCCTTCAGGATGTTCTGGTCCGTCGTGCAAGAATGCGCGGGTTTAATGCTTGTTGGATTCCGGGGACGGATCACGCTTCAATTGCTACTGAAGCTAAAGTTGTTGCTAAATTGAAATCTGAAGGAGTCAATAAATCAGATATTACCCGTGAAGAATTTTTAACTCATGCCTGGGACTGGACCAATAAATACGGCGGAACCATTCTTGAGCAGCTGAAGAAACTGGGATGTTCATGTGACTGGGACAGAACCCGCTTCACTATGGAAGACAAGCTTTCACAGCAGGTTATTAAAAGTTTCGTAGACCTTTATAATAAAGGGCTGATCTACAGAGGGTACAGAATGGTCAACTGGGACCCGGAAGCCAAAACCAATATTTCTGACGAAGAAGTAATATTTAAAGAACAGAACGGAAAACTATACTTCCTAAAATATAAGATTGAAGGTTCGGAAGAGTTTCTTTCAGTAGCTACTACACGTCCTGAAACTATTTTTGGGGATACAGCCGTATGTATCAATCCGAATGATGAAAGATACGCACATTTAAAAGGTAAAAATGTAATTGTACCGATCGTTGACAGAGTAATCCCGATTATTGAGGATGAGTATGTTGATATTGAGTTCGGTACAGGAGCTTTGAAAATTACTCCTGCACACGATATCAATGACTATGAGATAGGACAGAAGCATCAGCTGAAAATGATTGATGCTCTTGACGACGACGGAAATCTTAACGAGCATGGTTTACATTATGCAGGGAAAAACAGATTTGATGTAAGAAAACAGATCGCTAAAGAACTTGAAGAAAAAGATCTTTTGCTTAAAGCTGAGGATTATGTCAATAAAGTAGGAACTTCTGAAAGAACAGGCGCCGTTATCGAACCTAAAGTTTCAGTACAGTGGTTCCTTAAGATGTCTGAAATTGCTAAGCCGGCTTTGGATGTCGTAATGGATGATGAGGTAAAGTTCTATCCGGAGAAGTTTAAGAATACTTATAAACACTGGATGGAAAACATCCGTGACTGGAATATTTCCCGTCAGCTTTGGTGGGGACAGCAGATTCCTGCTTATTACTATGGAGAAGGAGATGAAGATTTTGTGGTAGCAGAAACCAAAGAAGAAGCTTTGGAACTGGCGAGACAAAAAACAGGAAATTCAGGTTTTACGGCAGAAAATCTCAGACAGGATGATGACGCATTAGATACATGGTTCTCATCATGGCTGTGGCCGATGTCTGTATTTGATGGCCTGCTTGACCCGGAAAATAAAGATATTAATTATTATTATCCTACTTCTGATCTTGTAACCGGACCGGATATTATTTTCTTCTGGGTAGCCAGAATGATTATGGCAGGGCTGGAATACAGAAAAGAAGTTCCGTTTAAGAATGTATATTTTACAGGAATTGTAAGAGATAAGCAGAGAAGAAAGATGTCAAAATCTTTAGGAAACTCTCCCGACCCTCTTGAATTAATGGATAAATATGGAGCTGATGGTGTACGTGTAGGTATTCTATTGAGTTCTGCTGCCGGAAATGACCTTCTTTTTGATGAAGATTTAATGCTTCAGGGGAGAAATTTCATGACAAAGATCTGGAATGCTTTCCGTCTGATCAATATGTGGAATCATGAAGACAAACCGGCTGCTGCTACCGATAACCAGGCTATTGAATGGTTTGAAAATAAGCTGAACAAAACCATCTTTGAAATTAATGATCAGTTTGAGAAGTTCAGAATTTCCGATGCACTGCATTTGATCTATAAATTAATTTGGGATGATTTTTGCGGTTGGTATCTTGAAGCGATTAAGCCTAATTACGGAGAAGGAATTTCAAAAGAAGTTTATAACAAAACCATCCATTTCTTTGAAGAGCTGATGAAGTTGCTTCATCCGTTCATGCCTTTCTTAACGGAAGAATTATGGCAGATGATCTCAGAAAGGAAGGTTGATGAGGCTTTGGTGATTGCTCAGCAGAAAGAGGCAGGACAGTTTGATGAAAACATTATTAAAAATTTTGAAACTGCTGCAGAATTGATTTCAGGGGTTAGGAATTACCGTCAGACAAAAGGAATTTCGCCGAGAGAAGCTGCTGAAATTTATACCAATGCTTCTGAATTTGCCAATGAAGCTGTAGTAAGAAAACTGGCTAATGTTTCTGAAATCCACTTCGGACAGAAAACAGATAAACCAAGCTTTACATTCCTGGTAGGAGCAACTGAAGTTTCTATTCCGCTAAGTGAAAACCTGGATTTGGGAGAGGAAAAAGCGAAGACTGAAGAAGAGCTTAAATATTTGAAAGGATTCCTGGTTTCTGTAGAGAAGAAGCTTTCCAATGAAAAATTTGTTGCGAATGCAAAACCGGAAATCGTAGAAGTAGAGCGTCAAAAACAAAAAGATGCTCAGGATAAGATTGCGATCCTTGAAGAGAAACTGAAAAGTTTGTAAAATACAGACAATCTAAATTTGTCAAAATCTCAGGCTGGATACAGATGAAAATTGTATCCAGCCTGATGGTTTAAAAGAATAAATACAATGACACATATAGAAAACATAAAAAAACTATTCTCGAAAGACTTTGTGGAAAGTCCGTTACTGGAAAGTTTTGAAGTAGGAAAGATTTATCTTTCGAGCGGAAAGCTGGTAGCCTGTGATCCTTTGATCACCAATGATATGCTTCCTTTTACTACAGAATTTCCGAAGGGAGATTTCTCTGTAATGCTGCACAAAGAAAGAGAAAGCAACTGTGTGGCTTATGCCGAAATTATATTCAGCAATTCTGAAGTTAAAGAATGGAAACTGGCCACTACAGCAGGGCAGCAAATAAAAGACCTTGAAGAAGGAGAGGTGTTTGGATATCCTGTAGAAAGCGGCATGGGATGTTTCATGGATGTTGATACCCAAAACAGTCTCAATGAACTTGAACAAAGGCTGTATCAAAATAAAGGAGGTGATTTTATGGGAATCTACGAAGAGTTTTTCCATGATTATTTCTTTGATGAAAACGGAGCCATAGATCAGTATGCCTTTCTGAAACCGGCAAAGGAACATCCCGGAACTATATTTGCTTTTGAAACAGGATATGGAGAAGGATTTTATGCAAGTTATATAGCTTATGACAAAGATCAATTGCCGGTGAAAATAATTACTGAATTTATAGAAATAAGTTAAATTAAAATTAGTTATTTTAGAGACTTAATTTTATAAGGTATAAATTTTAAAGCTAATACAAAACACAATGAATTTCTCATCAGAACAACCCCGTATTATTGTTGTGGGCAGCTCATCCATAGATTTGGTTCTCGAAACCGAAAAACTCCCTTTGCCTAACGAGACGGTTCTGGCCGTAAAGTCAGACAGCTATTTTGGAGGTAAGGAGCCAATCAGGCGGTAGGGACTTCCAGACTGGGGGCCAGTGTATACTTTATCGGATGTGTTGGAATGGACCCTCTTGGCCAGCAGATCATGAGAAATCTGGTAAGCGAAAATGTGAATGTAGGATTTGTTCATGAAACAGATAAAGAAGCTACAGGAACTGCTTATGTGACAACTTCCCACGGGAATGCAGCCATTGTGGTGGTACCGGCAGCCAATAAATATCTCAGCAAATCACATATAGATGAAGCTGACAAATATTTTCACACCGCAGATCTTATATTGGTACAGCTTGAGGTTTCTATGGATGTAGTGGAACATACCGTTAAAAAAGCTAAACAGTACGGGAAAAAAGTAGGATTGTATGCTTCTCCTGCAATGAGAGTCAGTGAAGAAATTTTAGAAAAGGTCGACTTTATTGTGGCTAAAAGCAATGAGTTATACATTATCTTTGGGGAAGAAAAAAGAGAAGACATCCTTAAAAAATATTTCAATAAAGTTTTCGTGAGAGATGATACCAATTCCACTATTTATTTTGATGGTACTGAGATGAAGTATTACAGAAACGATAAGGATGAAACCGTTTATAAAATGGGAATGGGAGATGCATTTACCTCAGGATTTGCTATCGCACTTTGCCATGGGAATTCTATTGAGGAGTGTGTGAAATTCGGGAATGAAGTTTCTTCAAGAGTCTCCGGAGGGAAAGGTTCCCAGACCGGACTGCCGAGAATCTCAGATTTCTTTTCATAAAGCTATTTACGACATATCAAAAGTCTGAAACTTAACATAAAAAGATAAGTAAAATGTCCACTTTTATAGTGGATTTTTTCTTTTATACTATGGAAAAACTAATACTGACCACGGAAGACGATATTATGCTGGCTGCCCACCTCTTTAAACCGCAGAAAGATAATGGGAAATTATTGCTGATCAATTCGGCAACAGGAGTAAAACAGCAGGTGTACTTTTCATTTGCCAGCTACTTCGCTGAACAGGGGTTCACGGTGATTACTTATGATTACAGGGGAATAGGACTTTCCAAACCAAAGAATATGAGAGGGTTTCATGGTTCCATGAGAATCTGGGGCTCAAAAGATTATAAAGCCGTCACTCAATATATCAAGACTAATTTTAAAGAATACAAAAATACTGCCTTGGGCATTCTGTGGGAGCATTGATTCTGGGCATGAATAAAGATTCTGAAATATTTGAAGAACTTGTTTTTGTAGGAACCCAAAATGCTTTTGTCGGAAACCTTAGAGGAATAACAAAAGTGGAAGCCTATTTAGGGTTTGGAATTGCACAGCCAGTAACTACTTCATTGTTAGGCTATTTTCCGGCACATTGGTTCGGGCTTGGAGAAAGTCTCCCCAAAAATTGCGCATATGACTGGAGAACCTTAATTTTAAACAGAAAATCAACCAACAGGCTGTTGGAAAAAATTGATAACTTCTCAAAAAATTTGACACAAAAGGTATTTGTAATCCGTGCCGAAGATGACATATGGCTCACAGAAAAAGGAGTATTAAGCTTATTGAATAATACCTATCCTAATCTTAAACCCACTTACAGGCTGATAGCTGTTTCAGAATCTGATAAAAAGGAAATAGGGCATATCAATTTTTTTAGAAGTTACAACAGTAAACTCTGGGATATTATTTTAAATGAACTGACAGATAAATGAAAAGTACGATAAACAACACTGTAGCATTTGTAAAAGAAAAATTAGAAGGTGCAGAAGCCGGTCATGACTGGTTCCATATTGAAAGGGTCTGGAAGCTGGCTGCCCAAATAGCAGAAACAGAAGACTGTGATAAAGAGGTCGTAGAATTATCTGCACTTCTTCATGATATTGCAGATCCTAAATTCCATAATGGAGATGAAACCATTGCTCCTAAAATATCCAGAACGTTTCTTGAAGAGCAGAATGTTCCTGAGGAAATAATTCAGAAGGTATTGTTTGTCATTGAAAATATTTCTTTTAAAAACAGGGACCAGGCTCCGGTAAATCCGCCTATTGAACTTCAGATTGTACAGGATGCTGACCGCATTGATGCCATTGGAGCTATCGGAATTGCCAGAACATTCAACTTTGGAGGTTTTAAAAATAATCTGATGTATCATCCGGATATAAAACCCAAACTGGGAATGTCGAAAGAAGAATATAAAAAATCTGACGGAACAACCATTAATCATTTCTATGAAAAGCTGTTGCTTCTGAAAGATATGATGAATACTGAAAAAGGGAAAAAAATGGCCGAAGAAAGACATGATTACATGCTGAATTTCCTCGACCAGTTTTATAAAGAATGGAATGTAGATTAGAAAATTGGGCACAACTATAGATAAAATATAGAGAAGAAGTATCTTTGTACAATATGACACTCATTATTTTTATAATATTCCTGGCTTGTGTTTTTTCTTTGGTCCTGTTTAAGGTCAGATCAGGAAGTATGGCCAGGTGGGCAAAGCTGTTTCGTATTGTAACAGTCGTTTTTTCAATTTCTGTTTTTACCTATTGGTTTATTAAGAAAAGTGCTGTGGCATTTGTGGATAATTCCGTAGGGCTGCAGGTGGTGAACAAACTTCCCCAGACATTGGATTTTTACCTGATCAATGTGAACAAAACGGATCAAAGTACGGCTCTTGAACCGAAACATATCGGAAAAATACGTCCGGAATATTACAGAATAGAATACCTGAAAATGGATAAATCCGATGAATACTGGATTGCAGGATATCTCGGAAAGAAAAATCTTGTGTATTTTTCCCAACATTCTGTACCGAATAAAAATATAGATCAGATTGTTGAAGTGCAGAATTATATTAATCAGAGTATGAAACTTTCTGATGCAGCCAAAAAACAGGTAGATGCCTACAATTATGAGAATACAAAACTGGGGATCTGGATTACACTGGATTTCCTGCTTCTGTTCCTCAATCTGGTACTGCTTCTCAGAAAGAATAAATAAAAAGGTAATGAGTTCTTATTCTCATTACCTTTTGCCTTTTTGTTAAGGATAATCCAGAATCTGCATGATCTGTTCTTTAAATTCTTCGGGACATGATTTGATAAGTTTGTCCTTATTCTGTTTACTGATTTCTTTAGGGTTGAGCCACTCGCTTTTATTGGAGTTCAAACTATGGTTGTCATATACTCTTTTTATGGTATGATTTTCATAAAAAATATATTCATCACCCAGCCAGTTATTGGCAATACTGATTGTACAAATTTCTTTTTCCATGATTTATGTTTTAAATTATAATGTTTAGTGAAATACATTATACTCTAATATACGAAATTTTTGTTAAGAAAAAGGAATTTTGTTTTTGTGAAATAAATTGAAATCAGCCTGTTTAAATTTTTATTTTTACAATAACCCTTTATATTAAAAAAGTGTTCCGGTACTTTCAGTTGCCATTTGTGGAATATGAATATCAGTTCCCCATTCCTCATTTACTTTCCTGATGAAATAAGCGGATAATAACGGAGAGGCTTTCTCAATATTCTGATGAACAAAAAGTAAAGATTCTGCAGGCCTTCTTTTTTCCATTTTGTAAGGTGTTTCAACCAATCATCCAGTCTTTCGTAGTCACTTTCTGCATTGGCTCCTACATAACGGATAAATGCATTGGGAGTAGTAAGGCGCATATGAAGCATATCTCTTCTTCCGGCAGTATCTACAATAATATTGGTAATGTTATGGGCTTCAAAAAGTTCACATGTTGTATTAAGAATTTCCTCATCAGTAAACCATTCCGTATTGCGGAGTTCTATAGCCAGAGGAACCTCTTTTGGCCATTCTTTTACGAATTTTTCCAGTCTGTCATAATCTTTAGGCTTAAAATTATCATGGAGCTGAAGGAAAGCCATTCCCAGCTTCTGATCAAAATTGATGACAGCAGAAGCAAAATGAGTCACCGGATCGGTAACATCAATCAGTCTTCTGAAATGGGAAACCGTATTGGTGATCTTAGGAAAAAATTTAAAATTTGCCGGAGTTTTTTCTTTCCAGGTTTTTACCTGATCCGGTGTTGGCATTCCGTAGAAAGTGGCATTCAGTTCTATAGAATTAAATTGAGTAGCATAATAGGTCAGTTCATCCTTAGTTCCCTTGGGATAAAACCCTTTGAGATCCGTTTTATTCCACTTGGCACATCCGATAGAGATATTTTCCAGTCCTTTTTTATTAAGAGCCAGTATCTCTTTCGTTCTGGGATGATCTTTAGGTAATGTGAAATCTATTTTTGAAGGGTCTTCTACTTGTCCGAATTTCATATCTGTAGTTTTGGTATTAAACAATTAACACAAATATAAACCAAAAAACCCAGAGCATTTGACGATTTCCATGGAAAGTAATTAAACATGAAAAATTATTGATTGTAAAATTTTAAGAAACTGAACCCCTTTGAAATACTCCAGGAATAGTTTTTTTACATTGTATGTAGAAAATTTTTTAACACTTTTACTAAGTTTCTATTAAGTTTTTTTAAGGAAATATTAAACATTCTGTTACGTAATGTTAATTCTGTGTTACCACACTTCGTTTTTACTAGGTCTAATTTTACACCAAGTTTATAGCGAATAAAATATGAAGAAAAAATCATCTGTGCTTTTGCTCTGTTATCGTTCGGGTTTGCATTTTCACAGGAAACCAGTTCTAAAATTTTTGGAAGATTAAAGGGAATTTCTTCCGAAGTTACAGTAAAGGTAGTGCACATTCCTACCAATAGTACCTTTGAAACGAAAAGTAACAGCAAAGGTCAGTTCAGTTTAGATAATCTTCAGCCGGGAGGCCCTTATAAAATTGAAATATCTGACGGATCACAGGTAATCTATGAAAATCCGAATCTGCAGCTTTCTTTAGGGAATAACGACTTACCTGTAGTAGATGTAGGAAGTAAAGAGAAAACAATTGATGAGGTAAAAATCACTTCTAAAAAGAGCACAGCAAAATATGGAGTCGGAATAAGCCAGGCCCAGATTTCCGGTCTTCCGAATATCAACCGCGGCATTCAGGATGTTACCAAGCTGATTCCCCAGAGTGCCAACAACTCTTTCAACGGAACCAATTTCCGTTATAATAACGTGACTATTGATGGTTCTATCAATAATGACGCTATTGGATTCAGTCCTTCATTAGAGGGCAGACAGGTACTTCAGGAATGCCCGGAAGCAGTACCCGTTCCAATTCTATAAGTCTGGATGCTATTCAGGATGTGCAGGTGTATATTGCGCCTTATGATGTGAAACTGGGGAATTTCCTTGGAGGAAGTATTAATGCGGTTACCCGAAGCGGAAGCAACGATGTGACAGGTTCAATGTATGCATACGGAAGAAATGCTGCAATTACCGGTAGAAACAGGGTTGGGGATAATTCTAAGATGCCTAAGGATTTTGAAGACTTTATCTACGGAGGAAGAGTAGGGTTGCCGGTTGTAAGAGATAAAGTATTCCTGTTTACAAACCTGGAATATACCAAAAGGACAGATCCTGTCTTCTATAATGCCAATGATCCGGGAGCACTGGTGAATGAACAGGTTGCCCAGCAAATTTCAGACTTTGTACACAATAAGTACGGATTCAATGTTGGAAGTTATAACCAATACAATAACTTCTCTGAAAGCTCTAAACTTTTCAATAAGTTGGATTGGAAAATTAATGACAAACATACTTTATCCATTAAAAACAATACTGTATTTTCACAGGCGTCCAATCTGGAAAGAGACGGAGCTAACTTCAGATTCTCCAGCATGGATTTCGTTCAGAAAATACAGCATCTACCACTACACTCGAACTGAAAAGCCGTTTTAATGATCAATGGAGCAACAATTTAGTCTTAGGCTATTCTTCCATTCATGATTACAGGATCCTACTTCGGGAAATGCAATGTTTCCACAGGTAGAAATTGCGTACAATGGCGGAACAATCTTGCTGGGTAATGACAGGGAAGCTACTGTTTTCAATATGAAGCAGAAAACTTTTGAAATTACAGACAACCTTACTTATAAGAAGGGAAACCATACCTTCCTGTTGGGAACTCACAATGAATTATACAATATTAACTACGGTTTTGTAAATGCTCTGAACGGAAGAATCTCCTATAAAAGCCTGAATGATTTTTATAACGGAACTCCCGCCAGGATAAGAGGAACATATCCTTTTAACGGAGACAGCAAACAAACGCTTTTTGATAATCCGTATGCCCAATATAAGGTGAATCTGCTTTCCCTATATCTTCAGGATGAGATCAATTGGGGAAGGGTGAGACTTTCACCGGGAGTAAGAGTAGATTATACAGATTTACCGAATAAGCCACAATTAAGCCCGTTGGTAACCCATTCGCCTCAGGACCCGAACTATGGAAATACCTATAATTACACTCCACTAAGCCAGCTTACCAACAACTATCTGAATAAGCCTACGTTCTCTCCAAGACTTGGATTTACCATTGATCTTACAGAAAACAGATCGATGGTATTAAGAGGAGGTTCAGGTATTTTCGTGGGAAGAATTCCTTTTGCATGGTTAGGATATGCTTATTACAATGACGGGGTAGGTTTCGGAAGTTATGATTACAATGCACCAACACCTGCACAGCTCGCTTCCAACGGAGATCCGCTGAACAATGCCAATTTTCCGAAATGGCAGAATTCTTCAAAAGTACAGGTAGACCTTATTGACAATAACTTTAAAATGCCAAGAGTGTGGAGAAGCTCTTTAGCTTTCGATTATACCTTTGCCGGATATAAATTAACCTTAGAAGGTATTTATACGAAAGTGCTTTATGATCTGAAATTCCAGCAGGTGAACAAAACGGATAATGTGACGTATTACAGCTATGATGTGAATCATGAAATGCCGGTCTATACCACCAATATCAACAGTAATTTTTCCAATGCCTATCTTTTATCCAATACAAAAGAAGGATATCGTTACAATTTGACAGCACAGCTTTCAAAGTCTTATGATTTCGGATTTAATTTCTTTGTAGCCTACACTTACGGAGATGCTAAAGACATTACCAACGGTATCCGAAACTCGATGGAAAGTAACTGGCAGATGAACCAGTCTCTTACTCCTAACGATCCGAAGCTCACAACATCTAACTTCGCCATCAAAAACAGAGTGGTGGCCAATCTTGGATATGCTTTTAATATTTCTGATATGAACAGATTATACACCAATGTATATTTTAATGCTCAATCAGGAAATCCTTTTTCATGGGGATTTGTGAACAGTACAATTGCCAATACAGGACAGGTTGCCGGACTTGCGTATATCTTTAAAGATGCTGCAGAGGCTTCCAAATATATAGCCCCTATAAAAGATGCCTCAGGAAATGTTGTGGTAACGGCTCAGCAGCAGATTGCAGATTACGAAAACTTTATTAACAGTAACGACTATCTGAAATCCAGACGAGGTAAATTCACGGAAAGAAACGGAGATGTTACTCCATGGAATATTCAGGCGGATATCAGAATCATGGATGAAATCAGGTTGAGTAAGAAATCTAAGAATAATATTCAGATCTCATTGAGTATCATTAATTTCACTAATCTGCTGAACAAAGATTGGGGTAAAGTATATTTTGTTCCTAATACTTTCAACTCTACAGCAAGTGTCGGGTTAACAAAAGTAGGAAATGTAGCAGCAGGACAGCCTTCTGCAGGAGATCCTACCTACAACTTCAAAACACCGGGATTACCTTATACCATTGATCAGTTTGCATCAAGATTTCAGGCACAGCTTGGGGTGAGATATAATTTTTAATAACGCTTTTACATTTTACTTCATAAATTCTTTTCAAAGGTCCGGATTTTCTTTCCGGACCTTTTTATAGATGATAAATCATAGATCGCCGATACAGAAATTACAGTTTATCTTTACTGTCAATTAGGTAAATTAACATAATCATCTGCGGAAATCTGCGTAATCTATGGTGAATTAAAACTCATACAAATTATAACTATTCCATAGGAACGGGCTTAACCCGTTTTCATAAAATAAGCCATAGTATGCATCGGATCGGCTTTAGCCAAAACTTATTAATGCCATAGGAAAGATCTGTGAAAATCTGTGTAATCCGCGGGCGAATAAAATTAAATTGGCTTCATCCCAACCTATTATGTAATAAAAAACGACAAAAGCACACCATTCGGTATGCTTTTGTAAATATAGCGTGTTTATTACTTGATCTATGCTTCGCAGCTTGAGCATGATACGAAGTTAACCATCATTTCTTTTGAAACTGATGAACTTCTCTGGTAGTAAAGTGTTTTTACTCCTTTTTCCAGGCTTCAATATAAAGGTAGTTAACATCTTTTACAGGCATTGTAGAAGGAATCTGAAGATTCAGTGATTGTGCCTGGTCAATATATTGTTGTCTCTGTGCAGCCTGAGAAATAATTTCCATCGGAGAAATTTCTTTGAATGTTTTGAATACTGCCTTTTCTTCAGGAGTAAGTTCATTCAGGTGCTGTACAGATCCATGGTTGAGCATGATTGTTCTCCATGTTTCCTCGTTATCCAGTCCTTTTTCTTCCAGTAATTTTGCAAGGTATTTATTCTTACGCATAAAGTTTCCTTTAGCAAGACCTGCTTTATAGTAGTTAGAAGCAAAAGGTTCAATTCCCGGGGAAGTTTGTCCCAAAATTGCAGAACTTGAAGTGGTAGGAGCAATAGCCATTGTTGTGGTATTTCTCAGCCCATATCCTTTCAAAACTTCCGGTTCACCATAGATGTTGGCAAGCTCTCTTGAGGCCTGTTCAGCCTGTTCTTTGATATGTCTGAATGCTCTTGCGTTGAACTGAGTTGCCTCAAAGCTTTCAAACGGAATCATATTTTTCTGTAAATAAGAGTGGTATCCTAGCACTCCTAACCCAAGGGCTCTGTGACGCATTGCGAAGTTTCTTGCTCCCTGTAAGTAATAGTTACCCTCAGTTTTATCAATGAATTCAGATAAAACGGCATCAAGGAAATATATAGCAAGCTTTACAGCATCTGTATCCTTCCATTCATCATATAGTTCAAGGTTCATGGAAGACAGACAGCAGATGAAAGATTCTTCCATGGTGGATGGAAGCATAATTTCGGAACAAAGGTTACTTGCATTCACCGTCATTCCTAAATCTTTATAAACTTGTGGCTTGTTTCTATTAACGTTGTCTGTGAAGAAAATATACGGAAGACCTTTTTGCTGGCGGCTTTCCAGTACTCTTGCCCAGACTTTACGTTTTTCCATATCACCGTCAATCATATCCTGCATCCAGTAATCCGGAACACATACTCCGGTGAATAGGTTCTGAATCGGGCTGCCGATATCTTTAATAGATAAAAATTCTTCAATATCTCCGTGGTCAATATCTAAGTACGCAGCAAAAGCTCCTCTTCTTACTCCTCCCTGGGAAACAACATCCATAGCCGTATCGAAAAGCTTCATGAATGAAACTGCTCCGGAAGACTTTCCGTTATCCGTTACCGCTGTTCCCCTGTTTCTCAATTCTCCGAAATACCCTGAAGTACCTCCTCCAATCTTTGTCTGCATGATCACTTCACCCATTTTGTGGGTAATCCCTTCAATGCTGTCCGGGATGTGAACGTTGAAACATGAGATTGGAAGACCTCTCTGAGTTCCCATATTAGCCCATACAGGAGAAGAGAAACTGATCCATCCTTTCGTGATCATTTCTTTGAATGCCGGTTGAAGTTCAGGTTTGTATAACCTTTTTGCAGCGGCGGTGGTAATTCTGTCGATTGCTCCGTCTACTGTTTCACCTTTCAACAGATATCCTCTGTTAAGCATCTGCTCAGACTCTTCATTGAGCCACCATATATTTGAATTTTGCTCTTCCATAGATGTTATATTTTCGAATTCCGGAATGAAGGAATCACTCCGGAATTTTGTTTTTTATTGTATTGATTGTAAAATTTCTACTTTGTGGGAACCGTTCAGCCCGCTTTCATCTCTTAATCTCTGAAATTCTTTAAAAGACGGAACATTCAAGACCTCATGCTGAACTTCTTCATTGATGTAGTTTGAATAATGTACAAAAGTAACACCATCTTCCTTTACAAAAACTTTATACTCAAAGGTGGAAGGATCTAAATTTTTGAAATCTTCCAGAAACTTTTGGATATTAGCTTTATTGTTTGGAACAAAGTCGGGGTTTACCGTATAAGTTACTATTACATTAATCATTCCCTTGATATTTGTGCTTTATTAATGAATTGCCTTCCTGATACTGACTGCATTGACGCTCGCTGCGCTCGCGCCCGGATATTAAAACAAATCGTTTGCTGTAATACTCTTGTCGTGTTTCGTATAGTCTACAGGTCTTTTGGCAAAGAAATCATCTAATGAATTGGCGAAAACTTCCTCCTCGAACCATACCATTGGCCTGTATTGCTCAGGGGTAATGTTGTATCTTGTTTTCATGTTGATTTTCTTCAAGCTGTCATCTACACGGTATTTCATGAAGTTTAACAGATCTTCTTTGGAAACGTTGTCGATTTCTCCCAATTCAAAGATCCAGCTAAGGATATCACCTTCTCTTGCGATAGACTCATCTACAAGGGTATAGATATCTTCAATATCGCTGTCCGTTAATAAGTCCGGTTGTTCTTCACGGATTTTGTTGATCAGGTAGATTCCTGCATTGGCGTGAATCTGCTCATCTACTGAAGTCCATGCGATGATATTGGAAACATTTTTCATGAATCCTTTGAATCTTGTGAAAGAAAGGATGATGGCAAACTGCGAGAAAAGAGAAACGTTTTCCACTAAAATACTGAATAATAATAAAGCGGAAACATATTCTTTCGGTGTAGCAGAATTAGCGTGCTTTAAGGCATTTCCAAGAAACTCGATTCTTCCTTTTACAGCAGGAATTTCGATTACGTTAAGGAATTCATCGTTATATCCTAAAACCTCTAATAAACGGGAATATGCTTCAGAATGACGGAACTCGCATTCTGCAAAAGTAGATCCTAATCCATTGAATTCCGGCTTTGGTAAGTGGTTGTATAAATTCCCCCAGAATGTCTTTACAGACACCTCGATCTGTGCAATGGCTAACAGCGCATTCTTCACAGCATGCTTTTCGTGTGGTTCCAACTGCGAATGAAAATCCTGAACATCTGCAGTAAAGTCCACTTCCGAATGTACCCAGAACGATTTGTTGATGGCTTCTACAAATTGAAGAACCTCCGGGTATTCAAATGGCTTATAGCTTACTCTTTTATCAAAAATTCCCATATTAAATATCTTTATAATTAAATAATTTAGATCCTTGTGGATAACGTTCCGGAAATACTTAAGTTTTTGTTTTTCTGCAGGTTGTGAATTAAAGTTATCCACTTTTGCAAATCCATATTTCTTGTAAAGAACTAATAGCAAAGTTCGAAAAAAAGAACTGATTTTGAAAGGGGTAAATACTAATCGGCTGACTTTTAGCCTGAAAAGTTTTCCACATTTACATGAAACAGCCTCGTATAATAGGCTAAACAGCAATCTTGAGGATAAATAGATCGAAATGTGAAGTTACAGTTAAACAATATTTTGTAAAGTATTATTAATAAAGGGTTATTTTATTAAACAAAAAATATTTTGAATAAATTTTTATTCTTGTAACAATTTGAAAATATCATCTACTTATTGGGTATAAAACATACATCACTTAATGTTAGTAATTCAGGATTTAAATAAGTCATACGATACAGGGAAAAGCAAACTTCATGTTCTTAAAGGAATTAATCTGAATATTTCTGAAGGGGAGTTTGTTTCTATTATGGGAAGTTCCGGTTCCGGAAAATCTACACTTCTTAATATTATTGGGATTCTGGATGAAAAAGATTCAGGAACCTATAAATTGGATGGAGTTCCCATCGAACATTTATCTGAGGTAAAAGCTGCGGAATACAGAAGCAGATTTTTAGGATTTATTTTTCAGTCTTTCAACCTTATCAATTACAAAACAGCTTTGGAGAATGTAGCGCTTCCGTTATATTATCAGAATGTACCGCGAAAAGAGCGAAACCAGAAAGCTATGGAATATCTGGAAAAGTTGGGCTTGCCCAATGGGCAAACCACCTTCCAAGTGAACTTTCCGGAGGGCAGAAACAGAGAGTAGCCATTGCAAGAGCTTTGATTACCAATCCGAAAGTGGTGCTGGCAGATGAACCTACCGGAGCACTCGATTCCAAAACCACCCATGACATTATGAAACTTCTTCAGGATATCAATAATGAAGGGAAAACAATCATTGTGGTAACCCATGAACCAGATGTCGTTGCACAGACCAAAAGGAATGTAGTCCTGAAGGACGGAATTATTGAAAGTGATGAGTTTATTAAGCAGATTATACTATAAGTGAATACTGAACGGTCAATTTTGCTTCACAAGTGAATTTTATAATGAGGAGGACAAATAATTGATATCACAGACACAAATGAATATGAATAAAAATGTTTTTACATCTGAACCATTATAAGCTTGACGTATATCAATCAGCGGGAGAATTAAAAATAGAATGTTATAAGGCTTTATCTAAAATTCCTGATCATGAAAAGTTTAATATAATTGACCAGATATTAAATATTACCGAGGGATGCTAGAAGAATTATGAAGAACAAATTGACAACAAAGTTAATTGACTTCGAAGAAAATTGAGAGCGCAGCTAATTGACTTTTTTACACAGTAAAAAAATAAAAAATATGTTTGACCTAGATCGTTGGCAGGAAATATTCAGTTCTATCCGGAGTAATGTACTCCGGACAGTGCTTTCGGGGTTTACGGTAGCTTTGGGACTGTTTATTTTCATTGTACTTTTCGGAATTGGAAAAGGACTTCAGAATGCTTTCTCTGAAGGATTTTCGGGAGATGCCAAAAACCTGATTACCATTACTACAGGAAAAACGACATTGGCTTATAAAGGATTACAGTCTGACCGTACGGTTACGTTGAATAATGATGACTACGATTTCCTTATCAATGCTGATAAAAAGAATGTAGGAGCTTCCAGCCCGCGATATAATGCCAGCTTAATGGTAAAATATGGCAAAGAAAGCGGGATTTATCAGGTACATGGCGCAGAACCGGGTGAACAGGTGATCGAAAACCGAAAAATGATTGATGGGCGATACATTACCCCAAGAGATCTGGAAGGGAAACAAAACGTGGCTGTTATCGGAAGAATGGTACAGAGGGATTTGATTAAAAACGGAAGCCCGGTAGGAAAAGAACTCGATATCAATGGAACCATGTTTAAGGTGGTAGGCGTGTTCTCTGATGACGGTGGAGACTGGGACGAAAGACATATCACAGTACCCATTACCACTTTACAGCAGATGAAAAAAGGATCGGATACGGTGAACATTGCCTATATCTCCTATAGTGATAAACTGACCCCTCAGGAAGCCATTAAATATGGTGATGAGCTTAAAGATAAACTGAAATCAAGAAAAAATGTCTCTCCTGATGATGAAAACGGTGTCCGTGTCTGGAACAATGCCAAAAATATGAATGACACTTTTACATTTATGGCGGTACTTACTGCAATTGTAGGATTTATCGGATTAGGAACATTGCTTGCCGGAATTATCGGGATCAGTAACATTATGGTGTATATCGTAAAAGAAAGAACCAAAGAAATCGGGGTACGAAAAGCTATTGGAGCAAAACCGAGTGGAATTGTGGGGCTGATTGTTCAGGAAAGTGTTGTAATTACAGTAGTGTCCGGACTTGTTGGAGTAGGAATAGGGGTTTTGACGTTAAATCTTATCGGGAACAGTCTTGAAGAATTCTTCATTAAAAGCCCGAGCGTAGGATGGGGAGCTATTGTGATGGCATTTATTGCCCTGATTTTCTCAGGACTGATTGCAGGATTTGTTCCCGCATACAGAGCCTCAAGAATCAAACCGATAGAAGCATTGAGAACAGAATAATTTGCTATAATACGTGAGTTTAAAAAAAGCAAAAGAAGATAAACAGATTAACGGGATTCATTATTTATAACTTATAACTCGGAAAGGTGAATATCATATTTAAAAGACACTTGGCAGGAAATTTATTATTCATTGAGGAATAATAAACTCCGGACATTTCTTACCATGATCGGTGTAGGGTGGGGAATGTTTTTGTATGTGAGCCTTCTTGGAGCTGCAAAAGGAATGGAAAATGGTTTTGATAAATTATTTTCCGGTTTTGCGACCAATTCCATCTTCCTGTGGGCACAGAAAACGTCTATCCCATACGAAGGGTTTCCTAAAGGAAGAGAAGTTCACCTGAACCTGAATGATATGGAAATGCTGAAAAGAAAAGTAACAGCCATAGATTATATATCGCCGCAGAATGCCAGAGGAAGCTTTACCGGAACGCCGGGAGAAGCCATGTCAAGAAACGGGAAGAACGGAACCTATTCGCTTACCGGAGATTATTCTGTAGGAAATAAAATTTCAGAAAAGAAACTGATCTTCGGACGCTACATCAATGATGCCGATGTTTCCGGGAATAAAAATGTAGTGGTGATAGGAGAAGAAATTTATAAAAACTTTTTGATTCCAAGAAAAAAGAAAATCCAATAGGAAAGTCTATCAATATCAAAGGGCTGTTTTTTAATGTAATCGGAGTTTTCCGTGTAAAAAGGAGGCGGATTTGAAAATGACCAGACTGCTTTTATCCCACTTTCCACGTATACGAAGATGTATAATGCAGGAGACCAGATCGATATGTTTGCTATTGTAAGCAAGCCTAATGCAAATGTTAACTCGGTAGAAGAAGATGTAAAGCAGGCTTTAAAAGCCAAGAATAAAGTATCTCCTGAAGATACCAACGCTTTCGGTAGTTTCAACCTTGGAAAAGAATTTAAAAAACTGACAGGCTTACGGGAATGCAGCTGCTGACCATTATCGTGGGTACACTGACCATTCTTGCAGGAGTAATTGCTATTTCAAATATCTTGTTGATCACCGTAAAAGAAAGAACCAAAGAAATAGGGATCAGAAGGGCATTGGGAGCCAAGCCTGCTGAGGTAAGAAATCAGATTTTGCTGGAAAGTGTTGTTATTACCCTCTCTTCAGGATTAATAGGTTTTATGTCCGGGATTTTTGTCCTCATGATTCTCAATGCTGTTACTCAGGGCCAGGACTCATTCCCATTCTATAATCCGACGGTCAACTACGGAAACGTATTTGCGGCAATGGCGGTAATGGTGGTTTTAGGACTGGTTATCGGGATGATTCCCGCACAGAGAGCTGTGAAAATTAAACCTATTGAAGCGTTAAGAACAGAGTAATTAATTTGAAAATGAAGCAAATTGAAAATAAAGAAGAACGATTGATAAATGAACGAAATCAATCTTTCAATCTTTTAATTTTTCAATCTATTTAATAAAAATAAACTATATACATATGAAAAAGAAATTCACTTGGAAAAAAGCCATTTATATAGTGTTGGGGCTTTTATTTGCAGTGGCATTATTCTCAGGGATTGGCTATCTTATAAAATCTAACTCTAAGGAAGGTGAAGCTTTCCTTACCCGCAAGCCTACCGTTCAGAATATGGATGATAAGGTAATGGCTACAGGGAAAATTGTTCCGAAAGAAGAAATTGAGATCAAACCCAATATTGCAGGGATTATAGATAAAATCTTAGTAAAAGAAGGAGATAAGGTAGAAGTAGGACAGCTGATTGCTACCGTAAAAATTGTTCCAAGTATTTCTGAAGTAAACGCTGCTCAGCAGGAAGTTCAGAATGCGCAGATCCAGATCAGTAACGCCCAGATGAATGTAGGAAATATGCAGAAGCAGTTTGATATGCAGGAAAAGCTTTACAAGCAGGGCGTGGCTTCAAAACAGGAGTTTCTTAATTCTCAGCAGCAGCTATTCTCTCAGCAGCAGGCTTTGAAAAATGCCCAGCAGCAATTGAACACCGCTCAAAAAAGACTACAAATCGCTAAAACAGGGGCAACTCCGGAACTTAAAGGGCAGGGTCTGGCGACTACCGAGATCCGTTCCAAAGCTTCAGGTACCGTACTTGAAGTACCTGTTAAAGCAGGAAGCCAGGTGATTGAAGCCAATAACTTCAATGTGGGAACTACAATCTGCTCGGTTGCAGATTTAAATGTGCTGATTTTTAAAGGTGAAATCGATGAAGCACAGGCAGGAAAACTAAGCGAAGGATGGATATGAATATCGTAATCGGAGCATTACAAAACAAAACTTTCCTGGAAAACTGACCATGATTGCCCCTAAAGGAAAAGATAATGCAGGAACTATTAAATTTCCGGTAGAAGGTAACGTAAGTAATCCTAATAATGAGTATATTAGAGCAGGTTTTTCTGCGAATGGTGAAATTGTTTTGAGTTCTCAGAAAAACGCATTATTATTGGATGAATCTTTGGTGCAGTATGAAAAGAAACAAGGAAAAGATGTTCCTTTTGTAGAAACCAAACAAAAAGACGGCAAATTCAAGAAAGTATATGTGAAACTGGGTGCAAGTGACGGGATCAATGTTCAGATTCTTCCGGGATCAAATATCACAAAAGATACTGAAGTGAAAGTTTGGAACCCGTCAGATAAAGACAAAGAAGAGCTGAAAGAAAAGGCTAATAAAAAATAATAAACTACACTATACACTTTTAAACTGTAATCCTGGAGGAATTCTTTTTCTCCGGGATTTTTTATATCTTGAAAACCTATCAGGAATATTTAGCTGCCTGCCAGAAAACTCCTATAGAGGAATGCTCCGGAAAGAAAGATGAAATTGAATATTGGTCTGACAATATTCAGAAAATAAAAACTGAAATTATTGATAACAGGTTTGAAATAACAGTGTAACGGAAAAGAAGTTTAAACTGTCTTATCTTTAAATCCAAACTATTATACCCATGAAAAAAGACTACTGGATTCTCGTTCTTTTTATCACTGCAAAGTTTGCCCTTCAATATTCATTGATAAGTCCTGAATATGAACTTCACAGGGATGAATACCTGCATCTTGATCAGGCGAATCATCTTGCATGGGGATATCTTTCTGTTCCACCCGTCAATTCCTGGATAGCCTGGATCATTAAAATATTGGGCAACTCCGTATACTGGGTTAAATTCTTTCCTGCTTTATTTGGAGCAATGACAATAGCCCTTGCCTGGAAAGTTGTTGAAGAACTGAACGGAAGCCTTTTTGCTAAAATACTTACTGCGTCAGGTATTTTATTGTCTGTACTTCTTCGGGTAAATATGTTATTCCAGCCGACATCACTGGAAATTTTCCTGTGGTTATGTCTTTATTATAGTCTCATCAAATATTTTAATTCCCAAAAAGTTAAGTGGATTTACACAGGAGCAGTCATTTTCGGAATAGGAATATTGAATAAGTATAATATTGCTTTTGCAGTCCTTGGACTTATTCCTGCATTTCTGCTAACAGAGCAGAGGAGAATCTTTATGCAGTCTCATGTATACTGGGCAGCGCTTTTGATTTTAATTATTGTTTTTCCCAATCTTTTATGGCAGTATCAGAATCATTTTCCGGTAATTCATCATATGAAAGAACTTTCAGAAAAACAGCTTGTACATGTAGACCGGATGGACTTTATGAAATCTCAGATTCTCTTTTTTATAGGTGTCTTTTTTGTTATTCTAGCAGGCTGGGGGGCGTTATTGTTGTATAAGCCTTTTGAGAAATTCCGGTTTTTCTTCTGGAGCTATATTATTACAATGACTCTGTTCTTGTTTTTTAAAGCAAAAGACTACTATGCTATAGGACTCTATCCCGTTTATATTGCCTTTGGTGGAGTTTACCTGGGGCATTTATTTGAAAAAGGATGGAGAAGATTTTTGAAGCCGGTCAGCATTCTCATTCCGATACTTTTATTTCTTCCCTTATATAATGTAGCCTTTCCGAATAAAAGTCCTGAATATATAATCTCTCACCCGGATCGGTATAAAAAATTCGGACTGCTTCGCTGGGAAGATGGAAAAGATCATCCTTTACCACAGGATTTTGCTGACATGCAGGGCTGGAAAGAGCTGGCTCAAAAAGTGGATAAGGAATATTCCAAACTGGCAAAAACCGGAAATACAATGGTGTTGTGCGACAATTACGGACAGACCGGAGCAATTAATTATTATTCAAAAGCAGGTGTTGTAGCCATGTCATTTCATGCAGACTATATCAATTGGATAGATTTAAGCAGAAAATACAAAAATGTAATCCGGGTTAAAGATGCCCCCGAAGCAGGAAAAGAACTTAATGAATCCGGTTCCTTTTTTGAAGTTGCGGAACTAAAGGATTCTATTACCAATCCGTATGCGAGAGAAAAAGGAACAGCTGTTTTCAGTCTTCAGGGAGCGAAAATAAATATCAATAAAAGAATTCAGGACGAAATTACCGAAGTTAAAAATGAATGGAAATAGTTTTTCAGTAGAAGAGGTAAATGACCATTTGTTTATGGAATAAAGAAAATAGATAAAAAACATTATTGCAACTATATTGCGTTAGTTGATTTTGCTTTACCTTTGTATTATCAATTATCAACTGAACTATGGAAAATAAAAATTTTGATGTTATCATAATAGGAGGAAGCTATTCGGGATTATCTGCGGGAATGTCTTTGGGAAGATCTTTAAGGAATGTTTTGATCATTGATAATGGTAAACCTTGTAACAGACAGACTCCGCATTCTCATAACTTTGTTACCCATGATGGAAAAACACCATCAGAAATTTCACAACTGGCAAAAAACGATGTTGAAAAATACAATACTGTCAGTTTCTGTAAAGGAACCGCTGTGAAAATACAAAAGACCAATGAAGGTTTTAAAATTGAAACTTTATCTGGTGAAAAGTTCAATTCTAAAAAGCTAATTATTGCTTCCGGGGTGAAGGATGTAATGCCTGATATTCCCGGATTTGCAGAATGTTGGGGGATTTCTGTTATACACTGCCCATACTGCCATGGATATGAAGTAAAAATGAAGTCACAGGAATTCTTTCCAATGGAGATATGGCTTACGAATTTTCAAAGCTGATTTTTAATCTGACCAAAAACCTTACCCTGTTTACGAATGGAAAGGCTTCCTTACTGATGAACAAATAAAGAAACTGGCTCAGAATAAAATTAATCTTATTGAAGATGAGATTGAAAAGATAGAGCATGACAACGGATCTATTCAGAAAATTATTTTCAAAAACGGGAAAGAGATTTCTTTAAAGGCTTTATATGCTAAAATTCCTTTTGAACAAAATATCAATGTATCTGCTGATCTGGGATGTGAATTGACAGAACAGGGATTTATTAAAGTGGACATGATGCAGAAAACGAATGTTCCCGGAGTATTTGCATGTGGAGATAATGTAACCATGATGCGTTCCGTAGCCAATGCAGTTGCACAGGGAAATTTTGCAGGTGCCGTGGTTAATAAGGAGCTTTCAGATGAAGAATTTTAGAAACATTTTCATATCATTAAAACAATCATAATGTTGAATTTATTGATGAATGTTTTCATTTTTTAGTGTTTAAAAATCATTTTTACAATAGAGAAATCTCGACGAAAATTCCGTACATTTGGGGTGAAAATTTCAAAAACTAAAAGTAAAATGGATATTATTTTCGACCTGATTGAAAAGGAAAGACAAAGACAAACCCATGGATTAGAGCTTATCGCATCAGAAAATTTTGTTTCTGAAAATGTGATGAAAGCAATGGGAAGTGTACTGACAAATAAATATGCTGAAGGATATCCCGGAAAAAGATATTACGGAGGATGTGAAGTAGTAGATGAGGTTGAAACTTTAGCCATCAACAGAGCTAAAGAACTTTTCGGAGTAGATTATGTGAATGTTCAGCCACATTCCGGTTCTCAGGCGAATGCAGCCATTTATCTTGCAGTTTTGAAACCTGGTGATAAAATTATGGGAATGGACCTTTCAATGGGAGGGCACCTTACCCACGGCTCTGCAGTGAATTTTTCAGGAATTCAATATAACGTGGTTTCTTATGGGGTTCAGCAGGAAACAGGTCTTATTGATTATGATCAAATGAGAGAAGTAGCGTTGAGAGAAAAACCAAAAATGCTTATTGCAGGTTTCTCAGCCTATTCAAGAGATTTAGATTATGCCAAATTCAGAGAGGTGGCAGATGAAGTGGGAGCTACCCTTTGGGCTGATATTGCTCACCCGGCAGGTTTAGTAGCAAAAGGATTATTAAATTCTCCATTCGAGCACTGTCATGTAGTAACAACTACAACTCACAAGACGCTTAGAGGTCCAAGAGGAGGAATGATCATGATGGGGAAAGACTTTGAAAATACATATGGCCACAAAACTCCAAAAGGAGAAATCAAAATGATGAGCCAGGTTCTGGACGGAGCTGTATTCCCGGGTATTCAGGGAGGGCCGCTTGAGCATGTGATCGCCGGTAAAGCAGTTGCTTTCGGGGAAGCTTTGGATGTTCAGTTCGAAACTTATGCAAAACAGGTTAAAGCAAATGCTCAGGCATTATCAAAAGCAATGATCAACAGAGGTTTTGATATCGTAAGCGGAGGTACAGACAATCACCTGATGCTGGTAGACCTTAGAAATAAAGGAGTAAACGGTAAGGAAACAGAGAAAGCACTTGTACTTGCCGATATTACCTGCAACAAAAACATGGTTCCTTTTGATGATAAGTCACCATTTACGACATCCGGTATCAGATTGGGAACTGCAGCTATCACAACAAGAGGATTGAAAGAAAATGATATGGATACTATTGCGGGACTGATTTCTGAAGTAGTAGACAATATCAAAAATGAAGAGGTGATTGGATCTGTAAGAAAGCAAGTTAACGAATTAATGGAAGGTAAAGCTCTGTTCAATTACTAACAGATATTGCTATATTATATAAAGAATGGGCAAATTGCTCATTCTTTTTTATTCAAATGGAAAAGAAATCTTATACTTTCGAAGAAATAAAACAGAAGCTGGTCAATTACTGTGTTTACCAGGACCGTTGTCATGCTGAAGTGGAGCAGAAGATGAGAGAATTCCTGCTTATAGATGAAGCGAAGGAAGAAATTATTCTATACCTGCTGAAAGAAAATTATCTGAACGAAGAAAGATTTACCCGAAGCTATATCAGAGGTAAATTTTATATCAAACACTGGGGGAAAAACAAAATTAAAATGAATCTGAAGCAGAAACAGATTTCTGAGAAACTGATCAATTCATGTTTTGATGAGATTGATGACACTGATTATCAGAAAACTATCAGGAAAATTTTTGATGATTATTATTCCAGACAAACCGGTTTGAAAGAATATCAAAAAAACCAAGACTATAAAGCATTTGATGAGTAAAGGTTTTGAATATGAAAAAATAATTGATATTTTTGATTAAATATTAATAAATTAAAAAACTTGACGTATGACTTTTAGAAAAAAATAAGCAGTTCATTGAAAAAGATTGATATATAACGATTTAATAATTCTTTTAAAGAAAAACAGCTTAAATGAAGAATTTTTATAGATAAATATCACCTTTATAAACAGCTTTTATGGTATGATTTTTGTCTGTGAGTTTAGCTGTACCGTAATGAAATTATTAGATTTCATAAACATAACATCAAATTTATTTTTGATTTCAACATATTGAAATAAATTTATTTATTTTTGTGTGATTGTGTCAAAATTATCTTTGATTGGATCATCAGATAATATACCTTAATTAAATATGAACACCAATACAGACAATGTACAATTCTCTTAGAAAAACAATATTTGGAGGGGATAATGTTGTCAATCTCTCAGACGTAAGATATCTTCCTCGATGGATAATTCTTGTAATAGACATTATTATTCTGATCATATCTTTATTTCTTTCCACTTACATTATCGCAAAGATTACCAAGCAGGAGTTTATATACCATGAAGATAAAAGTTTAATTTTTGCTTTTATTATTCTGGTGAATGCCATTTTTATGTACGTCTTCAAGACGTATGCCGGTATTATCCGCCACTCAACATTTATAGATTTGTTTAAACTTCTGATATCATGCTTCTGCACAATGCTGACTATCGGAACTATAAATATTGCTTACTTGGACCACAGGAAGTAAGTTTATACTTACTCCTTATCTGATACTTTACTTTGTAATTTCTTTTATGGGATTATTCCTTTTCAGACTATATGTGAAAGAGTTTTTCCATATTGTAAGGGAATATAGAAGAAGTGCACTGAAAAAAGAATTCTGGTATTGGGGATTGATGAACAATCTATTGCGATAGCTCGTGCTATTCTGGATAATCCGAGCCTGCCTTATCAGGTAGTTGGGTTTTTAACTCAGAGAACAGATTCTAAAAGAGCTTCTCTGTTAGGAAAACCAATTTATGAAAAGGAAAAGATAGAAGAACATTCAAAAGAAGATCTTATGGTTGACGGGGTTCTCATTGTTAAAGAGATGATGGCCAGAGATGAGATGAATGCCTGGGTGAATTTGTTTTTAGAAAAAGACCTGAATGTCTTTAAAGCACCATCGGTACAGAAGTTAAGAGACAGTGATCTTGGCGGGTCTATCAAAAACCTTCAAATTGAAGATTTGCTAAATAGAAAGCCTATCAAAATTCAGAATGAGAAAGTTAAAAGCAGACATTTTGATAAAACAGTGTTGGTAACCGGTGGAGCAGGATCTATAGGAAGTGAGATTGTAAGACAGGTTGCTCTTTTAATCCTTCTTTGATTGTAGTACTGGATCAGGCTGAAACACCACTTTACGAAATCGAACTTGAAATGAGAGAGAAATTCCCTCATATCACTTTCAAATTTGTTTTAGGAGATGTTTCTAACCATCACAGAATGGAATCTCTGTTCCAGACATATAACTTCTCAATGGTATACCACGCTGCTGCCTATAAGCATGTTCCTTTAGTAGAAGAAAACCCTCATGAAGCCATTTTTGTCAATATATTAGGTTCAAAGATTGCGAAATTATCCAGCAAGTATAAAGTAAACAGGTTTGTAATGGTATCTACAGATAAAGTTGTAAATCCAACGAACGTAATGGGAGCCTCCAAACGTGCTGCAGAGCTTTTTGTACAGTCACTTCAGAATGTAGAAGGTAATGTGACCAAGTTTATTACCACGAGATTTGGAAATGTATTAGGCTCCAATGGTTCTGTAATTCCTCATTTTAAAAAGCAGATTGAAGCTGGTGGTCCGGTAACTATTACCCACCCGGAAATTGTAAGATATTTCATGACAATTCCTGAGGCCTGTGAGCTTGTACTTCAGGCCGGAACAATGGGAGAAGGAGGTGAAATTTTTGTCTTTGATATGGGAGAACCTGTAAAAATTATTGATCTTGCGAAAAGAATGATCAAATTATCAGGATTCGAACCTAATATAGACATTAAGATCATCTATACAGGATTAAGACCCGGCGAAAAGCTGTACGAAGAACTTCTGAGTGACGATGCAAAAACACTTCCTACGCATAATGACAAAATTATGATTTCCAAAGATCCTTCAATGGGATTTGAAGATATAGACAGGCTTACTAAAGAAATTACCAAGGCTTCCTGCGAAGAGATAAAGTGGAAGTGGTAAGGATTCTTAAAACAATAGTGCCAGAATTCCGAAGCAATAATTCAATTTATGAGGCTTTGGATAAATAGAAAAAATATAAATGTATATTTGCACAATTTAACAAGATAATGAAAGGAAAAATATTAGCATTAGTTTTGGCGTCCTCTTTAGTGATTTCCTGCAAAGTGAACCCCAAAGCTAAGAATGATTTAAATTATATGCAGAATATAGAACAGGTAGCAATCAATGCATCTGCTAAAAATTCAGCAAATACAATCCAGGTAGGAGATCAGTTGGTTATTCTGATCACTGCGAAAGATATGGATGTTGTAAAGCCATTTAATCAGAATTATTCTTCCTCAGAACTTATCCAGACCAATGCCATAGCCGGCGGAAATACTCCTAATCAAGGAACAACTGTACTTTCAGGACCAACATATATTGTAGATGCAAATGGAGACATTGACTTTCCAATATTAGGAAAACTGAATACATCAGATAAAAGTCTGACCGCTTTTAAAGATGAGCTAAGGGAAAAATGACAAAATATGTTATTAATCCTACCGTTAATATAAGGCTCTCGAATTTTAAAGTTACAATACTTGGAGAAGTCAACAGACAGGGAGACTATACTATAGCAAACGGGCAGGCAACTATTTTAAATGCATTAGGTATGGCTGGTGACTTGACGCAATATGGGAAAAGAGAAGATATATTGGTTATCAGAACAGAAAATGGTGTTGTTTCTCATGGTCGTATTAATCTCCATGATGCTAATTTAATTAACTCTCCATATTATAATCTGAAACAGGGGATGCCATTATTGTTTCTTCAAACAATA
>NZ_JAPNUF010000002.1:0-157637 GCF_036631475.1 Chryseobacterium sp. 1B4
TTTTTCGGAATCAATAATGGTAATGAATTGGTTCATGAAATTAAAAGAAAACTGCTCCCTTATCATGCCGAGAAACAGCCGATCTATCTGCTGCAAAAAAATGGTAAAAGAACAAGGCTGCATGAGTCAGAGGATCAGCTTTTATCAGGGTTGATGGTGAATAAGACAACCCGCTATATCCTTATGTTTCAAGAGATATCTCCGGAATGGATTCTTAAAGAATATTAAAATTTACGATCTGAAACTAAAACGTGTTTGCAAATTATAGAATTTCTTATCTTTGCAGAATATGGAATTCACAGCTTCGCAAATTGCAAGTTTTATTGACGGAAAAATAATAGGTGACGAGAATGCGCTTATTACAGGAGTTTCACCAATTGAAAATGGGAATCAGGACATCTTTCTTTTATAGCACAAGATCGGTTTTCTCATTTTTTGGATAGCTCAAAATGTTCTGTTATCATCGTTTCGGAAAAACTTCTGGAGAAAAATCATTATAATCCTACCCTAATCGTTGTAAAAGATGCCTATCTTTCTTTTCAGATTCTGATGAATTTATATCAGGAAATGCAGGGGAAA
Organism: Chryseobacterium sp. 1B4; assembly: GCF_036631475.1. NCBI lineage: Bacteria > Pseudomonadati > Bacteroidota > Flavobacteriia > Flavobacteriales > Weeksellaceae > Chryseobacterium > Chryseobacterium sp. 1B4. The sequence continues at coordinate 580 of NZ_JAPNUF010000002.1, forward strand.
AGAAGGTATTGAAAATGGTTCTTCCATTCACGATACAGCTGTCATAGGAGATAAGGCCTATATCGGAGCATTTACTTATGTTTCCGAGAAAGCTAAAATAGGGGAAGGGTCACAGATCTATCCGCATGTATATATAGGAAAAGGAGTAAAAATCGGTAAAAACTGTAAGATAGACAGTGGTGCCAGGATTTATGACTATTGTATTATCGGGGATAACTGTGTAATTCATTCGAATACGGTAATTGGCGGAGACGGATTTGGTTTCCAGCCAACAGCCGAAGGCTTCAAAATACCGCAGCTTGGGAATGTTATTATTGAAGACGATGTTGAAATCGGTTCAAACTGTAGTATTGACAGGGCTACAATAGGTTCTACCATTATCGGTAAAGGAACCAAAATTGATAACCTTATTCAGATTGCCCACAATGTGAAAATTGGTCAGAACAACGTAATTGCAGCCCAGGCAGGAATTGCAGGTTCTACCACAATTGGTGACTGGAACCAGATTGGCGGCCAGGTAGGCGTTGTAGGACATATTAAAATAGGAAATCAGGTAAAAATCCAGGCTCAGAGCGGTGTAAATTCCAGTGTTAACGACAGGGAAACATTGTATGGTTCGCCGGCAATCAGTTATAATGACTATTTGAGAAGCTATGTTCATTTCAGAAACCTGCCTGGAATAGTAAGTAGAATAAATAATCTTGAGAATAACTCAAAAGATAATACTAATGAGTGATATGCAAAAAACACTTCAGCAAGAGGTAACTCTTTCTGGAATTGGTCTTCACACGGGTAAAGAAGTAAAACTTACCATTAAACCTGCCAAAGAGAATACAGGTTTTGTTTTTGTAAGAACAGACTTGGAGGGACATCCTCAGGTAGAAGCAGATGTAAATTATGTTGTAGCAACAGAAAGAGGAACTACATTAGAAAAATTAGGGGTAAAAATTACCACTTGCGAACACCTTTAGCAGCCCTTGTTGGTTGTGATATTGATAACGCAATCTTAGAAATGGATGCCTCTGAACCTCCTATTTTGGATGGATCTTCAAAATACTTTGTGGAAGCTATCGAAAGTGTTGGAGTTGCAGAACAGAGTGTAGCAAGAGAGTATCTTGTTGTAAAAGAAGTTCTTACTTACAGTGATCCGGCTACAGGTTCGGAAATCACAATCATTCCTTCAGATACTTATGAAGTAACTACAATGGTAGATTTTGGGACTAAAGTATTAGGGACTCAAAATGCCACTCTTAAAAATATTTCAGAATTTAAAGACGAAATCTCATCAGCAAGAACATTCAGCTTCCTGCACGAGTTGGAAATGCTTTTAGATCACGGTTTGATCAAAGGTGGAGATATTTCCAATGCCATCGTATATGTAGATAAAGATCTTACTCCTGAAACTACAGAAAAATTAAAGAAAGCCTTTGGAAAAGATAATGTATCCATCAGACCAAACGGTATTCTTGACAATCTTAATTTAAACTATCCTAACGAAGCTGCTAGACACAAATTACTGGACGTAATCGGTGACCTTGCTTTGGCAGGTGTAAAAATAAAGGTAAAGTTATCGCAAACAAGCCTGGGCACTATGTGAATACTCAGTTTGCGAAAAAACTAAACCGCCAGTGGAAATTGCAGAAAAAGAAAAACGTTCCGGATTTTGACCTTACCAAGGAGCCGGTATTCGATATCAACGGAATCATGAAGCTTATGCCTCACAGACCTCCGTTCTTATTGATTGATAAAGTTCTTGAACTTTCAGACTCACATGTAGTAGGCCTGAAAAATGTGACAATGAATGAGCCGTTCTTCGTTGGACATTTCCCTAAAGAACCTGTAATGCCTGGAGTTCTTCAGGTAGAAGCATTAGCACAGACAGGAGGAATTCTTGTACTGGCCAGCGTTCCGGATCCTGAAAACTACTCTACCTATTTCATCAAAATTGATAAGGTGAAATTCAAAAGAAAAGTAATTCCGGGAGATACGCTGATATTCAAAATTGAATTAATAGAGCCTATCAGAAGAGGAATTGTTCATATGCAGGGGTATGGATATGTAGGAGACACTGTAGCAGTAGAAGCAGAGCTTATGGCTCAAGTTGCAAAAAATAAAGTTGATTAAATGATTCATCAATTAGCAGCCGTTGATAAACGTGCGAAAATCAGCAAAAATGTAATCGTAGAACCTTTCACTACCATTGCAGGGGACGTAGAAATTGGAGAAGGAACATGGATTGGTCCGAATGTTACCATCATGGATGGAGCAAGAATAGGGAAAACTGCAGGATTTTTCCCGGGACAGTAATCTCTGCAATTCCTCAGGATCTGAAGTTTGACGGTGAAGATACCCAGGTGATTATCGGTGATGATACAACCATCAGAGAGTGCGTTACCGTAAACAGAGGGACAAAGGCTCTGGGATATACTAAGATAGGTGCTAACTGCCTTATTATGGCTACTTCGCATATAGCCCATGATTGTGTTATCGGAGATCACGTTATCATTGTAAACGGTTGCGGTATTGCAGGACATGTGGAGATCGGAGATTATACGGTAATGGGAGGATTATCAGCCGTTCACCAGTTTGGTAAAATCGGAAAGCACGTAATGATTTCCGGAGGTACTTTGGTGAGAAAAGATATCCCGCCTTATGTAAAAGTAGCAAGAGAACCTATGTCTTATGCAGGGATCAATTCTGTTGGTTTAAGAAGAAGAGGATTTACCAATGAGAAAATCTTCGAAATCCAGAAAATCTACAGAGCTATTTTCCAGATGAAGATGAACGTTTCTCAGGCTATTTCACATATTGAAAAAGAAATGCTTCCAACGGCTGAAAGGGATGAAATCTTACAGTTTATTCAAAATTCACCAAGAGGTATTGTAAAAGGGTACGGTACCGGAAAGGACAGGGAATAATGTAACCCAATACTATCAGACAATGAAAAGCTTAATTCTACTTACTGCACTTTCTGCGACATCTTTTTTGTTCGGACAACAGACAGAAAAAACTGAAACAGTAAAAAAAGAAAAGCCTTTTACCATAGAAAGAAAGCTTTCCGGAGAGTCTAATGATAGTATTGCAAAGAATAATTTAAAGGGTATTCTGAAACAGAAAAATACAGGAAATTCCATTTTCGGAACAGCCGATCAGTATAAATCTGATATTCAGATGAATGTAAACAGATTGAATAACAATGTGAATACGTTCAATAATAATATATTTAACAGAATGATGCCTCAGGGGCAGGGAATACAGTTTAATAAAAGAAAATAAATATTTACATAATTAATGGCAACAAGTAACGATATCAGAAAAGGGCTGTGCATAGAGTATAGCAATGATATTTATAAAGTAATCGAGTTTCTTCACGTAAAACCGGGAAAAGGACCTGCTTTCGTAAGAACAAAATTAAAGTCAGTAACTAATGGTAAAGTAATTGATAATACTTTCTCAGCTGGACACAAAATTGATGAAGTAAAAGTAATCACCAGAAAATTCCAGTATCTGTATGATGATGAGAACGGATTCCACTTTATGAACAATGATGATTTCTCTCAGCTATACATCAACAAAGAAATGATTGAGAACTCTCAGTTTATGAAAGCTGGTGAAGAAGTAACCATTATTCTGAAAGAAGCTGATGAGACTCCGCTTTCTGCTGAACTTCCACAGTCTGTATACCTTGATGTTATTGAAGCTGATCCGGGAGTAAAAGGAAACACTGCAACAAACGCTCTTAAAAACGCAATCGTTGAAACCGGAGCAAGAGTAATGGTTCCTTTGTTCATTGAACCGGGAGACAGAATTAAAGTAAGCACTGAAGACGGAAGCTACTTAGAAAGAGTAAAAGAATAAATAAAATTTACATAAATTCGGTTTGCATCAGCACTCCGAATTTTGTTTTATAAGAAAATCTATTGTTATGAGATTCCATTCTCCGCAAAAGCTTAAAACCATTGCAGATTTAATAGGCTCAGCATTTGTAGGGCCTGAAGATTTTGAAGTATTGGGAACCAATGAAATTCACATGGTAAAACCAGGTGATATCGTTTTTGTGAATCACCCTAAATATTATGACAAAGCATTAAACTCGGCAGCGACTATTATTTTAATTGATAAAGAAGTAGAATGCCCGGAAGGCAAAGCGCTTTTGGTTTCTGAGGATCCTTTCAGGGACTTTAATAAAATCAATACTCATTTCACCAGAATATATAACTTTACAGAAGAACTTCACGATGTTGAAATAGGAGAAGGAACAAAAATTCATCCTTCTGCAGTAATTGGAAACAATGTGAAAATTGGAAAAAATACCCTTATTTTTCCAAATGTTGTTATTGGAGACCGTACGGAAATCGGTGATAATGTGATCATCCAGTCCAATACCGTTTTAGGAGGTGATGCATTTTATTACAGAAAATTAAACGGAAATTTTGATCGACTGATTTCTGTTGGAAATGTTGTTATTGAAAACAACGTGGAAATCGGAAACGGCTGTACCATTGACAGAGGAGTTACAGACTCAACCATCATTGGAGAAGGCTCCGTTTTGGATAACCAGATTCAGATAGGACATGATACCGTTATCGGAAAAAATGTCTGATTGCTTCTCAGGTGGGAATTGCAGGTTGCTGCATCATCGGTGATGAAGTGACATTATGGGGGCAGGTAGGAATTGCTTCCGGCAATAAAATTGAGTCTGGATCCGTGCTTTTGGGAAAAACAGGAGTCAACAGAGATCTGGAAAAAGGAACCTATATCGGGATGTTTGCAGAAGATTTCAAGACTTATCTGAAAAAGAAGTAAAGCTGAGAAATCTCAAATAAACAATTCCAAAGGTTTTATCCGAAATCAAAGAAATTTAAGTAAATTTGTGAGCATTAATAAAATAATAAATAAATTAAAACAACAATAAAATGTCAATTTTAGTAAACAAAGATTCTAAAGTAATTGTACAAGGATTTACAGGGAACGAAGGAACTTTCCATGCTGGTCAGATGATTGAATACGGAACAAACGTAGTAGGTGGTGTTACTCCGGGAAAAGGAGGTAGCGAGCACTTGGGAAAACCGGTATTCAATACAGTAGCTGACGCTGTTGAAAAAGCAGGAGCAAACGTAAGTATCATTTTCGTACCACCGGCATTTGCAGCAGACGCTATTATGGAAGCTGCTGAAGCAGGAATCAAAGTAATTGTATGTATTACTGAAGGTATTCCTGTAGCTGATATGGTAAAAGTAAAATCTTATATCGCTGACAGAGACTGCAGATTAATCGGACCAAACTGCCCTGGAATCATTACTTCTGAAGAAGCTAAAATTGGTATTATGCCAGGTTTCGTTTTCAAAAAAGGAAAAGTAGGTATCGTTTCAAAATCAGGTACTCTTACTTACGAAGCTGCTGATCAGGTTGTAAGAGCAGGTTACGGTATTTCTACTGCAATCGGTATCGGTGGTGACCCAATCATCGGAACTACTACCAGAGAAGCATTAGAACTGTTTATCAACGATCCTGAAACTGAAGCTGTTGTAATGATCGGTGAAATCGGTGGAGGTCTTGAAGCTGAAGCTGCTAGATGGTACAAAGCAAGCGGATCTACTAAGCCGGTTGTAGGTTTCATTGCCGGACAAACGGCTCCGAAAGGAAGAACAATGGGACACGCTGGTGCTATCGTAGGTGGTGCTGAAGATACAGCTCAGGCAAAAATGGAAATCATGAGAGAAAACGGTATCAACGTAGTAGATTCTCCAGCTGATATCGGTGCTACTGTAGCAAAAGTTCTAGGATAACATAAAAATTAAAATCACAGCATATGAAAAAACTTTTATTAGCCTCAGCTTTGACCCTTTCTGCTTTATCTTTTGCACAAGTGCAATGGAATAACACAAGATTCGGTGTTACAGGAGGTTTAAACTACTCCAGAGTATCCAATGCCCATAACCCTTCAGGGCCGAGATATACTTTCCAGGCTGGAGCTTTGGCAATGATTCCCGTAGGAAAGGCTAACCAGTTCTTTATTCAACCTGAAGTTCAGTACTATGGTGCAGGAGAAACAGGAAAAGATAAAGATGCTAAAGGAGTAAGCGGTTATGATGCAGTATATGCAAATAACTACCTGAGCGTGCCTCTTTATTTCAAAGGATATTTTTCTGAAGCAGAATCAGAATTCTTTGGATTGATAGGACCAAGATTTAACTTTTTGCTAAGTCAGAACGTTAAAGATGTTCCTGTAAGCAGACCTTATTATGACCCGGATGTTACCGATCCTAATCAGCCGGCAGGCGTAAACGGAAAGGCAAACAGCTTTAACTGGGGACTAGGACTGGGAGTAGGATATAGCTACAAAAGACAACTGGAGGTCGCTTTAAAATATGACTTAGGTCTGGGAGACACTTATCCTGGTCTTGCTAAAGAAACCAAAGGTACTGATAAGAAAAAATCAGAGCAGGTAATTGCCCTTACTTTAAGCTATATATTCAAATAGAAATATTTCAGAATAAAAATCCCGGAAACGAAGTTTCCGGGATTTTTATTTTATATATCTTTTGGACAATCGAATAATTTTCTCAGCCTTTTCGCTGTTACGATTTCACCATTTAGCATAATTACCCTTTAATCCACTTCCAAAGCTCTTTTAAAGTAGCCTTATTTCCGTACATCAAAATACCCACACGATAAATTTTTCCTGCCAGAAAGATCATAAAAATAGTGGTTGCCAGCAATAGTACAATAGATAATACTATTTGCCAGACAGGGACTCCAAACGGGATTCTGGCAATCATAGCCACCGGTGAAGTAAACGGAATAATTGACAGCCAGAAACCTAACGGACCATCAGGATTATTCATCAAAGAAAAACTTCCATACATCCCTAATGTCAAAGGTAAAATCGCAAATAAGGTAAATTGCTGCGTCTCTGTTTCGTTATCCACAGCAGAACCGATTGCAGCATAAATAGAACTGTAGAAGATATACCCTAAAAGGAAGAAAACGATAAATACAAAGATGATTAGCGGGAAGTTCAGCTCCAGTAAGCTATGAGAAATCTGGGTAGCAAGCTGTCCTACATCCAGTTTGCTTGCAAGTTCTTCATTTCCTCCCGGAATATTTTTCTGAATAGGAGAAAACCTGTATTTAATACCAGTGCACCAATTACTGACATTGTAATCCAGATTATAAATTGTGTCAGTGCAACCATCGTTACCCCTAGAATTTTGCCCATCATCAGTTCAAAAGGCTTTACAGAAGAAATAATGATTTCCACAACACGGTTATTCTTTTCCTCAAGCACACTTCTCATTACCCTTACCCCATAAATAATGATGAACATGAAAGTGACATACATCAGCACCATGCTCAGCCCGGATTTAACTCCAAAGACAAGATCAGAGTCCTCCTTATTGTTATCTGTAACATTGATGGTTTTTAAGGTAAAGCTTTTATCCAGATTATTCAATTGAACTTCCTGGATACCCAGCTGCTTGATTTTTTCTTTTCTGACAACATTGCTGATGTCAGATACAATTCTCTGTTTCGTATCAAATCCTATTTTGCTATTGATGATCAGTCTGGTATCATTTTCAAGCTCGTCAAAATTCTGGTTTTTCAGTTCCGGGAGAATCAGGATGCCATCCAGAGATTCATTGCCTTTTAAATTGTTAATTTTGGATTTTTCGTCGGCTGCAGAAACAAAACGTAATTTAATTTATCATTGGATTTCAGCTGGTTGGTAAACAGTCCGCTCTTGTCAACCACCTCTATAATACTATGTGACTCGTTTGCCTTAAACATTAATCCGATCACAGCCCCGAAAGCAATGATCATGATAGGAGCAAGCAGGGTCAATATAATGAAAGATTTTTTCTTAACCTGTGTCAGAAATTCTCTTTTGGTAATTAAAAAATATTATTCATAAAATTAAGAATGGTTACTTACAGCATTAATAAACACTTCATTCATACTTGGAATTCTTTCGTCGAATGATCTTACTTTACCTACCTGTACAAGGTCAAGGAGAATTTATTCTGGCTTTCTTCGTTTTTCAGGTCAAAGGAAACAAGATTGTTTTCATTTGATACATTGAAAATCTCATATTTGTTTCTGAAATTTTCAAACTGATCATTACTGACTTCAGAAAGAGTAATACCGAAGATATTTTTCTTGAATTTTTCTCTTACATCAAAAACCCTTCCGTCAATGATTTTTTTCGAATTGTTGATCAAAGCCACATAATCACACATTTCCTCCACACTTTCCATCCTGTGGGTAGAAAGAATGATGGTTGTACCGTTATTTTTAAGATCAATGATCTGATCTTTGATTAAATTGGCATTTACCGGATCAAAACCTGAAAAAGGCTCATCAAGAATCAAAAGGTGCGGTCTGTGAAGAACCGTAACTACAAACTGAATTTTTGCGCCATCCCTTTAGAAAGTTCTGAAAGCTTTTTCTTCCACCATTGGTCAATATTCAGTTTTTCAAACCATTTTTTGGCTTCATTCAAAGCATCACTTTTGGTCATGCCTTTCAGTTCACCGAAATAAAGGATCTGATCTCCAACCGTCATGTTTTTATACAGCTCTCTTCTTCAGGCATGTAGCCAATATCTTTAATATGGCTTGGGTTCAGTTTCTGCCCGTTAATAAAAATATCGCCTGAGTCTGCCTGAGTAATTTGGTTGATGATACGGATAAAAGAAGTTTTTCCGGCTCCGTTAGGACCTAAAAGGCCGTAAATACTGGCTTTTGGTACATGGATGCTGAAATCATCCAGAGCGACCTTTTTCCGGCATTATAGGTCTTTTAATATGTTCAGCTTTTAGCATTAAATTGTTCTTTTTACAATTAGTATAAAAAAGTTCCGAAAGTTACGGAAATATTAAAACAGAATTAATGTAAAGAAAAATCCTGATGATTATCAGGATTTTAATTTATTGTTTCACGATTTGAGTAACTTTCTGCGTGTTGTCACTTAATATATAACGGATCATATACTTTCCGGGTTTCAATTTTTCAATATTGATCTCTCCGGAATTCATGTTCACAGTATAATTGGCAACCTGCATACCCAAAATTGAATAGAAAGTCACACTTTTGATCCTTAAAGAAGAATCTTTTGCCTTAATAATAAGGAAATCCTTTGCAGGATTTGGATAAGCAAGCAATACACCATCATCCGCCTTTTGAGTGATGGAACCCGGCTCCCTAAGCTGAGCTTTAAAATTGTTGGAAAATCCAACAAAAGTGCCTACAAATAGAAATAAAAGTAAAAGTTTTTTCATCAAATTTATAATTTCTCGAATATATATAACAAATGTAATACATTCTGCAATTTCATACAATAGTTTTTTGCAGAACTTATATTAAATTTGTAGAAACTTATTCAAAAAGTATTCCAAAATGATACATTCAAGAAATAGAAGACTTAGAGTTAATGAATCTATCAGAAGTCTGGTAAGAGAAAGTGTGCTTACAACTGATGATTTTGTAATGCCGATCTTCGTAATGGAGGGCGAAAACAAGCAGGAGGCAATCCCGTCTATGCCGGGAATTTTCAGGCGCAGTGTAGATTTAACAGTGAAGGAATGTAAGGAATTATTTTCTTTGGGAGTAAAAGCTGTCAATTTGTACATGAAAGTGTCAGAACATCTGAAAGACAATACAGGAAAAGAAGCATGGAACAAAGACGGATTGATGCAGAACACGATCAAGGCCATTAAAGATGCCGTTCCGGGGATGATAGTTATGCCTGACGTAGCGCTGGATCCTTACTCGATCTATGGACATGACGGAATCATTGAGAACGGAAAAGTCCTGAATGATGCCACCAATGATGCACTGGCAAGAATGTCAGTATCTCACGCAGAAGCAGGAGCTGATCTTGTGGCACCAAGTGATATGATGGATGGAAGGGTACAGGTTATCCGTGAAGCATTGGAAGAAAACGGATTTACAGACGTAGGAATTGTAAGCTATGCTGCCAAATATGCTAGCTCTTTCTATGGGCCTTTCAGAAGTGCTTTAGACAGTGCCCCGAAAGACAACATGGAAATTCCGAAAGATAAAAAACCTATCAGATGGATTTTCACAATACCCGTGAAGCATTGAATGAGGTATTTAAAGATATCGACGAAGGTGCAGATGTTATCATGATCAAGCCGGGATTGCCCTATCTGGATATTGTTTCCAAAGTGCGTGAAGCCATTGATCTTCCGATCGCAGTATACAATGTAAGTGGTGAATATGCCATGGTAAAGGCAGCTGCTCAAAACGGCTGGCTGGATAACGACAAAACAATCATTGAAAGCTTAACGTGCTTCAAAAGAGCAGGGGCAGATATGATCTTTACCTATTTTGCAAAAGAAGCGGCGGTCTTATTAAACAAATAAGATGATATTCATTCAAAAGCCGGCTGTTCTGATCAGAACAGCCGGCTTTTTATTATTAAGTTCATTATTTCTTATAACCATCCTTTTTTGCCATACACATACGTGTCATCGAATTGCTTGTCACTCATAAAGAGGTATAAAATACCTTCAATAAAAGGGATAACAGAGGCTGCTCCAAAAGTGACAATGTTAAGGACCAGCTGAATAACAGCTTCTTTCTTATAGCCCAGGTAAAATTTATTTAAAGCCAGCCAGCCTACGAGAATTCCCAACAGAGCAGCAGGGATTTTCTTTTCCGAACGGTAAGGGACACCGCTTTGCTGGTTTTGTACATCTTCTGTTTTTGTGTAACCGTAATTTTCCATTGCTTAGTATTTTGTAATTGATTGATATGTTTTATAATAAGTAGTTTAAAATGATAAAAAGTTACAGGAAGCAAAAGAATGGAAAGCCGAAATTGCCAATTCACTTAATTCCCCCTCTGCTATTTGCCTTTTAGCCTTTTTGTTTTTTCGCCTATCTGCGAGTTTATATTTTTGATATATTTGCCTTATGATTTTACGAGGAGAAAACTTAATCAAGGAATACGGTCCTAAAAAAGTTGTAAAAGGCGTTTCTGTACAGGTTCAACAGGGAGAAATTGTTGGTTTGCTGGGTCCTAACGGAGCAGGAAAAACCACATCGTTTTATATGATCGTAGGGTTGGTTAAGCCAACTTCAGGAAAGATTTTCCTGGATAAACAGGAGATCACTACGGATGCTATGTACCGAAGAGCTCAAAAGGGAATCGGGTACCTTGCTCAGGAAGCTTCAGTGTTCAGAAAGCTTTCTGTGGAGGAAAATATTATGGGAGTATTGCAGCTGACCAAGCTTTCAAAACGTGAGCAGCAGATCAAATGTGATGAACTGATAGAAGAATTCTCTTTGCAGCATGTTCGTAAAAACAGGGGAGATCTTCTTTCCGGAGGAGAAAGGCGTAGAACAGAAATTGCACGCTGTCTTGCCACAAGTCCGAACTTTATCCTTCTGGATGAGCCTTTCGCCGGAGTAGACCCTATTGCTGTGGAAGATATCCAGAAAATTGTAAGAAGTCTTGTTGATAAAAACATCGGAATCCTGATTACCGATCACAACGTACAGCAGACCCTGGCAATTACCAATAAAACGTACATTATGTTTGAAGGAAAGATCCTTAAAGAAGGACTTCCTGAAGACCTAGCGAACGACCCGCAGGTAAGAGAGACTTATCTGGGTGAAAACTTCGTATATCAGAGTATTTTAGATAAGCCTAAAAGAAAAAATATGCCTATAACATCTGGGCAGGAAACTTTGATTCAAAAGCACAGCTGCAGGGATTTGTGGATGAAAATTTCAAACAGTTTGATGATCTGAGGCTCATGTATGGCTTCGAGGATATCAGTTTTGCTTCATTAGCCAACTCTGAAATTGAACATATCTTTAATGATGTTGTAGATAAGAATGCCAACAACTCCTTTGTTTTCCAGAAAAAAGAAATCAACAGCCAATATTCTCTTGAACAGGCGGAAGCAGAATCTAAAGAAGCCAGCAGAAAAGAACTGCATTACCTTACGACTTATATGTATGAAGGATAAAATATAAAGCATTTATTTGCTGAACATGATAATAAAACGTACCTTTTTCTTTTGAAAGCGGTACGTTTTTCATTTAAAATGATTTCTATGGCTAAACCTTTTAACAGAACCGTTACCTTATTCGGAATTTATAAGCAGCTTGTCCCGTTCATCAGACCTTACCGATTAATGATCTACGGAACCCTGTTTCTTACTTTTCTCGGCGCTCTGGCCGCACAGGTCAACCCGATTGTTTTAAAATACACGGTAGATGAGGTTACCAAGCTTACGCATCTCCCACATCCGATGTCGGAAGGAATTCATATTCTTATCATTATTTCCGTTATTTTATTGGGAAAGGAACTTTTGAATATTTTTATCAATTTCGGACAGAAATTTTATGGGGAAAAGATCAGGATCAATGTCAGTTCTGTGCTGGCACAATCGGCGATTGATAAAATTTTGACTTACAGAGTTGCCTATTTTAATGACGAAAACCATGAATCCGAAAATTACAGATCAGGATAGACCGTGGAATAGAAAGCCTTACGAGACTGGTGCAGAATTTTTTTATTGATATTTTACCATTATTTTCCAATGCCATCATAGCGCTGGTTATTATGTACATGCAGAATGTGTATGTGGGGCTTGTTTCCACTATTATTGTTCCTATCTATTTCTACATCAGCTCTCTGCAGGCTAAAAAACTGAGCGGGGTCCGCCGTCAGCTTAGAAATCAAAGGGAAAGAAAAACGTCAGGACTTCTGAACCTGATCAATTCGATTATGGTGATTAAAAGTTTTGTCCGTGAAAAATTTGAAGGAAAGAAACAATATGATCTTCAGATGGAGCTCATGGAAAGCCAGATGGTGACAAGAAGAACCAACTTTATTTATGATGGGTTGAAAACCTTTATTGAGCAGTTCGGGGTGGTTTTGATCATTCTTTTAACCGTTTATCTGGTTCTTGATCAGCAAATGACTATTGGTGCTATTATGCTTCATATCATGCTTTTTAACAATGTTTCGGCACCCATCCGCCAGCTGCACAGGATTTATGATGATATGAATGATGCCATGATTTATGCCGAAGGTTATTTCGATATTTTAAATGCTGATGACGAAGCTGAACCGAATGGAAATTTTGCAGAAAGAGAAATCAAAGGAACTTTTGAATTGAAAAATGTTGATTTTACCTATCCCAACGGTACAAAGGCTTTACATAATGTTTCCATGAAAATTGAAAACGGGAAAACAACAGCTTTGGTAGGGCTGAGTGGCGCAGGAAAATCAACAGTCATCAATCTTTTGTGTAAATTTTACCTTCCCGATTCGGGAGAGATTGTATTGGATGGAGTAAACCTTAATGAATATGACAATACTTTCCTGAGAAGTGACCTGGGACTTGTTCTTCAGAAAAATCATATTTTCCAGGGAAGTATTGAAGATAATATCCGGTATGGAGATATGAATGCAAGTTTTGAAGAAATTCAGGAAGCCGCAAAAAAGCTTATCTGCACGAGCAGATTATGGATCTTCCCGAGAAGTATCAGCATGATGCAACGCAACTTTCCGGAGGACAGCAGCAGAGAATTGCCATTGCAAGGCTGTTCCTTAAAAATCCTCCTATCATCTTTCTGGATGAACCGACCGCCAGCCTGGACGCCATTGCTACGGAACAGATTAAAAATTCTCTGGATGCGATAAAAGAAGGAAGAACAGTTATCATTATTTCTCATTCCCTGTCACAGATCCTGGATTCTGATATCATTTATGTAATGAAAAAGGAAGAGTAGTAGAGAACGGAACTCATGATGAACTCTACAATAAAGAAGGTACTTACCGTGAAATTTTTGATGCTTCCGCCCGCAGCCTGAATCTGGATAAACTGGTCAATACTTTTAAAGAAAATTAAAAAAACTCAGCGGTCAGGCTGAGTTTTTACATTTTTTAGATTTTTAGAATTGTTTACTGGGCTTTTTCAGAAACCTGATAGGCTCCTACATCCGCTCCAAAGGCAATATTGATTCTGTTGTAGCTGTTAATCGCAATGACAGCCATGGTTAAATCTACCATTTCGGTTTCGGAAAAGTAATGACTTACTTTTGTATAGATTTCATCACTCACTTCTTTACCATTTAAAGCCGTTAAAGTTTCTGCCCATAATAATCCGGCTTTTTCTTTATCAGTATAAAATGAGCACTCTCTCCATGCACTTACCAGAAATATTCTCTGTTCCGTTTCTCCTTTCGCTCTTAATTCTTTGGAATGCATATCCAGGCAAAAAGCACATCCGTTCATTTGGGAAACCCTGAAATACACCAGTTCAAGAAATGAATTATCCAGCGAAGAGTTCTGTACCTGAAATCCCATGTTGTGAAGGGCATTTACAGCTTTGTTTCCTACCGCAAATGCGTTGATTCTTTGTGACATAATATTTGTTTTTTTGATTAATTATGTGACAAATGTAGAACTGTATTTTCCTGAATTTTTTTACAAATGATAAATTTTAAAAAGAAAGATTTTAAAAACTGGATGTTAGAAGTTACTATTAGGTAGATGATATATATTCGGTTCAATAACTTTCCTCTTCCTGCCTCCAGCTTCCTTTCTAAAACTTCTGTGCCCTGATCCTGCTCAAAGAAACCTGAGTGATTCCGATATAATCTGCAAGATCTCCAAGGCTGATGCGCCGGATAAGATCAGGTCTTTGTTTCAGAAAATTATGATAGCGTTTTTTTCCGTCATCTTCCAGCATTTCACTGATCCTTCCCATCATATTGACCGGAGCCTTTGAATACAGTTTGCTGAAAAGTGTTTCCGCTGTGTGATACTTTACACAATCCTTCAACAACGTCTCTATGCACACGCAGAACATCAGTAGGTTCCAGAGCTACGATCATATATTTCGACGGCTGCCCTGTAAGAAAACCACTCAGTTCAGCGAAGAATGCATTTTCTGCAAAAAATGTCATGATGAAATCTTTATCACCATTATCAAAAAACAGCTTTACCAATCCTTTTTCAATAAAATAGAAATACCTGCAGGTTTCATCGGCTTTGAGCAGAAAATCCCCTTTCCTGTAAGTTTTAGTTTCAAGATGAGAAACAAGTTCGTCCATGACTGCCTGTTCCGGTTTCAAAATTTTTTCAATAGACTGAACAAAATGAGTATGAAGCATAAAGAAAGAGTCTGTTTTGCAAAAATAAATTTAATAAAAAACCTGTCATATGTATAAGTTACCAAAAAAGAATTTTAGCTTTGTTACCTAATGAACGACCACTACCTTAAAAAACTTGATCGGGTAACGTCTATCCTTACCCAGTTACAGTCTAAACCTGTTGTGCGGGCACAGGATTTGGCTGAAAAGTTCGATGTAAGTATCCGAACCATTTATCGTGATGTGAAAACCCTGGAAAATGCAGGGATTCCTATTGTCGGAGAGGCCGGTAACGGGTATTCTCTAATGGATGGTTACAAGCTTCCTCCGATTATGTTTACCAAGAAGAGGTCTTAAGCTTCATTACTGCTGAAAAGCTGATGCAGAAATTTTCCCATCAAAGTTTGGGAAATCATTATCAGGCAGCCATGGAGAAAGTACGGTCAGTATTGAAATATTCTGATAAAAACCTGATCAAAAATATAGAAAAGCAGATTGACGTTTTCAGCTTTCATACGGATTCCGGAGACTCACTGAAAAATGTAATTCCTATTATTCTTGAAAGTATCGCAGAGAAAACACAGCTGATTATAAAGTATCAGACGGTAGACGGAAGAGTGAACCACAGAACCATTGAAACCGTCGGGATGTTTTTTGAATTTAATTTCTGGTACATCATGGCGTTTTGTACTTTAAGGAAAGATTTCAGGCAGTTTCGTATAGACCGTATCCTGGAAATTTCAAAAACACAGAATCCTTTTTTGCAGGAATACGGCCAGGTAAATGATTACCGTAAAAAATCCAATGGAAATAAAGAAAGAGCTAAACTTCTGGTGGATAAAAAGGTCATGTCTCACCTGGTGAATTCTAAAAAATATTACGGACTTATAGAAGAAGTGGAAACCGAACAAGGAGTAGAACTCACTTTTGAAACAGAATGGATGAGCGATGGTTTTCCCCGCTGGCTCATTACTTTTGCAGATTATGCTACTGTGCTTGAACCGGATAGTCTTCGCATACGATTGAATGAACTGCTGAGAAAAATGACAGAAAGACATCAATAAAACCCCAACAGATATCTGTTGAGGTTTAAAGACTTAATTGAGGCAAATAAATGAAATGGCTTTTATTAGAATCTTTCCCAGAAGAAAGGCGGTTCAATACCTAAAGCTCTTAGGTAAACATATCCCTGGCCGCGGTGGTGGATTTCATTGTCAATGAAATAAAGGATATTTTCATACACCGGGAATTCATATTGTCCGAAAAGGTTAAATACCTCCTGGAAACGTTCTTCTGAAATCTGATTGAAATAGTGGTTGATTACTTCTGTTTCTTCATCCCATTTTTTTAACAGCTCTTCCTTAGAAGCAGGATTGAAGCCGTCTTCACTATAACCTTCCATATTTCCTTCAATAATCCCTTTCAAAGCAGGGCCTGCAATGTTGATCATCTCTGTGGCAAGTTTGGCAAAAGGCCTCATACCTCCGACAGAAAATTCAAATAATTCTTTTTCAGGAAAAGCTTCAATTACTCTTCTTGTAAGATTTCTGTGTCCCTGCCAGTCTTTTAGTAACTGATCTGTGGTCATAAATTGCTTAGTGGCTGTGGCTGTAGTTGTCATAATATTATTGTTTTTGTTTGTTGTTGATACAAAGGTAAGATGAGGTAATGACAACAGTTTGTCAGTAGGATTTCCGGGATTAAAAAATATTTTTCCTTTGCTAAAATATCCTGACTTACTTTTCCGTTAGAAGAAAGGATATTAATAAAAATCGCTATTATTAGAATTATGAAGAAGTATATTTTGCCTGCTATCACCACTTTTTTATTAGTATCATGCAATAAGATTGAGGAAAAAATAGACCAGACTGTTCAGAAAACAACCGAAACCGTACAACAGAAAGCGCAGCAGGCTGTAGAAGAAACGGTGAAAAAAACGGTCAATGAATCTGTGAATTCTTTAATTAATTCCGAAGACGTTAAGTTTAATACT
Source organism: Chryseobacterium sp. 1B4 (assembly GCF_036631475.1). NCBI lineage: Bacteria > Pseudomonadati > Bacteroidota > Flavobacteriia > Flavobacteriales > Weeksellaceae > Chryseobacterium > Chryseobacterium sp. 1B4. The sequence goes on from NZ_JAPNUF010000002.1 coordinate 17,712, forward strand.
GTTTTCAGGTAAAGGACCTTCCATTGTTTCCGAAGAGAAAGGAAAAAGATCAAAATTCCGGGAAGGCCGGAAGGCTATATCTTTAAATATAAAGCGGATATTGCTGTTTTACTGCCGTTTTTAGAAGCGCAGCCCACCTCCGATGAAAGCAAATCTGATAAAACTGCGCGTAAGATTGACGGACAAAGTATTGTAGATAAAATAAGCTTTCTGTCGAAATTCCTTCCTGACAATACATTTGATGCCAAAATTCTTGAAGATATTAAATCCGATAAGAATATTCAGTATTATAAGCTGAAAAGATTTCCCAACAGCAGTACCATTATCTACAACCCAAAAATCAGACCATCATACAATACGTAGAGGTAAATAAATAATTTGGATATGGCCGGTTTCTCCCGGCCATTTTTTATTCCCATTCATTGCAAGCCATAAACGATGCGATCTCAACCCGTTGAAAACTACTTATCAGAATGAATGAACTCCTATTTATTTCTGATGTTAACTAATTAATTTTTTTATATAAATATGGTGTTATTGATTTATTTTTTCATATTATTAATAAATAACCTTATGTTTTCTAGATCAATTGTTGTTTTTGTGAAATGGTATAGTTTTCGCAATTATGAAATAGAATTGTTATTATATATTTTATTTTCGTGATTAATATTGATTTTTTTATTAGATTTATTGAATATTTAATAATTGATATGAAAAATAATTTATTTAATGGTAAAATCTATGCATTAGTATTAAGCGGAGCTGGTGCTATGGGATATGCTCAGGACAGCATAAAACAAAATAAAATAGATGAAGTTGTGGTTACAACGGGTAGAACTAAGCCAAGAACCATCATTACCTCAGCAATTCCTATTGATAATATTTCTGCTGTACAATTAAAATCTACAGGGCAGGTTACTTTTGACAAAGCTTTAACCTATGCTGTTCCCTCTTTCAATTCATCACAACAGACTGTTTCTGATGCAACGGCTCATTTCGATCCGGCTGATTTAAGAGGATTAGGACCATCCAGAACATTAGTGTTAGTCAATAATAAAAGAAAAAATCAAAGTGCTCTTATTTATGTAAATGATACACCTGGAAAAGGTGAAGTAGGTACAGATCTGAAAAGTATCCCATCAGCAGCTTTGCAGAATGTAGAAGTATTAAGAGATGGGGCATCTGCACAATATGGCTCTGATGCTATTGCAGGTGTAATCAATATTATTCTTAAAAACAGCGTTGGAAAAAGCACCGTCAATCTTTTTTCAGGGATTACTTCAAAAGGAGACGGCTTTAGTATCGGAGCAGATTTCAACACAGGAATCAGGGTTGCAAAAAATGGAAGTTTAAATCTTACACTAGGATTTTCATCTCAAAATAAAACCAACCGCGCAGGTGCTGTTACAAAAGATGAGCTTTTTGGTGTGGATAATGCCTGGACGCAGGCTAATCCTGGTTTAGGAATGATTATCGGGCAGCCGGAAACAAAAGTTGCCAATATGTTTGTAAATTTTGAATTGCCGACTAGTGAAACGGGTAAATTTTATGCGTTTGGTGGTACAACTTACAGAAATGGGACCAGTTTCGCTTTGTATAGAACACCTTATTGGGTATCTTCAGATTTTGGATTATTAACTCCAAAAGGACAGCCTTACAATGGATTTCAGCCGGAATTTAAAACAGATGTTTATGATTATAATTTAACCTCCGGTTGGAAAGGTATGTTTGGAAAATGGAATTTTGACGGGAGTGCAACTTTTGGCTCTAATGCAGTAGATTATGTTGTAGGCAACACTATTAATGTTTCTTTGGGTGCAAATTCACCAACCCGTTTTAAAGCTGGTGGCCATCAGTTCAGTAATATTATAGGGAACATAGATATCAGCCGGGATTTTGGTGCGCTTGTTTTAGGAGCCGGAGCAGAAGTGCGTAATGAAAACTATCAGGCGAAAGCAGGAGAAGAGGCATCTTATACAGGAAGTGGTGCAGAATCATTTCCAGGGCTGCAGCCTCAAAATGAAGTTAATAAAAATCGTCAGAACATTGGAGCTTATGTGAATGCTGAATGGGATGTTACGAAAAACCTGTTGCTTGGAGGAACTGTGAGATATGAAAACTTCAGTGATTTTGGAAATAATGTTTCCTGGAAAGGAAATGCGAGATATAAGTTCCTGGATGATAAATTAGTTTTCCGTGGATCTGTTTCTACGGGATTTCGGGCACCTTCATTACATCAGATTTATTATTCCAATGTTCAGACCAAAATTACAAGGAATACTGTAGCTAATCAGGGTACTTTTAATAATGACTCTCAAATTGTAAGATCTGATCTTGGCGTACCAAAATTAAATGCCGAAAAAGCCTTTAACATTACCGGAGGATTTGCAGTAAAACCTTTTAAAAACCTTACTATTACAGCGGATTATTATAGAATAAAAATTAAAGACCGGGTACTTTTCTCAGGAGATATTGGTTACAAAACCGGTGCTCCGGGGAGTCCGGATTTAACAAATCCTGTGGAAGTCATATTAAACAATAATAAAATAACATCCCTGAAGTTTTTCACGAATGCTGTAAATACAGTTACTCAGGGGATAGATTTCGTTGCCAATTATTATACTTCTGCTATTGGAAAAGGAAGATTGGGAGTTATTGCTGCTTTCAATTACAATGAAACTAAAATAGTGGATAATATCGCCGTTCCACCTATTTTGGCTCAAAATGGTTACTCAGAAAACTTTTTTGACAGAAAAGAGCAATCCAGAATTATCTCTGCAAGGCCAAAGACAAAAACTATTCTGAGCCTTTCGTATGACATTACAAAGTTTAATTTTAACTTAAATAATACTTATTTTGGTTCTGTTACCTGGCAGCACGCTACAGATCCTGCCAAAGATCAGACGTTTTCCGGTAAGGTAGTTACAGATGTAGTTTTAACCTATAAAATCACGAATGATCTTAAAGTTTCCGGGGTCGTAAATAATTTATTTAATATTTATCCGGATGTAATAGACAGCAAAGGAGATGTGGTAACAGATCTTGGAGGGAGGTTCAGATATCCCTGGGAGGTCAACCAGTTCGGATTTAATGGGACAACTTTTCAGCTCAATGTCAATTATACTTTTTAATCTAAAGAGAAAGTATCTCAAAAGACATAAAACCTGCCTATGCAAATATAAACTGACATTAATTTCTAATGTCAGTTTATTTTTTCAGACAGGATAGAAAGCTATACTGCATTTTACTTTTTACATTGTATAAAAAAAGGTATTTTAGTACTATGAAAATTTACACAAAGACAGGAGATAAGGGTCAGACTGCATTGTACGGCGGAACGAGGGTTTCCAAAGCCAGTGCCAGAGTAGACAGTTATGGAAATATAGATGAACTGAATTCATTTATCGGAATTGCAAAAAGCCATATTGAAGATGAAGAAGTATTGAGGCAACTGAAAAAGATCCAGTTTGATTTATTTACAGTAGGTTCAGAAGCCGCAACACCGGTAGATAAACTGATGCTGGCCAACGGGAAATCACGTCTTCCGATCATCATTTCAGAGACAGAAATTGAAGAACTTGAACAATGGATGGATGCTTTCGATGAAAAGCTGGAACCGCTTCAATATTTTATTCTTCCCGGAGGAGGAAAATCCGCCACTTTTTTACATGCGGCAAGAACAATCTGCAGAAGAGCGGAACGTTCATTGGTTTTCCTGAATGAATCAGAAGAAGTACGTCCTGAACTGATTAAATATTTAAACAGGCTTTCAGATTATCTTTTCGTGCTGGCAAGATATATTTCAAAACTGAACAACGAACCGGAAGAATACTGGAACCCGAATGAAAGATAAAGCATTACTTTTCATCAACGGAGATGCCCCCAAATCATTACCCGATCTGAATAATTATGGATTGATAGCCTGTACAGACGGCGCTTTTCATTATTTGAAAAGAATGGGATTTCCCATGGACAGGCTGGATTTTATATCCGGGGATTTCGACTCACATTCCGGTTCTGATGAAAATATTTATGACGAAAAATTTATCCATACTCCGGATCAGAATCAAACCGATTTTTACAAAGCTTTGGATATCATCCTAGAAAGAGGCGTAAAAAAGCCGATATTTTGGGCGGAAGCGGGGGGAGCAGGATCATTTTCTGGGAAATCTTACGGTTGCCTATGCTTTCAAAGAGCGTATGGAGCTGAAGTTTTATGATGAATATTCAGAATATTTTTTATTCCTAAAAGCTTTAAAGTGGAAGGAGTACGAAATAAAATGATTTCCTTATATCCTTTTCCTATAGCGGAAAATATTACGACAAAAGGCTTGAACTGGCCGTTGGAAAATGAAAATTTATCTATTATTTCAAGGATTGGAACCCGGAATTTTGCTGTCGAAAACGAAGTTGTTATCGGATATGAAAAAGGAGATCTGTTGATCTTTATAGGAACAGATTATTTATAATGACCGGATTTGTTGTTCTGTTATAAGGAAGAGTAACAGCGACCGGAGGAATCAGAAAAATTTATCAACGGCTTTAGCAAAATCTAACATTTGAATACATTAGTCAGAATATCAGTTTTCACCATTTCATTATGCTGCATTTTATCCTGTAAAACACAGCATTTTGAAACTCGGAATATGGAAAAAATGAAACTGAAAAAGTGATCCGCCTTAAGAAAGTAACCAATTTCCGGACTGTAGGAAATATCAAAAATACGGAAGGAAGAACATTAAAAGAAGGAAAGCTGTACAGGAGTGCCCATCTTCATAAGCTTAAAAAGAAATCTTTTGACCGTTTTGATGAATTGGGCATCAGAGAAGTTATTGATCTCAGGAATTCAAAGGAAATCGCTCAGAAACCTGATCAGATTCCTGCAGAAAACACATATAAGAAATATTCAGCGTTTGAAGATGAAGGCGATCAGCTTGCCCAGGCGAAAAAACTGGTCCTTAAAGGTAAAGTGAACGCTTCTGATGCTGATAAAAGAATGATTGGTTTTTACCGTGAGTACGTTACAGAAAGCCCGGAAATTATAAAAACAATTATCACCGAGGTGCTGGAATCCAAAGACCCCGTTCTTTACCACTGTACTGCCGGTAAGGACAGAACCGGGATTATTACAGCGCTGATCCTCACGATTCTGAAATTTGATAAAGAAACTATTTACAACGATTATCTTTTATCCAACAATTACAGGAAAGACCTTGTTCAGAAAAGACTCCGCCTTGCGAACAGGTTACATTTCCTCTATCCGAAGATGGATTTACAGGTGCTGGAGAAACTGAGCTGGGTTGAAAAAAGATACCTTGATGCTGCTTTTGAAGGGATCAATAAAAAGTATGGCTCTACAGATGCTTATATTCAGCAGATATTGGGAATTTCAGATACCAAAAGAAATGAATATATTCAGAAGTTTACCTATTGATTATCAGAAGTAAATTTTTCTAAGATCCAATATTGGGTGCTAATTTAAAATTATAATAATTTTAACACCTAAAAATGAAACTTTTTTAGCAATTTTGCATTTCTTAATTCACTTGTTTAGAAATGAAAATAAAGTACTCGGAACTTATTGATCAGACATTATATTTTCCTACGGAGGAATTTAATGTTTCTGAGAACAATTTGTTGTTTCACGATATTCCTTTGATGGATGTTGTTGAACAATTTGGCACCCCGCTAAAGATTAGCTACCTGCCGAGAATTTCTCAAAATATTCAGAAAGCGAAAGGCTGGTTTAAAGAAGCTTTTGAGAAAACCGAATATAAAAAGAATTATACCTACTGTTACTGTACCAAATCCAGTCATTTCAATTTCGTATTGGAAGAAGCTCTGAAGAATGATATTTCCATAGAAACATCATCTGCTTATGATATGGATATTGTAAAATCTCTTTATGAAAAAGGTAAGGTAGATAAGAATATTGAAGTGATCTGTAATGGTTTTAAAACCGATGATTATCTGGCTAAAATATCAGATATGATTAATAACGGATTTGAAAATATTACCCCGATTCTTGATAATTACAGAGAGCTGGATAAGCTTACAGAAAGTATTGATTCTACTTTTGATATCGGAATCAGAATTGCATCGGAGGAAGAACCAAAGTTCGAATTCTATACTTCAAGATTAGGGATCGGATATAAAGATATTATTCCGTATTACAGCCAGAAAATTGCAGAACATCCGAATGCAAGACTGAAAATGCTTCATTTCTTTATCAACACAGGGATTAAGGATACAGCCTATTACTGGAACGAATTGTATAAATGTCTTCGTGTATATGCACGTCTGAAGAAAATTGCTCCTGAAGTGGATTCTCTGAACATCGGAGGTGGTTTCCCAATCAAAACATCTTTGAACTTCGATTACGATTATCAGTACATGGTAGAAGAGATCGTTTCCCAGATTAAGAAATTCTGTGAAGAAGAAGGAGTAGAGGAACCTAATATCTATACTGAGTTCGGAAGCTTTACCGTAGGGGAAAGTGGAGCAAACCTTTATAAAATCATTTCTCAGAAACGTCAGAACGACAGAGAAAAATGGAATATGATTGATTCTTCTTTCATGACCACTCTTCCGGATACATGGGCCATCTCAAGACATTTTATCATGCTTCCGCTTAATCGTTGGGAAGATACTTATGAAAGAGTATTCTTAGGAGGACTGACTTGTGATTCCGATGATTATTACAATTCTGAACAGCATACGAATGCGATTTATCTGCCGGTTTTCAGTGATACAAAACCTTTGTATATCGGGTTCTTCCATACCGGAGCGTATCAGGAAACTATCGGTGGATACGGTGGAGTGCACCACTGCCTGATGCCTCAGCCGAGACACGTCCTGATTCAGAAAGATGAAAACGGTGAATTACAGTACGAAATTTTCCGTGAAAAACAGGAACCGGAAGATGTATTGAAGCTTCTTGGGTATAAATAATTTTATGATCAATAGAAATGGGTTTTAGCCCATTACATCAATAGAAAAGTCCATTGGCTTTAGCCAAAACTTATACAAAACAAAAGCTCTCAGTTTTTCTGAGGGCTTTTTATTTAAAAATATTTTGAAACTTTATCCAGTTCTAATTCCTCATAATCAGAAACTACCGTGTCTGCCAAAGTGTAATCCTGGTTCTTTGAATGCGGGCTTCTGTAGGCCGCACAAAAAATTTTAGCGCGGTGTGCAGCAAGAATTCCATTCGTGGAATCTTCAATCACCATACAGTTTTCAACAGGTTCTCCAACCATTTCTGCAGCCAGAAGAAAAACTTCAGGATGAGGTTTTGATTCCTTTAAATCTGCCCCGCTGATCTTCCCGCTGAAATAAGGCTCCAGTCCGAATTTCTCAAAAACCATATTGATCGTTACCATTGTAGCAGAAGACGCCAGAATAAGTTTTATCCCATTCTCATGATAATGCTCGATCAGTTTTCTTACTCCCGGAATTAAGTCAAACTCGTCGTCATTGTAAAAATAATCCTTGAAATAAGATCTTTTGATTCCTGCGATTGTTTCGTAAGTCTGATCTAAATTAAATACACTGATCAATGTTTCAGAAACTCTTTTGGTAGAAGCTCCGGTAAAAGAGGCATACAGTTCTTCAGAAACTGCAATTTCCAGTTCTTCAAATGTTTTGAAATAGGCTTTTCTATGCAATGGTTCAGTGTCTACTATGACACCATCCATATCGAAGAGAACAGCTTTTAAAGGCATATCAGGAGTTTTATACAAAAATAACTTTTAAAATTTAAACATTAAAGGATTTAAAATTTAAAAATCAGGATAAGGTTAAAAATTCATAACAAACCGTTCATTACTTATAACTCAGGTACTATTTTGTATCTTTGCGGAATCGTTTAATCTTTCAATCATTTAATTTTTTAATTAATAATTATATATGAAAACATACGCAGGAATTCCCGAGGAAAACGCAACGTTAGAGAATTCGAAAGTAATGTTGGTAACTGTTCCTTACGATGGAACTTCAACATGGGGTAAAGGAGCTGATAAAGGTCCGGAATTATTCTTAAACGCTTCTGAAAATATGGAGCTTTATGATATCGAAACACAGACAGAACCTTACCTTCAGGGAGTTTACTTAGCAGGAGAAGTGTCTGAAAATTCTTCTCCGGAAGCAATGACGGAAGCAGTTTATCAGAAAACCAAAGAGCTTTTGAATAATGAAGGTAAATTATTTACTCTTTTTGGTGGGGAACACTCTGTTTCTATCGGTTCTATTCGTGCGGTAGGAGAAAAATTTGAAAATTTAACGGTTCTGCAATTAGATGCCCACACAGATTTACGTCCTGAGTTTCACGGTTCTACTTCAAACCATGCTTGTGCGGTTTTTGAAGCTAACCAGAAACATAATCTAGTACAGGTGGGAATCCGTTCTATGGATGCTGAGGAAGCACAATACTTGCCGGAAGGAAGAGTATTCTTTGCTCACGAAATCGCGAACAATGAGAACTGGATCAATGATGTATTGGAGAAAGTATCAGGAAATGTTTATATCACGATTGATTTGGATGCTTTCGATCCTTCTATTGCTCCATCTACTGGGACTCCTGAGCCAGGTGGGTTACAATGGTATCCAACGCTTGAACTATTGAGAAAAGTATTTGAAAAATGTAACGTTGTAGCATTTGATATTGTAGAGTTAATGGATTCTCCAATGGCTAAGCCAACTGCTTTCTTATCTGCGAAGTTATATTACAAAATGCTTGCTTACTACGATATTTATAACAACAACTAATATTCCGCAAGAATCGGATTTTTTCTGCCGTATATTCTTTGGAAATTTGTGAGGTAAAATCATAATACAATGTCCACACAAAGTCAGATAGATTATAACAGAATTGCCAAAGCGATAGAGTATATCCGGAGCAATTTCAGGCTTCAGCCAAGTTTGGAGGAAGTGGCAGAGAATATTCACTTAAGTCCGGCCCATTTTCAGAAGATCTTTACAGATTGGGCAGGAACAAGTCCGAAAAAATTTTTACAGTTCATCAGCCTGGAACATGCTAAAAATTTATTGAAGGAAGAAAAAGCAAGTTTGTTTGATACCGCCTATGAGACAGGACTTTCAAGCACCAGCAGGCTTCATGACCTGTTTGTGAAGATAGAAGGAATGTCTCCGGCAGAATATAAAAACGGAGGAAAAAGCCTCAATATTCATTACAGTTTTTCCGAAAGTCCTTTTGGAAATATCTTAGTAGCTTCTACAGAAAAAGGAATCTGCTATATGGCTTTTGAAGACGATAAAGAAAAAGCATTCGGGGAACTGAAGCAAAAGTTCCCTAATGCTTCTTTTATTGAGCAGCAGGATGCCCTTCAGAAGAATGCCATGTCTATATTTGATAAAGACTGGACCCAACTCAATACCATAAAATTACACTTAAAAGGAACCGATTTTCAGCTGAAAGTCTGGGAAAGCTTATTGACGATTCCTATGGGTAAACTTTCTACGTATGGCAGCCTGGCTGAAAAAATAGGAAATCCTAAGGCATCCAGAGCTGTGGGAACAGCCATTGGAAGTAACCCGGTTGCATTCCTGATACCTTGTCACCGTGTAATTCAGTCTACCGGACACCTCGGCGGTTACCGATGGGGAAGTGAAAGAAAACAACTTATTGTAGGCTGGGAAGGTTCACAGATGTACTCGTAATATATTTTTACCACAAAAGACACAAAAGGATTTTTGAGAGATGGATAATAAGATTAAAAATTATCTGTCATAAAGTTCACAACAAGAAAATCAAAGATATTCGAAGGCTTTAGTATACTTTTAAGTATGAATCTTGTTAGTTAAATAGCAATGTATTATAACTTTTGTGATTTTTTCGGTTGAATAATATTGAGCCTTAAGTTTTGGCTAAAGCCAATGGATTAACTCTTTTTTATTAAACGGACTTTAGTCCGTTTCTATTGATACAAAAATTACGGTGTGATTTGTGAAAATATTGGTGGTATTTGTGTTTAATTATTAAGATCATAAATACATTTTACATTGTACCTTTACAAAATAAAGCATTTAAATTAAAAAAACGATGATGAGTCTCTTTGAAGAAATATCAGATTATCCCCTCAACATACTTCCGCATGATGGAACCGTTCATTATTATGGGAAGGTTTTCTCAAAAGAAAAATCCGATTTTTATTATGATTATCTGCTCAATCAGATTCCATGGGAGAATGATGAAGCCGTAATCTTTGGGAAACTGATTTTAACCAAAAGAAAAGTAGCCTGGTTTGGAGAAAAAGCTTTTGAATATACCTATTCGAAAAGAACAAAATATGCCAGATTCTGGACTCCCGAATTACTGGAACTGAAGAAAAATGTGAGGAAGTTTCAGGTGAAACTTACAATTCTTGTTTGCTTAATTTATACCATGACGGAAGTGAAGGAATGGCCTACCACAGCGATGGTGAAACAGATCTGAAGAAACATGGGGCAATTGCTTCTCTGACCTTTGGAGCAGAAAGGAAATTTTTATTTAAACATAAAACAACCAAAGAAAAAGTTGAAATATTTCTGGAAAACGGCAGTCTGCTGATTATGAAAGGAACAACCCAGGATCATTGGCTTCACAGGCTTCCACCCACTACAAAAGTGAAAACCCCCAGAGTAAACCTGACCTTCAGAACCATTGAAGAGTAGTTGTTAAGAGAAATTTTATCCATAACATCTGTAACTCCGTAGAGTCTCAAATGGCGCTCATCTAATGGCAAACCGATTATGCAGATTTTAGAGGATCACGCTTATCATTCCATCAGTAGAAGCGGGCTTTAGCCCGCCTGAATAAAAATAATAATTCATCCGGCTTTAGCCAAAGCCTAAAAATAAACTTCAGGCCCTCAAAACAAAAAGCTGTTCGTCTGAACAGCTTTTCAATTTATTTTAAAACATCAGCTTCAATGGAGCTGTCATCATATACTTTGATGAATGCTTTGGTGTAATCTTCTTTGTTGGCAAAATTCGGATTATCCATAAACTTTTGCGGGTTAATGGCGAAAAGCGGAAACCAAGTACTGCTGATCTGAATCTGGATTTTATGTCCTTTTTTGAAGGTATGAACCACGTCCTGAAGCCTGAAGTTAACAGCCGTTTTCTGGCCGGGAACCAGCGCCTCTCCCTTTTCTTTCGTATTTCTGAATCTTGCAGGCATAATTTCACTTCTTACCATCTGGTGATAGTTTCCATAGATAACGCCTTCTTTCTTTTCTGCAGGCTTGAAATCTTCAGGATAAACATCAATCAGTTTTACTGCAAAATCAGCATCTGTAGATGTGGAAGCAATATTCAGTTTAGCCATGATCTCTCCGGCAAAAGTGATATCCTCAGTAAGTACATCTGTTGTGAACGTTAATACATCAGGTCTTCCGACAGCAAACCTCTGGTCTTCTGACATATAATTCCTTGGAGTGAAACCATTGAAATCTTTTAAGTGATCAGAGCTTAAAACAGGATTGTTCGGGTCACTGTAATATTCGGAATATCCTTGCCCTGATGATTTTTTTAAGGTTTTATCCGCCAGATAGAAATTCACTTTCTGAGCATTTTTAGGAGGGTAAGAAGCAAATTCTTTCCATTCTTTAGCTCCGGTGTCATACATCAGCGCTTCAGGAAGTCCTGCATCCTCTTTGGTATTGCCTTTCAGGTAGTGGTTGAAGAATTTAGTTTCAATATTTTTCTGATAATATGTTGCAATGCTGTCGCCAAAATAGGTTTCACTATGGAAATGTTTTCCCTGTTCCTGAGACCAGCCGCCATGAGAGAATGGTCCCATTACGATGGTGTTTTTAGCTTTAGGGCTTGTTTTTTCGATGGTTTTATAAATGTTCAGCGGCCCGGAAAGATCTTCTGCGTCAAACCATCCTCCAACAGTCATTACAGCATGATTGATGTTTTTTAAGTGGGGAAGAAGCCCTCTTTTCTGCCAGAATTCATCATAGTTGGGATGATTCATAATTTCTGTCATGAAGAAGTTATTCTTATAATACTTTTCATACCCGTCTTTCAGGGTACCCATATCTCTGTAAAATTTCAAACCATCCTCAGAAGTCTGCTTGATGAAAGAATCCATATACCAGGCCTGCTTTTCCGGTTGTGTTTTTTGAACACCAAAAACGGGAAATGTTCTGAAATAGCCCAGCATAAATCTTCCGTTGTGAAGGAAATCATCATTCCAGAAATCAGAAATTGGTGCCTGCGGAGAAGAGGCTACCAAAGCCGGGTGCTGTGACAACGTTCCTACAGCAGTATAAAATCCGGGATATGATGTTCCAAACTGGCCTACTTTACCATTGTTATCCTTCACATTTTTCAAAAGCCATTCGATGGTGTCATAAGTATCCGTACTTTCATCAACATCTTTTTTCGTTTTACGCTCTACCTGTGGTGTCATATTGGTAAAAGTGCCTTCACTCATATATCTTCCGCGTACATCCTGGTACACAAAAATATACTTGTCTTTCATAAGATACGTGTTGGGGCCTACCTTTGTTTTATATTCAGTTTCTCCGTAAGGGGCAATGCTGTAGCAGGTTCTCTGCATCAGGAACGGATATTTGTTCTTGTTCGATATATCTTTCGGGATATACACCGCAGTGAAAAGTTTCACTCCATCACGCATTGGAATATAAAATTCTTTCTTGGTGAAATTGTCTTTAACGAAAGTATCTTTCTGTTCCGTTTTCTGAGCTTTTCCAAGAATCAAAAAAGAATACATAATACTGAAATATGGATTTTCATAAAAAAATTTGCTGCTAATTTAAAAATAAAAACAGGTTTATTTGTAAATCTTGTTTAAAAGGTTGTTGTAAAAAAACACCCCCTCAATAATTCTTTGAATTTTCGCCACTCCTCCAAAGGAGGGGAATTTTGCGTCTCCGGTTATCACGGCATTCAGTATTGGAATTCAACATTCATAAAAATAGCCGGGAAAGATCCGGCCATTATCAAAAATTATATAAAAGGGTGGTGTTGCTTATTGCGTCTTTTTTCCTGCAAACTTATTCAGTTTCATGCTGACGGAGAACATGATGTACCGTTTCAGGATAAGATCTTCACGGTCTTCGAAATAAGAATCGGTGATGGTTCTTCTCACACTTTGATTTTGGTTCAAGACATCATAAATCTTCACTTTTGCCGTAAACTGTTTTTTATAGAATGAATATCCAAGGCTGGTATTCCAGAAGTAAAAATCCTTTTAAAGCCCGGAGCAATATTGGAATTGGTATTGTATTCAAAATCGTTTCCAAATACCAGTCTCCCTTGCAGCATATAATTGGTCAGCTCCAGTTTTAAGGCTTGATTGGCTGTATTTACATTCGTTACATTGTAATTGGTATAATTTGAAAAACTGTATCCAAGTCTGTAAGAAGGTTTGATGGTCATTTTATCCTTGATTTCATAAGTAAGATTAAGCCCCGGATTAAGACTGTATGAGTTGCTGGTAAAGGCCTGTCCGTCAATAAAACCATTATTGTAAGCATACACCATGCTGAATCTCGGGTTGATGGTAAGTTTGTTGTTTTTCCACTTCAGGGTTTTACTGAATCCTCCGCCTGCGTTGATATTTTTATTTCCGCTTACGTTGCTGTAGGTAATCACCTGCTTTCCTGCGTTATCATAGGTGGAAAAATTGATGATGTCGTTATTTCTGTACGTAAAACCGATATTGAAATAGTAACTGAGGTCTTTTACTTTATTATAATTATTGAAATACAGATAAAGATTGTTGATCCACGTATTTTTCAGATCAGGGTTTCCCTGATAGGTAATCAATGGATTTGATTCATCTTTATAGGGAGTAAGCTGTTCTGCAGTAGGAATATTGAAGTTGGAGTAGTTGTAAACACTCAGAACTTTTCCTTCTCCCAGCTGATAGTAAAGATTGACATTATATTGGGGCAGTACAAAATTTTTCTGTAAATCATATTGCTGTCCGTTATAGACAGAGTTTACTTTCATGTCTGAGATGTCAAGATTCATGGAAGCCCAGAAATTCAGTTTCTTTTTATTAAGCTGGTACGTGAACTCAGGAGAAATCTGATTGATTCTTTGCTTCATATTGTTGGATAAAAGCTGATTGAATTTAGTGTAATCCCCGGTTGCATTATCAAAATCATTTACATTCCTCAAATCTCTGGCAGATCTGGTTTCATATTTTATTTCAAAACTTACACTTGAAGAATCGGAAACAGGCTCTGTATATCCGGCAGTGAAATTAAAACTGCTGTTCTGATTTTTATTCCTGGCTAACTGGTCCCTGTTGTCTGCAGTTGTTCCGCCGGACTGATAGAACGTGTTTTGGGACTGGTTCAGGTTATCTCTTTTGATTCAGAGATGGAACTGTTTATATTCGCTGAAATCGAGCGGCCTTTTTTTCTGAATTTTCTTGAAAAATACAGATAAGGATTAAATGAATTACTTTCCGAATCATTACTTGAATACGCATTGCTTTCATTCAGAAGCTTGCCGTTATTCAAAGTAGAGGAGCGTGAATTATTAAAATTAAAGCTGCTGTTTTTTGTAAATCTTGGAGAAAGGTAGATACTGGTCATAGAATCCAGTTTGATTTTAGCTGAAGTATCAAAACTGTATTGCTTGGATTCATTTTCTCCGTTACTTTCAGAATTGGTCTGAAGCGTATAAGTAGGTAAAAGGGTAGACCTTGAAACTTTGGATCTTGTTTCCATATTGGAATCGGAATGCATCAGACTGAAAGAATCCAGATCGGCATCTTTTCCCAGTTTGTCACTGTAGTTTAACCCAATGGTTGTAGACCTTTGAATTCCTTTTGTACCGCCTCCCTGGGTGAAATAAGTCATATTTCCTACCGTTGAAAAAGATCCTCCCTGCATCATCCAGGCATTCCGGCCATTTCCCATACTGTCAAAAACCTCATCCCTGGAAAACCCCTGGGAATTGATATTATTGGAAGAAGCCAGTAAACTTATTTTAGTGTCACCTTTAAAGTAACTGGCCAGTCCGCTTGCTTCATACCGCTTATCTGATCCATAACCGACGGTAAGCCTTGTCAGTAAACCTTTATTTTTCTTTTCATCAATATTAAAGTTGATGGTGGTATTCTGAGATTTGGCTGTTTTTCCGCTTAATTCTTCCTCCTTCGTTTTGGTGGTGGTAAACTGAATATTTTTGATGATATCCGCAGGTAAGTTCTGAAGGGCAATTTTACCGTCTTTATCAAAGAAAGGTTTACCATTAATCATGATCTGGTCCACATCTTTTCCGTTTACCGTAATTTTTCCCTCATTGCTGATTTCCACACCAGGAATCTGCTTCAGAAGCTCCTCTATTTTACTGTCCGGGCGTACTTTGATCGCTGCTGCATTAAATTCAATCGTGTCTTTTTTAATTTTTACCGGGGAAACCGTAATTTTTACCTCATCGATAGCATTCACCAGACCTTGTTTCTCAAGCTGAATATCTCCCAGGGATAACGACTGATCTATTCTATCAAATTTTTTTGAATAGGAAGATAATTTGTCGGCGTCAATTTTAAGAACGGAGGGTTCTTTCACCTCATCAATTTTCAGAGAAAATTTTCCCTCTTTATTGGTTGCTGTATAATTGACGATAGATGAATCCTTTTGTTTTAAAAGATAAACGGTAGCGTTTTCTATCGCTTTCTTTTCAGAATCTGATATTTTTCCGTCAATGTGTAGTTTTTGGGCGTGCAGAATAATGACTGTGAACATCAAAGTCAATAGCAGCAGAGTTTTCTTCATTAGTTTTTTTTTCAGAGCCGTAAAAATATAAAAACATCCCAAAGCTGGGATGTTTCTAGGCTTTTTTGTGAAAATTTATTATTTTTTAATAAAAATTATGCTCTTAAATATCTTGAATAAGCATATCCTTCCTGGCCATCTGCATTTTTCACTTTCCACCAGTCATCAGAAGTCTGCTCAATAAGCGTTACAGAAGAACCTTTTGCAGCTTTACCTACAACGGCAGCTTCAGTAGAAGGCTCCTGTCTGATATTAAGGTTAGATTCTTCAGTAGCCACGGTTAAAGAAGCTCCAGCAAGACCTGCAACCTGCACATCAATATTGATATCTGAAGCAGAATAAGTAGAATCAATAGCTCCTAAAGCATTCCATACGGCATCTTTAGCTGCAGTATTGGAAGCATTTCCGGAAACATAAAGAATCCCGTCCTGCTCCTGAACCTGAAGATTGGAAATCCCTGCAGACTGTGCTGCTGAAACTACGCTTGAATATTTATCTTGTAATTCGCTCATCTTTAATTATTTTACGATTAGGTTGTTGTTATACTTTCCGATTTTCAAAGCATCTACAGATTCTTTGATTTTTCTTGCCTGTAAGCTGGAAACATTTCCTGTAAGCGTAAGCTGCCCGTTTACAACTTCTACTTTTACAGAAGGGAAATCTTTTACCGCATCCTGAACTTTTTTCTGAACAGCAGGATCTACAGCAGATGCCGTTTCAACCGGTGCTGCAGGTGCAGGAGCTGCTACTGTAGACATATCCATTACGTCTTTTACTCCGTTGATTGCTTTTAATTTTGCAATCATCGCGTCTTTAGACTGTTGATCTGCGAAAGTACCGCTTAAGTGTGCCACACCTTCTTTTACTTCAACAGAAGCATTGGGATTAGAAGTTACTATAGTTGTAGCCTGAGTCTGAAGGTCGGCATCAGAAACTTTCTTTTTACAAGAAATAGCACCGAAAGATACAGCTACAGCTAATGCAGCCATTGCAATAGTTTTTTTCATATTGTATATTTATTTAATGTTGTTATACACTCAAATGTAATAATAAAATTTGTACCAAAAGAATAAAAATTCAATAAATGTTTCTTAATTTTTTTACAAGATTTTCTAAACCAGGGTTTTAATTTTCATGGATTTAAAACCCAGTGAAGGAAATGTGAAAATTATCCATATTAAGAAAATCTTCTGCCAATTGAAAAACCATTATATTTGCGCAAATTGAACTATATATATGAAAGGACAGAATAAACTTTTTATAGCAATTATCATTGCCCTTCTTCTGGGAGTAGGAATCGGAGGTATTGTACATGTAAATTACCCGGATAGTGCCGAACCTTTTTCCAAAAATATAAAACTGCTGGGGACGGTTTTTATCAGATTGGTACAGATGATTATTGCGCCATTGGTTTTTACGACATTGGTAGTAGGGATTGCTAAAATGAGCGATATCAAAATGATCGGAAGAGTAGGAACAAAAGCGATGCTTTGGTTTATTTCCGCTTCTCTGATTTCCCTTTTTATCGGGTTGATGCTTGTTAACTGGCTGGAGCCGGGGCATGTGACAAAACTACCTATTCAGGATGTAGCTTCTGCTGATGAACTTCTTAAAAGCAGTAAAAGTTTTTCCATGGAAGATTTTGTAAAACATATGATTCCTAAAAGTTTATTTGAAGCCTTTGCAACCAATGAAGTATTGCAGATTGTTGTATTTGCGGTAATGTTCGGAGTTGCGCTGGCTAATTTAGGAGAAGAATATTCAAAACCTGTTGTAAAACTTTTGATATCATTGCTCATGCTATCCTTAAAATGGTAGGATATATCATGTGGTTTGCGCCGCTTGGAGTATTGGGGGCCATTGCAGCCGTAGTGGCAACCAACGGTTTTGAAATCTTTAAGGTATATGCTATTTATTTAAGAGATTTCTTCTTTGCGATAGCTGTTCTTTGGCTGGTCCTTTTACTGGTAGGATATCTTATCTTAGGAAACCGTCTTTTTGACCTTTTAAAAGAATTAAAGAGCCTTTGCTAATCGCTTTCTCTACTACAAGTTCAGAAGCCGTATTCCCGAAACTGGTGGAAGAACTTGAAAAATTCGGTTGTAACAGCAGGGTAGTATCATTTATTTTACCTTTAGGATACTCATTCAACCTGGACGGAAGTATGATGTATATGACATTTGCTTCCATCTTTATTGCTCAGATCTATGGAATCGAAATGACGCTTGGGCAGCAGATCACGATGCTTCTGGTATTGATGCTTACCTCAAAAGGAATTGCAGGGGTTCCGAGAGCTTCTCTGGTAATCATTGTGGCAACCTGTTCCATGTTCGGTATACCGCCGGAAGGTATTGCTTTAATCTTACCAATTGACCACTTTTGTGATATGGGTAGAAGTATGACCAACGTGTTAGGAAATACACTGGCAACTTCAGCGGTTTCAAAATGGGAAGGACAGTTAACCGAGCCGTTAGACAAAATTTAAAACAATTCATGAGTTTACATCACTTAGACAATCATAAAAGCCATATTCTTGAATATGGCTTTGCTGTTATCAATAATGTGTTTTCACAGCAGGAACTTGAAGAAATTGATTATGTTCTACAAAACATAGATACCTCAAAAGAAAATTTCAGAAAATCGGAAGACCTGTTCGCCATAAGACAGTTTTTAAAAGAAGTTCCGGAAATCAAGAACCTTATTTTTAATGAAAATATCAGGAACTTGATTAAGGAAATATTCGGGGAAAAGTATTTTGTGGTCAAAAGTATTTATTTTGATAAACCTGAAACTTCCAACTGGTATGTAGCCTATCATCAGGATCTGACGATTTCTGTAGATAAAAAGCTTGAGCTCCCTGGTTTTGGTCCATGGACAACCAAACAGAATCAGTTTGCTGTACAGCCTCCTGTGGATATTCTGGAAAATATCTATACCATCAGAATCCACCTGGATGATACTGATGAAAATAACGGAGCCCTGAAAGTAATTCCAAAATCTCATGCAAAAGGCATTTACAGGCCGGAAACCATCGACTGGACTATAGAAACAGAAGAGCTATGCAACGTAGAAAAAGGTGGAGTTATGATCATGAAACCTTTAACGCTTCACGGTTCCAACCGGACAACTAACGGAAGGAAAAGAAGAGTAATCCACATAGAATTTTCTGATATCGAACTTCCGGAAGTCCTGCAATGGTCTGAAAGAATGAATGGATAAAAAACGCCCTTCGAATTTTCGGAGGGCGTTTTTTTGGCTGGAAGATGGATGCTGGAAGAAGGAAGTTTCTGAAAGCCTAAGTACTAAGATCAGTTGATTGATTAAATTTTTGAAAATCAAATTCTCTAACAAACGGACTTCAGGAAGTAATTCGTCAAATAGAAACTTCCATCTCCCTTCTCCCATCTTCCTTACTTTATAGAAATCTCATCAATAAAGATATAAGCATCACCTCCCGCTCCCTGATGCCATTCCGGAAGTTTTCCGAAGTAATGGGCTTTTACTTTGATATACCGGGCTTCAGTAGGGAGAATTTTAGTTGAGAAATCTTTGATCTGAACTTTCTCATCTTTAGGATCAATATCATTATCAATGGTTTTCAGAAGAACAAAATCTTTTCCGTTCATAGAAGCATAATATTCTACTTTTTTAGGCATCAGAATCCATGCTCTGCTATCCTGAAGATAGGTAGAGGACAGGGTGGTGATCTGCTGGGGTGATTTAAAGTCAATGATAGCCTCAAAATTCTGTCCCTGATATCCGTGCCATTCACCTTTTCTCCAGTTGATATCCCCTCTGATTCCGTCAATAAGAGCAAGATTTCCGGTTGCACTGTATTGAGGAGTTACTTTTGACAGAATATTAATATCCCAATAATTGGGTCTTCTGTTGAAATGAGCGGTTGTCACAGAGCTTTTTTCACCGTTTCTTTCAGCATATGCCATTACCTGAGTTGTTTTGGTGATGGTAAACGGACCTTTGTAAGTACTGAAAGCCTTTCTTTTAGTACTGTCATTTTCATCCATTGTCATATAATATACCTTGTCGCCTGGGTCCAATGGAGTGATCTCAACTTTGGTAGAAAAGTCGAAGATTCTGTCAGCCGCAATTACCGGTGAAGCTGTCTGTTCAGTATATTTAAAATCTTTAACAGGTTTTACATTTTCAAACCCTAGTTTTTTAAGTTCAGCCCGGCCTGTCGTTTTTGTAATTGTTCTTGTAGTGCCGTCTTCAAGATGAATTTTAATTTCGTCAAAATAAGGCGTTGTAGTTTCCCATTCCGGTAACCCTGGAGTTACTGAATAAATTCCCATAGAACTTAAAATATACCAGGCACTCATCTGGCCGCAGTCTTCATTCCCGATAAGTCCGTCGGGTGTGTTTTTGTAAAAGTTATCAAGGATGTATTTTATTTTGGCATCTGTTTTTTCTGGCTTGTCTACGAAATTGTACAGATAAGCAATGTGGTGGCTCGGTTCATTTCCCTGGGCATATTGTCCCATTAACCCTGTAATGTCAACCTGCTCTCTGCCTGTGGTTTTATCAGGAGCGGTAAAGATGGCATCTATGAACTGCTCAAACTTTTCTTTCCCGCCGTGAGCTGCAATAAGCCCCGGAATGTCCTGCTGTACAGAATAGGAATAGTGCCATGAGTTTCCTTCCGTATAATTATTGTTGACTTCTCTCGGATCAAATGGCTCATACCAGTTTCCGTTTTTTCTTGGCTGCATAAAACCCGTCCTGGGATTGTAAAGATTTTTCCAGTTCTGAGAACGCTTCATGAAATACTGATACTCTTCTTTTTTGCCTAAAATTTTTGCCATCTGGGCAATACACCAGTCATCATAAGCATATTCTACGGTTTTGGAAACGCTTTCATGTTCATCATCTATGCTGATATAATTATTTTGTTTATAAGCATTCAATCCAAAAATATCCTGCATAGCAGAAGCTTTTGCTGCCTGAAATGCCTTCTCGTAATCAAACCCCTGAATTCCTTTAGCCATAGCATCTGCAATGACAGAAACAGAGTGGTAGCCAATCATACATTCCGTTTCATTGGAAGCCAGTTCCCATACCGGAAGTTTTCCTCCCTGTTCGTATTGTTTAATGAAAGTATTGATAAAATCAGCAGTTCTTTTTCTGTCGATTAAAGTCATTAGCGGATGAGCGCCTCTGAAGGTATCCCAAAGGGAAAATACCGTATAATAATCAAAACCGTTTGCCGTATAAAGTTTGTTATCCCTGCCTCTGTACTTTCCATCAACATCCATATTGATATTGGGCTGTGTGAAAACATGATAAAGAGCAGTGTAAAAAACGGCTAATTTGTTTTTATCATCAGACTTCACTTCAATCTTTGAAAGCTCTTTGTCCCAGTCAGATTGAGCCTGTTTTCTTACCGCGTCAAAATCTTTCGTCTGTCCTTCTGCCAGCATATTCTTTTCTGCTCCTTCGTAACCGGTGGGAGAAACAGAGACCTTTACGTTGATTTTTTCTCCTTTTTTAACATTGGCTGAAAATGCCAGGGCTAGCTTTGTTCCGGTAAAAAGATTGTTTTCCTGTTTTCCGCTGACTTCCTTTTTGAAATTTTCATCGGTTTTGAAAACTCAATTCTGGCATAGATATATTGGTTGGTTGCCCATGCCTCACTTCTTCTGAAAACTTCGATGGTTTTATCATCAATGATTTTTACCTCACCTTCCAACAGTTTATCCCTGTGGTTGAGGTCCAGGATAATATTGGCGTTTCCTGCGTTGTTGAAGGTGTATTCATGATAGCCGACTCTTTTGGTAGCGGTAAGACGGACATCAATATTATTCTTATCTAATTTGACAGCGTAGAATCCTGCCTTTGCTTTTTCATTTTTATGCGAAAACCTTGACGAATAATCCTTGTTGTTAAGACTGGGATTTCCCATCGTAGGCATCAGCATAATGTCTCCGTAATCCGAAACTCCCGTGCCGTTCAGGTGGGTATGAGAAAAACCGTAGATTACAGAATCCGAATAATGATATCCGCTGCATCCGTCCCAGCTGCCGTCAATCCTTGTATCAGGAGACAACTGTACCATTCCGAACGGAACAATAGCCCCGGGAAAAGTATGGCCATGGCCTCCGGTTCCAATAAACGGATTGACATGTTGAGAATAATTCTGTGCAGAAATAATCTGGGTAATACCTATAGAAAATGCAATAAGCGTTTTTTTCATGTTTTGATTTTATAAAAGCGAAGATATTGAAAACAGTAAATACAGAGCCAATAAATCATTTGAATTTAGGTCATAAAGCATTCTAATGCTTAAGTTGTTTCTTAAGACTCATGTCATTCTGAATGAAATGGACTGGGATGAAGAATCTCATCATAAGAAGAAAATTCCTGCTTCATCAAATGACAAAGCAAAATATTACACTTCTCCTTCAAAGAAATCATTCAGATATGCATCTTTATCCTTTTCTTCCCGTCCGGAACCCAGATATTTTTTCCAGGACTGGGATTCATGATAAACAATTCCCATTTCCCATACACAGTATGTTGGCAGATGGGTTTTGTTTCTGTTCCATACTTCAAATTTTCCGGAACCGTCATAATATACGCTTTCCCAAAGTTCGTTTTCGCTTCGCCAGGTACAAACAAGCAGGAGATAATTTTCTCCGCAACGGTGTAAAATAACAAATCCCAGATCATCAATGTTTTTAAAATTTTCTTCAGCATCGTCAATACATTTTTGGGCATTATCAATGTCCTGTTGGGAAACTTCTGCAGGATCATTAGCCAGGTCATACCATTTGAATTTTGTTTTTCCAACGGTGAAAATCCCTTTTGGCTGTGCATATTTGGAAGGATAAGACGGTATTTTCATATCAATTATTTACTGAGGGGTGGGGTGGCATCAGGACATAAAACACAAATAAAAAATTTTTAACGATCTGATTTATCACCTGATATTATAGATTTTATTGATTCTAAATTACCGAAAAAATGCGTAAATTTGTAAACAATTTATATTTATATGTTGACGAAAGAAAAGGTTCAGGAATTCCTTAAAGAAATAGAAGTAGACGATTTGGTGAATAATCTTCAGATTATGGGTGATGATGTTTATATTGACATGACTGCTCATTCACCTGCAATGCACGAAAGAAAAAGCTGGAAGCTGCCATGAAACAGGCCTTTGCCAGTGAGTTTGGAGAAAACGTTCATTTAAAACTTAAAATCGTTTCTCCGGAGCCTAGTGAAATTCAGCAAAGTCAGATCAAAGGAAAACAAATTCGGGATTCAAAATATTATCGCTATTGCTTCCGGTAAAGGAGGGGTAGGAAAATCTACAGTTTCTGCAAATATGGCAGTAACGTTAGCTAAAATGGGCTTTAAAGTAGGATTACTGGATGCCGATATCTATGGTCCTTCGGTGCCTACCATGTTTGATACAGAAGGCGAGAAACCCATTTCTGTAGAAGTTAATGGTAAGAACCTGATGAAACCTATCGAGAATTATGGGGTAAAAATGCTTTCAATAGGATATTTTTCAGGAGCTAATCAGGCAGTAGTGTGGAGAGGGCCAATGGCTTCAAAAGCATTAAACCAGATGATCAGAGATGCCGCATGGGGAGAACTGGATTTCCTATTAATTGATCTTCCTCCGGGAACAGGGGATATTCACTTATCCATTATTCAGGAAGTACCGGTAACAGGAGCGGTGATTGTAAGTACGCCCCAGCATGTTGCACTGGCAGATGTAAGAAAAGGTATTGCTATGTTCCAGATGGAAAGTATTAACATTCCGGTGCTTGGTTTGATAGAAAATATGGCGTATTTTACACCGGAAGAACTTCCTGACAATAAATATTATATCTTTGGAAACCAGGGAGCACAATATTTGGCCGAAGATCTTGGAATTCCTGTTTTGGGAGAAATTCCGTTGATCCAGAGCATCAGAGAAGCAGGAGATGTTGGAAGACCGGCAGCACTTCAGGAGGGATCTAAAATTGAAGAGATCTATACAGAAACTGCCAGAAAGATGGTTGAAAGCTTAGTGGAAAGAAATAAAAACCTTCCGCCTACTGAAGCGGTGAAGATTTCCACAATGGCGGGCTGCTCGCCAAAAGCAAAATAATAATAATTTCAATAAAATTTGAAAAAAACCGAATTGAACTGAAAAATATGGAAACAAACATAACGCACGAAGATACAGTAACAAGAGTAATGGAAGCTCTGGAAAGCATCAGGCCGTTTTTGAATAAAGACGGAGGTGATATTGAGCTTATTGATGTGAAAGATAATCAGGTGTTTGTGAAGCTTTTAGGTAACTGTTCCGGGTGTTCATTGAATTTTTCAACCTTAAAGCTGGGTGTGGAGAATACAATTAAACAACATGCCCCGGAAATAGAAAAGGTAATCAACGTAGAGTAAAATTATATCTGAGATATTTTAAAAAGACAGGCTTTTTAAGGCCTGTCTTTTTATTTGGATTAATACAATAAGTTTGACCCGCTAAGCTTAGCCAGACCTGCCAGGTTTCTGATGATAAAATCAGTTCAGGAAAACTTTGATATTATCTTTCACTTGAATACTCTTATTGTTTGACAACCTTATTTCCTACTCCTGTACTGGAAATATCCGGTCTTCCTGATTTTGTCCCTGATGTTTTGTAGTATACTGTGTTATCGGCACCTTCTAGGGTTACTTTATCCACCTTATCAATATATACTTGGTTACCTGTCCCTGAAACAGCAATCTTTTTTGCACTTCCTTTAATTGTTACGGTATTGCCGCCTCCCTGTACTTCGGCATTTCCTCCGTTAAGTGTATAGCTCAGCTTGTGGCCTACACCTTCTACCTGTACAATCTTATCATGGTCTGTTTTTTCTACTCCTTTTGCAGATTCTGTTTTTCTGGATTGTGAGAAAGCTGTACCTGTTCCTAATAACAGGAAAGCAAGAATCCCTGCAGTTTTAATATTTTTCATTGTGAATTTGGTTTTGTTGGGTTAAATATAGATATAAAAAGCTTCCTTCAGGCATTTCGAAAGTTAAATCATCTTCAATAAGAGTCTTCATACAGTATATTGCAGATTACAATAACAAAAAAGCTCCGGAAATCCGGAGCCTTAGATAGAATGATATATTATGATTGATATTACTTTACAATGACTCTTTTGGTTTGTCCTTCAGAAGTTTTTACAAGATAAACACCTGTGGACAGATTGGAAGTACTTATTGTTAAAGCATTTTTTCCTTTCCAATAAGTTTTCCGGACATATCATACAATTCGTAATCCTGTTTTCTGTTGAAATAAAGAGTGTTTCCTTTAGTGACAGGGTTTGGGAATACATTGAATGTCGGCAGCTCAGCTTTTATTTCACCGGTGCCAAGTGTTGCCGGCGCAGCTACTTCAAACGTGGACAGCGTTCCGCTGATTTCGTTGGCAACAATCACATAGCCTTTATTGGTTGTTGTATTTTCAGGGGCAATGTAAATGATTCCCTCAGGGCCATTATCACCTCCGTAAGCGGATGTAGAGCGGGAGTGTTTATAATCGGTGAAAGTAGGGTTGTTAGGATCTGTGATATTATATACCATAACACCGCCGGTTCTTTCCAGCGTGATGAAAGCGTAAGTCTGCCCGTTAATCCTTCCCAGTGCGACACCCTCCGGTTCAGGACCTTTTGCACGGCTTCTGTTTTTAACTGTATTCGACTCATTATCCGCATTGAAAATTAAAGGATGATTGGCGGCAATATATCTTTCAAACTGATCTCCGCTGTCATATACCATCTGTTTGGTGTCTGCATTGAAAATAGAGAATGAGCGTGCTCCTAAAGCTGCTATTTCTTCAAACTCTGTATCTCCATCCGTATTTCCCGTAGCAGATGAAACCCTGAATCTTCCCAGGTTATGTGAAGCTTTTAAAATTGCTGAATTCGGAAACAATACAGGATCTAAAACATAACTGTTTGCACCCACAGTAGTTCTTTCACTGAAGCCGGAAAGATCTTTTTCATCTCCTTCATTGGCTGTTACAATATAATTGGTATTTCCTACCTTATAATTCTGTACGGCATCAGGAACATAATAGGCTTTTACCGGCCAGTTGGCAATAACTACTTCACCGTTATTGTCAGAAGCATCAAAACCATTCCCTGGCAGGCTCATATCTTTTTACCCAATCCCCAGATTCCTGTGATGGTTTTAGTTGCCAGATTTATTTCTGCAACAGCATTATTTTCCTGCAGTGTTACCCACGCTTTCTGGCTGTCTGCACTGATGGTAACATATTCCGGCTCCAGATCCTGGGAAAGCGTATTGTTGGTTCTTACTTTTCTTAAACCGGTTGCGGTTAATGCTGCCAGTTGAGACTCAAAACTGTTGAAATTAAGCGTTGTCACATTGGTTTGAGTAAGATTTGCAATACCTCCTGAAATATCAATAATACTGATTGTTCCTTCAGGATCTACCGTGTATGCGTCATTAGGCTCACCTTCGTTGGCAGTAACGACTTTTGTTCCGTCGGGGGAGAATGTGATCATGTCTGGTAAAGCTCCCACGGTTACCTGTTTCAGGAAGTTTCCGTTAATATCAAAGAATACTACAGAACCGTTTTGCTGAGGGTCTGTATTCGGAGAAAGCGGCTGCGATAATTCCGTTTTTTACGGCAATACTTGTAATTCCGCCATACGGGGCCATGTTGACTGTTTTTACAACAGACAGCATTTCCGGATTACTGAAATCGATAATGTCAAAAACATCCGTAATGGAACTGATTGTAAATAAACGTTGTGTGGAGACATCATGCACCACAATTTCCGTAGAGCTGTTATTGTTTCCCGAAGGATCAAAACTTCCAAGATAATTGAGTTGGATCTGATGCGAAGGAGCCGGTGCCGGTTTATCATTATCGATAATATAAACGGTTGCAGAGTTGTCTCCTGAAATTGTTGCTCCAGCAGGATTTTCAAGGCTTACCACAAAATACTCGGCTTCCTGTTCCTGCATTGTATCATTAATAATCGGGATATTAACAGTGTAGCTCGTTGTAGCTGGAGTAATGTTAATAGTTTGATTTACCAGGCTGAAATCATTAGCGTCAGCTGTACTGAAAGGTGCCGGTTTTACAACCAGATTTACAGTGGATGCCGAAGGATTGTTAATATTGATTTTAAATGCAAGACTTCCTGCATTTTCATTGACTTTAATAAAATTCTTTTCCAGAGAAATTGTTGTTCCTGCAGTAGTAAATGTGCTGGAAGTAACGGTTGTAATTCCATTATCACTGAAGTCTTCCACTGTATTCGGTTTCAGCGCCAGGTAATACGTCTGGCCCGGCACCATTCCGGAAGCAGGAATTACTGTAATTGTATTGTTGCTGAAAGTTGTAGTAAAAGGGATCTGGGCACCCGAAGCATTTCCAAGACGGAAATCTATGAGGTTTTGTGCATTGGAATCGTTGATCGCGGAATTATCTGTTAACCTTATATTTTCGTTAAAGGATAATGTTGGATTTACAGTAGTTGACGCATTATTAGTATTGTTGGCCGGAAGATAAGTAACCGTTGGCGGAATGGTATCAACACCTCCGGCAGGAGTAGCATCTACCGTAAAGTTATCAAAACGGTTATTTCCTCCGGTTCCGCCTCCTGTTGCGGAGAATTCAACCTTTAATTTAAAATCAGGATTGTTGTTAGCTCCCTGAATGGCAGAAAAATCCAGGGTGATCAGTTGTGGATCATTATCCTGAGGATTTACAGTCTGGAATGGTACAAACGTAGTTCCGTCCGTTGAATAAGACCATGTCTGTGTTCCTGCTCCCTGTGCAGATCTTCTGGTGGTAAATTTAACAATAATATTATTGTATCCTGTTGTAGGTAAATTAAACTGTAAAGCTCCACCAATCGGATTATTGAATCTTAAATGGGTTCCGGATGCATCCCCGTTTCTTGCATTTAAATTCTGCAAACTAAAATTCTGGCCGGTACCACCAGTAAAATCAATGACACTTGCACCTCCCGCTATGGCAGCAAGGGAACCGTTCACCAACGTGGAAGATGGTGTGGTAATAGCTGCGGCAGAAGTATTATTATTAAAATTCCAGTAGTGAATCAATGTCTGTCCGAAAAGGCCGCTCTGAAAAAAGAATGCGGCAATCACAGACCCTTTGAGTAAGTAGTTGTTGATCATTTTTGCTTTTGTTAGATAAATGCAAAAATGAACTTTATGTTTCGCAACTATTTTAATGGAATTTTAAGAAATGTTTAAAAAATAGGTCTGTTCCGATAAAAGATAAATTATATTCAAAGATTATTTTTATAATTCAGCTAGTTTCCTGACTTGCCTGAGAAATTTAAAATCTTTCCTGATTTATTTCCTTCCAGAGGATGTTTCTGCATATAAAAATATCCTGAAACGGCAGTTACAAGCAAGAGTACAAAAATAACCAGAACAATTCTTTTAACATGTCTCTCATATCGCTAAATTTTTAATATCTCTAATTTCTAAAGTAGATGTAGGGTAACCTTTTTGTGTTACATTGATCATTGCTCTACCTACTTCCTGTAAAGTTAAGGATTTTGATTGAAAAAATACAGGAAAAATCCAAATAAAAGGTTTAAAAAACCATTTTACATTGGATTGACCTTCAACGGGTTTCATAAATCCTGGACGGAAATTATAAGCGCCTTTAAAGTTCATTTTTTTCAAAGCATTCTCTGTTCTGCCTTTTACACGCGCCCACATCAGCTTTCCGCTCTCTGTGCTGTCTGTACCTGCTCCTGAAACATAGCTGAAAACCATTTCAGGATTTTGGTTCAGCACCGCTTTTGCAAAATGCAGGGTGGTATCGTAAGTGATTTTGGTGTAGTCTTCTTCATTCATCCCTATACTGCTGATACCCGCACAGAAAAAACAGGCGTCATACCCTTTTAATTTTTCATCATGAAGATCTATTGTCAGGAAGTCAGAAATAAGGTATTCTTTCAGTTTGGGATGCTTTTTCCTGATGGCTTCCGGCTTATGCTTAGTACTTCAGAAACACCAGGGTTGTCAAGGCATTCCATTAAAACACCTTCACCTACCATTCCTGTAGCACCTGTGAGAATTATTTTGATCGGGTTCATTGTTTTGCTATTGATATTGGTATGACGGATGGGGATGAGGTTTTACTTTAAAAATTTAGATAAAAGATAAAAGAGGTTGCTGCTAAATTCAACAGGGTGGGGTTTAACCCGCCTTTAAAAATGGGAAATCTTCTCATTGGCTTTAGCCAAAACTTAATATGGGGAAAGGGACTGTTTCGTCGCTTATGAACTATGTTCGCAGGCCTTCAGCCTGTTCGCAATGACAAGAGAATCAGAAACAAAATGTATCCGAAAATAAAAGCCAGCTCAAAAATGGCTGGCTTTCAATATGTCGTAAATTGTTATTTTTTATGCTGCAGCTGACTGTAAATATTATGAATCAATCCGTCTGCTACCGAGATCTTTGGAACAAAAATTCTGCTGATGTCGGACCAGGACATGACATTGTTGAAAATACCCAGAGCATGTACCAAAACATCGGCACGGTCTTCTCTCAGGTTATATTTTGTCATTCTTTCTTCTACAGAGAGTTCATTAAACTCTTTATACGTTTTTTCAGGTGAGACAGAGACATTGGCTTTCCGTCTTTCGTTTTGCTCATGGAGAATACTTTATTGATGTTTCCCCTGACCCGATAGCAACAATAGGTTTTTTGCTGACGATATTTTTCTTGATCTCGTCCTTCATCTCTTTCCAGTTATCCATTGTCACAAGGTTGTTAAGGAGACGGATGGTCCCGATATTAAAAGATTTTTCATAAACCATTTTACCGTTTTCGTAAAATGTAAGTTCGGTAGAACCTCCGCCAACATCGATGTATAAATAGGCAAATTCTTTATCAAGACCTTCCGCAACATGATTTTCGTATATAAGGGTTGCTTCTTCGTCACCGGAAATGATTTCGATGTTGATTCCGGATGTTTCTTTTACCTGGCTGATGATTTCATTGCCGTTGGAAGCATCACGCATTGCACTGGTAGCACAGGCTCTGTAATGATCTACTTTGTAGATTTTCATCAGGTCACTGAAGATTTTCATAGAATCAATGACCATTTTTTCTCTTTCCGGACCAATCTTGCCAATGGTAAAAACATCCATTCCCAGTCTCAGGGGAATTCTGAGAAGGTTCAGTTTAATGAATTCAGGTTTCCTGTTATTGATCTTTACTTCATTGATAAGAAGGCGGGCTGCATTACTCCCTATGTCTATCGCTGCTATCTTCATTTTTTGCTTGTTTTAGCTTTTAAATATTTATAGGTTTCTATCTGTGAACGGCACTCTTTTTTATCATTTCTTACATACTCATTACTCAGCTTTTTGTCTAAAATTCTGGCTTTTACATTGTCCCTAAGCTGAATATCAAGAATATCTTTTAATTCTTTCTTAAGATTTTTGTCTGTTATTTTAGCAGCAGCTTCAATTCTGTAATCAAGGTTCCTTGTCATCCAGTCTGCGGAAGAAATGTACATATCCTCGGCTCCTTTATTATAAAAATACATAACTCTGGCGTGCTCCAGATATTCATCTACAATACTGATGGCTTTTATCTTCTCTTTGAATTCCTTTTGATTGACGGCACAGTAGATCCCTCTTACGATCATTCTGGTCACCACTCCGGCTTTTGCAGCTTCATATATTTTCTCAATCAGGGAGCGGTCACTCATTGAGTTTACTTTTACGATGATTTCTGCTTTTCGTCCTGCTTTGGCTTCCTCAATTTCTTTATCGATATGGTGAACAATCTTTTCACGCATAAACTGGGGGCAAACTAATAAATTTTTACACGTTTTCAAAACCGGAAGGTAATCATCTTTTGGTTTTTTCAGTACATTGAAAACTTTATTGATATCTGCCATGATGCCACGGTCGGCTGTCATCAGCAGATGGTCTCCATATATTCTTGCCGTTTTTTCGTTGAAATTCCCTGTGCTTACAAAGCCATACTGAATGGTTTTGTTATGGGCTCTTTTCTTGATAACACAAAGCTTGGCATGCACTTTTTTGTTTGGGAGTCCTATCAGAACAGTAATTCCTTCCGGTTCCAGCATATCTTTCCATTCAAGATTGGACTCTTCGTCAAATCTTGCCTGAAGTTCCAGCATTACGGTTACCTCCTTACCATTTCTCGCAGCATAGATCAATGCATTAATGATTTTTGAGCTGCTTGCCAGTCGGTACGCTGTAATCTGTATTGATTTTACGTCCGGATCCATCGCCGCTTCACGGAGAAGGTCAATCACCGGATTGTATTTATGATAGGGGAATGTAAGCAGAACATCTTCTTTTAAGATAACATCTGTTACTCTTTCTCCATGTTCAAACGCCTGGTGGGTAAAAGAAGTTCTTTCCACAGGTCTTTCATACGCCTCAAAAACATCAGGGAAGTCCATGAAGTGCTTGAAGTTGTGGATTTTTCCTCCTGGGATGATACTGTCTTTCTTGGTTAAATTCAGTTTTCTGATCAGGAGTTCCAGCAAAGCCTTATCCATATCCTTATCAAACACGAAACGCGTAGGCTTTCCTTTTCTTCGGTTTTTGAGTCCTTTTTCTATTTTTTCTGCAAAGTTGGTCCTGATGTCATTATCCAGATCCAGCTCAGCATCTTTTGTTACTTTAAAAGCATTGGCGGCAAATTCATCATACCCGAAATAAGAAAATATATGGGGAAGATTAAAAGTAATCACATCTTCCAGCAGCATTACATTTTTTCTTCCGGATCTTCTGTTGGCAACAATACGAAACGCCCCACAAAGCGGGAAGGAATTTCAATGATTGCATAATTGCTGGAGTACTGCCAGTCTTTTTCTCATCGCTACACCCAGATAGAGACTTTTGTCCCGTAAATAAGGCATAGGAGTATTTTCATGAAGAAGAATCGGGATCACATTGGACTCTACCACTTCATCAAAATATTGTCTGACAAATTCTTTCTGCTTGGCGGTCAGGTTTTTGGCATTTTTAATAAAACTTTATGATCAGCCATTTCGGCCTGGATTTTTTTCCAGGTTTTATCGAAATTCAGCTGTTGTTTCATCACTACTTCATTAATTCGCTGAAGGATTTTAGATGGCGGCTGATAGAAAGATTCGGCAATCACCTTTTCCTTAAAATCCATAGCACGTTTTAATCCGGCAACACGCACTCTGAAAAATTCATCCAAATTATTGGAGAAGATGCCAAGGAAACGTATTCTTAAATGTAAGGGAACTTTTTCGTCCATGGCTTCCTGCAAAACTCTTTCATTAAAGGCGAGCCATGTAATATCTCTAGGATTAAAGTGTAATGACATTCTGAATGTGTATATTTTATCAAAAATAATAATTCATGAAGATTCTTTCTCTATTTCTTAGGTTAAACTTTGATTAATTTTTGAAGATTTAGTGAATTATTATTTTTAATTATCGTGTTTTATTGTAAAGTAATTGGTTTTCAGTATATTTATGTTGTGAATAACCTGAGGTTACCCCAGGATGTTTATTTTTTTGAGAAATATTTCAAGGAATCATAAAAACTTTTTAACCATGAAAAATTGATAACCATACTTCTGCTGCAGTTATCTGGTTTGATATACAGTCAGTATGTAGAGATTCTGAAAAAAGGACAACTGGAGAATTTATCATCCCAGAAATTCATGATTCCTTTACAGAATCAGGAAAACTATAAATCTGCATTTGTAGGGCAGTACAAAGCACATTATCCCAATACCTATATGGGGCATTTATTTACAGCCATTGCTGATGAAGCAAAAATTCAGGGGCAAATGCTTATCACATTGTGAGTTTCAAGGAAGGAGATTCCCAAAATGAATCTGAACTGGTATTGGATACTTACCACATTCAGGATTCTGATATCAAGTATCAAAGTACACTGATTGAAAAGAATAAAGTATATATCATCGGAGAACCTGTTGTAAACGGTGGAGATACTTCAAAATTTAAAGTAAACGGAGAGAAAAAAGAAGTAAAAGACAATACGTTTGCCGCTATAGCTCTAAAGGACAACGAAGAAGTGAAAATAGTAAAAGGAGGGATTACAGGAATGGCAGTCTGGGTAAAATGGAAACCGGAACAGTTTAATAAATTCTACAGCTTTTCAGGCATGGGTTTAGATGGAGCAGGTTTTGGATCTAACGGAGCGGGAGTTGCCATTAATACAGGAAGAATATATCCTGTAGATCCGGATCTGGGATATTTTTTAATTCAGGTTTTAAAAGAAAGTAAATGAAATCTCAGATTGGATGGACTAAAGTTGACATATCTATGTTGAAAAAAATGATTTTTTTCCTGAATACAATTTCAAAAACCCCATTATAAAGGGGTTTTTATTTTTATTGTGTCATTTTGTCATAATTCTTCAAATGGTACAGATATTGAGAAATTGAGAGTGTAAATTAAATTTTAAAATAGAAAAAATATAAAATATTATGAGTAAAATAATTGGAATTGACTTAGGAACAACCAACTCTTGTGTTGCTGTAATGGAAGGTAAAGACCCTGTTGTTATTCCTAACGCAGAAGGTAAAAGAACGACTCCTTCTATCGTAGCTTTTACAGAAGATGGAGAAAGAAAAGTTGGTGACCCTGCAAAAAGACAGGCGGTAACGAATCCAAAGAAGACAGTATACTCTATAAAAAGATTTATTGGAACTCATTTTAAAGAAGATGCTCAGGAAATTTCAAGAGTACCTTATGAAGTGGTAGCAGGACCAAATGATACTGTAAAAGTAAAAATCGACGATAGAGAGTATACACCACAGGAAATTTCAGCAATGACTCTTCAGAAAATGAAGAAAACAGCTGAAGATTATCTTGGACAGGAAGTAACAAGAGCGGTAATTACTGTTCCTGCATACTTCAATGATGCACAGAGACAAGCTACTAAAGAAGCTGGTGAAATTGCCGGCCTTAAAGTAGAAAGAATTATCAACGAACCTACAGCTGCAGCGTTAGCTTACGGTCTTGATAAAAACCATAAAGATCAGAAAATCGCAGTATATGACCTTGGTGGAGGTACTTTCGATATCTCTATCCTTGATTTGGGAGATGGTGTATTCGAAGTATTATCTACAAACGGTGATACACACTTAGGAGGTGATGACTTCGATGATGTGATCATCAACTGGATGGCTGATGAATTCAAAGCTGAAGAAGGTGTGGATTTAAAAGCAGATGCCATTGCTCTTCAAAGATTGAAAGAAGCTGCTGAAAAAGCTAAAATTGAATTATCTTCTTCTCCTCAGACTGAGATCAACCTGCCTTATATCACGGCTACTGCTACAGGTCCTAAGCACTTGGTGAAGACTTTAACGAAAGCTAAATTCGAGCAATTATCTGCAGACCTTGTAAGAAGATCTATGGAGCCTGTTGCCAAAGCATTAAAAGATGCAGGTTTATCAACATCTGATATTGACGAAGTAATCCTTGTAGGTGGTTCTACAAGAATCCCGATCATCCAGGAAGAAGTAGAAAAATTCTTCGGTAAAAAACCATCTAAAGGAGTGAACCCGGATGAGGTTGTAGCAATTGGTGCAGCTATCCAGGGAGGTGTATTGACAGGTGATGTAAAAGATGTATTACTACTTGACGTTACTCCGCTTTCTTTAGGAATCGAAACAATGGGATCTGTATTCACTAAATTAATTGAAGCGAACACTACAATCCCAACTAAAAAATCTGAAGTATTCTCTACAGCTTCTGACAATCAGCCAGCTGTAAGCATCA
Organism: Chryseobacterium sp. 1B4; assembly: GCF_036631475.1. Lineage (NCBI taxonomy): Bacteria > Pseudomonadati > Bacteroidota > Flavobacteriia > Flavobacteriales > Weeksellaceae > Chryseobacterium > Chryseobacterium sp. 1B4. The sequence continues at coordinate 52,271 of NZ_JAPNUF010000002.1, forward strand.
GAGTAGGACAGGGGGAAAGACCAATGTTCAATGATAACAAGGAAATCGGTAGATTCGATCTTACAGATATCCCGCCGGCACCAAGAGGAGTTCCTCAGATTGAAGTAACTTTCGATATTGATGCTAACGGTATCTTAAGCGTATCTGCTAAAGATAAAGGTACAGGTAAAGAACAGTCTATCAAAATCCAGGCTTCTTCAGGCCTTTCTGACGAAGAAATCGAAAGAATGAAAAAAGAAGCTCAGGAAAATGCTTCTGCTGATGCCAAGAAAAAGAAGAAGTTGAAATCTTCAACAAAGCTGACGGATTGATCTTCCAGACTGAAAAACAATTGAAAGAATTCGGTGAGAAACTTTCTGCTGACAAAAAAGCGGCAATCGAAACAGCTCACACAGAATTAAAAGCGGCTTTCGAAGCTAAAAATGCTGATGACGTAAAAGCTAAAACTGAGGCGTTAGATGCAGCATGGATGGCAGCTTCTGAAGAATTATATGCAGCTGGTCAACAGCCGGGTGCAGATGCAGGTGCAGGTGCTCAGAATCCTGGTGGAAATACCGGAGCTGAAGATGTACAGGATGCAGACTTCGAAGAAGTAAAATAATGATTGTTTAAATAACAATTAATAAAATAAGAAATCCCTATAAGCAAATGCTTATAGGGATTTTGTTTTTTATATTCTGATTTCTTTTTTTAGTAGGAAGGAAATGTGTGCTTTGATCTAGACTCCGAAAAACAATTTTATTTATGGAAGTAGCTGGATATTTAAAAAAACAGAAAAAAATAAGTGCAGCTAAAATGCACTTATGGATATGATTTTCAGTAAATAATTATACTTGTACCTAAGCTTTTCTTTTTCAGGAAAGAAGGATAACAAGGAAAAAATTAAGGAGTTAAGTTATAAACGTTTTTATTTGGTAATATCTCCGATTGGCTGATAAGCTGGCACTCCTAATTGCCATAAAGCAAACGCAAAAATATCTCCAATATTAGCATAACGCTGTGCTACAGGTATAGCACCTCCGTGACCTCCGGCATAATCTATTTTCAACAAAATAGGTTTGTCGGAAGAATTATCTGCTAACAATTTAGCGGCAAATTTAGCAGGGATCCAGGGAGCAACTCTTGGATCGTTAATCCCCGATGTGATTAGAGTTGCAGGATATTTAACTCCTTTTTTAATGTGATGGTAAGCATCCATTTCCAATAGTCCCTTAAAATCAGCCGGACTATTTAGATTGCCATATTCTTGAGCAGCAGATTTTCCTACGCCTCCAAACTCGTTTCTCAAAGTATTTAGCACTCCTGATTCTATAATTACCGCACCAAAAAGCTCCGGTCTTTCGGTCATTGCTCTTCCCATTAATATCCCACCTGCACTTCCCCCAGGATGGCTATTTTCTTAGGTGATGTATAATTTTTATTAATTAAATACTCGGTACAGGCAATCAAATCTTTCCATGAATTTGGTTTTTTAGATTTCTGTCCATCAATATGCCATTGTTCTCCTTTTCTCCACCTCCTCTTACATGCGGAACAGCAACAATTCCTCCTTGATTTGCCCACAATAAATAACTAACAGAAAAGTATGGAGAATATGACTCAGCGTAAGCACCATAACCATTCATAAGAACTGGAATCTCTCCATTCTTTTTAATGTTTTTATTGTAAATTAAAGATAATGGAACTTCTACACCATCGTGAGACTTTACCGTAATTTCCTCAACTACAATGTCCTTAAATTCAGGATATTCAATGAGCGGAGCAATATTTTCTGGAGTAAACTCATTTTTTTGCAAGTCATATTTAAATCTTTGCTCATCATTTGCCCAGCCTGAACAACTAATCCATATATCCGAAAAATCTTTTCCTTTCGCTTCCAAATATATATTTCCTGATACAAATGGAGTTTTTATATTTCTTTCTTTTCCATCTTTGTACAAATATAATTTTGCTTCTACACCGTTTTTTGTTCTGGTATAATATATTCCATCTTTCGTTACAGCATATCCTGTTATCACTTCATCTGCCATCTCAGGGACCAATATTTGCGGATTTTTGAAGTTTGGATTCTTAGCGCTGGTCTTACAGAGTTTGTAATTCAAAGTATTATTATAGCCGGATAAAAAATAGATATCATCTCCGGCTAACCGCATATATGGTATTTTATCTTCTTTCGTATATAAAGGTTTCAGGTTTTTTACCATTTAATAAATCTTCTTTACTGATAATAAATGTTCTCCTAAAGTCTTCTGAATCTACTAAATTTCCTATGTAATACTTATCATCAGCATTAAATGCCATAATAGCCGGGTATGTGTTTTCCTCTATATTTAAATTCGGATTATTAGATCTGGAAAATACATTATTCAATTTTTTGGGATTTTCACCTATTCTATATAAGATTGCTTGAACATTTTTTCCATAATCTTTAGAATTACTGTCAATGACAGGATAATAAACATAAAAAAATCCTGAATTATCCTGTAACCATTTAATACCTCCAATGCTGGAAGGATTAGTGTTAGTCACAACTTCCGGATGAACATATTTATTTTCTACATCTATTACAATAATTTGAGAAATTTCTTTACCATTTTCCGTCAATGAAACAGCCAACCTGCTTCCGTCCCAGCTGGGACTTAATAGATTGACTAAAAATTGATGTTTAGATTTATCCGAGGAATCTTTAAAAGGGGATATGAATCTATCCGGGTCGTATAGTAATTGTTCCGTTCCGTTAATCCCATTTCTATAGTAAACTTTTGAAGTTTTCTCTTCAGAACCTTTTTCAGATAAAAATATCTGTCATTATTCGTTATTACGAAATCAGATACTGAATAGCCTTGCCTTTTATCAAATTCTAAACGTTTTTTAAGGTAATAATCTCTATTAGGGATTTTATTAATCAAAAAATTAGTGTAATCTGTCTGAGATTTCATCCATTGAGCGGTTGCAGAGTCCTTTAAATTTTCTAGATTTCTGTAATCATCAATGATTTTAGTGCCAAAATAATGATCAGTAGCAGGTACAGAAGGTGCTAAATTTGTTTTTTGCGCACCCAAGGATAGTGAAAAAAAATAAATATATATATTTTCATTTGATATTAGAATAAACAACCCCGGGGTAAGGCTACTGGGGAATTACTGAAAATAATTTTTTATTTCGATGAAAAGCTCTGTGTCTTTTCAAACCTTGACTCTTCTTCCCCGAGGTAAAATTCAAAAATTTTTTGATTAAATTTTGATCGGTTCCTGTGGATCCTTACTAGCATTATCTGGAAAAGCACAAGTCCTAATCTTTTCTTCTAAACCTATTATTCCCCCTTAATAGAGTTTAAATTGTTAATTTTTGAGATTTTTACTTTGTTAAGCGAAAGCTTTTCTCATTAATGTTCTTCTTCATTTTGAAATTTTTAACTTATTTAATTATGCAAATAAAATGATATTTTTCGAATCCTGTTGGAATTAGAGCTATAAATTTATAAATCTATAGTTTTTTATTTATAAAGATTTGAGTATTGTAAATTGAATTTTTTAGAATGATAATTTTCAATTGTAGTATTAAAAAATAAATTTCATTTATAATACTAAAAATAGCTTTTATTATATTACTTGTGATCAATAAAATGGATATTTTTGTACCGCATACTTTAGTTTATGAAAAGCCTAAAATATTTTTTCTTTCTTTTATTAGCATACAACCAATATTATTCTCAAAATAAAGTTTTAATTGATACTTTGTCTAAGTATGACTATTTGGAATTAGAAGAAAAATTCTACAATTACAAGAACAATAATAAAATTAAAGAATCTAAAATCATTGCTGAATATTACCTGAAAAAGGCAAAGAAAGAAATGATCATTAATAATATTGCTGAAGGGTATGTATTCATGCAGTATAATCAAAATTTAGCGACCTCCTTAAAATACATAGATAGTTTAGAATCCATTAGTAATAGACTGCATGATAATAGATATCCTGCTCGTATCTATCTGCTAAGAGGCAAATTGTATTTTGATTATGACAACGAAAAATTAGCCTTGGATAATTTTGTAATTGCGTTAAGCCATGCCAAGGAAAATAACAATAAACGACAGATTGCTATCGCTGATCTTCAAATTGCTTATCTAAATGGATATATTGGAAAACATAAAGAGACCGTGAAGGTTCTGGAATACTATTACGGACATCCTGAATTTTTAACTCCCCAAGATATTGAACACATTCAAATAAGTCTGGCAGATGCATATATTGATATTTATGAGTATGCCAAGGCATTGAAATTAATAGAAAAAGGACTTAATGATGCATCAAAAAATAATGAAATAAAAAGATATAACAAGTATTTAATTTTGTTGGGCAGATATAATTTGGAAACCAAAATTACTCCAATGCTATATCCAACTTAGAAATCTGTAAAAAATATTTTTTAAAGAATAATCTTGATTTTGATGCTAATTATACCATGTTATACTTAGGAGAATCATACTTAAGTTCTAATGAAAAAGATAAAGCTGCAGAGAATTTTGTTAAAATTGATTCTATTATTCAAAAAACTAATAATACTTTTCCCGAGCTCCGTGATGTTTACACTTATCTTGTAGATTATTATAAAGAGAAAAGAGACAAAGAAAAACAACTTTATTATATTGAAAGGTTCTTAAATGTTGATAAAACTCTTGATTCCCAATTTAAATACATATCTAGAGAACTACCAAGAAAATATGATGCCCCTAAACTCTTAAAAGAAAAAGAAAATATTATCAACGATTTAGAAAAAAGAAATATTTTTGTTTTCTGGTCTGGGAGTTTTGTTCTTGGCACTAATTGCTGTAGGATTTTTCTTTTATAGATCTAAAAAGTCAGAAAAAAATATCGAAAAATTGCTCAAGATTTAATAAAATCTATTAATGAGAAGAAATCAGAAGTAGAGGAAAAGGAAGAAAAAAAGAGATTTTATTCCTTCTAAAATTGAGGCCGCTTCAAAGATTGAAAAATCTGTAATTAGAAATATTTCAGAGGATACTGTACAAAAGATTCTGAAGGAATTAGAACGATTTGAGAATAACGAATTATTTTTACGAAAAGGTATTACTTTAAACAGTCTTGCAAAAGATTTTAAAACCAATTCTGCTTATTTGTCTGATGTGGTTAATACTTATAAAGAAAAGAACTTTGCTTCTTATCTCAATGATCTTCGAATAGATTATGCCCTGAACAGATTAGTACAGGATAAAAAATTCCGTTCTTATAAATTAACTGTTGTTGCTGAAGAATTAGGTTATAATAATGAACAGGCTTTTGCCTCAGCTTTTCGAAAAAAGACCGGAACCATTTTGAGGACTTATATTAAAGAAATTAACCAGTCTCAGGAATAATTCATCATTTTTATATGTAAAAATTTTCGTGTAAAATGACATTCTTTTATTGAGGGAATGTGTTGTGATTCTATTGTCTGATAATCAATGGAATAATTAATGTTTTACAGGCTGGTTTTAATGAATTACAGCCATTATAAGGTATAGATTTATATATCAAATCTATAAATTTATAAATCTATATTTAAGTTTTTTTGTGACTGATTATAACGGTGTATGTTTGCAATCGAAACGAGTAAACATGACACAAGCAAAATTCTACAGTATTCTTCTTCTCTTTTTAATTTTAGGATTTTTTCATGCACAATCTTTGAAGTTAAAAATTGTAGATTCAGAAAGCGGTAATCCAATTCCACACGCAAGAATTATTTTATCAAATACAGTGTTATACAGCAATGATGATGGTTTTATTTTATTGCCTGAAAATGCAAACAATTTGGAAGTTTCAGCGTCTGGTTATGAAATGGAAAAATTTGTTAATTATAGTTCAATTATAAAATTAAAACCATTATATAAAGATATTGATGAAGTTAAAATAATAAATATTGATATCAAGAAGATCTTTTCAGATGTTTTAAAAAATTATGAGAAACGATATTATGATCAACACTCTCTATATGATATACTTTACAGACAAAAAAATAGCGATGATGATAATTTAAGCTTCCTTCTGATAACCAATGGTAAACTTTGGATGGAATCCAATACTTACAATTATAAGGAAGCTTTTAATAAAAGATTTGATAATTTCATCCAAATGGAAATAGATTCTGTAAAATATTTCAAATCTACTATTTCCGAAAATGATTTTTGCAAAGGACAATCTTTGAACCAGTCCAAAGACTTTGTTGGAAACATTTTTTTCAACTACGAACTAGCCCGGGTTAATTATTATTTCAAGACAAAAGATGCAAAGTTCTCAGGCAGAATTGTTGATGATTCTAATGATGAACAGACTATTGTTTATAAAATCAGTAACCCGGAAATAGAGGTTACAGGAACAATTGTGTATCAAAAAATGGATAAAACCATTATTCATTACGAACTGCAATATGATCAAAGCAAGTATCCGTCTTATAAAGTAAAAACTAAAAATGGATTAGAGTACGAATTCAAAGTCGGAAACGGTGTTACCTACTATGATTTTTACAAAATAAACGGAAAGTATGTTCCTTCTATTTCAGGAACCAAAGGTTTTAGTTATTGTACCTATGATGGAAAGAAGCAAAAAAACAGCTTTAGCAGAGAAATCATCTTTCAAAAGTTTACTGAGACAGAAACAACCGGTCTTCAGAAAAAGATTGACCTGACCAAAAGAATATGGGAGAATATTCCTAAACTGGAAAAGCAAAATAACAGCATATTATTATCAGAAGAAGAACAAAAATTTATAGATGAAAAATCATATCAGGAATAGTTTTTTATTAATGTTATTATCATTTTTTCGCCAATTCTCAAACACACAGATTTGTTTATGATGTTGAATACAAAAAGGATTCAACTTCAAATCTTACCGCAAAAGAGAATTATCTTTTAGACATTAATAAAAGTGAAGTGCTGTATTATACAAGAGACTTTTTATTGCAGACTCTTTAATCAGCCATAATATCCCTTTTCCAAAAAATATGAAGTTAAATACTTCAACCATTATCACCCATAGAATTGGAGACAATAATTATAATGAATATGACTTACTGGAAAATACGATTCTAAAATTACAAACAAAAGATTTCCAAAACTGGAAATTGACTGGTGAAAAAAGAAAATCAAAGAACTGTCGTTGCAAAAAGCAGTGGCCAATTGGGGCGGACGAAACTGGACAGCCTGGTTTACTACAGAAATCCCTTTTCAGGATGGACCCTATAAATTTCACGGATTACCTGGTTTAATTGTAGAACTCTATGATGATAAGAGTAATTATAGATTTGAACTGGTAAAGTCTGAAAAATACAATGGAAAAAAAGAAAATCAATTTATAGAAATATCCAAACAGCAGGCCATTGCTGTTGAATGGGAGAAATACAAAAGTACCAAGATAAAATTTTATGAATCCCCGGTGAATTTTATTCAAAATAGTGTTGGTGATTCTAAAAATGAAGAATTCTTTTTGAATGATGGTACAAAAGTAAACGCTGTAAATATGAGGGAGATCAATGAATCTTTACGAATGAATATAAAAATACAATAACCCTATTGAACTCAATCGAGCGATTGTATATCCTAATTAAATTTTATCCGGATCAAATAACTATATAAAGTCGACTTTTATTATTAAAAATCAACAATTAAATTTTCAAACTATGAAACAAAAATTAAAATTAAACAAAGAGAAAGTCAGCAAACTGACAGATCTTCAATCTTCCACTATAAAAGGTGGAAAGGAACTAGCAGTAAGTACAAGACATAATTTTACTTGTGGACTTTGTACTGGAGGTGATGGTACAAAAGATTCTTGGAATACTTGTGCTGTTTCTGAATGCTTTGCATGTAGCTAATTATAGAATTTAAAAACTAGAACTATTAAATTTTTTATCATGAAACAGAAAAAATTATCATTAAACAAAGAGAGAGTTGTAAAATTAACAAAAGAACAATCTGCTTCTATTAACGGAGGTAAAGCTTCTGCAAGCAGTTCTTGGAATGATTTTACTTGTTGTTGGTGTACTAATGGAGGTGATGGACCTTCTAAAACTAACAACTGTATAGAGCCTGCAAACTAAACATTGGATAAAAACTATTAACCAACAAGCTCTATAATTTTATAGAGCTTGTATTATAAACGCGTAATGAGTATAAAGAATAAATTATTAGAGATAGAAAGTGTAATAAACCAAAGCTGGCATAAAGAACCTTATATTTCAGATCTTTCTTTACTTACGGGAATTAGTGGTATTCCTATCTTCTATTATATGTTATATAAACACTATAACGAACCAAAATATCTGAATAAAATAGAAGAGGTACTCAATGTTATTTTTGAAAGATTAAATGAAGGAGAGGAAACCATTCCTAAAACTTATTGCCTGGGACTTGCAGGAATAGCCTATATGCTGAATTTTTAGAAAAGTCAGGAGACATCAATATTGATCTCTCCGAAGCTCTTGAAACATTCGATGAAATCTTATTAGATACTGTAGACCACTTTCTTTCCTACATAGATAATATCGAAAGCAAATATATCATGGAGCAGGTAGATTTTCTTCATGGAGTTTCCGGCCTTGCCCATTATTTTCTTTCCAGAGAGAGAAAAGAAATCTATTCCGAAAAAATCATAATCTTATTTGAAAAACTATCAGAAATAGTAGAATGCGATTATAGAAGAGCATTAGAAGTTAAAGATATCGAACAAACTTCAACGGATTTGCACAAAACAAATCTTGGCCTGGCACACGGGCATATTTCATTTATTTTATTATTTTCAAAGTTTTTAGAAGTTTTCCCTCATAACAAGAAAGTGAAGGAAGCGTTAGAAAGCAGCGTAAAGACAGTTTTACTATTTAAAAATGAACAGGAAGACGGATTTTGCTTATTTCCAAGCATAGCAGTGAATAAAAAAACAGCGCTTTACAATATTCACTTAGGCTGGTGCTATGGAGATCAATCAGTCTCTTATGGACTTTATAAGGCTGGGAAGACATTAAATGATGAAAATTTAATTAATATTTCTAAGGAAATAGCTTTATCCACATTGAAGAGAGACTCCTTGGAACAGCATTATTACATGAAGAAAGTTGTGATCCGGGATTTTGTCACGGAACCATTTCCGTGGCTTATTATCATAAAAAATGGTATTTAATAACTGGAGATACTAGATTTTTGGAGTTATACAAAAAATTTACTCAACTCACTTTATCTCTTTCTACTGAAAAGAAAGGTCTGGCCGGTTACCTAAAGAATACAGGCACAGGAGGTAAACAAGCTGCTTTAGGACTTTTAGACGGAATAGCAGGAATAGGAGTTTTTTTGTTGATAACTTATTAAACAGTTCTTCAATACAGTGGGATTCTATTTTCCTGTTAGAATAAATTTAACATTGATTATGAAAAGATCACAATATCTTCCTTTTGAAAAGTTCGTATTAAGAACACCTCTTTTATCATTAGATTTTTTTAAAGATTTAACATCTGCAGAAATCATATCCGATCAGCAATTGATTGATACTTGCCAAAATGAAACCATTCGTGAAGCCATATTTTTAGCATCCCCTTCTCTTTCTTCTCAAATTGATAGATGGATAAATGGTGAAATTACTGATGCTGAGAAAAAATAAAATTAAAACACAGCATTTTAAAATATCTTTCAAGAATGTCCTCCAGATGTACTCCATATGGATTATTTGCAGGTTGTTCTGTTGGAAGTTTTTCTGACCAAACCCAAATAATACTGGATAACCCAACAAACCATCAACGCCATACCAGGCTGGATATGAATTATGCAGTGGCTTTATCTGATAAATTGTTAGAGATTAAACAGATAAGAGAGTGCTTGAAATTCTATCCTAATTCCAGTATTTACAGAATTGGGGACAAGTTAAGATATATAGAATACTTTTATAAAGACAATATCAGACATTATGACATTGTTGCTGTTGACTTTTCGGAATATTTAGAAGAAATTATAACTATTTCTAAAAGGGGATTATATATTAATGAGATTATTGACAATCTGGTTGAGGAAGATATTGACTATGAAGAAGCCAAGGATTTTGTAGAAGAGTTGATTGAAAACCAAATTCTTGTAAGTGAAATTGAACCGTCTGTATCCGGACTTGAATATATTAATCAGCTCATTAATGTGTTAAAAGACAAATTTGAATCTCAGAATGAGTATCTCACATTTATAGATTCAATTGAAAAAGAGTTGGAGAGTATAGACCAGGTAATTGGCAACTCATTAGAAAAATACATTGATATAAGTAATAAGATTGGAAAAAAGAAATTCCTTTTGATCTTAAATACCTTTTTCAATGCGATTTAGTGATTTCAACTCAACATAATTCCATTGATAAAAAAATTATAAAAGATATTGAACAGGCTATCAGATTTGTTAATCGACTAAGAAAAAATAAAGCTAAAAATTATTTGGATCAATTTAAAGAAGGCTTTTATGAAAGATATGAAGATCATGAAATGCCTATATCTAAAGTTTTAGATCCGGAGATAGGTATTGGATATGGTTTTAATACACAATCCAATGATGACAATCCTTTAATTGATGATTTATTAATCCTGCCCCCGGACAAGGACATAAAGGAGCCAAAAGAAATAAAATGGACAGTAATTGATGATATCATTCAGAAAAAGATAATAAGTGCTATTCAACAAAACCATTTAATAATAACATTAGAAGATAAGGATTTTTCCTTTCTGCCTGAAGTTACGTATGAAGATTTACCTGAAACAATATCTCTAATGATTGAAATTGTTGAAGAAAACAATCTTTCCAAGATAAAATTCTCAGGTGGCGGAGGAGGGAGCGGAGCCAATTTATTAGCAAGATTTTGCCACAGTGATGAGAATATAAATAAATTGGTCAACGAGATCATTCATTTCGAAACAGATTATAACTCAGATAAAATTATTGCAGAGATAGTTCACCTTCCGGAAGCAAGAGTTGGGAACATCTTATCCAGACCAGATTTTAGAAATTTTGAAATTCCGTATTTGGCTCGTTCTAACAAACCTTTAGACAAACAGATAAGTCTAGAAGATATCATGGTATCCGTGAGAAATAATAAAATTGTTTTGCGATCCAAAGCTCATAATAAAGAGATATTGCCGAGATTAACGAATGCCCATAATTATTCCAACAGTAATACTCTTCCCATCTATCATTTTTTAAGTGATATGCAATTGAATAATTATTCTGCATTATATATCGATGTAAGCAATTTTGATCACTTATATAAATTTATTCCCAGAATAGAATATAAAAATATCATTCTTTCCTATGCTTCTTGGAATTTTAGTATTGATGATATAAAATCTTTAATTGAAGGGAAAAAGCAAAACAATCTGCAAAAAAAGGTAGAAGATTTCAAGCAGCAATTTTCTCTTCCTGATTTAATCCTTTTAAGTGAAGGTGATAATGAGTTGCTTATCAATTTAAACAACCTGACCTCTGTGGAGATGTTTATTGAAACGGTCAGAACCAGACCAAATTTTAAGTTGACTGAATTTATTTTTAATCAAGACAAACAAGTCGTTAAAGATTCTTCCGGACATAACTTTTCCAATGAAATTATAATGTCATTTTACAAAAATTAATAGTATGCACAACAATATGAGAGCATATAACATACCTGGAGGGAACTGGATTTATTATAAGCTGTATATGGGGACAAAATCTGCTGATGAAATACTTGAAGATAAAATCAAGCCTCTTGCAGATCAACTCATTGAAGAAAATGTTATAGATCAATGGTTTTTTATTCGATATAATGATCCAAAATATCACTTACGCATAAGATTCAAATGTACTGATCCCACTCTTTTATGAAATTACTTCAAGAATGCACCCTATTTTATTGCCTTTAATTGAAGAATTTATTATTTGGAAAGTTCAGCTGGATACTTATAATAAGGAAATAGAAAGATATGGTCTTAAAACAATGGAGGTTTCAGAGCAATTATTTTTTGGACAGTGTGATGACTGTAAATTATTTGGAAAACTTTAAGGACGAAAATCTAAGATGGCTATTCGGTTTAAAGGCAATTGATGATTTTTTAAATCTATTTCAGTATCAATTGTCTGATAAAAAGAATTTTATGGAGCAGTTAAGTATTGCTTTTAAAACAGAATTTGGAAAAACAAAAATTTTGAATTCTAATTTGAGCGATAAATTCAGAGCCAACAGGCAGGATATTACAAATACAATTGAGGGTAAAAATACAAATAATATTTATGAAATAATTAATGAAAGAAATCAGAGAATTATAAATTTAAAGGATGAAATTTTAACATTGCATAATTCAAAATCCTTAGATGTTAATATCAATAATCTTATGGCAAGCCACATTCATATGATGATGAATCGTTTGTTTAAATCTAAAAATAGAGCACATGAGATGGTTTGTTATGATTTTCTATTTAGATATTACAAATCGAAGCATGCCATAGAAAACAGTGTGAAAACTCTTCCATAAAAAACTCAAATGTTTCCTTCATATAAACAACCAGACTTCAAAGACTGTGGTCCTACCTGTTTGCGAATTATCAGTAAGTATTATGGTAAGGCCATTCAGCTCCAGCAAATAAGAAATTTATCAGAAACAACAAGAGAGGGCAGTAGTTTACTAGGACTAAGCAATGCTGCTGAGAATTTAGGATTTAAAAGCCTAGGGATAAAAACTGATTTCCAGACATTTGTGGAAGAAATTCCTCTTCCATGCATTGTCCACTGGAATAAAGTTCATTTTGTAGTTGTGTACAAAATTGACAAATTACAAAAGGTATATGTTTCTGATCCAAGCTATGGGTTAATAACCTATGAAAAAGAAGAATTCATTAAATTCTGGATAGGTGAAAATGCTAATGAAACCACAGAAGAAGGGATTGCATTACTATTGGAAACAACACCCGCCTTTTATCAGAATGAATTTGATGAAACTAATAACAAAACCAGTTTTAGCTTTTTATCCAGGTATTTATTGAAGTATAAATCGCTGGTATTTCAGCTGTCCGTTGGTTTGTTGGCAGGGAGTTTATTATCACTAATTCTCCCATTTCTTACCCAAAGCATTGTAGACGTAGGCATACAGAATCAGGATCTTAATTTCATTTATTTGGTTCTGCTGGCTCAGATTATGGTATTTTTAGGCAGGACAGGTATCGAAGTTATCCGAAGCTGGATTTTACTACATCTTTCTACAAGGATCAATATTTCCATCATCTCCGATTTTTTTATCAAATTGATGAAACTTCCTATCAGTTTTTTTGATACAAGAATGACAGGAGATATTATGCAGAGAATCAACGATCACCACAGGATTGAGCAATTGCTGACCAATTCTTCGCTCAATACATTATTTTCTTTGGTTAATCTCATTATTTACAGTATCGTTTTACTGTTTTATGATTATAAATTGTTCTTGGTATATTTGGCGGGTGCTGTTTTATATATTGGCTGGATTACTTTTTTCTCAAAAAAGGAAAGAGCTGGACTACAAAAGATTTTCTCAGGTTTCGCAGGAACAAAGCAAAGTGATCGAACTCATTAATGGAATGCAGGAAATCAAAATGCATAATGCTGAAAAGCAGAAACGCTGGGACTGGGAATTTCTGCAGATCAAATTATTTAAAATCCAGATCAAATCGCTATCCCTGGAGCAATGGCAATCAGTCGGCGGAAACTTCATTAATCAGATGAAAGATATTTTGGTAAGCTTTCTTTCTGCTAAACTGGTGTTGAGCGGAAATCTGACCCTTGGAATGATGCTTTCGGTTCAATATATTATTGGACAGCTAAACAGTCCGTTATTTCAATTAGTAGATTTTATCCGCCAGGCTCAGGACGCTAAAATTTCACTTGAAAGATTAGGTGAAATTCATGATAAAGAAGATGAAGAAAGTACTGATGAACAATACATAACAGAAATTCCCCAAAAAGATTGGGAAATACAGGATGTTTCTTTTCGGTATATTGGTGCTAATTCTTTTGTTTTTGAGAATCTGAATTTAACAATTCCTTATCAAAAAACTACTGCTATTGTGGGAGCTAGTGGAAGCGGGAAAACCACTTTACTAAAGTTATTAATGAAATTTTATGAACCCAATTCAGGAGATATCAAAATAGGAAATACTGATTTAAGAAATATATCACCAAGGTTTTGGAGAGATCATTGTGGAGTTGTCATGCAGGAAGGTTATGTTTTCAATGATACGATTGCTAATAATATCGCTATTGGTGAAGATTATATTGACAAATCAAAATTAAGAAAATCTGTTGAGATTGCCAATATTAAAGATTTTGTGGAAGACCTCCTCTAAGCTATAATACCAAAATCGGTAATGAAGGGGTTGGGGTCTCAGGGGGACAAAAGCAAAGGCTTTTTATAGCAAGGGCGGTTTACAAATCTCCGGAATATATCTTTTTTGATGAAGCAACTTCTGCTTTGGATGCCAATAATGAAAGAGTTATTATGGAAAATCTGGAACAATTTTTCAAAGGGAAAACAGCAATTGTTATTGCGCACCGTCTTTCCACTGTAAAGCACGCCGATAAAATTATTGTTCTGGATAAAGGGAAAGTTGTGGAACAAGGGAATCACACAGAATTAGTTGCACTGAAAGGTGAATATTACAGACTCGTTAAAAATCAACTGGAACTTGGAAACTAAAAAAGACATATTAGATAGTATTGAACTGCGGTCAGAAAGCGTTCAGGATATTCTGACACAACCGCCGCACTGGATGATCCGTTGGGGAAACTCTGTTATTTTCATTATTCTTGTAATGGTTTTGATCATGAGCTGGTTTATCAAATATCCGGAATTTGTTCCGGCCCCGATTACTGTTACATCAAAAGAACCACCAGAAAAGCTTCAGGCAAGAATTAATTCTAAGATCGAAAAAATTTTAATTAAAGACCATCAGGAAGTCAGGAAAAATGACGTTTTAATGGTTTTGCAATCCACAGCTAATTATCAGGATATTCTGAAACTTAGAGAATTGATAGGTTCCACTGCTCCGGATCAGGTATTTTCTTTTCCGGTAGGTGAAACCTCCGGTTTTAGATTAGGTGAGCTCCAGGGCGATTTTAATCAATTTTTAAAAGCTTTGCAGGATGAAAAAATGTTTACAAAATTACAGCCTTATGCTCCGGAAAACCTTGCGGCCAGCCAGAATTTATCTGAATATAAAAACAGAATTGCCACTTTACAGCAACAGAGAAACCTTGAAATGGTAAAATATGAACTGACAAAGAAAAACTACCAGCGTTCACAAAGTTTACACGATCAGGGCGTGATTGCCACAATGGAACTGGAAAATGAAAAAGTTAAATTTTTACAGGAAGAACAGAATTTAAAAAATATCACTATTTCTTTATCACAGTTACAGGAGGGAATTTCTAATCTTAACAAAACCAAAAGTGCTGCAAATATCAGTTCTGAAAAAGACAAGATCAATTATTCTTCCCAAGTGGTACAGCTTTGAACAGCTCAGAAAATCCCTGGAGCAATGGGAGCAAAACTACCTCGTTACCTCTTCAACTGATGGAATCGTAAGTTTTCAGCAGTTCTTTGGTGAAAATCAGTTCGTGAAATCCGGAGATGTTATGGTAACCGTTTTACCTAAAAACAAAGATGTGTTGGTTGGAAGAATGCAGATTCCTTCTGTCAATTCAGGTAAAGTTGCTTCAGGGAAAAAGTGCTGATAAAACTGGATAACTACCGTTTTCAGGAATATGGTATTGTAGAAGGGAAAGTACAGAATATCTCTATTTCTCCAGACGAAAGCGGAAATTATTACGTTGATATTATCCTTCCAAAAGGGTTGAAAACATCTTATAACAAAAAACTTCCTTTTGACAAAGAACTCAGAGGCAATGCAGAAATCGTCACAGAAGATCTTAGGTTGATTGAACGCTTTTTTTACCAGATCAGAAAACTGTTAGGCTATCAGTTATAACAAATGATTTACGACTTAAAAAATAAGTGCTGGTATCGAGCATTATTTAAACTTATACTGGATTTTTTAAGTAATATTTTTTGTAAAATTGTAATCTAATTATAAGTAGTAAATGAATTTGAAATTATCCTTTATTTTGGTTCTGTTTTTTGTAACCATCAGTGCACAATCAAAAAATAATTTAAATCCTGAAGAGAAAGAATACATTTCAAAGTTTATATATCCTATAAAAACTTTTAATCCTGACGAAAAAGATAATAGTGATTTGCTCATCTTAAACAAACTCATTGGAAATTCTAAAATAGTTGGATTAGGAGAATCTACTCATGGTTCGAGTGAAATATATCAAATGAAATATAGAATAAGTGAATATTTGATAACCAATAAAAATTTCAATGTCTTTTCACTCGAAGCCAACATGCCTGAAAGCTTTTTAATGAATCAGTATATTCAGGAAGAAAAAGAAAATCCCAAAGATATTCTAAAGGGAATGTATTTTTGGCTGTGGCAAACCGAAGAAACCTTAAATTTCGTTGAATGGTTAAAAAATACAATGAAAATCATGATTCAAAAGTTTTTTTGATGGCTTTGATATGCAATATGCTAAAGGAGCGATAGATCAAATAAGAAAAACATACCAGGAAAATCAGTTGCCTGAGCAAGAGATTAATGATCTGGAAACAACTTTAAAGGAAAACAACAGAGGTTTCAGGACTTATTCTAAAAAAGCCAAAAAATTTTATCGGAATATCTGTTTTTAATAAAAGAAAAAAGTACATCAATAAAAAAACCGGAAGAAAAATCGCGCTTCCTGCAAAATGTAGATATTGTTAGACAATACATCCAGCTCAATTTTATTAGGAGAGACAAATTCATGGCGGAGAATATTAAATGGTTAAAAGAAAACTATTTGAATTCTAAGGTAATTGTCTCGGCTCATAATTATCACATTGCAAAATTAAATTCGGACAGAATGGGTTATTGTATCAATGAAGCATATGCTGACGATTTTGTAAATTTTGGATTTGCTTTTATGAAGGTACTTATTCTGCAAGTATTGATGGGAAGATCGGTACCTATAATTCAGAAAAAGCAGGTCCCGGAACATTAGAATATAGGCTTAACTCACTCAATATTCCAATTTTTATTCTGGATCTAAAGGCAATCAGAAAGGATAACAACAAACTTGGTAACTGGATTTTGGAAGATATTCTATTTCGTAAAACAGGATCAGGTACAGATAAAAATGAATTTTTTAAAACCAATGTTGCTAAATCTTTTGATTATTTGATATTTATAAATAAGTCAACAAATTCAAAGCTTTTAAATGGTAACTCAAAATAAAGACCGTGCAGCCAACGGGACATCGGCGTAAAATTTTCTCAAACTTGGATTCATAACTTGGTACTGATTACAATGAGATATTGTAAGAAATTTTCCACAGGAAAATCAATAAAGGAAATCTACTTATCTAGATATATCCCATGCATTGTGTCAATTTTTATGACTTTTTCTATTTTCCAGAATCATTTTACCCCAGTCATTGATATGATCCAGTAAAGGGATAAATGAAAGACCCAGATCTGACAGACTGTATACAACTTTCACGGGAGGTTTCGTTCCGAAGACTGTTCGTGTTATTAACTGATCTCTTTCCAGTTGTCTCAGCTGAATACTTAAGGTGGTTTCTGTAATAAAAGAAAGTTCTTTCTTGAGCTCGCCAAACCTTTTATCCCCATTCTTTAAATGGCAGAGGATAACTCCTTTCCATCTTCCTCCAATGAGATCCATGACGAAACTTACTGCGCAGGGATAAGATTTCTGATCAACATTGATATAGGAAAGCTCACATTCTTTTTTCATTTTTTAATAGTATCTATATGGATAGTTATTTCATGCTAACAGTGCAGGATTTATTTTTACACAATATTAATCAGAATAATAAAAATAGAAAAAATGTACCACTTAGCACAAATTAATGTTGCCAGAATGATTGGAACCAACATTGAAGACCCTGTAATGAAAGAGTTTGTGAACCATCTTGATTCGGTAAACCAATTGGCAGAGGAAAGTGATGGCTTTATCTGGAGGCTGAAAGATGATGAAAATAATGCTACAGGCTTTAATCCATTAAATGACGAGCAGGTTATCATCAATTTATCTGTATGGAGAAATATAGAATCGCTGGAATATTTTACTTATAAGACATTCCACGTTGAGTTTCTGAGAAGAAGAAAAGAATGGTTTCAAAAATATGGAAAAGCTTATTATGCACTGTGGTGGATTAAAAATGATGAATATCCGGGTATTGATGAAGCATTGAAGCGCTTAGAATATTTACAGGACCATGGTCCCTCTTCCTATGCATTTAATTTTCAGAATGTTTTTCAGGCACTATAGCTGTAATGTAAGACCTTTATATCTGATATTTTTAATAGGGCAGTGCTGAAAACCTTTGCAATAAGTATGTTAATAAAGTTATCTTTGTGCAGTTCAGTATTGTATTGAAATAAATGAAAGACAGATATATCGCTTTTCTGGCGGTTGCCGGAATCATATGCTTACTAAGTTATACTTCTAATGATCCTGCAGGATATACAGTGGAAGAACTGCGTACGTTATACAGCAGCGGAGATCAGAGTAAATGGCCGGCCCTCACTTATTTGAAGAAGCGAAAGGAGGTTTTCAGGATATCGGGCCTTTGCCTGAGATGAAATTTCCTGAAGATAATCTATATTCTGAAGATAAAATGGAACTGGGAAGAATGTTATTCTTTGATCCGAGATTGTCAGGAAGCGGACAAATTTCCTGTGCAAGCTGCCATAATCCGGAAACAGCATGGTCAGACGGAAGCAGGGTTTCTGTTGGACACAATAAGCAGACCGGAACCAGAAATGCCCCTTCTTTGATCAATATAGGATATGCTAAATCATTCTTTTGGGACGGCCGTGCCGCAACTTTGGAGGAGCAGGTGAAAGCACCTATTGAAAGCCCGGTAGAGATGAATCTTCATATGTCAATGGCTGCAAAGAACATCAGTAAGATTGAAGAATATAAACCCTATTTTGTAAAAGCGTTCGGAAATGGAGAAGTGACAGAAGAGAAGATTTCAAAAGCTATTGCTACATTCGAACGTTCTCTGGTAAGTCCGCCTTCAAGGTTTGATCAATTTGTTAGTGGAAAGAAAGATGCTTTAACAGATTCTGAAATCAACGGTCTTCATTTATTTCGAACCAAGGCAAATTGCATCAATTGTCATAATACACCCTACTTCTCTGATCAGAAATTTCATAATCTGGGATTAACTTACTACGGAACGCAATATGAAGATCTGGGAAGATATCTCGTTACTGAAAGAAATGAAGATATAGGAAAATTCAAAACACCTGCATTAAGAAGTTGCAGAGAACAAACCTTATATGCATAACGGACTTTTTCCTGAGCTGGCGAACGTTGTTATGACGTACAATGCCGGAATGGTAAAGAAATTCCGAAAGGAAATCAGATCAATGATCCTAAATTTCCTTTCAAATCCGGAATGATACAAAAGCTGAGCCTGACAGATGACGAAGTTTTTGATATCGTAGCATTTTTGAAAACCCTGAACAGTTACAAATACAAAATGCCCCCTCCGGTGTTACCTAAGTCATAAAAACCACAGTAACTTTTACTGTGGTTTTATAATCGTCTTAAAGAATTTCCACTTCTTCCGGTACTACAAAAAGAATGATACAGCCGTGCTCAGATTTTACAGAATGCTTAAAATTTGGCGGAGTATACAGGTAATCTCCTTTTTCAAGCCGGGCTCCGGCAATAGCAGCATCACCTTCCATAATAAATAGTTCCTCTCCGGCAGGATGATTGTGATAAGGATAGCTGGCTCCGGGCTCAAATTTTAAAAGTATGCTGGTAGAGCGGTTTTTTCAGGATCAAATTTTAAAGATTTTACAAAAATACCTTCATAATGAATCCCTTTTTCAATTAAAGGATGCCAATCTTTTTGCTCTGTTTTTACGATGTAATCGTGGATGTTGGTGTTCATGATATATAAATTTTAATTGTTATTGATGTAAAGCTGGTCTAAACTCCATCCGTAGCGGGCAAAAGTACTTAATAGAAATGCTCCGGCACTGAATGCAAAAACCGAATAATCCAGAGGTTCTTTAATGCCGTAAGAAATACTCATCGCAACAGCAAATAATAAAGTAAGAATGGAGGCCCACAAAGCTGTCTTTTTTAACTGATATCCCAGAAGCAGAAAGATACCTATTGAAAGTTCAGCTGTAGTAGATAATACAGCAATAGCAGGCGCCCAGGATTGGGGTAAAAACGAATTCGTTTCAGCAGCATAGTTTACAAATCTTTTCCAGCCGGAAGATTGAGCTCCCCAAAGACTAAGCCTGCTTGCCACTGCAGATAAAAATCCGACAGCCAGAGCTATTCTTAATAGAAAAACGGCGATATCCTGTTGCGTTTTCATACATATAATTTTTTTGGTTTTAATTACAGTACAAAGTTCAGCAAAAGCCGTTGCCTAAAGAATAGACAATTCCGGGAAAAGCATGTAATATTTGAGAGGGAAGAAGGGAACCTGAAAGTTATTGTAAAGTTATTTATTTTTTAGAGTAAAACCCTTTCTGACTGTTTTAGATTTCCTTTACGGTTTTCTGATACTCTTTGGGAGAATGTGAAGTATGTTTTTTAAAAAGTTCGAGAAATAAAAAGGATCATTGAACCCAAGTTTGTAAGCAATTTCTTTTACGGTCAGTTTTTCATACATCAAAAGTCTTTTGGCTTCAGAAATGGTAAGGCTGTAGATCACATTCTGTGCAGTTTTGTTGGTATGAAGCTTTGAAACCTCATTCAGTTTGGCTTCGGTAGTCCCGAGGAGATCAGCGAAATCAGAGACCTGATAATTGTTTTTAAAATGATCCCTTACACTTTCAAGGAATTTTAAGAATAAAGCATCCGGTTTCCAGATTTCATCACCATTGGCAATTTTACTGCGGTTGATTTCTACCAGCAGCAATTCAACCAGCGAATGGATTGAGATCAGATATTGGTAAGGCTGTTCCTGAATCTCTTTTTCAATCTTATTCAGGGTTTCAGTGAAAAATGCAGGATGCCGTACGGTGATCATTTCATTCATTCCGAAATGGCAAAAAAGCCCGTTGTGGAAAATAAGCTCAATATCACTGTCGCTTTTACAGAAAAAATCCAGGGTAAAATTCAGGGCTGTAAGTTCTCCTTCAACAGATTTTAACTGATGAAACTGTCCTGATGTAATGGTTACGGTCTGACCGGTTTTCAGAATGAAAGTATTTTCGTCGATCAGGATTTCAGCACTTCCCTGACTGCACCAGAATAAGGTGTATCTGATGACCCGTCGCGGTTCAGGATATCCTGCCTGCCTGGAGTATTTTCTTATTTCAATCATTGTTTGATCTGTTAAAAGTTGAATATTAACTTGAACGGATAAATTTTATTTTGATTTTTCGTTATCAATTTTTTCTAACTGCTTTTTTATTAAGTTTACATTTTCTTCCGTAAGTTTGCCATAGCCGTGATCCTTGATTTGGCTTAGTTGTAATTTTGATATTTCATCTTGCTTATCTTTATTTTTTAATAACTGATCCCGTAATGAAATATAATTCTGGGCCGAATATACTTCATCTTTCAAAAGCTCTGAAATGTTTTTATTTTCTCCGGCACACCCTAGAGTATATTTCATGATGAAAGGATGGTTAGAATAGAAGGTATAGACATCTAAGAATCTTTTATCATTTCTTTTAAATAATTCTTTGCCGGAATAAACCTTTAAAGCATTGCTGCCATTCATCGCATAATAATAGAGCTCATCATTACTTGCTATTTTGGCAATTTTTTTAAATTGATTATAAATCTTGCTTTCTTCACCTCCAACTCCAATATTAGGTGACTCTGCATATGAGATATTGTCTAAAGGCTGTGCCATTTTTTTACCTTATCAGAAACCTGGGCGTTATACCCTATGCAACTGAAGGTGATTAAAAATCCATAAAAATATTTATTCCTCATTATTTATAAACTATTTAAAGTTAAATAAAATAATTGAACGATTAAATACCTAAATTCGTGTAGACTTAAACAAAATTCAGAATGAAATATTCAAAAATTATTATCGTTGTAACCCTGTTGTTATTTCAGTTGGGTGCAGCTCAGGAAAAAGCAGATGTTGTAGTAAATAAAGCTTTTACGGAAGCTAAAGCTGGTAAGAAAAATGTTCTACTGGTGTTCCATGCTTCATGGTGCAAATGGTGCAAAATGATGGAGAAAAATATGGACCTTCCTGAAACCAAACCTATTTTTGACAAAAGGTTTGTCACGGCATATATAGATGTGCAGGAAAGAGGAGATAAAAAAGCCTTGAAAATCCTGGCGGACAAGAGCTGATGAATAAATATAATGGCGAAAATGCAGGGCTTCCTTTCTGGCTGATTCTGAACCCGAAGGGAGAAGTGCTGGCTGATTCTTTTGATGCCAAAGGAGAGAATCTGGGCTCACCGGCAACACCGGAAGAAGTAACGGCTTTCATTGCCAAGATTGAAAAATCTTCAAAATTGAGTAAAGAAGAAGCACAGGCAATAGAGAAAGTGTTTGTGAAGAAATAAAACAAAGAAAAGTAATCCCCCAAAATAGATTCATTTTGGGGGATGTTTTATATGGTAACCTGCAGATTGCAGCTATTTATAATAATATTCAATATTACTCCATAAAACCTGATCTCCCGATTTTATCATTTCAGAAGGAGTGGTAAACAGGATTCCAAACATATTGTCATATTGTGTCATACCGAAAGATACGTTCTGAACAATTGTAAGGCCATTACCGTTATCTCTCGGTTCACGTTTCATGTACTGCAATGTTCTCTTTAAAGTAAAAGTGGAGCTCTTTTATTAAAATCACCTATATACCTACTCTTCGAAGCTTTATCATTAATCAATACGGAATCGTTGCTGATTCTGATATTATAGACCGCATCAGCAGAATTTCCGGCAATCAGTTGTATAGAGCTGTTTTTAAGATCGAGAACAATTCTCTTCCATGCCGGTTGCTGATAGGTACTCCAGTAACTGCTCAAGAAAGATTCCTGAGGATGAGTCTTACTCCCGGATGTCCCTGTATAAAGAATAGTTTCCTTTACTGCATAACTTTTGAAATCAAATTGGTACACCTCTTTTTCAATCGGTCTCGGATCTTCAATTACATTGTCATTGTTTCCACATGAGATCAGGGATAGCGAAATCAATGGGGTATAAAAAAGATATTTCATGGTTATTTTTTTACAAAAATAGGGTTTTTGCACGTGATGGTGAAATAGGTGAGCTGGAAATTCCCTTTAACAGAGCGAAAAAATAAAAAAAGCGAAAGGGTAAATTGAGTTCACCTTTTCGCTTTTGTTTAAAATTTATTTTCCAAAATACATCTGATCCTGTTTCTGCTGTTCATTATAAATGATCTGGAAACTTACAGGCATATATTGATAAAGAAGTTTCCAATGCTGGATCTTTGCGTGTTTTTTGAAACTTTCAAAAGATCTTACGAACAGATTTTCAATCATGGTTCTTACATAGGAATTTCCGTTTCTGTAAAGCCAGTCCATCAGCTTGATGTGATGGGCAATGATATTGATCTTCGATTCCTGCAGCAGTTTTTTCAGATAATTTACAGTAGCCTGCATGATTCCGGCGAAATTGTCCTGTACGGACAACTGTGTGATTTCATTGCGAAGTGGCGGATAGAAAAATTTTAAGTATTCAACAGCTATTTTTTGATTAATAGTTTGCATTTGTACTTTCATCATAATTAAGAATTTTTCAAACACTTTGTATTGCAGCGAAATGTATACCAAAATTTAAAGACAGGCTGCAAAAATAAATACTCCAACGATCACTGCGATGTGAGTGAGTAATATCTCTGTATTGTGCTTATTAGTCGTGGTTTTCCAGGTTTTCCAGTCTGAAATCCTTCTGATTTTATTTTTCATAATCTATTGATTGTGAGTTATTTTTATTTTTGTTTAATTTAAACACTTTGTAATGAAACGGATGAAAAATGTAACAAAACCTTTATATACCGTGACTGTAAATTTGTCTCGAATACACCTTCTGAAGGTTGGCAGAAATATGACTAAAAATCACTTTTCTGTATTCCTCACTGCAGAAGGCAGTGCAATTGTCCAGAGAATAGATAAAAGTGGTTTCAATAGCATTTTTTAATACCGTATCTCCGTCAGTGTATATTTTGTCCATTTTCTGTAAACTTCTGAAAAGCAGGTTTCTGTCATTCTGGCGGATCATATTTTTAATACGCTCTGTGAAGGTGCGGATAATGCTGTATGAGTTTTTAATTTTGACTTCTTTTACTTCTTTTTCAAAATCGGGAACCACGTCAGTGATTTCCTTTACGGCTTGTAAATAGTTCATAATATGATATTTTAATTTGGATTGTGTTCAAGCATTTTGATGATGGCACCAAAGATGAAAATGGTTAAAAAGGCAAAAAAGAGCAGATGATAAGGTTTCAGCCATTTGGGAGTCTCCGGGCCTTTGCTTTTTAATCTTCTGAGCTTGTCTAGTCTGTTTAAGGTTTTTAAGTCCATTTTTCTATGTTTTCAAATCATGATGCCAATGGTATTCCGTTGAAAATAGAATATGATTAAGATGTTGATATTTAATATATTGTGGTCTTGTTACCAGGCTTTTTAAACAAAAAAGCGTGTCAAAATGATAAGGTTTTTATCAAAATGGGAGAAAAAACAAATGACTTGCCTTAAAACTCATCACAAAGTCACAAAAGAGTTGAACTGTTAAATTATTTAAGGTCATCAGCTTCACGGATAAGAAGTACTCAGAAGTTTTGAAAATCTAAGATTTTCACCTTTAGTGAACTTTTTAGTTCGCATCATTACGCTTCTAAAATGTGCTAAAAGATTTAAAATAAGAACTTTTGTGCCTTTTGTGGTTAAAAATAAAGTTTACGTTATCCCAAATCAATATTATTTTTAAGTTTCGCAGTAAGGACAAGAATGAATATCTTTGCAGTCCAAATATTCAGAAAATGTTTTCAAAAATAATAGTACACAGAGTCGGAAATAAGATCAACGGAGATTCACTGACACTTTCCCAGGAAGAGTTGAAGCTTGAAGAAGGAATGGCAGAATTGCTGGAAGATTACTTTTTAGGATCTTTCAAATCGGAAGAAACTTTTCATTTTTACAGTGATACTTACCTGGTCAATAATCCGGTTTACAGTGCGGTATCTGAAATTTTTGATGATAAATCCAAGTTTATCTGGGAATCTGAGAATATTGCCAAACATCTTTTTGAAGCTGCAGAAAACCCAAGGGTTCAGAGCGGAGAACTTTTCATCGTACTTTTTGAAGATGAAAGTGACAGACCTGATAAAGTAGACAAAATCGGGATCTTTAAAACAGAAAAGAGAGAATCCTTCCTGAAAATCAATCCTGCAGAAGAAACATTTGATATTGAAAAAGATCAGGGGATCGGTTTATCCAAAATTGATAAAGCGGCTTTGATCTACAACAATAATAAAGAAACAGGATATGTACTTTCCGTAGTTGACAACAACAAAAACGGAGATATGTACTACTGGTTTGAAGATTTCCTGAAAGTAAAGCAGCGTGACGATGAATATTTTCATACCCAGGAAGCTTTAATGGTTTATAAAGATTATATCACCAAACAGCTTCCTCAGGAGTTTGAAGTTTCCAAAGCAGACCAGGCAGATTTTCTTAATAAATCTATTAATTTCTTTAAGGAGAAAGAAGAATTTAAGCTTGATGAATTTGCCAGTGAAGTATTGGGAGATGAGCATGTTATTGAAAGTTTTGTAAACTTTAAAACGGATTACGAGCAGGACATGCAGGTGAATATTGCTGAAGAATTCCCGATTAGTGAAGCAGCTGTAAAAAAGACGCAGAGACACTTTAAAAGTATTATTAAATTAGATAAAAACTTCCATATCTACATCCACGGAGACCGTCAGAAAATCGAAATGGGTGAGGATGACAAAGGAAAATATTACAGGCTTTATTTCGAAAAAGAAGTATAAAAAAGAAGTCTCCGGTTCCATAATAATATCATAACTTTATTGCTGATTACAAAATAACAGCTATGAAATTTCTGATCATTTTCTGGGGAATTTTTCTCTTTTTTTCTGCGCTCCTTTTCCTATTTTATTGTATATGTTGAATGAGGAGGTGGCAACAGAACCGAGAAATTCATTAGCGGTAAGCTATGGGTATCTCGGTTTTTCTTTGTTAATTTGGGGATATGTGATTATTTTCTTTATCAATAAGCTTTTCATTACAACTTTTAAAGAGAAAAATACGATAAAGTCTATTCTTCGGAACGGAATTCCAAGAGAAGCCAAAATCATTGATTATAGACTCCTCAAATACATTGCTAAGAAAAACATGAACCTCATTCAGGTTACGCTTTCATTTCCCAATCTCAGCAATACGGTGATAGAACATAAAACGATGTTTCATGATTCTAAGCCCCACGAAAAGAGATTTGATGTAGGAAACAAAATAAAAGTACTGCTGAATCCTAAGGTATCGCAGGAACCTTATTTTATTTTAAGTGATCAGAAAGTAGGATTTAATACATCTGGAATACTTTTAAGAAGTGTATTTCTTGTATTGCTGATTGCTTATGTTATTGGTCTATACTATTATTTTTATATGCGGGAATCCTTTGATTTCGGCTGGAGGTTTCTGACATTCATGCATCCGATTATTTTCAGCGGTGTGATGACAATCATCTATGTTTTGGTTTTTCAGTTGATTTTCGGCAGGCTTTTAAAAAATACAAAAGAAGAACGTATTCTTTTTCAGGGAGAAATGCTGAAGCCCATATCATCAGCGTCAGTGAGACAGGTCTTCTTGTCAATAATCAGCCACAAATCATGTTTCAGGTAAGTTTTAAAGATTTCAGAGGAACTGAACATATTGCGGTATACAAGAAAATTGTCAGCTTTCTAAAGCTCTCTTCCATTCCTAAACAAGGAACTATTGAGATTATGTATGATGAGAATGATCCAAAGAAGATTATGATTCCCAGAGGGGTTTAGGGAGTAAAAAGGCGAAATAGCAAAAAGGCAAAACCGCTAAATATGATAACAAGACATCAGAACAATTAAATATTTTTTAGATGTAAAACTCTGTTTTTGAAATTGACTATTTAACATATAAAAAAATACCTGAATTCATTTTTTTAATAAATTCATTTTTGTTTAAATAATAAGGTAAAATCAACTCAGTTGATACGGAAAATTTTTAAGTAAAAAATATGTTTTCCTCAGATAAACAACTACTTAACATAATCATATGAAAACAACAATTGTCGATCTGACAAAACCTATCCAATACAATGCAGGAGATCCGTGGTTTATGCGGGTGAAAATTAAACATAAAGCCCACAGAAAATCACATTGGCTGATTCGTCTTGCATTAAGACTTCCATCAAGACTTTTTCCTAAAAACTGGACAGGCTGGGCAGATGACACCATCAAAAATATGGGGCTTCATGCTACAACACATATTGATGCTCCCTGGCATTATGGCCCTGTAGTAGAGGGAAAGCCTGCCAAAACGATAGACCAGATTCCGTTGGAATGGTGCTATGGAGACGGAATTGTGATCGACTGTACCCATAAAGAAGATTTTGTTGCCATCACCGTAGAAGATCTGAAAAAGATCTCAATAAAAACGGCATTACCATCCGGGAAGGAAATATTGTTCTGATCAGAACAGATCGTGATAAAATGATGGGAACCCCGGATTTTGTAGAAAAAGGAACGGGAATGAGTAAAGAAGCTACAGAATGGCTGATTGACCAGGGCGTAAAAGTAATGGGAATCGACCAGTGGGGCTGGGATCTTCCTCTGAAATATATGGCTCAGAAAGCCAAAGAGATAAATGATCCTGAATTTTTCTGGGAAGGGCATCGCGTAGGAATCGAAAAAGAATATCTGCATATCGAACAGCTGACAAATCTGGGAGCATTGCCTCCATCCGGATTTAAAATTTGTGTATTTCCGCTTAAAATCGTTGGCGGTTCTGCTGCTCCGGCAAGAGTAGTAGCAATGATGGATGTATAGGAAATTAATTTTTCCAATTTTTTAAAACAGAAAGGGAGAATTTGTAATATATAAATTCTCCCTTTTATTTTTTTACGATTTCGGTTTGCCGTTTTATTAACTTTTCTTCCTGAAAAATAGAGCTCTGTTATACTCAAAATTCATTCTGGCAATATTCAGTACGGAAATTCCCTGTGGGCATTCCACTTCACAGGCTTCTGTATTGGAGCAGTGTCCGAATAATTCTGTATCCATTTGAGCTACCATATCCAGCACTCTCTTGCTTCGTTCTTCTTTTCCCTGAGGAAGGAGTGCCATGTGGGTAATCTTTGCAGACGTAAATAAGGCTGCACTTCCGTTTTTACAAGTGGCAACACACGCTCCACATCCGATACACGCAGCAGAATCAAAAGCTTCCTCGGCCGTCTGGTGAGTTACCGGAATGGCAGTGGCGTCAGGAGCCTGACCTGTATTCACCGATACAAAACCTCCCGAAGAGATAATTCTGTCAAAAGCAGAACGATCAACTTTTAAATCTTTCTTCACCGGGAATGCTTCAGCACGGAAGGGTTCTATCAGAATGGTTTCCCCATCTTTAAACGATCGTAAATGAAGCTGGCAGGTGGTTGTATTTTTCAAAGGACCATGGGCAATACCATTAATCATCATTCCACATTGTCCGCAGATTCCTTCACGGCAGTCGTGATCAAATTCTACAGGTTCATCCCCCTCAATAATCAGCTTTTCGTTTAAAGTGTCCAGCATTTCTAAGAAAGACATGTGTGGATTCAACCCTTTAAGGTCGTAAGGGACCAGTTTTCCTTCACTTTTTCTGTCTTTCTGTCTCCATATCTTAAGATGTAAATCCATAATTTTCTGTTTTTATTTGTAACTTCTTACCGTTGGCTGAATTTCTTCAAAGATTAAAGGTTCCTTAATCAGTTCAGGTTCTCCATTTTCACCTTTCCATGCCCAGGCAGAAATAAATTGGTATTCCGCATCATTCCTCATCGCTTCGCCATCCGGAGTCTGGAATTCTTCCCGGAAATGAGCTCCGCAGGATTCGTTACGGGTTAATGCATCATAGCACATCAGTTCTCCGATTTCGAAATAATCGGCCACACGGCCTGCTTTTTCCAGTTCGGTATTCATTTTATTGCCCTGTCCGGAAACTCTTACATCTTTATAGAATTCCTGTTTCAGTTTTCTGATTTCCTGAATGGCATATTTCAGACCTTCTTCATTTCTTGCCAGTCCGCAATAATCATACAGGAGCTTTCCTAATGTTTTATGGAAATAATCAACGGTTTTGCTTCCTTTGATATTGATAAAACCATTAATCTGGTCTTTAACTGCTTTTTCAGCCTGTTCAAATTCCGGAGTATCCGGTGAAATTTTTCCGGTATGAATTTCATCCGCCAGATAATTGGCGATAGTGTAAGGTGCAATGAAATATCCGTCTACTGAGGCCTGCAGAAGTGAGTTTGCACCCAATCTGTTCGCTCCGTGATCGGCAAAGTTAGCTTCGCCTAAAGCAAACAGCCCAGGAACGGTAGTCATCAGCTCATAATCTACCCAAAGGCCGCCCATTGAGAAGTGGGCAGAAGGGGAGATCATCATGGGTTCTTTATAGGCATCATATCCTGTAATTTTAAGATACATGTCAAATAAATTTCCATATTTTTCCCTGATCTTGTCTTTTCCCTGTTCCTGTATCGCTTTTGAAAAATCAAGATAAACGGCGTTTTTCAAGGGCCCGATTCCGAAGCCGGCATCAATTCTTTCTTTAGCTGCACGGGAAGAAATATCTCTCGGAGCAAGATTCCCAAAAGCCGGATATCTTCTTTCAAGGTAATAATCCCTTTCATTTTCCGGAATATCATTCGGCGGTCTGGTTTCACTTTGTTTCAATGGAACCCAGATCCGGCCGTCATTACGTAATGATTCAGACATTAAGGTCAGTTTAGACTGGTAATCTCCGGATTGCGGAAGGGAAGTAGGATGCACCTGAATCCAGCTTGGTGAAGCCATTAAAGCTCCTTTTTTATGCGCTCTCCAGATGGCAGAACCATTACATCCCATGGCAAGGGTAGACAGATAATAGATTTTTCCGTAACCTCCGGTTGCCAATATTACAGCGTGGGCTGCATGTCTTTCGATGTCTCCTGTGTCTAAATTCCTTACGATAATTCCTCTGGCTTTTCCATCAACAGTGACCAGATCCAGCATTTCATGTCTTGAAAATAATTGTACAGAGCCTTTTCCGACCTGTCGCATCAATGCCTGATAAGCACCCAGAAGAAGCTGCTGTCCCGTTTGTCCTCTCGCATAGAAAGTACGGCTTACCTGAACCCCTCCGAATGAACGGTTGTTCAGATATCCGCCATATTCACGCCCGAAAGGGACTCCCTGAGCCACGGCCTGGTCAATGAGGTTCAGAGAACATTCTGCCATGCGGTATACATTGGCTTCCCGGGCTCTGAAGTCTCCTCCTTTTAAGGTGTCTACAAACATTCTGTATACACTGTCACCATCGTTTTTATAATTTTTTGCCGCATTCACACCTCCTTGCGCTGCCACAGAGTGTGCTCTCCTCGGGCTGTCCTGGAAACAGAATGATTTCACATTATATCCCATTTCTCCCAAAGAGGCTGCAATTGAACTTCCCGCCAGTCCGGTTCCTACTACGATAATGTCCAGTTTTTTACGGTTGGCAGGGTTAACGAGTTTTGCTTTCTTTTTATAATTTTCCCATTTATGTTCCAATGGACCCTGTGGTATTTTTGAATCTAAAATCATGATTGTTCCTTTTAATGATAAGTAAAGAATACATACACCGGCATTAATGCAAAACCTACACAGATAATGATTGAATAGGTAATTCCGATTGTTTTGAACCACTGTACGAACTTGGGGTGATATAATCCCAGCGTTCTTACTGCACTGTGTATTCCATGAATCAGGTGATAACATAAAGCGATCATTGATAAAACATAAATGATAACGTACCACCATTCTTTAAAGACATTCACTACCAGAATGTAGAGATCTTTATTTCCGTTCTCATCCAAAGGAGGAGTTCCGAATTTGTAGATATACCAGAAGTTCTGGAAATGAATCACCAGGAAGATCAGAACTAATGTTCCGAGAATTCCCATATTTCGGGAAGCCCATGTACTGGCTCTCTCACGTCTGTCCGACTGATAACTGCCACCGGACTTTCTGTTTTTTAAAGTAATAATCAGCCCGTCTACAGCATGCAGAATAATACTGGCATACAAGACGTAAGAAACTATTTTGATAATGATATTCCCTGATAAAAAATGCGAATAGGCATTAAACTGAAGGTGCGCCTGTTCTTGTGGTAGAAAAAGCTGGAGATTTCCAAGGAAATGAATCAACAGGAAGAATCCCAAAAAGAGTCCTGTAAGGCACATCAGCATTTTTCTTGACAGTGTTGATAACATATTTTTGATTTATTGATTAATAATATCCTAAGACTTTCATCCATAGTCCTCCTACAACCATATAAATGATCAATAGAACAATTCCTATTTCAAGACCTCTGAGCCACCATGCTTTCAGATCAACATACCCGCTTCCGAAAAATACAGGAGCCGGACCGTGACCATAGTGAGTCAGTACCCCATAAATTGAACCCATGAAACCCAGCATCATCGCCAATAGCATAGGAGGAATTCCCAGAGAAACACCTACACCCAGCAATGCCGCATACATGGCCGCCACGTGAGCGGTAGCACTGGCAAAAATATAGTGACTGAAGAAGTAAACCACAATAATAACAGGGAAGGCTACCTGCCAGCTCAATCCTCCGATCTGAACCTTGATAAGGTTACTGAACCAGCCAATGAAGCCCAGTTCATTTAAGGAGCTTGCCATCATGACCAATACGGCGAACCAAACGATCGTGTCCCATGCTCCTTTTTCACCTTTTACATCCTCCCAGGTCAATACTGAAGTTAATAACAGCAATGTCAACCCGATGAATGCAGTAGTTGTGGCATCAATAGAAAGTGCTCCGCCGAATATCCAAAGGGCCAGCAGGATAAAGAAGGCTAACAGCATCAGCCATTCGTTTCTGGAGATAGGTCCCATTTCTTTTAATTTCTCTGCTGCCAT
Source organism: Chryseobacterium sp. 1B4 (assembly GCF_036631475.1). NCBI lineage: Bacteria > Pseudomonadati > Bacteroidota > Flavobacteriia > Flavobacteriales > Weeksellaceae > Chryseobacterium > Chryseobacterium sp. 1B4. The sequence goes on from NZ_JAPNUF010000002.1 coordinate 84,562, forward strand.
TTTCGGAGCATCCCCTGTTTTTTTCAATTCAGGCGGATACAATTTGTACAATACCAAAGGAACCACAAAGAATGCTACCGCCCCGGGAATGAAACCCGCTGCAGCCCATGACATCCATGTAATATCAATACCAAGGTTAGCCGCAAACTTCTGACACATCGGATTACTGGCTGTCCCGGTAAGGAACATAGAAGAAGCGATGAGGTTCATGTAGTAACTGTTTAAAGTCAGGAATGAACCTAATTTTCTATGGGTTTCCGGTTTTTCAGGAACAGAATCAAAGCTTATGGCCATAGATTTCATGATAGGGTAGATAATCCCGCCACCTCTTGCAGTGTTACTCGGAATGGCAGGTGCCAGACAAACATCGGCAAGCCCTAATCCGTAGGCCAGCCCCAGTGAACTTTTCCCGAAAACTCTGATGAATAAAAAAGCTATACGGTTTCCAAGCCCTGTTTTGATAAACCCTCTGGCAATAAAGAATGAAATCCCGATCAGCCAGATTACTTTGTCTCCAAAACCGGACAGTGCTTTAGTAATGGATTTTCCTGCATCTCCAGGAGCAACCACCTGTGTAAGGGCTGTGAAACCGATGGCCATCATACACATTGTGCCCATTGGAGCTGCTTTAAGGATAATGCCTAAAATGGTTGCTGCAAAGATGGCAAACAGGTGCCAGGCATTTTCGGCAACGCCTTCCGGGGCAGGAATGAACCATATGATCAACGCAACAACAAATGTGATCGCTACGTTTTTAATATTAATTTCTTTCATGATACTAACTGTTTAATCGTTTAAAACCTACTCTGTACTTGTACTATAAATAGATTATTGTTGTATTGTGAGGTGTTTTCCACCTGATGTTTGTAACGGTCAAACTGTACTCCCAGCTGAATTCTTGCGCCGTAATTTTTCAGGAATTCCAATCCGAACATCGGGGTGATTGTCTGTCTTGGGTTGGAAGCCATTCTGAAATTGGTATCAAGATATTCGTAACGGCAGGAAAGTTCAAAGGCACTGAGATTTTTATGGTTGATTTCATATCTCAGATTCGGAAGGAAATAAACGCCGCGGATCAGGTACTGATCAGGGTTCTCAGGGCGCAGTTCAGGGGCAATGGAATTATACAGAACATGGTTGGTGGCCTGTTTGCCTTCCAGCTGCATGTCAAGACTCCATTTAGGATCAAACTGAATCAGTGAGCTCAGATCCACTCCCAAAGCATATACTTTTTTACTGAAAACTTCCCCGATACCTCCATTCAGGCCTACATTGAAATTATATTTTTTGGATAATCCGAATACAAGACGGGTGGAATACTGTTTTCCGTTGTCATTATCATTAATCTGGTTCTTTCCGTTTCCGTTAACAACTGAAACCGCATATTGGAAAGGAATTTCTCCCAGCTGAAGCTGTCCTGTAGCAGACATTCCGATCTGGAAACTTGTCCAGCCCAGCTTTCCGAATTCCGTATACTGGTTAGACCAGTCTAAAGATTTAATGATATCAATAGGATAAGTCTCTTCAATACCGAACCAAGGTCTGAACTGTCCTACAGTAATCGCTAATTTTGGATTGAAAGTATATTTCAGGTAAGCATTTTCAAGAACTCTGCTTTTAGGATCATTTTTAAAGTCTGCAAGGTTGGCCAGTACGACAACTTCTGTACGTTTACTGATCTGGGCCCGAACCTGAACCCTCATATATTTGAGCATAAAATTATTATCAGTTCCGGAACCATCGGTATGATGGAGTCCGTTAACATCTACGTCTTTACTCATCCCTACAAGATAACGCGCCTGAAAAAGGCCTTTGATCTGCAGCTGAGGATATTTAATATTGTCTTCCTCCTGTGGGTGGGTGGTCTTCAGAGAATCCTGATTCTGTGCATGGGCAGCTAACCCGCAGGCAAGCATACACAGAATGAGGCTTTTCTTTTTAATTGAAAAAAGGCCATATCTATTTTTGTTTTTTTATTGTAATTTCATTTACCACATATATCTTACATGCATTGAATGATCATACATTCAGTCATAGTGCTGCATACTTAGGTCTTTATCTGCAGAGATCAGATTTTGCTTAAGCATAAGTGTTTTGTGGTGAAATATCTATTTTAAACCTAAGAACGTGAATGGTGCGGATTCTTTAAATTCTGCATTGGTTTTACCATTGTAGGTACGGTAGTTACTAAGATCCAGTTTCATCACTTTTCCTTTAGGGCTCAGATCAAAATCTTTAAGGTCTACCCAGAAAGTATTCGGTGTAAAAACCGTTTCAAAATAATACACCAGGTTTTTCTGATCCGAAACGGAACGCCATCTTGTTGAAGAAATATTAGGCTCTGTGGCAGAAGTAATTCCGTAAGGTACTGAACAGTTTCTGATGACGCTGAAGACACTGGCTACCGCTGTACGGGTATCTGCAGTCTGTGGAATCGCATTGATGTAGTAAGAAGCTCTTACAAAGCGGTCTGCAGCGCGGTTGGTTCCCGGAAGCATAACGGTTCCCGGAATTCCTTTCCAGTAATTATTAAGAGCCAGCTGCTCTTCAAAAATAGGAGAGTTGGTCATTACTGTATAAGACGGGTCATGATGAATTACCAGTTTTCCGTCAATATATTCAAATACAGCATTGTCTCCCGAAGCATCAGAAATAGAAAGGTGGACGGTTGTAAACCTTTCTGTTCCCGGAATGTAATCACTTACAATAACGAAAGGTTCTTTACGTGAAAATTCCACAGCTTCTTTTACGGTGGCAAAATTATCCAGATAATATTGAGCCCATAATGAAATGGCAATTCCCTTTTTACTTCCTTTCCCATCGAATTTAGGATACTGTGATTCTCCTAGCCAGAGCAGGTTGGCAACCAATCCTTTTTCATTCATTCCGTCTGCTGAAGCAATGTCCCATGAAGAGCTTACAAGGCTTCCGTATTTGGCAGTCCATTTTACAGATTTCGGGCCTACCAGCCCGTTGCGGTCTATTCCTTTCGGAAGTACCCAGAGGTTGACAGGGATTTCGTCACGCCAGTCCATGGAACGTGCTGTAATAACGGTATTCTGAGGACCTTTATATACAACTCTTGTACATGCCTCTGACGGATTCCATAATCCTATAGAGAGAATCAGAGAAAATAAAATTAATGGGAACTTTTTCATAATAGTATTATTTGAATTTAAATTTTATATTGAATTTTTTGTTAATAATTCAATGTATTTTGATCATATTCATTATTTGGTGATATAAATTTAGCGAAATTTGTTTAAATAAAATAATTATAAGAGTTAATAATATGTAATTTATGTTATGAATCATAGTTAAAGGATGATAATTGGATTGTAAGATTTTTTTTGTATATTTTAAAGATTTGACATAAAAAAAGGTAAAAAAAGAAGAATATTTGAATGTGTTTTTTACTCCTGTTTTATCATCGTTATATACCATAAGACGCTGGTTGAAAGAGGTTTGAAATTAAGTACCACAAAATAGAAAGCTGTTAATAAAAATCGTTATATTTGATTAACAGACTGAAAAGATATATGAATTTTATAGAATGCCATGAAGAGCCTATCCATATTCCGGGTTCTATACAAAGTTTTGGCTATTTGATTGGCATTGATGCAGAGCTCCATACCATTACTTTTTTTAGCAGGAATATTTCGGATCTATTTAAAATCGGGAACTCGGAGGAGCTGTTCGGAAGAAAGCTTACTGATTTCCCGGAAAGTTTTCAGGGCATTATTGATTCAGAAATCTATACTTCACTGGACAAGTTTACCAGACGCAGTAATGAGACTTATTTCGACAAAATTTTTATCAACGGTAAAGAATATCACTTTTCTGTTTTCAGGAGTAAGCTTTATATCTTTCTGGAGTTTGAAGAGGTACTGATTAATCCCAATAAACGGATTTCCAATAAATATGATAATTTTTACGTCATAGATAATGAAAAGGAACTCTGGAATCATTTGCTGGAAACACTTTCAAAGGTGGTAAATTATGACCGGATGATGGTCTATAAATTCATGATGGACGGTTCCGGAAAAGTAATTGCTGAAAAGAAAAATGAGAATATGGAAAGCTTTCTGGGTCTTCATTATCCGGAGTCTGATATTCCGAAGCAGGCAAGGGATCTTTATCTGAAAAAAGAAAAAGAATCTTCAGCAATGTATATGCGGATACAGTTCCGGTTCTGAGCAAAAGCCCGGACCATATTGATCTTACTTTCTCAGCGTCCAGAGCAATGTCACCTGTTCACGGACAATATCTGAAAAATTCCGGTGTAGCATCAAGTTTCAGTGTTTCTATTATTATTGATGATCACCTTTGGGGGCTGGTAACATGCCAGAATGTGGAACCCAAGCATATTGATCTTGAAGACAGGGTACAGGCGGGGATTTTTACAGCCCTTGCTGCGAACGCTTATTCTTCTTTTAAATCAAAAAGCGAACTGAATTACCGTCTGGCGCTGAATGAGAGAATGTCTCAGCTGAAAACGGAGTTTTTAAAACATAATATTTTGTTTGATTCTCTTATCGAATGTAAGGAAGAGATCAGAAATTTACCCGAAGCAGACGGACTTGCTATTGTTTCGGAAGAAAATGTCGTAACATATGGCCGCACGCCGGATCTGGAAAGTATTAACAGAGTAGTGCAGTGGGCTCTTGGTAATACATCTGAACGCATCTTTGTGAGCAGAAGCTTTCTTAAAGATCATGGTGAGGAGCTTGGGCTGTCTGAAAATGCTGCAGGAATCATTATTTATTTTATCGAAAGAGAGAAAACTGAAATGCTGGTCTGGTTCAGGAAAGAATTTGATGAACATATCAACTGGGCAGGAAATCCGGAGAAGAAAGTAATGGTATTTTCTCAGAACGGGGAAGAAAAACAAATGATCTCGCCAAGAACTTCCTTCCGGATTTTTACAGAAAATATAAAAGGACAGTCGAAAAGATGGAATTCCCGGAATATAAGCGCTGTACAGGCTGTAAGAGATCTTATCCTGGAAACTTCCCATAAAAATTATAATGCGATCAAAAGGCTTAATGATGAGCTTAAAAAGGTAAATGAGGAGCTTGACAGTTTTTCATATACTATTTCGCACGATCTTGGAACCCCGCTCACCGTAATGAAACTGAATGCTCAGATGCTTTTGGGAAATCTTACGGATGATTCCGGGAAAAGCAAAACCAAGATCAATACAATTATTGAGGAAATCGACAATATGGCGGAAATGATGCATGATGTCCTGCAGCTCAGCCGTGCAAAATATAGTGAAATCCAGCTTGAGCGCCTTAAAACAGTTTATACGATTGAGAAGATTTCTGAAAACGCCAAGATGACCTACGGCAGTCCGAACAGTGAGATCATCATCAAGGAATGTCCGGACGTACTGGCTGATAAAACACTGCTTCATCAGGTATTTCTGAACATCATTAATAATGCCGTGAAATATTCTTCTCATAAAGAAGTTCCTAAAGTAGAAATTGAAGGAACAGAAGACGGACAGACCATTATTTACAGAATTTCTGACAATGGAATTGGTATTCCTGAAGAAGAAAAACATAAGATGTTTAAGATCTTCAACAGGATGGATAATGCCAAGAAGTTTAAAGGAAATGGAGTAGGGCTGTCTATTGTACACCGTATTATGAAAAGAATAGGCGGAAATGTTGATTATGAAAGTAATAATGAAGGGACTTCCTTTATTTTAACGTTTAAAAAGCCTTACATTTGAGAAACTTTTAAAACGTTATTATGGTAACAGAATATCTTAAGCAGAATACGGCAGACTATCACGATGCAGCAGAAAAACTTTTAATTCTGAAAAGATTTTCAACAAAACTTTCACTTTAGAGGATTATAAAAAAATCATTCATACCAATTACCTGATGCTTCTTCACAGTGAAGATAAAATATTCAGCAGTCTTTCTGATAAGTATGCGGAAAAACTTCAGCTCGATTCACGAAAGAAGCTTTCCCTTATCGAAAAAGACCTGAAAAGCCTCTCCCTGGAAAATCAGGAAGCTTCTCACGATCTTGAATTTGACAATGAGCATGAAGCGCTCGGAGCTATGTATGTGATTGAAGGTTCCACACTTGGCGGAAACGTTATTGCAAAGCAGCTATCTAAAACAGCAGGTTTCGATGAGGTAACTTTCAATTTTTTCGGTTGCTATCAGGAAAATACAGGACCTATGTGGAAAAACTTTAAAGAAGTTCTGGATACAGAGGTGGCTGAAGAAAACTATAACGAAGTGCTTTCCGGGGCAAAAAAACTCTATACGTTTTTACTGAACGTCAATTAATTCATTTAATTCTAATTAAATTTCTGAAAAATTGCGCAATTTTTCAGGAATTGTTAAATTTGGGGAGTTTCAAATTTAAACTTAACTAACAAAAAAATAATTTAAAAAGTAACAATATGAAAGTAACTGTGGTAGGTGCAGGCGCTGTAGGAGCAAGCTGTGCAGAATACATCGCAATGAAGAACTTCTGTTCAGAAGTAGTTTTGGTAGACATTAAAGAAGGGTTTGCTGAAGGTAAGGCAATGGATTTGATGCAGACAGCATCTCTTAACGGATTTGATACAAAAATTACGGGTACAACAGGAGATTACAGCAAAACTGCAGGTTCTCATGTGGCAGTAATCACTTCAGGGATTCCAAGAAAACCTGGAATGACAAGAGAAGAATTGATCGGTATCAATGCCGGTATCGTGAAAGAAGTTACTGAAAACTTAGTAAAACATTCTCCGGAAGTAATCATCATCGTGGTTTCTAACCCAATGGATACTATGGCTTACCTTGTTCACAAAACTTCAGGTCTTCCTAAGCACAAAATCATCGGAATGGGTGGTGCATTAGACTCTGCAAGATTCAAATACAGATTGGCTGAAGCATTAGAAGCTCCGATTTCTGATGTTGACGGTATGGTAATCGCTGCCCACAGTGATACAGGTATGCTTCCATTATTGAGCAAAGCGACAAGAAATGGTGTTCCTGTAACTGAGTTCTTAAGCGATGAGCAACAAAAATATGTAATCGAAGAAACTAAAGTAGGAGGAGCTACTCTTACCAAATTATTAGGAACTTCAGCATGGTATGCTCCAGGTGCAGCCGTTTCTGTAATGGTTCAGGCAATTGCATGTGACCAGAAGAAAATGATCCCTTGTTCTTTAATGCTTGAAGGTGAATACGGACAAAACGATATCTGCTTAGGAGTTCCGGCTATCATCGGGGCTAACGGAGTAGAATCAATCGTAAACGTAACATTGACTGCTGAGGAGCAATTGAAATTTGCTGAAGCTGCTAATGCGGTAAGAGAAGTGAACGGAGATCTTAAATTCTAATATTTACCAGCTTTTAAGCAGGAATTAAAATAGATAAAGTCCGGCTGTTTCAATTTTGAAACAGCCGGATTTGTTTATGAGTATTTGAATGTTGGGAAATTTTCGGCGCGGCCGGAGGCCGCGCCGAAAATTTCATTTAAAATTATAGGTATATAATTTATTTCATTGTATCCACAAAGTGAGTTACAGCCTTCACAAATTCTTTATTTTTTTCGTAATACAAAAGATGTCCGCCATCAATGGAAACTACTTTCTGATTGGTAAACTGAAAGGTTTTATAATGTTGGGTTCCGACTGCCTTATCTTTTTCCGGTGATGGTCAGTACAGGGACTTTGATGTCTTTTGTTATGGGTGCATAATCAGCATAATATTCAGGAAAATCTTTGGGTTTTGAGATCACCGCCATTCCGAAGTCGATGATACGGGGATGGAGAGAATCTGTTTTATCCATCTGTTTTATGGTTTCTATATCTTCAGTAAGGAATTTGTACCCGATTCTTTTTTTCTTAATGCACTGCTGATTTTAGAAAGCTCTGCAGAAAGGCTGTCTTTAGGAACAGGTCTGTTTTTTGCCTGTAGAAGACTGTTTCCATATTCAATCTGTTCTTTGACGGATTCGTCATTCAGAAAATGAAGCGTAACGTTGGCCAGAATGATTCCTTTGGTATGCTGAGGATATTTTTTTGCATAATTAACGGCTATGATTCCGCCAAAGGAATGAGCCAGTAAGAATACCTTTTCCAATTTCAGATGCTGTCTCAACTCTTCAATATCCTGAATCATTTTATCAAGATGATAGTTATCCGATGTACCGGATGCTCCGGAACCCCGCTGATCCATATAAATCATCCGTATATTTTTTTCAAGGTTGTTTCCTCTCATCAGTTCAAAAGATGGATATCCCTGTCCCGGACCGCCTGGAATATAAATGCAGGTTTCTCCTTTTCCGGAGACTTTATATTTGATCTTTACATGATCTGAGGTTTCAAAGTAACCTTCAGATGGTCTATTCTGAGCGGAAACGACATTCAGAGAAGTGATAAAAAGGAGTAAAAGCACAATTGTTTTCATACCATTATAACAATTGTAAGGGGTTATTTATTACTAAAATAGCCAATTATCTTCCTTTTGCCTTGTCTCCTCTTAAGGCCATAACAGTGCTGGTTACTGCTGCTACCAGTTTTCCTTCGGTATTGGTTATTTTGCAATGATAGACAGTGATGGTTTTACCGGATAGTATCGGCCTGGCATGAGCCGTAAGCTTATCTCTCCATGTTGGACGGAAAAAATTAATCTTAAGTTCTATACTGGTAAAACTTTCTCCTTTATTCATCAAGGTAGAGTGGGCTGTTCCGATGGTTGCATCTTGTTAGATGATTTTAATTGATGAAAAACTATAATATTATATAAAATATCAATCACTATGATAATTCCACAAGATTTTAATAAATATATAATTGCTCTCATGACAATTTATTAAATTTAAAATGTGTGCTCACAATCAAGAGACTTTGCGTAGTAGAGGTATTCTGAAATATGAGTTTGGACTAATTGATATGTTTGAATATTTTAAAAACTTCTTACGACAATTTGATCAACCAATTTATTTTACAATAATTTAAGACCTCATATGAATTATAATATTTCAACCCAATTGCACGTGAGAAATAATGCAATTAAAAACCTAAAAACAAATCAGAATGGGAAAATTCCCACTCTGATTTAACTGAAGCTCTATTGTAACTTTAAAAAAATGTTTGGTTGTTTTTATCCTCTACTACAAAAGATACACTAACCTAGTAAGTAAAATTTTCATTTCTAATTATTTTTTTGCCCATTCAGGAAATGTTTCCCAACCCCTGGAGGAGATTTCTGGATACTATCAGGAATAGGAATATTTGGATAAATGTTAGAAAATGAATTATCTTCTAAAGAAAATTGTACCAAATATCTTGCTGGTATTTTTACTTCAGAATCTTGTGCATAAATGTTTGTAGTTTCATATTTTTTACCATTTACACTATAATTAAATCTAATTCTTTTATAGGATATTATTGGCCAATACATTTTTGTAGCATACCCAATTGTGTAATTACCAGCTTTAACAGGAGATTGTTTATTATATATATAAATAAATAAAGGAGAAACCATTATCATAATGATTAAATAGTTCCATTTTGATTTTCTTTCAAAAATATAATAATTTAGTTTAGCTAATAACCTATTTATCATTGTATCTTATTTTGAATAGTTGCTCTTGTATAATCAGGACCACTCGTATATATATGTGAAACAGCTGTCCCTATTGTTTGTCCTAAACCTGAAGTCTTTTGAGTTACAGCTTGTTGAAAAGCTGAAGAGCCAGTTATTTTATTTACCAATGTTCCTCCTGCAGCACTCATTGATGCTTGAATCATGTAAGTTCTAGCAGATACGCCACCTGTAAATACTGTTTTACTATCTGACATATTAATATTTACAGCAGTTGAAATAACTGCATTACCTACCGGGCTCATTCCTATCCCCGATAAAGCAGATTGTGTTAAATTTATATTCTGTACAGCCTCCATGAAGTTCCCACCATTAGTTGTAAAATTTGCTGCTGCCTGTACTGAAGCATCAGTAAGTGACTTAGCTGCAAAAGATCCTATAGTGATTTCTCCTGACAAAGCAAAACCTCCAGTTCCTCCTGTTGCTAGTGCTAATGGAACACCTATAAATAATGCCTTCTCAACACCTTCTAATTGCTTACATGCTGTACAATTATTAATGGCTGTTCCTAATCTTTCTCTATTAACATTAGTGAAATCCTCAGACCAGTTTCCATTTTCTTTTAAAGTTACTTCTGATCCTGAAATAGATGTATATGTATTATTCGTTTTTCCATCAGAATAACTATCATAGCCTGCTGCTGCTGCTTGTGATGCACTTTTTATCTTATCATCCCAGTGCCATGTTGTACTTCCATTTTCATCAGTTGTCCCTACCCAATCTTCTAATCTTCCATCAGGATCTATAAATCTGATTGGATTGTTATAGGCATATCTATATGGCGTCCATCTTCTGTCTTTCTCTGCCAGCGGATCCACCACACCCCATCGTCCTAAGTCAGGCATATAAAACCTTGCTCCATAATCATACATCCCTGTTTCCTGCAATTCTTTACCATTGTACTTGTAATTATACGGAACTCCTCCAAAAGGAACCGGTACAATAGTTCCGTTCTGGTGCTTTAACCCAAAGGATAATAGTTATTGGCATCAATAACCTCCAGTGCAGTACCATTATTCTTATAGCTCACTCTTATATTGCCTAAATGATCCGTGTAATTGTAAATATACTTATTTTCCGTAAAATCATAATACCCTTCTGAGGTAGGTACAAATTTCAATACCGGAACGGTGTAAAGAGAGGCTGACGTATCATAGGCATGTCTGTTATCATACTGGAAACCGTCTAGATAATTGGTTTCTATGGACCCGTTATTACTGTATGTTTTAGAGACTTTTGTTCCGTCTGCCCTGTAGGTGTAGCTGGTTGTAGAGCTATCCATTATCCCTGCATTAACTGCAATACTATTGGGCAGACTCAGGTAATTGTAACTGATCTTCATTTTTTTATCAGGATGATCCGTCATATTCCCATTAAGGTTATAGGCCATGGTTCCCTGCAAAGCATTATATCCTGAACTGTTGTTAATGACACCGGGAGGAAGGGTAATTTTGTCCAGGGTATTACTTTTGTCCCCATTCTGATAGTTGTAGACCAGATCATCAATCTTCTCTGCGATAGTTCCCCCGGAAACAGGCACTGAAAATCTTTTTAAGGTTTTAATATTTCCATTGAGATCATAAGTAAGCTCTTCATTAAAATAATTATTCTGGGCTACAGAAGAATTGGGCTCGGAATATACTCCTTTTAACATCCTGTTTAAAGGATCATACTGGTAATTGTATCTTTTCAATCCCTCTGCACTGGAAATATTCCAATCAATCTCAGCGATATTTCCATTAAATCTTCCTGGTGAGGTATTAGTATACACAGGATTGGTATACTTTATCTCATATCCAAATAACTTTCCGTTCAGGTTGGCAGGATCATTCATTTTGGTCATCCAGCCCCTGATATTATATTGGTAAACAATGGTCTGCAATGGAGATGCAGCAGCGGTTCCTCCTACTTTCTTGGATTCCAGCTGGGAAATTTCATTGTATTTATTCTGGGCAAGGTATTCCACAGGGTTGCTGCCAACCTGGTGGGTGTGGGTCAGAAGCCTGTTCTGGGAATCATAGGTGAATTTTTCTACGATAAGCTTTTCGGGATCTGCAGCAGCTCTCTTATGGTAAGTATTGGTTTGAAGGACTGCCCCGGCAAAATCAAGCTTATTGTTTACTACAGTATAGCCACCCAAATGGTTGTTGCTTCTGGAACCAATGTTTCTTCCTTTGGTATCATACCAGATAAAATTCTTCGTCCACTGATCATCTTCTATATTTTTAATATAGGAAGCGGTAAGCAGTCCTTTGGTAGTTTGTGCATTAGCCGGATTATCCGTAAGAAGAGGCTGGGCAAATACATTGGTAACTGCAGATGAACCCGGAGGATAAGTGTCATAATAATTAACGCTTAAAACCTGGGTAACATTGGTAGGAGTAGAAACCTTAGTATAATATACAGGCATACCGTTTAAAGTCAAACCAGCTGTAGCAGTTCTGGTTTCATACAAATTAACATTGATATTGGCACTGTTTTGCATTGACACCCTGCTGGAGGTACTGCTTGTTATTCCAGTATAAATGACTCTTCCAAACTGGTCATATTTAGTGAAAAGCCATTGTCCTTTTCCTTTAAGCTCGGTATCCTGGGTCAGGATAAGCCGGTCAGCTTTATTATATACCATATATTCCCAGCCCTTACCAGGAAGCTTTTTCTCCACTAAACGGCCTCTTCCGTCATAGCGGTACTGGTAGCAAAGAGCATTAAGCAGGTCGTCTGTCAGACTCTGATTAACAGCCTTGGGAGGAATAACAAAAGCCAGCTGGTCATATTCATTATATACATAATAGGTGTCTGCATATTCTGTATCAGAAATCATTTTCCTTACCAAAATAGTTTGGCCCTGTCCGTTTTTATACTCATAGGTCCTGTTCCCGTCTTCATCTGTGACCATATTCCTGTAGAGTTGATTGGCCTCACTATACGCAGATACCGTTAAAGTCGTTTTAGTGGCTCCGTTTTCCCATACCGTTGCAGGAACAAATTTGTAGACATCATTTCCTATATTGGCAGAATATTCAAACTTTACCGATTTTCCGTTCCAGTCATTTCCCACCGGTCTCTGTTCCAGGACCCGGTCTAAAGGTGAATTCTCCAGAACCTTCTCTGAATAGATTTTTTCATTACCATAAGTGGTGGGGTACACTCCCAATGGGCCGGAATAATAGTTTCCATTGCTGGTAGAAAGCTGGGGAACAGGCAGGTAATCTTTTACCTGTCTTCCGAACTGGTCATACTCGATATGAGTGACAACATCTCTTCCCAGAGGTGAAGCCTGTAAGTTGACAATCTGCTTAGGCCTTCCCAATCCATCTAAATACTGGACTGTTTCCGAGGATTTTGTAGGGGAAGTTCCGTTATAATCCAGATACGTTTTGGTCTGAATATAATTTTCATTGCTTGAAATGATTGAAAGCTGGGCATAGCTTATATTGGATAAGAGCAATGCTCCTATAGGTATTATGAGTTTTTTCATCAGTTTAGTTTTTATAGTTGTATTTCATTTCTTTCAGCACTTTGCCATTTACATCAATTACTTTTTCAAGTCGGTTAGCCGAATCATAACTATAGCTTTCGGTAATTCCTGATGGTGGTGTGATGCTTCTTACTCCTACTAAAGGGTCATAAGTATAAGTAGTGATCTGATAACCGGATAATGCGGTATTACTTCTGAAGGTATTCAATGCTGATAAGAAGGCTGTTTCATCATTGTTCACGCCTGCTGATGCATCTGTATTGGAAGCATTAACAATTTCTAAAATACCGGGAGATATTCCTGATAAACGTGCGTAAGTAATTCCTTCTATCTTAGCTATTGGCTGGGTTTGGTTATACCCCCAAACAATACAAACAGGAACTCCTTCTTTTGTAGTATACTGAAGCAAATTTCCTTTTTCATCATATTTATCATAAGTCAATTCAGTAGAAACAACATTTTGTAAATCGGTAGAATTTACCTGGTAAGGCACAGCCAATCCAGAAGTTTTTGTGTCTGCTTCAGCCTGATTGACAGGATATAAAGACTCTATCTTAGAAACCGTTATACCATTCTTTTGGGCTTCTGTCTCCAGTGGAATACCAATCATATTTTTAACTGTCAAATATTGATTGCTTTTTCTTTAGCATACTTATATTTTGAGATATAAGTCTCTGCTCCCGGCTCATTTTGAGTAACACTTATCGGATAATCTTCCTGATTATAAGTAGTGTTCGTTGTTTTAACCACAGAATTCTGAACTCCGTTTGTATAGAAATATTGTTTTTCTTCTTTTTGAACGGGTAGTGTTATTCCAAACTTTTCGAAACCTTTATAAGGGTTAGTGAGCATTACTCCAATGTGTAATTGATTATAAAGTGCTTGATAACTACTGAAACCAAAAAGTTCAGAAACCATATTCTTTTCATAATTGTCATAAAGCTTAATCGCATCATTTTTTTCAAATTCAGTTGTGGTATATTGCGTTGTAGTTTCTGAAATAATCTGACCTGCTGCATTGTAAACCTTTTCCGAAACTGGCTGTCCTCTTAAATAATCAAGATTAGGAATAGGGACAACAGGTGGCACCGTAGATAGAATTCCATCATTTGGGTAATCTATAGGAGATCTGAATGTATGAACTGTTTTACCTTTTCCATTGCCATCTTTATCTTTTTGTTCAACCGTTACATATTTATACCCCACATCAGAACCCTGTGTTTTCTGAACCGGTAGGATATTATAATCCGTGGTTACTTTAAAATTAGCGTTATAGGTAATTGTAGGATTATAAAACTTATTTCTATAGGAATAACTATCGTCAAAGCTTGTAATTGGTTCCGGGAAGACAAGAGAACCACTGCTTTTTTGCGGATCATTAATGTCTTTATAGTCATAAAAAAGTCCTTTAGCTGGTTCTGTAGAGGTCAGTGTATCGAAATATTTAATATTATTAATTCTGATACCTCCACCTTTTTTAGTCAGGAAGCTATTAAAATAGTGCTCTTTCGTATACGCTGTAAGATAATATGAGATAGGTACTTGAGTAATACCTTTACTTCCTGTTAAGGATAAATAGTAGGTTCCCGGTTGTAACGTAACTGTTTCATAGTCATATTCTGTAAGAGGTTCTCCGTTTGGTCCTAAGTTCTGATTCATGCACTGAGCGCCACTGTTGCTTATACAAGACTGCCAGCTTAAGCCAAAATCAGCAAGGGAAGGAGAGTAGGTGTTGTCTGCGTTTTTTTTATAAATATAAAAATGCCAATTGGAATAAATTAGATTTCCAAGATCAAGATGAAGCTTAACTTTTTGTGGAGTCTGAACGGTGAAAAATTCTTCTTTTATTGACGAACTAAATGTATTTAAATCATAGGATACAAAAGTATTATCGGTGTCAATCCATTCCCCTGTTACAGGTTCTGTTCCATTGATATAGCTGTAAATATTTTCTCCAAAATCAAATACTGCTTTTCCTTTTGTAGGATATGTTAAAGATTTTAAAACGTCTGTTCTGTACGCATCATTATCTCCTTTATAATATCCCCATTTATCTTTTTGAAGTATACCTGAATTGACATAATAATCTAAGTTATATTCCTGATTTTGTACATTAGGTGCTGTCTTGGTAACTTTTGCCAGCATCATTTTCTGCAATGTTTTCATTGCTCCATTTTCAGGTTGCCAATTTGTATTTGAATACCCATAATCCAACACATATTTATCTATGTATTGTTGTGTATTTTGCCCAATATAATTTGACTGAACAGATTTTAGTTTGTAGAGTTCAGTAGGCTCCATATAATTCGAATCCTGCCTTCCTTTTTCATAATTTAAATAAATTGATCCTTTTCCTAAGACATCAATGCTTGTTAACAACTTGGTATTGGTTGTATTATAAACATACTGCGTTTCAAAAGCTCCAGGCATACTCCCATCGGAGATTTCAGTACTTCCACTGGTATTGGAATATTGCACATTGCCAGCAAGTCGCTTAATTGTCGTCGAAGGTTCTTCAAATTTAACAACAGAATTAAGGCCGTAATTGAAAGTGGCAAGAAGATTATTATTCTGATCTTTGATATTTGTTAAGTTAAATGCAGCCCAATAATCTGCAATGTCCATACTTGGGTTAGGGTTACCTATTCCGCTTATAATACCTATTTTTACACTTGTAATAGATTTTTGAGACTTTTCCATCCCTTCAAAAGTGTATCTGATTCCTTTATCATCAACAATAGTAAAACTGGTAATTTCAGCCGGAGCAATATTATTAATGATGATCTGTAAATTATTTTTGTCTAATTTTTCAGGTTTATAATTCCCATTGTCATCTTTTATAATATAAAATCTTCCTGATTGCCCCATAAAATTGTATTGATACAGATCGTATTCTGTATCATATTTTCCCATGGCTGCTTCAAAGCTGTAATCATTAAGATCAATTGTTTGATCTTTTATCAATTTTGAAGTTGGATTATAAATTTCATTATAAATACCATATTTTGTTTTTGGAGGAGAAGAGAATAAAATAGTTCTATTTTTTTCATCAGGATTCCCTCCCTAACTGTTCTGGAAATTGTTCCTCCTGCAATAAGGCTCCAACCTAATCCTGTTTCACTTGCTTTGTCTTCTGGTTTAGCATTTAAAGGGTGGTATTTTAATTGTACAGCCATCACAACTTTAGGATTGCTTGTTGGGATACTGACCAAGGGAATATTAATATCAGGAATTCCTGTGTAATAACTTACAGGAACTTCTTCAAATTTCATTAAATTGTTGGAAGTCGGTGCGGAAGGAAACATTTGGTTGATATCGCCAACATAACTTTTGGGGTCATTTCCACCTACCCCAGATTGCGCAAGAAGTGTATTGTGTAATGAAGCTAGTAATAAAATTACAGCAATTGTATTTTTCTTCATGGAATTAGTTTTTATTTTTTTATCAGTTTGGCATTTGCTGTTTTATTATTATCCGTTTTTATGGTCACCAGATATGCTCCCTGAACCAAAGCCTGGGTATTAATTTTAGTCACTTTATTCTTCGTTTTAATACTCTGAAGCTGTCTTCCACTCATATCATACAACAGAATATCTGCATCCTTAAAATCAAAACCGATTTCTATGTAAGCATAGTCTGAAACAGGGTTTGGATAGATTTTGATATCGTATTTTTCAATTAACTGATCAACCTGTTTGTCTCCCAGTTTTACAATCTTCCAGTTTTCTTTCCCCAGCTCTTCTGCACTGGTTCCGGCCAGAACAATAGAACCGTCCCTGTTGAGTTTTAAATCAGATAGCCTCTCTGCTTTCTTCCTTGATTCTCCTTTGACGTGTTTTCTCCACTGCTCATTGCCATTCTGATCCAGATACAGCATCCAGAAGGTTTCATCATCCGTTTCTATTCTTCCTTCCGCCTGGGTATAACCTCCCAGCAGAATGCCTTTAGAACTCCCGTTTCCGTCTTCCTGCTTCCCGTTTATTACACTCATTCCCATCAGGATATCCCGGTTACCCAAATTGTAAGATTTCTGCCACTGCTCTTCGCCTCTTTCATCTAAAGAAATCAGCCAGAGGTCCGTTCCTTCTTCAATCCCTACGGTTTTATTGCCCGATCTTTCCGATCTGGATTCCCCGCCAATGATAAAGCCGGTTGAAGTTAAAGCAAGGGTTCTGATATGATCATCACCTTTTCCTCCGAAATTCTTTTCCCATTCTACTTTTCCGTTTTTGTCAAGCTTTACGATCCAGTAATCGCCTTCACCGAAATTGTCGCTTTGTTTTTGTACCGTTGTCAGATGTCGGGTGTCGGATGTATTTTGAGGACTTTGTACATTATACATTTTACTTTGTACAGCTGAACTTCTTGAATACATTCCGAGTAATGCTCCTCCGTCTTTGGTTGGAATCATTTTCTCTACTTCATCCAAACCTTTTCCCCCTAAAATTACCTGTGAGAGTTCTTTTCCGTCTTTGTCCAGTTTTGTGATCAGAATATCTTTGGAACCATAACCTTTTGAAGAGCCCTGTACATTTCCCGCAACAAAGAATCCTAAATCTGTAGTCTGGATAACTGCCCTGGCTTCTTCATCGGAAGAACTTCCCAATGTTTTCTGCCATAATTCATCTCCAAATTCATTGATTCTGACCAGCCAGATATCTGATCCTCCTTTGGAATCCTCTTTTTTATCCAACCCTTTTCCTGAATAGCTGGTACCAGCCAGAAGAAATCCTCCGTCCTGTGTGGTAACCGTTGAAGACAGATAATCATGGTTTGATCCTGAGAAATATTTTTCCCAGACCTCTTCACCCTGCTGGTTCAGTTTGATAAGGTGAAAATCGTAACCGTTGTTCTGCTTACTTCCAGCCTCCGGCTTTCCGCTTCCTGACTGTATGGAACTTCCTGTGATAAGATACTGCTGATCAATGGTAGTGGTAACCTGACTTAGAAAATCCTGGGTAGAGGATTGGATATCTTTCTGCCATACCACTTCCTGGGCAGATACGCCCAGAACCATGCACAAAGTAAGTGCACTGAGATAAAACTTTCTCATTTTAATGTTTTTTGAGTTAGTAATTAGCTTTTTAAAACTTTGCGAATTTAGCACTTTTTAAGATGCAAAAATCACATTAATGCGATTTAATGTAAAACCTGCTGTTAAATATTTAATTTCATTGTTTATATTGGCTTTGTTTTATTCCGAAGCAAAAATATATACACGAAACGACAAAACTTGTCGCGTTATTTTAATTAAGTATCCTTGACTAAATTGTTATTGCTTCTTTCAAAGTCAGAGTTCCGAAATTTTCTCAAACAATTCAGGGTAGCTGGTGACTAATCCTGTTTCATCTACCGAAATTTCTGCTTTAAAATCGGTTTCAATATTTTCATACAGGTATTTATTAGCTGCCGTGCGGGTGTATTGCTGCTGTACAGGTCTGATATGATGGTTTAAAACATCAATATAAATCACGTCAATTTTCAGAGAACTATTCTCTGGAAGTCTTAAATTATTAATCGGAAGCGTATTGGTAAATGGTGTCAGAGAAATGTCTATAAACTTAAAATGATTGAATTCGGGGTGCTGGACATTGTTGATATCCCATTGATTCTGATTTCTTTTTCCTGAAAATATTCTTTTAGCTGTATTGATTTCTGATTCAATTATAAAATCCTGGACAGTCCAGTCTTTATCAATAAGAATTTTATAATTCAGTGCATATATTTTATCCTCGTGGCAGCCAATGATTTTCGATTCTGCAGTATACCCTTTATCGTCTGATTGTAGATTAAAATATTCAAGGGATTGATAAAAGATTCCTTGCCAGATTAATGTCTTCATATCATATTGTTTTTAATGTTGTGGCTTTTTGAATGGATTTTTAATGTCAGCGGGATACCCTTCGTTTCCGGATTCTGCTTAATGTTTCTCTTGCAACTCCCAGAAATGAAGCCAGCTGAGTGAGAGATATACGCTGAATCATATGAGGATAGCGGGTTTCCAGATATTCGAGTCTTTCCTGTGCTGTATAAAGCTTGAACAAATCGGAAAATTCTTCCTGCCTGGAAGCAAACTGACGAATACAATGCCGTCCTAATGTCTCAATTTCGGGGATTTTAGCAGCAGCTTCAAACAATCTTTTTTTATCAAAAATAATGGCATGAAGTTCTTCACAGGCAATAATGTTAAACTCCGATTTTTGCCCGTTTCCAAAGCTGCTGATATTGGTAGCGATTTCATTCTCAAAGAAAAATCCGGTATTTCTAACATCTCCTTGTATTTCATAATAACTTTTGCAATATCCTTTATCAATGTAAAACAGAGAGTTACAGCTCTCTCCTTCCTGTAACATCAGTTCATTTTTTCTGTAAGTTCTTTCCGATAAAGCAGGCAGAAGCATTTTCCAGCTTTCATCGGAAAATGGTGTGAGTGAACTGATATAGTTCAGAAGATTTTGCATGATATCAGAGCGATATTTTTGCAAAAATAATAAAATTGAAGAAGGCTGTTTGTACAAGATTAAGTTTAGAAACGGGTTATATAAGATTGTTAAAAAATACCTTTATTTTGGTATAGGGTCAGCGATATAAAGATTCTTTTATCGATTTTCAGAATATTGGTATCTTTCGTGTACCAATCTACAAATTTCTCATATTCTGCTTTATTATTAATGAGCCAGCTTTTAAAAGCTTCTTGATCTCCTATCTGAAACAGATAATAATTATAAGCATTAAATAGATTGTTGTCATCCATTATTTTTTGATAGTTTAATAAAACATTTGACGGATTGTTCTTGTGTTTCAAATATTCCTTCAACGCCTTTTTTCTGATGTCTGACAGGGTTTCTAAATTGATTTCTTTTTTATCGACAGTAGCGAGTGCAAAATATCCGCTGTAAAGAAGACAGAAAGGAAGAGGATCAGTAGGTTTACTGTCTTTTTTAATAGTAATAAAGGCCTGGCAAAAATCAACTGTTGTACTTTTATCTTTGAATTTTACTGCTTTTTTATATCCGTCATATAAAAGTTGACTCATTTCCTGGCTTCTGGAAGTGGTACGTTCCAGATTTAAGAATATTTCACCATAAACGAGACCGTATAGCATATTATTAGAATTTAAAAATAATTTGGCTACTCTGTAATAGTTTGATGGATATGATGGTTGTGCCTTTATCCCTCTTTCGTAGTTTTCAATGGCCTGGGTTATTTTTTTGAAGTTCAAGGACAACTCCTTTCTCAAGATAGAGTTTTCCGGAAGACGGAAATTTTTTAATCCTTCATCATAAGTTTTTATAGCTTGTTCCGGGTTATCAGCATAATCATAGGCATTGCCAAGAAGGGCATAATAGTAGTCATCTATATTTGGATAATCTTTGATTTTTTCTAACAGTAATATGGCACTTTTATAGTCTTCTTTTCGAATATAGGCAAGTGCTATTTCATATGGATAGGTATAATCTTGTGGATCTTTTTTTCACATTCTCTAAGGATAGCGATTCCATCATCATATTTTTCTTCATCAATAAGTTTGACAGCATCATGAACTTCTACACATTTGAATGTCTTTTTCTGCGCATACATGAATGAAAAGGCAGTGAGTGCAGCTATAAAATAAGTTTGTCGTAACATGAGCTTTTTGATATTAGTCTTACTGCAAATATGCATTTTTTTAACAAAAAAGAGCGGTAAAAACCGCCCTCAACAAAATTTTATCTAACAAGTATACTTTACATATAAACACATCCGCATCCTGTTTCCCATTCCTGGCAAAGACGCATCGGTTCATGACAGCCCGGATTACCGCCGCCACCGCCGGAAACTCTGTAGCAGGTACCATCGCTGCAATAGTAGGAGCCTATTGTGGGAGGACAGTTGCCATCGATATCACATATAGCATATGGAGTGTCTCCACCGCTGATCAGGACAAGCTGATTTCTCTTTAATTTTTTCAGATTTTTCATAGTAATCATTTTTAATTTGTTGATAACTAATGTATAAATTTTTTAACACACCGGCAAGTGTTTTAATTGAAAGCGACTAAAGATTGTATGATAACGATCTTTCTATTCCAGATCTAAAGTCATAAAAAGAGCAATTTCCTCCGTATTTTCATAGAGTCTGGTGTTCAGCCCGGTAATATTGAATCCCATTCTTCTGTAAAACTGAATGGCAGGGTAGTTGGTATTCTGTGTTTCCAGCTCCATAACTCTGCAGTTTAGCTTTCTTGCCTCTTTAATGGCATTTTTAATCAGCATAACTCCGATTCCTTCCCGCCTGTGTTTTTCATCGATCAGAATATTTTCAATATAAAAACTGTTGTTCCACGTTCTTTGCTCACAGATGATCCAGCCTGTCAGTTCTTCATTAATAAAAGCACCGAAAGAATTTCCCTGTTCAATGATGGTGTTCAGGTCTGCAAGGTCTTTATTGGCGGTATCCCAGGTTTTGGTATAAGGCAAGGACTTTTCTTTTAAAATAAACTCAAAAGAACCTCCATATTCAATAGAAGAGACTGAGTATATTGTGTCTGTTATATAGCCGTTATGCCCCCAATTCAAAACAGGGTTGGAAGCTAATTTTTGTAATTTTCTTATTTCCACATCAGATGTTTTAAGTTTATTGGATTTCAGTACAGATTTCCACAAGATAATTGTTGGGATCTTTGATGTAAGCCGTTTTTTGGCCCCATGGCTTTACAGCAATATCTTCATAAAGAACAGCCCCGTTTTTTATTGCTTTTTCTACCAAAGCTTCTACATTGTCAGTAGTAAATCCTAATTCCATTCCGAAGGGCTTGTCTTCTGTTTTTGCGGTTAAAAATCCTTTTTTGATATTGGAACCTGCAAGGCTGACAGACGCGAAGGAAAGAGTAGTTTCACCGGTCAGAAGTTCTCCATAATCTTTTTCAGGGGTGATGAACTTTATTTCAGAACCGAAAGTATTTTTGTAAAAATTCATGGACTGCTCTACATCTTCAACATAAAGAATGACATATTTGAATTTGATCATATAAGTGAATAAAATGGGTTTATTTTTTATTGATAATATATTCTTCATCCACCATCAGTTCTGCATGAGGCCCTTGTAAAGGATATTCTTTGAAGCTTCCGAAATGGCCGAAGTGAAGAGGGTATTTTTGAGTAAGGCGGCGTACTTTACTTCCGAAAGAATTGATATCAACCTTTTGAAAAGTATCTTTTTTCTGTCTGCCATTGGTGAAAAAGAGCATCAGATTACAATGATCTTTAAAATCATAATCATTATAGTAAAATACATGGAGGTTTTCTTCCCTGCATATCTGCACAAAATCATTAATAAGATCCTGCTTATACTGCAAAGGCAGATTACAGTCAATTCTGGCAGCATAATTTTCTGCATTGCTTTTTTGAAATCCGAACCAACCATCTGGATAAAACGGTGTTCTATATTTCTGAATTTTTCTCTTTCAGGGGGTAGCTTTTACTGGATTGAATGGTAAAAGAAACTCCGGAATCTAATAATACAGCATTTTCCCGGATCAATAATTCTTCAATTTCTAATGCAAACTGAAAATGAAAATCAAAAAGCATATGGTCACCAATATTGATGATCAGTTGATTTCCATCGATATTCAGGTGCAAATAAGTTTCTTTGAAACCAGCTTTCAGTTCTTCGAGTTTCAGGATAAGATCATCTGTATTTTTAACCCGGACCTTTGCTGCCAGTTCGGCTGGGTTATCGGCGTGTCCGCCATACCCGGGATGAAATTTGAAAAACCGGAAGTAATATAAATTTTCTGGAAATCCGAAATACCAGTATACGCCTAAAATCATTGGTTATTAAAAGTTTAAAAATTTAAAAACTGTATAAATCTTGATAATCTGGAGTTGAATTCAATTTTTTCATAATCTTTATCAGGATTATATATTTTAATTTCAACCTTATTTCTGTCTTTGATTGCAAGCCCGGAATGAGTTTCAAGATTTGAATTAATTCGTTCCAGTAGTCCCAATTGGAGCATTACATCTAATATTTTTTTCCATCCGCAAAATCTTCGTAAATAGCAACGGGAAGAGGCTGGTAGTCAGGAGTAGATTTAATATAAAGAGAAAAAATAGGGATCAAGGTCTCCGAACTCCATTCCAAACATAAATGGAACTTCAATTTCCTGCTTTGTAATTACATTTTGAAAATAACAATGATAACCATGAAGGAAATATCTCCATTTTTCTACTTTTCCACTCTGAGTTCTTCTACTTCGACCTTTGAAATAATTAAAAGCAAGAAAAGGGAAATCTTTGTTTAGCTTTATTTTCTTCTTTTCAAAAAATAAACAGACCAGTTCTTCGCCAAGTTTTCTGTAATCTTTGGCACACTGTACAAAAAACAATTGGTTGGCGATTATCTCTTCTTTTGTAATCAGTCTCTTTATTTCAATTTTAGGCTCAATTGAATGAATAGCAATTTGAAAATGAGGGAGATCTTTTGTTAATTGTTCACCATAATCTTCTCTGATATAGCTGATAGGATGATCAAAAACTATTCTAATTATTTTTTGTCGTGGAATATTTCTGAGGTAATCAATACAAGGAAGTTCTTGTATTGATTTAGCAGTTATTACATGAGTGGTTCTTTCCAAAGCATTAAATCAATGATTAGTTCAAAATTAAATAAAATTTCACACTCCAAAACTTTCAAAACCCTTAAATTTGTGGTCAATAAAAATTTTACTTGGATGCTTAGGAACATTTCAATTGCGGCAGCTACTTTATTGTCCGTAGTTACAATCAATGCGCAGAAGAACAGAAATACTCAATTGGAAAGACCCAAATTAGTCGTAGGTCTGGTGGTAGATCAGATGCGTTGGGACTATCTGTACCGTTTTTATGGTAAATACGGAAATGATGGTTTCAAAAGACTTTTGAATACAGGATACTCTTTGAATAATGTACATATTCCTTATGTACCTACCATTACGGCATTAGGACATACATGTATCTACACAGGCTCTGTACCGGCTATTCATGGGATTGCCGGAAATGACTGGACGGATAAGGAAACAGGAAAAGGAGTTTACTGTACTGCGGATGAGAGCGTTCAGCCGGTTGGAACTACCAATGCAAAAACCGGAAGCCACTCTCCGAAAAACCTTTGGTCTACTACGGTAACTGACGAATTGAGACTGGCTACCAACTTTCAGGGAAAAGTAGTGGGGGTTTCTTTGAAAGACCGTGCTTCTATTCTTCCTGCAGGTCATACTCCAAACGGTGCCTTCTGGTTTGATGACAGCACAGGAAATTTCATTACGAGTACATGGTACATGAATGATCTTCCTCAATGGGTAAAATCATTCAACGCGCAGAATCTTCCTGAAAAATTAGTGGCAAATGGCTGGAATACTTTACTTCCAATCAATGAATATACGGAAAGCTCACCTGACAATTCACCTTGGGAAGGTCTGCTGGGAAGTGCGAAAACACCTACTTTCCCATACAGCAATTTAGCAAAAGATTATCAGGTTAAAAAAGATAATATCCGTTATACCCCTTTCGGAAATACGTTGACATTAAAGTTGGCTGAAGCGTCAGTAGAAGGTGAAAAACTAGGTGGAGATAATATTACAGATTTTTTAGCCATCAACCTTGCGTCTACGGATTATGCAGGACATAAATTCGGACCGAATTCTATTGAGGTGGAAGATGTTTATATCAGATTAGACCAGGATCTGGCAGAATTTTTCAAATATCTTGATTCCAAAGTAGGAAAAGGAGAGTATACGGTTTTCCTTTCTGCTGACCACGGAGGAGCGCATTCTGTAGGATTCCTTAAAGAACATAAAATCCCGACAGGATTCTTCGGAGAAGATGCAGAAAAGAACCTGAACCAGAAGCTGAAAGAAAAATTCGGGGCTGATAAACTGATCAGCGCTATTGATAACTACCAGATTTATTTTGACAGAAAAGTATTGGCTGACAGCAAGCTTGAACTGGATGATGTAAGAAACTTTGCAGTGAAAGAAATTGAGAAGGATCCTACAGTTTTATATGCTGTTTCCGTAGATAAAGTTCAGGAATCCAGTATTCCGGAGCCGATCAAACAGAGAATTATCAACGGAATCAACAGACAGAGAAGCGGAGACATCCAGCTGATCTCCCATGATTCTATGCTTCCTCCATATTCAAAAACAGGAACTACACACAGTGTATGGAATTCTTACGACTCACATATCCCATTGATCTTTATGGGGTGGGGAGTGAAGCAAGGAGAAAGCAATAAGGAATATCACATGACAGATATTGCCCCTACGGTATCTTCATTACTGAAAATTCAGTTCCCAAGCGGAAATGTAGGGAACCCGATTACTGAAGTTATGGGTAAATAAAGTTGAAAATTATATAAAATAAAAGCCGTTCCAGTGTTGGAACGGTTTTTTATTTTGGTTATGATGCTCTTATCATTTGCTGAATTTCTTTCTGAAATTCTTTATTTTGTCTTCTGACCTTTACAATAAAATACAGGAGTACAGCCATTATAATACCTCCCAAAGTAACAGAAGCTGTTATTATGGAATTATGATAAGATTTCAGCTTTTCGCTTTCTAAATAGGTTTCCCTATTATGATTATCAATAATCTGATTAATGGATCTCAGTTCGTTCTGCTTTCTCCTGAAACGCATTTCCAGGTATTTTTTGTTATACTGCTGATAGAAATTCTGTTCTCCCAGAGCAAGATAATTATCAGCTAATTCTTTGTAGATGCCTTCGTTCAAAATAATATCTCCTGTATTTTTACACAGGTTTTCTGCTTTTAGCAAAAGATTGATTGCTGATTGATTTTCATGTTTTTGCCTGTAGATTTCAGCAATTCCTTTCAAGGCAAATGCTTCCAGACTTTTAGCATGATTTTTCCGGGCATAATCCAAAGACTGAACAAAAGCTTCTTGTGCCTTATCAATTTGATTGAGATTAAGATAGCAGTATCCAATGTTATAGTATACCACACTCATATTAGCGTAGGTGGTTTTCCCGGAAGATACTTTTTCAAAATTCTGTATCGAAATTAGAAACTTTTCCAGGGCAATTTCTGAATTAGACTGACTCTTGTAAATCATTCCCTTTATAGCATAACTTCTTGCGTTTTCAATATATTTGAAAGGAGTTTCCGGTATTCTGGCCAGATACTGATCGGCTTCATTCAAAGTTTCTAAACTCTTATTGAATAGTTCCATCTGCTGATATTGAATGGCAACAGAAATAAGAACGCTTGCCTGGCTTTTGAAATCATTGGTTTTCTGCGAGAGTTCCTTAGCTTTTAAAATATACTTTAAAGATTCCTCGAAGTTTCTTTTGGCAATATTCGCTGTGGAAAGCAGCATGTAAATATCAATGGATGTACTGATATCCGGATTTTTCCTTAATAATTGTTCTCCGGTTTTAATGGTATAATCGGGGTTGTCATAAATTTCAAGCCGGGCTTTTCTTATTAATTCACGGTCCGGTATTTTCTGAGCTTTTATAACGATACAAAAAGACAGAAGGATTGAGGTTATTATTTTAAAAAAGAGTTTCATACAGTTTTACTTTTACTGATTTCCTGAATATATGTATTGGGAGACATTCCGGTGACAGACTTAAAGACCGTAGTAAAGGCACTGTGTGATGAAAACCCTGAATACTCTGCAAGATAGCTCACTTTATAATTGAGAAAAGTAGAATCATTCTTTAATAATTGTACAATATGATTGATTCTTAGTTTGTTGATATAGCCGTTAAAATTTTTCTCCTTGTTATTAATAACTTCTGAAAGGTATTTCGTGTTAACCTCCATTTGAGAGGAAAGCATGGATAACGACATGTTTTTATTCAGATAATGACCGGATTTTTCGAATTCTTCAAGTTTGCGAAGAATCTCATCTTCTTTTTCCCTTGATATTTTGGTAGAACCGGAATCTTTTGCTGTTGAAGTAGCCTTCTCTGGAATGGCAGATTGGGACTTGCGACTGATCTGTTTTTCAAAGAAATCAAATTGTTTTTTTAAGTCTTTACCTTTACTTTTAATACTTAAAAAATAAGCGAATAGTCCCAAGATTATCAAAGACAAAATGAGTGCTAACGACCAGAAGGATTTAACAAACATCAGCTTTTGAAATTCAATATTTTTATTCTGACTGGTTTCCACAAGTTTTACAAGATACCGTATTCCTTCCCTGGAACTGGCATCTGTTTTTGTCTTTAGATCATTGCAGAGTTTATTGTACCGGTGGTACTTTGTATCATCATGAAGTGCATAATAGCTGCGGGATAATGACTCATAGATTTTAATTTTTAAATTATTGAAAGGCAGATTTTCAATCAGTGAAAGTCCGGCTTCCAGCTTTTCAACAGACGCTCTGTAATCCTGCTTCAGAAAATAATATTGAGATAGGTTTTCATAGGCAAGACCTAAGAGAAATGGCTGGTTTTTCTGATGCTCAAGATCATCAATAATACTTTTTATAAGAGGTTGATATTCGATAAGTTTATTTTGTTTCAGCAGATAGGAAGAACGGAAAATCCTGTTTTCCAGTTTTAATATTTTATTTTCTTCATTCTGACCGCTGAGGTATTGATTGCTTTTGTCCAGATTTTGCAGCGCTGTGGAATAATCCCGGTTGATCCCTGAGTTCAAAGCCTGAAGCTGATATAGTTTTGCGGTAGTAACTCTTAGAGCCACATCGTTACTTTTAAGAAGTTTCTGATCAGACAGGAGATAACTGATAATTCTCTTAGACTGATTGTATAAACCCAGATTCTGATACTGATCAGCAAGGTTATAATCACCGAAGATCTGCATAAAATAAGAAAGATTATTGTGCAGGTCAGGATCTTCTTTTTGAGCAAAAATATTTACAGATTGTACATAATCACCTTTCATAGCAAAAGCCTGGGAAATAATATTCTGAAGGATCATTTTGTGTTCTGTATTCTGATCACTGACAAGAATTCCCTGAGTATAGCTGATACATTCGTCAGAATTCTGATAGAGTTTCAGAAATGCCTTATCTGCCAGGATAGTAAAGTCAGGACCGGATTGTGCATTGGTGATAATGGAAAAGCCAATGAAAATAACAAGGAGAATTTCTTTGCTATGATCAAATAATTTTTGAATGAATACTGGGTTGTTTGTGTTTTTTTGAATAATTCGGGTAAAATCCATATTCAAAATATTGTTTTCTTATATGTTTGATTATTAATGTTTTAAAAATTATATTCTTTTGAAATTCACGAATTATGAAAGTCAATTTCTTTGGGTATGGTAAATATTATATTAATATTGTTTTCACCAATTAAAAAATCTAAATATAATAAAATATGAAAAATTTTTACAAAATGTCAATGAAAATATTAACAGCTTGCCTTTTTCTGAAATTGGGTATTGTGAAAGCTCAGCTTACTGTAATAGGCTTGGGGAATTATAATGTAGGAGCTGTTTCAGATAATGGAGTAGTAAGCTTGCATACAAGTGCAGGAGCTATATATAAATGGAATGCATCGGGAGGACTTGTACAGATAGGTTCAATATCAAACGGATATCCTGCTGCGGGCAGAACCATAGTTTCGAATGACGGGACCAAGATCTCATCTTCCGTTACAAATGCTGCAACAGGTTTCAATGAAATCTCGACTTATGATGTAGCTACGGGCACATGGGTAAACAGGGGAGGGCTGGTTCCTGCCGGCTGGGATGGCAGTGTAAGTTCTACCTGGGGGATGACAGCTAATGGTAATACAATTGTGGGGCTGGGATTCCTTACGGCAGCTAACGCACATGCTGTGAAATGGGATGAAGTAAACGGAATGGTAGATCTGGGAAGTATTGTTCAGGGACGAAGCTCCAGGGCAAACGCAATCAATGCTTCAGGAACGGTAATTGTCGGATGGCAGGACGAATCAAACGGTACCAGGAGTGGTGCGAAATGGCAGGATGGAGTAGAAAGCTTTATTACAGATAACAATGGAAATAATGTTGGAGAAGCGGGAGGTATTTCCGCAGACGGAAGTACAATCATCGGTTCAGCCAATCCTAATCCCTATGTTTGGAATGCAGTAAGCGGACTTACTTATATTACGCATCCTAATGCATCATTCAGTTTCAAGGGAGGAGCAACAGGAATTTCAGGGGATGGAACTAAAGTTATTGGATATTACAGAGCATTCGGAGCGCCTCCAATGTCTGGCGAGGGTTTTATATGGACCTCTGCCACCGGAAGAGTTAATCTGAATGATTATGCGGTATCCTTAGGAATTGCCACCAATGGAGTAACGATGGGACTTCCTCTGGCTATTTCTCAGGATGGAAAGAAAATTGCCGGAATGGGTGTGAATGCTTCCAATCAAATGGTTGCTTTTTATCTGGATGCATCTGAATATTTATCTGTGAATGATGTGGTAAAAGAAAAAAACAGCATGGGTATTTATCCTAACCCGGTTACTGATATTCTATATTTTAAAGGGACAGGAAAAATAGACAAGGCAGAGATTTATAATTTGGTTGGACAAAGAGTGAAATCATTCAATACTGTAGAAGGACAAATTGATGTTTCATCCTTGTCAAAAGGAGCTTACATTCTGGAATATTCTGTGAAGGGAGAAAAGCAACAGACTTATAAATTTATCAAAAAATAACATATATAAATAGTAAAGTAGTGGGATGAATGGCTGTTTTCAATATTGAAAGCGGCTGTTCTTTTTTGTTTACATACCCAAAAGATAACATTTTTAAGGCGAAGCACGGTTTTTTGTTGAATACACATAAAAAACTATCTTTGCAAAAATTTTGGTTTCCAGTATTTTGGAATGAAAAGGGAATCGGGTGTAACTCCCGGACTGTCCCCGCAACTGTAAATCGCAACACAAGTTTCTGCAAAAAACCACTGTTTAGCAACGGGAAGGAGCAGAATGCGAAAGTCAGGAGACCTGCCAGGATTATAACAAAAAACATATTGCTTTCGGAGGAAAAGTAAAAAGGTATGGATATAAAAAGATCTTTAGTACTGCTTTTTTCATCGTATGGTTGTTTTCTTTTTGGCCAAGAGAAAACCATTGACACTATTTATGTTTTCGACAACCAGATGAACAGGGTGAAACTTTTTCATCCCGTAAAAATAATTTCAGCAGAGGATGCTGAGAAGAACTCCAGCAACCTTTCGGAACTTCTGAGATTTCAATCACAGGTATTTATTAAGGAAAATGGCCGTGGCGCTGTTTCTTCACCTTCTTTCAGGGGGACTACCGCCCAGCAGACTGCATTTGTATGGAACGGAATTAATATCAATTCCAATTTTCTCGGACAGGGAGATATCAATAATATCGCATTGTTCGGATATGATCAGATCGGAATAAAAGCCGGCGGCGGAAGTGTTGTCTATGGAAGCGGAGCCATTGGGGGAAGCATTCACCTGAATAATACCCTCGATTTTAATAAAGGTTTCCATGGTTCTTTATTTTCTGAAGTGGCTTCCTTTAATACTTATAATAATTTTGTAAAAGGTTCTTACAGCAATGATAAGTTCAGCTTTAAAGCTTCAGGAAATTACTCCGTAAGTGAAAATGATTATAAGGTAAGTGACCTTAACTATGTCAACAGAAACGGGAATTATTACAATACAACGTTCAATGTAGGGGCATCCTATAGAATTACGAACGATCATAAAATTTCATGGCAGAGCCAGTTTTTTGATTCCTCACAGCATTATCCGGTGTATGAGGAAACAGGGACAAAAACTAAATATAAAACGCAAAGCGTAAGGAGCATTCTTTCCTGGGACTGGAACAAAACAAAGTTCAGCAACTCTTTTAAGGCTGCCTATACAGAGGAAAATTTCCAGTATTTCGGTTCGTTGACCCAACCTAAATCCAGCAGTGGAACCGGGAAAAATTATATTTTTAAAAATGATTTCAATTATTTCCTGAATTCAAAATGGAATTTTAATCTGATCGGAGAGTTTCAGGTCAATAAAGGAGAAGGATATCAGAACGGAATATCCACTGTCAGCAGAAATATAGGTTCCGTTTCAGGGCTATTACGGTATTTTGCAACGAAAGACCTGCGTTTTGAAGGTGGATTTAAAAAAGATTTTGTGGAAGATGTGAAATCACCGTTAATGTATTCATTCTCCGGAAAATGGAGCGCTGCAAAATGGTATGATGTGGGCATTAATGTCTCCAAAAATTTCAGATATCCGTCATTTAATGATATTTACTATGAACCGGGCGGAAATAAAGACCTGAGACCGGAAACCTCAACTCAGGTGGATATGACTAATGAGTTCAAAGTAGGAGATTTCAGGCTTAGCCTTTCTCCTTATTATATGAATATTACAGATCTTATTGTATGGCTGCCAACTGCTAAAGGGTACTGGCAGGCTTTTAATGTCAATAAAGCAGAATCTTACGGGCTGGAATCTCAGCTTTCTTTCAGCAAACAACTGGGAAGTCATAAAATCCATGCGAATGCAGGATATTATTATGCAAAATCTATTGATAAAGAAACAAACATGCAGAGACCTTACGTTCCTATACACAGAGGAACGGTTAATCTGGATTATGAATATGGTTTCTTTAAATTTTTTACCCAGACATTGCTGAACGGGGTTACCTACACCACAAGTGATGAAAAAAGGTCAGAAGCTATAGATCCTTATTTTCTTTTAAATATGGGTGTTTCTGCAACCCTGGCAAAAAAGTATACCTTAGGGTTTAAAGTGAATAATCTAACCAATACATACTATAAAACCGTTTCTTTCAATCCTTTACCGAAAAGAAACTATAGCGTGTATGCAGCAATAAATTTTTAATAATTAAAATTGAATAAATTATGAAAATAACTAAACTTTTAACTGTATTATTTGCAGTGGTACTATTGTTTAATATGTCTTCATGTACAAGTGATTCTGAGGAATTTGAAGTTTCTCCGATCACTTATCAGAACGGATATTTTATCTCTAATGAAGGTAATTATAACAGCCAGGGAGCTAAAGTAACTTTCGTGACGAGAGATTTAAGCCTTAAGCAGGATGATGTATATGGTTATAACAACAATAAAGATATCCTGGGTGATGTTCTTCAGACCATTGGTCTTAACGGAAATAAAGCTTATCTTGTTTTGAATAACTCAAACAAAATTGTTGTAGTAGACCGTTACACATTTAAGAAATTGGGAGTAATCACACAACAGCTTGATAATCCGAGAGGAATTGCTTTCGCTAATGACTTTATCTATGTTGCTAATACCAATTTCAGTGCACATACTCAAAGTATAACAAAGTATAAAGCTTCGGATTATTCATTTGTAAGCAAAATTAACATGACTGAAGTTTCTGATAAAACGGTAGAAGCGGGAGGAAATATTTTCGTACAAAATGCTTCATCAGGGTATGGAAACAAGATTACTTATATCAATACTTCCAACGACAGCAAAACTGAAATTACCGTTCCGAATGGTCAGATTGGAAACACTGTTTCTTACAAATCCAACGTTTACACAATTGCTTCCACGGCTACAGATTCTTACATCTATAAAATTTCAGGTACAGGAACTCTTACACCGGTAATTACACTGACAGGAATTCCAAGTGCTACCAACCTTCAGATTGATAATGACAAATTATACTTCAGTTCAGGCAATAAAGTGTACACAACAAGTTTAACTGCTCCGACAGTTCCTTCCAGCCCATTATTAACAGCTGCAGATGGAGGTCCTTACTTTACGTTGTATGGATTTAATGTTATTGACGGAAGAATTTTTGCTTCAGATGTAAAGGAGTTTACACAAGAAAGCGAAATGGTTGTATACTCAGCAGCTACAGGAAATAAGATTGTTACTGTAAAAACAGGAGGTATTGGGGCT
This sequence comes from Chryseobacterium sp. 1B4, assembly GCF_036631475.1. Taxonomy (NCBI): domain Bacteria; kingdom Pseudomonadati; phylum Bacteroidota; class Flavobacteriia; order Flavobacteriales; family Weeksellaceae; genus Chryseobacterium; species Chryseobacterium sp. 1B4. The sequence goes on from NZ_JAPNUF010000002.1 coordinate 117,533, forward strand.
AACGGAACTTTTCTGAACCCATAATAATTTATTACTTCTAAAAATAATTTTTTATTTTTTCATCATTTGTGTTTTTCCGGCCGGTTTCTTCGAAACCGGCCGGCTTTGTTTTCATAGTAAGCAAAAAAATCCGGCGGGATGGAACATCCCGCCGGATTTTTATATTTTATAACTTGATTATATTGTCAATCCCAGTTTCTCAGCTTCAGCTATCACAAACTTAGTAGCTTCTTCCTTTTCATTGGGAATTTCACCCTCCAGAATGGCTTCTTTTACTTTTTCCTTTAAAATACCGATTTCACGGCCCGGCTTAAGATTGAACATTTCCATAATCTCTTCACCGGTAATAGGCGGCTGGAAGTTTCTTACCTGATCCTTTTCTTCCACTTCTTTGATTTTTACCGCTACATATTCAAAGTTTTTTTGAACTTCTCCTGTTTCCTGGAGTTTTTTGTGGTAATATCTGCCTTGCAAAGGGTGAAAAGATCTTCCAGATTTTCTCCGGCATCAAATAAAAGTCTTCTTAAAGCAGAATCTGACGCGTCATCAGTGATCAGAGCAATGGGCCTTGACGAAAGCTTTACCATTTTCTGAACATATTTCATGTCACTTCCCAAAGGCAGTTTCAATCTTTGGAAAAGTGTTTTAACCATTTTGAGCCTAAAAACTCATGTCCATGGAATGTCCATCCCGTTCCTTCCACAAATTTTTTGGTTGGAGCTTTTCCAATATCATGAAGCAGGGCAGCCCAACGCAGCCAAAGGTTATCTGTATTCACGGAAATATTGTCTACTACTTCCAATGTATGGTAAAAGTTATCCTTATGTGTTTGCCCTTCCACTTCTTCCACACCCTTCAGTTCAATCAGTTCAGGAATAATCAGCTTTAAAAGGCCGGTTTGTTCCATTAATCTAAGACCAACAGAAGGTTTTTCGGAAAGCATGATCTTGTTGAATTCTACCATGATCCTCTCCATAGAAACAATCTTGATTCTTTCCGCTTCCTGCTGGATAGCTTGCAGGGAGTTTTCCTCAATTTTAAAATGTAAAGTAGAAGCAAAACGTACCGCTCTCATCATCCTTAAAGGATCATCAGAATAAGTCTGGGCAGGTTCCAGCGGAGTCCTTAAAATTCCTTTTTCAAGATCATCAATTCCATTAAAAGGGTCGATCAGTTCTCCGAAATTATTTTTGTTTAAAGAGATAGCCATCGCATTGATCGTAAAATCTCTTCTCTTCTGGTCATCCTCCAGACTTCCACCCTCTACTTCAGGCTTGCGGCTGTTTTCTGTATAACTTTCCTTTCTTGCCCCTACAAATTCAAGCTCAAGCTCCTTATATTTAATCATGGCTGTTCCGTAAGTCTTGAATACGGAAACCTTCAATTTCGGATCTATATCCTGAGCTACATTCTGGGCAAGCTCAATACCGCTTTGCTCCGTTACAAAATCTATATCTGTAGAAGCTTTTCTGTTCATCAGAAGGTCACGCACATAACCGCCTACAATGTATACGGACTGGTTATTCCTTTCTGCTGCTTCAGAAATGATTTTAAAAAGTTTTAAATTCTTATTTTGATTAAGATTGATTTTCATTGTTAATAACAGTGTCAATTTCTACCGGTGTCACCCATTAATCATAATGAGCATACATTCTACTAATTTTTCCATCTTCATTAAAAAACATGACTTCCACAGCATGTTTATCCATAATCGACTTATAAAATAATGCTACCGAATCTACTCCCGCCGTGGAATGGATCAGATCAAAATGAAGGTCCGGGAATTTATCCAGTGCCTTTCTCCAGTATTCACGGACAGCTTCTTTTCCTTTTAAAGAACTTTCTTTGCCGCCTGTAGCCATAGCAATCATGGGAGTGGTGATCTCAATGTCATCCGCGTAATGGGACAGAATATCCTCTAAATTGTGAGAATTCCAAATATTGACCCACGTTTGAGCAAATTTTTGATGATCCATAGCAAATAGTTTATGAGTTGAGTTTGCAAAGATAGAATTAAAAAGAAATCCTGCCAAGATGAACTGACAAGACTCTAAAAATAAACAGGTAATTTCAGAATAGTTATTCTCTCAGAACTTTTATCCTGTTGTCATTCCATATTTTGATTACCGAAGAACCCGAATATTTTGAAACCTTTTCTCTGTCTTCCTCTACAGCATAATCTACAAGGTCTATCATTTCCTGAGAAATATCAGAAAATTTCAATGGACTTTTCTCACCACTGAAGTTGGCTGAAGTAGATACCAAAGGTCTGTTTAATTTTGTAATCAGTTTTTTGCAGAAATCATTTTTTACAAGACGGATTCCGATACTTCCGTCTTCAGCAAGAAGCTCTTTAGGCAAGCCTCTTGGGTTTTCATAAACAATGGTTACCGGCTTTTCGCTGAGATCAATAATTTCCCATGCCATTTCAGGGACGTCTACCAGGTCCTGAAGTCTTTTCTCAGATTCCACAAGGATGATCATGGATTTATTCTTTTCACGCTTTTTGATTTCAAAAATTTTATTGACTGCTTCTATATTGGTAGCATCACAACCAATCCCCCAAATGGTATCAGTAGGGTAAAGAATCGTTCCGCCGGATTTTAATATTTCGATAATATGTTCCATAATTGTAAGTGAATTCAAAGAGTGGATAAAGGTAGAAAATCTGTGAGTTTTGGGCAAAAAAAACAGGGTATGAATGTAGCTATGCTGTTAGGTTTGGCTGAAGCCAATGGAATTATATATAATATGAAAACGGGCTAAAGCCCGTTCCTATTGATGTCTTTATTAGGATTAAAGTAGATCAAATAAATATATAAATGTCAATTTTATTCAATAGAAATGGGCTTTAGCCCATTTAAACAATAGACATAAATCATTTGGCTTTAGCCAAAACCTGTCACATCTTAAAATTATACTTTTCAACAAATTCTTTATACTCTTCAGTAAAGCTTTTTTCTGATGATGCTTTTCCTGATTTTTAATATAATTTCTTACGGTATCCACCATAGATTCGGAAACTGAGACTGCAAAATATTCATCCTGCCATGAAAATTTTCCTGCGGCAAGCTTATTTTTATTGATCCAATGAGATGATTCTCCTTTTATTAATTGTACGATTTTTTCAATATTTTGATCAGATCCCAGAGAAATAAGACAATGACAATGGTCTGAATATCCATTAACCATGTCTAAAAATATACCTTTTTCTGTAGCATATTCTTTAATATGTTTCCAGACCTTAAGACGTATGTCGAATGTATTGAGAAACGGATCTCTGTTTTTTGTAGAGAAAACAAGATGAATATAAATTTTGATAAAAGCCATTTGTGTTGTTTTATCAAAAATATTATTTTTTTCAATAAGTCAATAAGTTTTGGCTGAAGCCAATGGAATTATATATAATATGAAAACGGGCTAAAGCCCGTTCCTATTGATGTTTATATAATTTGATTAAAAGATAATGCGATGAATTACTAGAGATATTATTCTATTCAATAGAAATGAGCTTTAGCCGGAGCCTAATTCAAATGTATTTTTTAATTTCTTTCTACATCCATCCCAATTTCGACAAATACCTTTCCTCAATAATACTCAGGTGATGGTAATTGTGTCCCACGATCAGTTTTCCGATGGTTTCCACAGAAATTTCGTGGCCATTGGCAATACCTGTATTTTGTAAGGCAGAAGGATGAAGGGTTTCTAAAAGAATCTGTGAAGACTTTCTTACCAGCTTATATTCTTCTAAAAGAGATTCCAGGCTTCTTTCGTCTGCAAAAGACTGATCAGCGTATTGATTTTCATCAAATCCCGGGAGGTTGTTTTTTCTCCTCTGGCGAATGCTAATATTCTGTATTGGAAAACTCTTTCGGTATCCGATAAATGGAGCAGAAGACCTTTTAAAGTCCATTTTCCTTCTGCATAAGCGAAAGTAGACTGTTCTTCAGTAAGATTGGAATAAATTCCGATGGTTTTGTCTGCTGATAGCTGCAGCTCTTTGATCCAGTCTCCTGATGGAATCTGATCTAAATATCTTTGGATGTATTTTTGAAATTCGGTCATATTATTTTTTTGTTTTTATACATTATTTTGAGGTGCGTGATTCGCGTTCCGGTATTCGGAGTAGATGGTTCATAAAGAATGAATACTTTTTAACTATACATTTTACAAAAATTACTCATTAACTACTGCTCATTACTCACGATTCGTCCATTCATAGAAATTCACGGAATCATAAAGCTCAAAGCCGCATGCGGGGTAAAGCTGGTTTCCGATATCATTGCTTTTTCCTGTTTCCAGAAGGATACCGCACGCTTTTGAGGAGCGGCATAATTCTTTGGAAGCCTCAATCAGTTCTTTGGAATGGCCTTTACCTCTGTGATTTTCATTCACGTAGAGATCATTCAGCAGCCAGTAGCGCTGCATTCTTGTAGATGAAAATATAGGATATAATTGTACAAAACCTGTCAGTTTACCATTTTCTTCTGCAACGAAAATTTCTGAATCTTTGTTTTCAAGCCTTTCCCGAAGAAAGTTTGCTGCTGCAGGAATATCTGAGGACTTATGATAAAATACCCTGTACTGATCAAATAGTTCTGCGAGTTGTGGTAAGTCGGAAACAACTGCTTTTCTTGAGTTTTTCATATATCAGTTGGTGTTATAATAAAATGAGAAGGATTATCAAAATCCTTCTCATTGAGTGTATCGTATGTTAAGAAAAAGCTCTCTCAAGATCTGCAATAAGATCTTCAGCATCTTCAATACCTACGCTTAAACGTACCAGGTCATCTGTGATCCCGAGTTCAGCACGTTTTTCAGCAGGAATAGAAGCGTGAGTCATTAAAGCAGGGTGGTTAGCTAAAGATTCTACTCCTCCTAAAGATTCTGCTAAAGTGAAAACCTTTACCTTTTCTAAGAATTTAATCGCATCTTCTTTTTTCCGGATTTGAAAGTGAATGAAACCATTCCTCCCGATTCTTTCATCTGAGATTTTGCCAGCTCATATTGAGGGTGAGATTCCAATCCTGGATAGATTACTTTATCAACCGCCGGATGTGTTTCAAGGTATTTTGCCACAGCAAGACCATTGTCTGAATGTCTCTGCATTCTTAGTGCCAGTGTTTTGATTCCTCTCAATACAAGGTAAGAATCGTGAGGACCTAAAATACCACCGCTTGCAAACTGAATAAAGTGAAGTTTTTCTCCTAATTCAGCATCTTTAGCAATAAGGGCCCCGGCAATAACATCAGAGTGACCTCCTAAATATTTGGTTGCAGAATGCATTACAATATCAGCACCCAAATCAATCGGTCTCTGGATATAAGGTGTAGCAAAAGTATTATCCACTGCCACTAAAATATCTTTTCCTTTTGCAATTTCCACTACAGCTTTGATATCTACCAGTTTCATCAATGGGTTCGTTGGAGTTTCTACCCAGATCAGTTTTGTTTTATCTGTAATAACATCTGCTATTTTAGAAACATCATCAAAATTCACGAAAGTAAACTTCAGCTGATATTTTTCGAAAAGTCTGGTGAACATTCTGTACGTACCGCCGTAAAGATCATCTACAGCAATGACTTCATCACCGGGATTTAATAATTTTAAAACACAGTCGATGGCTGCAAGACCGGAACCGAAAGCTAAACCTCTCGCTCCGTTTTCAATACTTGCCAGAGAGTCTTCCAATGCCTGTCTTGTGGGGTTGGCGGCTCTTGAATATTCATATCCCGAATGTACTCCCGGGCTTTTCTGTGCAAACGTAGAAGTCAGAAATACAGGTACATTTACAGAACCTGTTGCAGACTCATGGTGCTGCCCTCCGTGAATTACTTTTGTATTAAAATTCATAATATTTTATAATTTATCAATCTGAATAATCTAATAGTGTACCAATATTTTTCTATTTAAAGATTGTTATATTGTTACACTAATACATTGTTACATTGAATGTGTTACATTTTACTTGATAGCGGATTTCACAGCAAATTCTTCTGCAATTTCTTCCATCCACTGTGCTACATCCTCTTCTCCTGTTGCTCTCTGATAGGTGTTTCCTAAAGATATTAAAATCTGATGGATAAACATCTTCATCTGGTCTACAGGCATTTCTTTGGTCCAGAGATCAATTCTTAGCGCTTCTCTTGTTTTATCATCCCATACAGAAATCATGGTTGCTTTGGTATCCTGTTTTTCAATACCGCCATCCTGGGCATTCCATGTAATATTTTCCGGGACATGATTTTCATCAAGCTCTACATCTATCGTAATCTGAGTCTTTCTCATTTTTCTATTTTTTCTTTATTTAAGTTTCGGTTTATAACCGGATTGATTAAAAATTGTGGTGGCATCCATTTTCAGAAAATCCGTCAGCTTTGTTTCAGGCTTTTCTTTCAGGTATGCTTTGCAGATCTGCCATCCTGTAAAAATTCCGATCTGCGGGGAAGATTCATTGTCAATTTCTGTGTAAAATTTCGAGAATGGTCCCGGTGAGATGAAACGTTCTCCCAGTCTCGGGTCATCTCCAAAAATAAGGTTGCTTTCTACAAAATAATTCCAGATGTTGGCTTCGTTGCTGGTTGCCCATTCATATTGTTTCGGGGTATAGTTCATTTTCAGATAATCAGGAACGTCGGGAAGAAAGGCATCCTGGAGAATCATTACTTTCCCGTTCAGAACCATCTGATCAATGAACTTCTGATGATCCGGTGATTCCGTTACAATATTTTCTGCAAAAAGCTGTGATACCTTTGGAACTATATTCTGTGGATTCATAGACTTTTGGAAATACAGTTCCAGCCCTTTATAATTAGGATTTCCATCACCCATAAAACCGGTTACATCTATGAATAAAAGGTTTCCTTTCTCGTCATAAAATATCGGATCCTGAACCATCTGTAAGGCGGATGAAAACAAATATACCTTCGGGTTTTTAAATTTCGGAAAGTAATATTTAATATGTGAAAATAAGCCCTGAAGTTCCTTTTGAAGCTTTGCCTGATCTATTTTTCCGATTGCTTCCTTGTAGATCTTTATCTCTTCAGCATCCGCTCTTCTTTTTCCAAAATCAGCATCAGAAACAGTTCCCTGAAACCATGGAAATTGAGCTTTAAACTGATCCAAAGGAACATTTGGATTATAAAATTCTTTGGAAATATCTGTGATGTCAACTTTTTCAGCCGTTTCTTTTACCTCAACCTTCCATTGATTTTCAGGTTCTTTTTTGCAGGAAATAAGTCCGGCAGCTAAAACAGAAGAAAGCGCAATATATCTAAAAATCTTCATTATTTTTACATGGAATTTAAGTTTACAAAAATAAGGATTAAATACACAATTCATGATGAAAATTAAAATATTTACAGCCCTTTGCCTTATTTTCACGATATCTTTTTTCTATGGGCAAAAGCTTGAATTTAAAGATAAAAACTTTGAAAAAGCAGTACTCGGAAATTTTGATCTGAATAAAAACGGAATACTGGAAGCTTCCGAAGCTGATATGGTTACGAATCTGTTTCTGACTCAGAAAGGAATTACCTCGGCAGAAGATATTCCCCTTTTTAAAAACGTGAAAATGGTTGTTCTGGATGATAATATAATCCCGGATATCACAATCAGTAATCTGGATCAGCTGGAGTTGTTCTCCTGTACAGGATGTAAAATTTCTTCATTCAAAGCAGAAAACCTGAAAAATTTAGCCTCATTATATCTGGATAATAATTTTTTGGAAAGTATTTCGCTGGCAGGAATTCCAAAAATTGATCAATTAACCTTATCTTTAAATCAGTTAAAAACAATTGACGTAACCCGGTTTAAAGCACTGAGAAAGCTTAATCTGGAACATAACAGGCTTCAAAAAATTGATATTTCCGGAAACGAGGTCTTGCAAACGCTGAATATAACCGGAAACAAAATAAATGAAACCGATATAAAGAAGGGTGCAAAAACAGATGTTACCATATTCAGAGATGGAGAATAAAACTAATGATTATGAAAATAGAAACAGAACGATTGATTTTAAGGAAGCTGGAAGATGAAGATTTTGAACGCCTATTTCTGCTGGATTCCAATCCTGAGGTCATGAAATATATTGGTGTGCCGGTTTTAACGGATATCAATGAATCAAAAAAGATCATCAGTATGATTCAGAAACAATATGAGGAAAATGGAGTAGGGAGATTGGGTGTTGTAGAAAAAGAAAGCGGCCTTCTGATAGGATGGAGCGGATTGAAACTGCTTACCCATGAAACCAACGGTTATAAAAATGTACTGGAACTGGGATATCGTTTTCTTCCTGAATCATGGGGAAAAGGTTATGCCATGGAATCTGGAAAAGCTTCTCTTGATTATGGTTTTAATGACTTAAATGCAGATGTTATTTATGCTTATGCTCATTCCGGACATGACGCTTCCAATCATATTTTAAGAAAATTAGGCTTTGAAAAAACCGGAACGTTTGAGGAGCCGGATGGAATTTGTTTCTGGTATGAGCTGAAGCGTGAAAATTACAGTAAAAAATGATAACAATAAGACAGGAAGAAAAAAGACCATCAACAGGTCTTTCAATTGACAGAAGAGGCTTTCAGGGAAATGGAACACAGTGATCATCAGGAGCAGTTTCTGGTAGAAAAGCTGAGGAAATCAGAAGCCTTTATCCCGGAATTATCATTAGTGGCAGAAGATGAAAACGGTAAAATCGCCGGGCATATTCTGTTCACAAAAATAAAGATTGTCAACAATTCAGAATCCTTTGATTCACTTGCTCTGGCTCCTGTTTCAGTGAAGCCGGAATTTCAGAATCGGGGGCTTGGAGGAAAACTGATTCTGGAAGGACATCGTATTGCCAAAGAATTGGGATATGAATCTGTAATCCTGATCGGACATGAAAATTATTATCCGCGCTTTGGTTACAAAAAAACAAGTAATTTTGGCATTTCTTTTCCATTCGATATTCCGGAAGAAAACGGAATGGCTGTAGAATTGGTAAAAGACGGATTAAAGAATAAAAAAGGAGTGGTGAAATACCCGCAGGAATTTGGAATAGACTAAAAAATATAAAAGATGCAGACACAAAAAGTGATAGATCATATTGTAAGCTGGTTAAAAGATTACGCTACAAAAGCAAAAGTAAACGGATATGTAATTGGAGTTTCCGGAGGAGTAGATTCCGGAGTGGTTTCCACACTGGCGGCAATGACCGGTTTGAAAACTTTATTGATAGAAATGCCGATCCGCCAGAAAGCAGATCAGGTAGGCCGTGCAAAAGATCATATGAATGATCTTAAATCAAGATTTCCTAACGTAGAAACTATGTCTGTAGATCTGACGCCTGCTTTTGAGGAGCTTTATAAAACATTCGATGTAAAAGATGATCTGTACCCTAATGAAAAACTTGCTTTTGCCAACACAAGAGCACGTCTCAGAATGCTTACACTGTATTATTATGGCCAGCTGAACGGACTTCTTGTTTGTGGAACAGGAAACAAAGTAGAAGATTTCGGAATCGGTTTTTATACAAAATACGGAGATGGCGGAGTAGATGTATCCCCAATTGCGGATCTTTATAAAACTGAAGTGTATGAATTGGCCAGAGGATTAAATCTTATCAAAAGCATCCAGGAAGCAATTCCTACCGATGGACTTTGGGATGTGGACAGAACGGATGAACAGCAGATTGGTGCTACCTATCCGGAACTGGAGAAAATCCAGAAAGAATACGGAACCAAAACGGCTGATGATTACGAAGGAAGAGATAGGGAAGTTTTCCAGATCTTCGACAGAATGCATAAGGCTGCGAAGCATAAAATGGATCCTATTCCGGTTTGTGATATTCCTGAAGAATGGAGAGCATAGAAATGAATTACATTAAATAACAGCTATGAACGGAAAAATAAGATCTGTATTTTTTATCTGTCTGGGACTTCTTTTCGGAATGTCCGTAATGTATGTCTACAGGAACTTTATTGAAGATAAAAGAGATCAGTCAGATTCTGTAAAAAAAGAAACAGTGCATTACGGAAGTACTTCTTCAGATGGAAATCCCACAGCTCAGGTTTCTATAGATCAGCTTACAGAAGAAAAAACGGTGATCAGCTATGTAAAACAAAATCACAAGCTTCCGGACTATTATATCACTAAAAATGAAGCCAGAAAACAGGGATGGAATCCTTCCAAAGGAAATCTTTGCGATGTGCTTCCCGGAAAAGCTATTGGCGGAGATCATTTCGGAAACAGGGAAGGACGGCTGCCGGACGGAGAGAAGTACTTTGAAGCAGATGTAAATTATCATTGCGGCGGAAGAAATGCAGACCGTATTATCTATACCCGGAATGGAGATGTGTACCTTACTAAAAACCATTATAAGAGTTTTGAAAAACAGTAATGTGTAAATAGCATAAGGTCATTGCGAGGAACAAAGTGACGAAGCAATCTCTAAAATAACCACAGATGAAAGCAGGTTTTGTCTACATTATGACGAATAAAAATCATACTATTCTTTACACAGGAGTAACTTCAAATCTGCCCAAACGTGTTCAACAGCATAAAGAATCATATTATTCTCAAAGCTTTACTTCAAGATATAATTTGTATATACTGGTGTATTGGGAATCCTTTCAGGAAATAGGTGAGGCTATATTTAGAGAAAAACAAATAAAAGCAGGTCCCAGGCAAAAAAACTGGATTTAATCAATAACCCTGATTGGAAAGATCTTACGGACGATGTAGGAAATATTATGGATGTTTTCTGAGATGGCTTCGTCGAAGACCTCCTCGCAATGACCAGTATAATTTGTATTTAAATAATGATAAGTAGTAATTTTGAAAAATAAAAGTATTGTATGAAGCAGTTCTGAAAAGATTTTGTAAAAAATACAAACTTTAAAAATTGGAAATTTAGTTCAATATGAAGACAATATATATAGATTTTACAGACATAGGTGATTATGAAGATTTTTACACCCAGCTTAAGGAAAAATTCAGCTTCCTGAGCATTTTGGGGATAATCTTGATGCCCTTTTTGATACCATCACCGGAGATATGGAAATGCCGCTCCATTTAGAATTCGTCAACATGACTGTAGATCAGCTTGAGATTTTTGAAGACTTGCTGACTACCCTGGAAGATGCCGAAGAAGAAGTGGAAGATTTTAGTTTCAGCTATTATCTGGAGCAATACGAAGACGAAGATGATGATGTAGAATCTGAAGAAGAATAAAAAAGAAAGGCTGTTCCGATACAGGAGACAGCCTTTTTTATGCTGACCCTTATTCTGTAGTATTCAAATCTTTATTCTTTACCATACAAACCTAGCAGGTTTCCAAAACCTGTTAGGTTTTTTATCTTACAAAAACGTAGAATCAAAATAAAAAGGAAGAAGATCTTTCACTGCATGCACTTTTACAACCTCTTCATTCATGCTTGAAAAATAAAGGTCGATATTTTCATTCTGTTTGGTTTCGTACTCAATTAAACTCTGGCGGCATGCTCCACAAGGAGGAATCGGAGGGTTTTTCTCATGAAACTCTTTCGGACCTCCCACTACAAAAATCTTTTTTATTTTCACATTCGGAAAGTTGGCAGCTACCCAGAATAGAGTCGTTCTTTCTGCGCAGAGTCCGGAAGGATAAGCTGCATTCTCCTGGTTGTTTCCAGAGTAGATTTCTCCGTTTTCCAGTAATACGGAACATCCTACCAAAAACTGGGAGTAAGGTGCGTAAGCATTTTCGCGGGCTTCCTTGGCTCTTTCAAATAATGTATTTTCTATATCACTCAGTTCACTGCTATTTTTAAAATATTCGTAACTGATCTGTATGTCTTTTTTCATATATTGTCAACTAAAAAAGGGCGGTAAAATTAGTTCTTTTTAATGAAGTGGGCAATATTTTATTCTTCCCGTAAAAGTTCAATTTTTTAAGACTAAAAAATGTTATACACACCAATAAAATTCAGAAATGTTGAGTTGAAAAACAGATGGGTAATGTCACCTATGTGTATGTATTCATGTGAGAACGGAGAGGCCAATGACTTTCATTTTGTACACTACGGAAGCAGATCACAGGGTGGTACAGGTCTGCTGATTGTAGAAGCAACAGGAGTGGAACCCAGAGGAAGAATTACCCATCACTGTATGGGAATCTGGAATGATGAACAGGCAGAAAAACTGCAGAGAATCGTAGAGTTTGTTCATAAAAACTCCGAAAGTAAAATAGGAATCCAGCTGGCTCATGCCGGAAGAAAAGGCTCAACATGGAATAACATGCAGATTTCCATAGAAGAAGGCTGGGAAACGGTTGCACCAAGTCCCATTCCTTACCACCCTACAGAAAGAATTCCGCATGCACTCACTACGGATGAGATAAAAGAGCAGGTTCAGAATTTTAAAAAAGCTGCAAGAAGAGCTGTAGAAGCTGGTTTCGATGTTATTGAAATTCATGGAGCACACGGATATCTGATTCATCAGTTTTTATCACCGCTTTCCAATATCAGAACAGATGAATACGGAGGAAGTTTTGAGAACAGGATCCGGTTTCTGATTGAAATTGTAGATGCTGTTAATGAAGAATTAAATGAAAATACAGCCCTGTTTGTGAGAATTTCAGGAACAGAATATGCTGAAAACGGCTGGGATATCCAGAGCAGTGTAGCGCTGGCAAAAATTTTAAAAGAACATGCTGTAGATCTTGTTGATGTATCCAGTGGCGGCAATATCCATGGGGCAAAAATTCCCGTTTTTGATGGCTATCAGGTTCCTTTTTCATCACAGGTAAGAAATGAAGCCGGAGTGAACACCGGAGCGGTAGGTTTAATTACCGGAATAGAGCAGGCTGAAGAAATTCTTCAGAAAGGGGATGCGGATCTGATTTTTGTGGCAAGAGAAATTCTGAGGAATCCTTATATTGCTGTTCAGGGATCTTTTGAAATGAAGGAACATTGTTTCTTTCCTCATCAGTACACCAGAGCCAAAATCTCTTCTTAGTTCCCGGATAACCTTCAAAGCAACAGGAATGGATATTGAAGATTTCATGCTTACCTGCCCCAGTAAAAGATTCCTTGGTGTGGAATGCCTGGGATGCGGTGCACAGAGAGCAATCGTATTGGTATGTGAAGGGAAATTTGCTGAAGCTTTTCAAATGTATCCTGCTGTATATACCTTATTGTTGTTTTTTCTTACGCTGGGTTTGAGTTTCATCGATAAAAAAAGAAAATATAGTAATATTTTAATGATTTTGGTTGTAATTAATCTTATTATTATGATCATTGGCTACATCTATAAACATTATTAATTAAAAACAGGAATGGTGTAAGTGTTTGATTTAAATGGGAAATATAGTATGTGTCTTATTTGTATTTTGATTTAAATAGGATTATTTAGAAAAATTTAAATGAAAAATAAAATTTATTAGTTTAAAATTCTTGCTTTATTTTGTTGTGCTGAATTTTAGAAATGTCGTAGAACTACTACAATTTATGAATCAGTGCCCCAAAAACTTTTTAAATTAGAACATGAAGTCTATCTTTGTTACCTAAATCCTATATCAGGAATCAGTCGTTAATGATTAAAATTTAAGAATATGGCAGGAAATTCAAGAGGAATCTTAAAATTCAATGGAGGTGAAGGTCAGAAGTTATTAAAGCTTAACTATAGCGTATCGAGATCTACAGACGTTTCAGGACGTGTGGCATCTGACCCGTCAAACGCATTGATCAAAGTAACAATTGAAGCAACAAGAAATCTGATGTTTTAGAAAGTTTATTAAACAGCAAATATAAACCTACAAGCGGAGAAATCAACTTTAACAAATCTCACGAAGAAGGGACATTAATCTCTTTGAAATGGGAAAACGGATATGTTATTCAGCATGAAGTAGACTTCGATGCTATTGACAGCAACAATATGCTGATCAGTTTTGTAGTAAGTGCTGAAAGCATCACATATGGAAATTCATCTTATGATGGGCTTTGGCCAATGAGCTAAGTCTTTCATGAGCCGTAAATAAAAGACTGTCCCTAATAAGACGGTCTTTTTTTACCTTAGACTATATTCTGCAGGATCTTTTGTTTATATTTTTAAACTCCCGTTCTGCTGGATAATCGTTTAGAAAGTTAATCAAATCACTAAAAAATATGTCAAATAGACCTGGAAACTCACAAGCGGCGTCTTTTCGTCCGACGCAGAATGCAGATGGTATTTCCGAAAACCATCATACAGGTATCAATCGTTTGGTAAAGCTTTCCCTTATTATAGAAGGGAAAATTATCAAGTACTATAAACATTTCAAACTTAAACAAAGTACCAGACGACACCATGAATTCACGCTGACCCTGGCGCACGATACCCTGGGAGACAGACAGACCCACTCATTGGAAGAAGCCAATAAATTTCTTGGGAAAAGGCTTACCGCAGTTATTTCCTATAAAGATATAGACAACAGCCCGGAAAGAACGTTTGTGGGAGTGATTACCGGAGTAGGATTCAGCCAGGAAAAAATGAGCCTGGGAAATATTGTGCTTACAGGATACAGTCCTACCATCCTGCTTGATGGTGCTCCGCATATTCAGAGCTTTGGAGGTTCACAGCCTGTTAATATCGGAATTATTGCAGAAGAAATAATCAAACAGGGAATTGATAAAAGCCGTTTTGATATCAGGGTAGATGCCAATAACTATTCACAGATCATCTACAGCAGCCAGTATGATGAAACCCATTATAACTATCTGGCCAGAATGGCTGAAGCATATGGTGAACAGTTTTACTATGACGGTGAAGTTTTACATTTCGGAAAGCTTCCGGCTCAGAATAAACCTATTACCCTTACGTACGGAAGCAGTGCCAATGATATTAAAGTTGAGCTTAAAGCTGTACATACCAAACCGCAATTCTATGGGTATAACAGTAATAAAAATGAAAAGCTGACTTCAGGATCCACGCCTATCAAACATGTAAGTGACCTTGCAAAAACAGCATACAGCCATAACGAAACTATCTATAAGACACCAGCTTTGCAAGTGGCTCCTATTAAAGCAACCACACATCTTGACGTTGAATATTCTCAGAAAAGTGCTTCAGGAAGTGAGGCAGTAAATGTTTTTTCCGTTTCTGGAAATACAACCGTTCCGTTTCTTCACCCCGGTTGTGTAGCAGATGTACAGATGCGTAAACAGGATTCTAATGAAACCTCTTACTTCACCAGAATCATGATTACAGAATCAGAGCATGAAATTGACACAATAGGGCATTACAGTGGAAGCTTCGTGGGAATTGCAGCAGATACAGGATTTCTTCCAAAACCGGAATTTACCATTCCGAAGGCTGAGCCACAGACGGCAACTGTCATTTCCAATACAGATCCGGAAGGACAGGGAAGAATACAGGTGAGATTTGACTGGCAGACTAATGATACCACTCATTTTATACGTATGATGAGCCCTGATGCGGGAGGAACAGATCAGATTACCCAAAACCGTGGCTATGTAGCCATTCCCGAAGTAGGAGATCAGGTAATGGTTAATTTTGTACACAGCCATCCGGACAGGCCTTTCGTTATGGGAGGAATGTTCCATGGAGGAGTAGCGTTAGGAGGTGGTGTTAACAATCACCTGAAATCCATCCAAACCAGAAGCGGGATCAGAATTTTAATGAATGATGAAGAAGGGAGCGTAACGATTCTTGATCCGAGCGGAAATAGCTATTATATGGACGGGCAGGGAAATATCAGCATGAAAGCACCTAAGAATTTTACGTTGAATGCAGGTGACAATATCAACATTACAGCAGGAAAAGAAATTTCTATAGGAGCAGGAGCAAGCATTACCAGTACAGCGAATGACAACATCGTTTCCATCGCAGGAAAAGATATGAAACTTACAGCTTCGGGAGATATTACGGAAACTTCTGATACCAGAACTGAAATGATTGAAAAAGAGTTCAAGAGACAGTCTGAAACATCCAACGAAATAGCAGGGGAAATTTCCATGTTCAGCGAACTGGAAAATATGACCATGCAGAGTGGAAAGATTGTAGAATTCAACAGTGCTGAAAAATCAAAACTTTTCTGATATGGCAATCATCAAAACAGCCACCAATCTGCGCATCACAGTAAAAGATTCTTATCATCTGAGCGTAGGAAAAAAGGTTGAAAAAATAGCAAAGAAAATCAATGTGGAAGCACATAAGGAAAATCTGGTTTTAGCGAGTAACAAGAAGATTATGTCCCATGGCCATAAGTAAATATAACATACTCATTCTTTTTATTATATGCTGTTTCTCATTAACGAATTGTCAGAATAAAAAAATGGAAGAAAAATACACCTGGCTGGGAACCGTTTCTGCTCCGCAGGAATATCCCATGGAAATATATGAAGGAGCTATTATTGCCGATGATTTCACCTATGCCTTTGATGCCATCTGGGGAACACAGAATACCGGCTGGGGTAAAGAAGGAGGTACCATGAACGTAACCACCGAAAGAATGGATGCCCCTCATAAACTGGAGTTCACTTGGTATTCCTTAGTGGAAAAAATTCTACACCGGAAAATGGGACCTGGATAAAGAAAAGATCAAAAACCTTTTTGATGAAGGGTTTGTGGACCAGGACACAAAAAAGAAAACCACTTACCATTCTTTTGTAGTAGGATTGGCTCCGAAGGGAAGAGTAGTTTTGTGGATGAAAGGTCCCGGAAACCAGAAAGAAATTGGCGCTTTTCAGGCGCATGATACCGTCATTACCAAAGAAAAAGCCTATGACAATGCCCAGTATATGCTGAAAGAGGGTTTTGCAGACAGAATGCTGAAAGATCCGTCTTATAAGACATTTAAGCCGGAAGTTCGTGAGAAAATTGAAAAAGAAGGATATCCTGATGCAGACATTTATAATGTGTACAGAGAAAGATACAATTGGAAACCTTCAGTAATTCTTCCGGAAGGAGCCACCTGGATCGATTTCGGGTTTACCAGCTATAACGGGGAACAGGAAAATCTTTTTGATCAGGGTTTAAAAGACAATACATACAAAAGCAGAGCAGTACCAAAATTCTGCGGTTTTTACTGGAAAGATAAAAACAACAACAGGTATGCGGTATGGATAGACGCTTTTGATGATAAAGAAATATTTGATTTGTTTCAGAAATCAGGAAAAGATAAAAACATTGATCTGATCATTAAAGTCAACGAAGACAATACAAAGGTTTTGGTATCCCTGGAATCTGAAAAAGAGAAACTTCCGGTAACCAAAGCAAAAATAAGGGTATCTCAGAAGATAGAGTGATAGGTTTTACTCAGTCAATCTAAAAACAAGAACTATGCACAACAATCAATTTGGAAGCTATACACCATCTGTATCCAAAGAGGAAGTACTGGATATTACCATTGGGATTTTTTTGACGGAACCCTGAATAATAAAACCAATACAGACGAAAGAAAAAATAACACGGATGCGCATAAAAAGCATGGTGGGAAATCATCAGACAATACAAGCTACAACAATGACTGGAGTAATGTAGCCCGCATGTGGGATAACTATGATAAAAACTTCGGAATTTATATAGAAGGTATCGGTACACAGGATAAAGAAGGAGATGCTACGCTGGGATACGCTTTCGGGACAGGGGAAACCGGGATCAGATCAAAAGTGAGAAAAGGATGCGAGGAAATCGTTAAAAAAGTGAAAACCATTAAAGCAGAAAAGAAAGCCGATAAAATTGCTGTTCTTACCTTTGATGTGTTCGGATTCAGCCGTGGAGCTGCTGCTGCCCGTAACTTCGTATATGAAATCGGGAAAGCAAAATATAAAGCTACCGCACGTACCATTTCCAATGAAGCGGCTACAGTGACCACTTATTCAGACGATGACGGTAAAAGTGTAGAGGGTGAAGAACTTCCGAAGTGGGGGCACCTTGGACTTAAACTCGAAGAAGCAGGATTAAAAGTTGATGTATTGAAAGTGAGATTTCTGGGGATTTACGATACCGTTTCTTCCTATTCGAAATACCTGTCACCAATGCCCAATTTCAGTAACGATGTTGAAGAATTAAGCCTGAACGATATCGGAAAAGCCCAGACTGTAGTTCACTTCATCGCAGAAAACGAACATAGAGAAAACTTTGACCTGACAAGAGTACATATCGGAACCGAAAAAACATTTCCCGGGGTACACTGCGACGTGGGAGGAGCTTATGAAAACGGACAGGAAACATGGGAAGAAGTTGAAACATCCTGGACAACCAGTACGAAATTACAGGCATTAAAGACAGAGCTTGAAAATGAGGGATGGTATGAAAAAGGTGAACTCACTATTACTCCCGGATTTTATCTGTCATTGAAAGGCTCACGCTATCTGCTGAAAACATTCAGCTACATTCCTTTACATTTTATGGCAGAATATGGTATAGATAAAAATCTTCCCATAACCATGAAGAAGCTGACAGATGAAAAATATTCCATTTTGGATGATCAGTTTTTAATAGGAATAAAGGAACGTCTCAGATCTTATGTCATGGGAGATGGAAAACCTTACTCTTTCAGACATTATAAAGAACTGCGTGACGCCTATGGAGGAAACCAGATTCCGGAAAACCGTCAGGCAGCTTATCAGAAAGAAGTAAAAGAACAGGATGATTTAAGAACGCTCCGCCATAAATACCTTCATTGGTCAGCCCGAAGAGAGGGAATTGGTATGGATCCGAGACCGAACAGAACAAGAGTTATCCACTAGAATTAAATTTTAAAAGACACCATACAAAGAAAGAAATTGAAGCAGGAACATTTTTATGCAGAAATATAACATACATACCGTTCAGAAAGATGAAACGTTAAAAAGTATAGCCTCGCTGTACGGATTGGATAAAGACGCATTAAAACTCTTCCACAACAACCATTGCGCTGTTAAGGACATGATCCTGATCAATCTT
The DNA here is from genome assembly GCF_036631475.1 of Chryseobacterium sp. 1B4. NCBI lineage: Bacteria > Pseudomonadati > Bacteroidota > Flavobacteriia > Flavobacteriales > Weeksellaceae > Chryseobacterium > Chryseobacterium sp. 1B4. The sequence continues at coordinate 136,439 of NZ_JAPNUF010000002.1, forward strand.
AATGGGCAGAAAGAGCTTTTTGTTCCGAGAACAGCGGTTGCAGATAAAAATGTTTTGGTAAAATTCGGGAAAGGAAACAGCCTTACCCTACAGCCTGAAAACAAAGTGCGGAGATACAGTGTGGTCATTACCATTGAAAAAGCAGAATCCAAAAACGAATTAAAATATGAAGTATCTGTTCGCTGGCTGAAAACAGAAAAAGGAAATCATTTTTTTGAGATAGACAGAACATCAAATCTTTATCTCAATGAAGAAGAGGTGAATGAAATTGCCGATCTGCTGGCTTACAGAACATCCAAGGTTTTATACCCCTTACAGATCAGTACTGATGAACATGGAAGATTTGAAGCCGTAGAAAACGCGGAGGTGTTTTCGAAAAGATGGCCCGCTGTAAAAGAAGAACTGTATAAAGAATTTGAAGGCGAAACCGTGGACGAATACTGCGGAAAGATTGAAAAAGTAATCAGCCAGCCTGAAGCCATCAGTCTTTACATTAAAAATGATTACTTCATCCGTACTTTATTCTTTGGGATATATCAGAGTTTCGGAAAAGACTACAGAACTGAGATGACAGCAACGTTTCCTGTAGTAGACAATGCAATTGAACCCAGATATAAGTTGACGCTTGAAACAGATCCGCTGAAAGAAGAAACAGGTCTGATCATGGTGGAAGGATCCGGAAAGTTATATGAAGAAAGAGATATTGATGATTTTATAAGAAGATCACCTTTTTCATTGATTATAGAAGACGATCCTGTGATGAATGAAGAAGGAACTTTCAGACTCATAAATTATCTGAAAGGAGAAACCTCACTTCCGGAATCTCTTTACCTGGAATGCAGCATTATGCTGCAGGAAGAAAAAGATTTCAGTATCAGTTTCAGGAATTGATGAAAACTAAATTACCATTTCACTAAAGATAGAATTAATATGGCAGAAAAACATATTGTAGTACAGGGAGCTCTATGCAAATGCCAGTTCGGACAGGTTCCGGACAAGCTTAAAGTACTCACACATCAAAAGGAATATGCCAATGATAAAAGTGCTTCCAAAAAACTGATCGTTACCACGAAAGAAATTGGAGCAGCCACATTTGAAAAAAATACATTCGGAAACTGTACCAAAATGGGAGGACCGCCGCCGCCATGCAAAATTATGGTTACAGAATGGCAGAACTTTTATGATAAAGTACAGCTCAGCAATGGCGGATATATCATTGTGGAAGACAGCAAGGCAGTATGTGCCGTTGCCGGTACTCCATGCATTGAGATTATAGACCACGGGCAGCGGGCGGAAGCCAGCCAGCAGAACTTTAAAAATGCCGACAAAGATGTTCAGCAGCAGATTAATCCGCTGGTAGATTCCGAAGAAATGTATAACGAACAGCCTTCAGGAGGAGGGCAGGATGGTGCAATCTAAATGATAAGAAAATGGCAAAAGGCGTAAAAAATAAAAGTTGTAAGCGGATTGTATTACCCTAAAATGTCTGTATTAGGGCAAAGGATTACCATAAAGCCAGACCAGTGGGTACAGTTTGGTGTAGGCGAATGGCTGCCGGGAACTACAGATGCAGACAAAAAGAAACCTCTTACCTGGATGAGGCAGAACAGCAGCAGAAAAATTATTATCAATCAGATCACCTCTGCTACAGGATATAAATTTTTAATTGGCAAGCAGTACTGCGGAAGCTATCAGTTTTATATTGAAGCCAGTCTGTCCGGAGTAAGAGATACTAAAAGTGATACAGGAATATTTGTAAAAGGCTGGTGTGAACCCAAAATTGTAAGCAGCAAATGGTCTACACAAAAAAACAGCAAAAGCATCAAAAACAATAAAAAGAACGAATACATTTCTTATGGACATATCGTTCATCTTAACCTCGTGACGGAAGGTCTCAATGGAAATACAGTCAGTATCGAACTTTGGAATCAGCAGACAGCAAAAGCAGATAAGCTGGTACACACCTATAACAATGTACAGGTAATAGACGGTGAAGTTAATCTGAAAATAGAAAATACCTTTGCCTGGATGGCCTATGTGGACAATATTCAGAATGTAGAGGAATTCTATATTAAAGTAAAAGATGTTGCTTCCAAAAAATACATTAAAGATAATCTGGGTGATGACCTTCATGCCATCTATCTGAATGTAAAGAATAAAGTAGTTACTACCAATACCAACGGAGCCCAGAACCAGACACCGACTAAAGTGTATAAGCCGGATGTAAATTCCGTCAGACTGGAACCTTGTAAGTTTGAAGTCATCAAAATCACAGAAAGTGAAATAAAAGACGGAAAGGCTAATAATACAACCGTTAAAGTTTTTGATAATGGTAATGGTGTAAAGCAAATACAGTCACCTGCGCTTCAGGAACATATTAAAAGAACCATCTTTTATAAATTCGATTCTACAGAAATTGATAAAGATGGAGTCGCCATCCTGAATAATGTACTCAAATTCCTTTTAGAACATAAAGATGCCACCATGAATCTGAGTGGCTACGCTTGTGTAATCGGAAAACAGAATTACAATAAAGGTCTTTCCCAAAGAAGAGCGGATGTTGTCAAAAAATTCTTTGCAGACGGTGGATTAGATCCAAGAAGAATTATCTCTGTGGGAAAAGGAGAAGTAGATCCTACTGACGATAAAAAAGGAAGAGATAATATCAAATATAAAAATGAGAAAGACTACGAAAACAACCGTAGAGTAGACATCTCATTCGTATTCAATGCCCATGATGCGCAAACGGTTAACTATGAAGTGACAGCACCTAGTGTATCCATGAAGAAAGATATAACGATTGATGTTACCGGTTTTCAAACCAATGAATGCTTCAGAGACAGCAAAGGGAAACATAAAAAACAGGTCCTGATGGTAGATGTAGGGCAGGCAATAGATAAAGGAGATACTGTAAAGACATTTACTACGCCATCATTTAATTATGGAGTATACTCAGATTTATCACAATTCGATGCTTTTCCTATACAATATATCTGGCCGATGTGGGCCACTCCCAATCAGTTCCATCTTCACGCACATACCTGCAGGTATTTTAGCAATGAAAAGAGAACAACCGTATTAATCAAAGCCTACCCGGACATTAAATGGACACTCACTTTCTTCGTTAATCTTACCAATGAACTGAGTGTGAAATGGCAGAACCAGCCAGCGGCAAAACATAAAGACCTACAGGCTAAAGCCGGTAAAATAGGTGCTGAAAGAAGATGGAAACAAAAGGATGCTTCCTTCGGGTTCAGCCTGAAAAGTGAATGGGAAAAGAACAGAAGCGGCAGTTTTCAGAAAAGTAAAGAAGTTAAAGGAGAATACGAGACAAAATTTAAAAAGCTTTATGATCTTTTCGGCTCAATGGGAGCAATGTCTGACGGTATTACGAACAAAACTAAAGGACAGGTTAGAAATATAGGTTTTAAAGGTCTTCCGGTAACTTTTGCCATTAAACCACCTAATATCAATCTAAAAGGTGAATGGTGCTTAGAAAGAGCCAAACAGAAAAATACAGAAATTGAAAGATTAGGAACAAAGGTTGATATATCTTTTAATGCAGAACCCCTGATAGGATTAGAAGTTACAGTAGACCTCCTTTGTACAGCTGTAGGGCTGGTGGCAGGAGCTGTGAGTGGTGGAACCGCAGCACCTGGTGCTGTAAGGTTGTATGGAGTGATCAAAGACCGGATGAATACAGGAGTAGAGTTTGGGAATGATGATTTCGGAGCTAAACTGAGCTCAGATGTTTACATTGATCTTGTTATTTCAAGTGAAATCAAAACATCAATTGGTTTTTCATTCAACACTGTAAGCGAAAAAAATGATAAGCAAGGAAAAATAGAAGCCAAAAATACCCTTAAAATTGAATTAAAAGCAGGGGTTTGGGCAAAAGCAGAAGCCAATCTTGTCATTGTGAAAGTAGAAGGATATTTTGAAATGAGCGGAAAGGGATCAGCTTCCATTACATTCGGGCATGGTGTGAAATTTGATGATAAAGGATTAAATTACCGCCCGGAATTAGGATTTGATGGACTCAACGCTGAATATGTGATCAAAGGAAAAGTAGGAATGTCTGCAAAAAAGAAAATACCTAGAGGGGGCAATAAAAAACCGGCAGAACTTAAAGGAAGTTCAGAAGACGAAGGTATTATCGCAGAAGGAAAATTTAACGAAATTGTACCTAAATTTGATGTCATCAAAAGTCTTGAAGAACTTTTCGGATTCAGTGCCGATATTCCGTTAATAAGAAATTAGATAATATGAAAAAGATAGTTTTAATAATTTTGTGTTTTATCATGTTTGTATCATGCCAGTCACAACAAAAGACAGATCTGGAAAAAGTAGATTTTTCCAAAGGATATAAAGAAGTTCTGAAAGATACCAAATATCAGACAGAAGCGAGGGAAATTGTAACTACATTGCCAGTAGCTTATACCAAAGATGTTTCCGGATATAAATTCGGAAATATATCGTTTCCGGAACACAAAGAAAATAATGTAAAAGGCTCCACCGTAGGATTACTCATTAACAATACTACAGAAAGGCTTACTAAAGGCGTGAAAATAGAACTGGAAGATACTGCCGCTGGTAACGATCTTTTAGCCTATCTCAAATCACAATACAAAAATCCTAAAGTTCTGGCAGGAGTTCCGGCAAAGAACAGTGAAGGTAAAATATTGGGAAATGCAGCCTATGTCTGGGATCTGAAAGGTAAAACAATGGTATTGGTACAATATTATGAATACACCAATAATAAACCCAATACTTCCTCTGTTCTCTATATTGTAGACAATCAGGTGAAGACGGCAGACGGGCAGGAAACAGCAGCAGCACATCTCCTAAAAACGTATACTTCATAGCAGATTCTTATTGATGGATAATTATGATTATTATGCAGAAAAAGTAATGACGTATTTACCGTTAGTTATACTTTCTGTCATTGCAGTTCTTTTACTACTTCCTAATTCTAGAAAAAGATTTTTAAGAATTCAGGCATCATTACCCACATCCAAAATAAAATCTGTGGCCATGGGGCTGGTAGAAATTCAGGGAAAACTTATTATGAAAGAACCTTTGATTTCACCCGTCGCAAGAGAAGAATGCATAGGATATTATTATACAATTGAAGATGTAACCAGAGATAAAGAAGGGAAAAATTCTTATACAACAATTCATAGAGAAACCCGGTGCAATCCCTTTCTGATGCAGGATGATTCAGGAACCATTGAAATACATCCCGAAGGCATTGAATTGATATTCATCGAAGAAACCAATGTAAGTTATAACGGACAGAAAAGATATAAGGAAACATTGCTTAAATCCGGCCAGGAAATGCTTCTTGTGGGAGCTGCCGACTCAAGAAACGGAGAAGCTTTCATCAGAAAAGATACCGGGCATAAGATTTTAGGAATTACCACTGTTGCAGGAATTTCAGTCTGGAATAAATACCAGCCCCTGTTGAGGTCATTTATTGTCACCTGTATTGTTATACTTATCGTAATGATTTTAATCTTATCACAATAATGAATCAAATTGTAGCAATTGTTATCGCCGTATTTCTTATCGTGGCCATCGTGGCTTTTTTCATCAGTTTGTACAACAAGCTTGTCATGCTGAAATTCAATGTGGAAAAAGCGTACGGGAATATAGATGTTATTTTGAAGCAAAGAGCAGACGAAATTCCTAACCTTGTCAATGTTGCCAAACAGTTTATGGCACATGAAAAAGATCTGCTTACCAAACTGACAGAACTTAGAACTTCCTATAACACCACCAATGATTCCGACAGAAAAACAGAGCTTGCCAATGAGACATCAAAAGCTCTTTCATCATTTTTGCTGTTTCAGAAAACTATCCCAGCCTGCTGTCAAACAATAACTTTCTGGAACTGCAGAAAAGAGTTTCCGGACTGGAAGATAAAATAGCAGACAGAAGAGAATTTTTTAATGACAGTGTAAACCTTTACAATATAGGAATTCATGAATTTCCCAATGTTATATTGGCAAAAATGCTGGGCTATAAAGACAAAACCCTATTAGACATTTCAAATCAGGAAAAACATTATGAAGGAGTTCAGTTTTAATACATTTTTCGGATATGAAAATATACTGATGGAAAAACCCGAAATTGTTTTGTTCGGGGCGATGCTTCTTCCTATAGGACTGATTATGGTGGTGAGTATCATAGGATGGATGTTCAGGAAACTGAAATTCAATATGTATATCATTCAGGCAATACTCTATACCTTGCTTTTCACCTTCTTTTTTGGAACGGTTACCATGCTCATTCTTTTTCATAACAGATAAAAACGGAGTTAAACTTGCGTGGTGCTGGTGCTCTATTTTCCTTGGAATGTTCTGTTTTAGCATCATCAATACCAATACCATCAGTAAAATGTTTACAGACTGGTCTAAAATCATTAAAAACTAAAATTATGATACAACAACCCTATTATATGATCGATTTCAGTGCATCAGCCTGTCTGTTCGAAATAAGGATTAATGATTATCCTGTGATTCATATGAATGTTGAGGGACAGGTTGCCACCAATATTCCGATCAATTTTGCCATATTGAAAAGTGGTGTTCAAACGATATCAGCAACCATTTTACCTAATGTTGGCGATGTACAGCTGCATCCTAAATCAGAACTGAAATTTAATGTCAAACTTTTTGATGTGGCTAATGATTTTGTTTTTGATAAACAGTTTGGAGACTATCATTCAGAGGCTATTGAAGACAAAAAGAAACAGGTTATCAAACATGTTGGCTCCTTTAAAGCAGAAGTTCCTTATCAGCTTTCAGCATGGCAGAACGGGAGAAATCTGCAGGACATTAAAGACAGCAGAAAAAAACTGGAGCAGGCTTATGATCATATATCAAGATTAATAAGGAAAATAAATTTGAAGATTATAAGAAATCAATTTCCAGAAGAGAAGAAAATATGGCTGCTTCTATGTATCTGTCAAAAGCAGAATCGGAAGAGCGCTTTACTGATCTTGTAAAAGATTTCAAGTCCGGATTTAAAATACAGCCTGTTTCCAAAGATGCCGTTATGTTTGTATGTGCAGAGAATAGAGTTGCCTTTTTAAAAAAAGTAAACGGGGAGTCTGCTTTATATCTGGAAAATCCTGAAACAGAAGAAGAACTGATGCTTGATATTTCATTTTATATACCTGAAGGAAAGGAAGAATTTGAAATAATATAAGCCTTTTATATTCATGCTAACAAATAGGAATTTGAAGTTAAAAATGAATAAAAAACGTTTTCCGGATACTTGAATTCTGTTTTTTCTGTTTTATTATTGATAACCGGACACTAACACTAACATTATGAAAAATCTGAAATATGTATTAATACCAGCAATCTGCCTGAGTCTTGTATCATGCGGCCAGCAGAAAAATAAAGAAAGTGAGTCTTTGGTTGAAACAGAGGGAAGCACCCAGACCGAACCATTCAATCTTGCCAAACTGAAAGCTGGACAAAATATCAACGATATTTTGAAATCTGCCAGTGCAACAGAGAAAGAAGCTGTACGAACCAATGAAGTTACCCTTATCGGAAATGAAAGACTGGCTTTTTCATCAAAAGAATTATTACATTTCAACGGGATAGATCTGGAAGGCAGGAACAATAAAAATACAAATAAAGTAATTTTACATTTCGGAAAAGTAGATCAGGAAATAGGCCCGCTTGCCAATGAAAAAGAAGATGAATTAGGAATGTACCAGCTGGATATCTATACTGAGCAGGAAAAACGGCACTCCTGGAAAACTTAAACAAAACATTACATAAACCCAGCTTTGATTCTATACACGAAGGTTTTGAATCTGAAGTAAAAGATAATGAGATCATCCAGACTCATAATAAGCTCAGACAGGAGATAGCCATCTGGAGAGACAAAGATATGCTTTACTATTACTGCGAAACAACAGTAGACAACAGGCCGGACGAATACCGCTGTAATCTCTTTGTATTCAGAAATAAAGAATGGAAAGACCTTCTGAAAGGATCCGGATATCCATATCTTGATAAAATCTCTTTATAATATTCGTTTAATCAGATCAGCTTGCTGATCCTGTTTTTAAAGTAAAATATTGAAAACTAAATCTCTGCATTAAAAATTTTAATTCACAAAATCTGCAGGAGTTTTAAAAATTAAAAATGCCGGTCTGAAAAAGACCGGCATTTTTAATGAAATCAGTATTTCAATTATTTTACAAGGAACTGCATTGTCACCTGATCAAGCTTTAAAATATAAATTCCCTGACCAAGATTTCTGGTTTTAATAGAATTTCCATTTCTGAAAGGCTGATCAATTGTCTGAAGAACTTTCCCCTGAAGATTGTAAATTTCAGCTTTCTTTACCTTCTGAAGATCTCCTTTTACAAAAATCTCCTGGTTGGTAACCGGGTTCGGAGAAATTTTAAAACTGTCGGAAGTGGTTTCTGCAGCTGTATTTTGAACCATTCTTGCACTAGACCCGGAATAGCATGTCCATGAAAGATCATCAATAGCTACTCTGTTACTTGTTGAATTGTTAACCAGACTTACCACTACATTTCCGGAAATGTTGATATTACTGATGGTTGTAGTGACAGCGGAAGTACTGTAAGGAATAGTTCCCACGGTTGTTCCGTTTACTTTTACGTCAAAAGTACCGTTAGTTCCGGTAAACTTCAGCTGTGTAGTCACTGTTAGAGAGCCAATACCATTCGCAGAGCTGCCGGAAGTTAACGAACCGTTTCTTACTGTAATTGCTTTATTGTTAAGAGTCTGATCCGTTCTTGAATCCGTTGCAGTCCATGAGATACCTCCATTGCTCCATGTTCTGGTAGAATAAGTAGAGCTGGCTGCCGGAATCGTTTCAAAAGTTTCATTAGCACAGCTGGTCGGAGTAGTGCTTCCTGCATTGGTTGTACCGGAAACCGTAGAACTGTTTGATGATGAATTTCCTGCTGCATCCTTTGCTACAACATAAAAGCTGTAAGTAGTGGAAGGTGTAAGCCCTGAAATGGTTGTTGAAGTGGAACTTGTAGTCGTTTGCAGAATTCCGTTCATGTAAACATTGTATCCTGTTACTCCTACATTATCGGTAGACGCATTCCATGCCAGAGAAATGCTGCTTGAAGTTTTTCCTGAGACATTCAGACCTGTTGCTGCTGTAGGTGCCTGTGTATCACCTGACGGCTGCTGAGATCCCCAGATAAGATTAACATAACTAGGATTATCAATAAATGGGTTTCTGTTTCCCTGGAAAGTATAAGATGCATTATTCCTTTTGATCTCAGCCTGGGAAACCGGATCCTGATTATGCCATGCCAGCAAAACATTTAGTTCCCATGTCTGTAATCCCGGGAATGCGGAGCTTCCTAGCATATTTCCTGATGAAAAAGTAGAAAGTTTGCTCTGATAACGGGTTACAAAATAGAAGATCATACGTGCCACATCTCCTTTAAACTCATCAATCGGCTCAAATACCGTTCCCGAATACCCTGAAGAAGCAGATGTTCCAAGTTTTGAACCATTCTGTGAAGTAAAAGAAGCACTTCCTACCTTTCCGAAAGGATAATTACTTCTCATTCCGTTTACTTTCCCGTCTGTAGCTCTGATAAAGTGAATATCGGCAACCATTGGAGAAGCCTGATTGAAAAGACTTTGAGGAACAATGTGCTCCCTGTTGTAGCAATTCCCTTCAGTAGAATAGGTACCACACTGATCAGATCCCGCAGTATAATTATAAGGATCAGCACCTACAGGTTTTTCAGAATAAATGTCCAGGATTGTTCCGTCATTTTCGTAGTCCTTATCGATATCAGTAGTTTTATATCCTGTCCAAAGCCCATTGTAGCCTTTATCAACATGTCCGTTAGTGATAATGTTGCTTAATTCAGTTTTCAGTGCTGCACCACTCAGTCCGTTGGCAGAATTGTAATAACCTGCAGGAGCCTGTGCATGGGCAAGTCCTGCAAATAAAGAAAATAAAATAATTTTTTTCATATTAATTAATATAAGTTTCAGCAAGAATACCACATTTTTGTGAATTAAAAAATTACAAAATCGTTAATTTTAAATGTATTGCATGGAAGAAGTTATAAATATTGATTTTCAAGGTTGTACCTCAGTTTTTAAGATTAGAGATTTCCTTTCTGGATTGGTTCTGGTTATGAATTCCAATATTCAATAGAACCGGGCTTTAGCCCGGTTTAAAAATAAAACGTTTCCCTTTGGCTTAAGCCAAAACTTAAATAACAAGGTAATTTTCAACAATCATCTGTGCAAATCTGTGCTATCTGCGGGATAAACAAAATAATTACCCATAAGCAGATACTTTTCTATGGTTTATCCTCAATATTGGATATTCAATAGAACCGGGCTTTAGCCCGGTTTAAAAATAAAACGTTTTCCTTTGGCTTAAGCCAAAACTTAAATAACAAGGTAATTTTCAACAATCATCTGTGCAAATCTGTGCTATCTGCGGGATAAACAAAATAATTACCCATAAGCAGATAATTTTCTATGGTTTATCCTCAATATTGGATATTCAATAGAACCGGGCTTTAGCCCGGTTTAAAAATAAAACGTTTCCCTTTGGCTTAAGCCAAAACTTAAATAACAAGGTAATTTTCAACAATCATCTGTGTAAATCTGTGCTATCTGCGGGATAAACAAAATAATTACCCATAAGCAGATACTTTTCTATGATTTATCCTCAATATTGGATATTCAATAGAACCGGGCTTTAGCCCGGTTTAAAAATAAAATGTTTTCCTTTGGCTTAAGCCAAAACTTAAATAATAAGGTAATTTTTAACGATTATCCGTGCAAATCTGTGCTATCTGCGGGATAAACAAAATAATTACCCATAAGCAGATACTTTTCTATGGTTTATCCTCAATATTGGATATTCAATAGAACCGGGCTAAAGCCCGGTTTAAAAATAAAATGTTTTCCTTTTGGCTTTAGCCAAAACTTAAATAATAAGGTAATTTTTAACAATTATCCGTGCAATTCCGTATAATCTGCGGTAAAAAATCTGCCATTATAATTAAAGACTATTCCCATCAGGAAATTCCAGCTAATAAAACACAAAAAAGCCAGTACAAAAGTACCGGCTTATATAATGGATGACTTACATTTTATTTTCTTTGTGGCGGATAATTCTTCATAATCTCAGCCATAATCTCAGGAATCTGTCTTTGTTTTGCTTTCGGAGAATCTACAGAAATTCCGCTTCCGATACCCTGCCAAACTAATTTATTGGTTTTTGCATCAATAAGATCAACAATTAATGCTCCTTCATTATAATTTGTTGTCCATGTTCTGTTCATGCCAACACCCCATCCGAATGGTCCGCCCCATCCCCACATTCCGTAAGGAGAAGACGAGTTGATATCAGTAATCTTTTTATGATTCGCTTTTACATTGATAATCAGATCAGGATTTTCTCGGACTGAAGTCCTTTGCTCTGAAGCTGTCTGGACAGTTCATTCAATACTCTGTCTTTATCAATATCATTCAGTTTTAGATCATCAATTCTTATTTTATAGGTTTTGTAAGAATTGAAATTGGCGGTTTCAGCATAATCGGAACGTACCTGAAAAGGGCTACAAGAAGTTAAGCCTAAAGTAGCAGATGCCAACAAAATAAAAATATATTTTTTCATTTTATTTATTTTTTTATCACTTTTAATGAATGTATCAGTCTTTTTATCGTACCCGTAAGGACAGTGTCTGCAGCCGCTTTTACAGCAATAGCCTCTTTTCAGATGGAATTTTTCTGTAAAAACCTTGTACCCCTGTTCATTATAGTAGAAGTCTTCACCTTCTTTGATGTCATAATGGGCCATAAGTTAAATGCTAGTCAAAAAACTTTTTATATTTGTTACTATGATAATTGTATGCCAAAAGCCTTTAAAAAAATTAAAAATTAATGGCATCGCTCTCTTTCCTTTATCTTCATTAGGAAACCCGAAGATAAGGAAAATAATGTATTGATCAATCACGAAAAAATCCATCTGCGTCAACAATTGGAAATGCTCATCATTTTTTTTATATCTTCTATGGTATTGAGTACTATTATTGGTTCTTCAGACTTAAGGACGGTTATCTGGCCTACAGAAGAATTTCCTTTGAAAGGGAAGCATATGCCAATGAAAACAACCTGAATTATCTCAGAAAAAGAAAATTCTGGAGCTTCAGAAAATATCTTTAGAATAAGTGCATGATGCGTCGGAGTTCCGGTTACGAGATTCGGGTTCCGGGTTGTGGATTCTGGCTTCAATATTATCTATAATTCAATAGGAACGGGCTTTAGCCCGTTTATCAAAAATCCGAATTCATCCGGCTTTAGCCGAAACTTAAATTATAATCCTTATCTTATTATACAAAATTCGCACATTCTTAACACAATCATCTGTGAAAATCCATATTATCTGTGGTAAAAGAATCTATAAAAACAACAAATTGCCACAACACTAAATCTTTTCCTACTTTTGTAAAGAATAAACCTTTAGTTGTAAAACTGAAATGCTATTAAAACCTCCCACAAAACCTGTTCCTATCCAGGAAATTCCCATTCAGAAAAATATTAGGCTTTTCATTAAAAGGGAAGATCAGATTCATCCGCTGATTTCAGGCAACAAATACTGGAAGCTGTTTCACAATGTCAATAACTATCTTGAAAAAAATCAGGGAAACTCTTATATTATTACTTTCGGAGGCGCCTTTTCCAATCATATTGCAGCGGTTTCAGCCGTAGGGAACCTGGCAGGTATTCCAACATTGGGAATTATCAGAGGAAAGAATTGCAGCATAAATGGCGGGATAATCCAACCTTACTTTTCGCAAAGAGAAACGGAATGAACCTGAAATTTGTCACCCGGGAAGAATACCGCCACAAAGAAAAACTGACAGAATTCCTTCAGCAGGAGTTCCCGGAAGCATTAATCATTCCTGAAGGAGGAACCAATGAAGAGGCCGTAGAAGGGGTGAGAATGATGCTCAATGAACAAACAAAAGATTTTGACTATCTTTGCACCGCAGTTGGAACCGGCGGTACCGTTGCAGGTATTTCAAAATTTTGTGAAGAGAATCAGAAAGTTATAGGATTTAAAGCCGTTGACGATGCTTCACTCGAAAATAAAATTTTTGAATTAACTTTGAAACAGAATTTTAATCTAATAGATTCATGTTTTGGAGGTTATGGTAAAATAAATGACGGAAACGTCCGTTTTATCAATGATTTTAAAGAGAGGTACGGTATTCCTTTGGAACCGGTTTATACAGGAAAGATGCTGGAGAAGATTTTTGATTTGATTGAAGAAGGATATTTTCCTGAAAACAGTAAGATTTTGTGTTTTCACACTGGTGGATTACAGGGAATTGAAGGAGCAAATCTGCTGTTGGAAAAACAGAATAGAAATTTAATTATATAAGTAAAATTGAAAAACATGAAAAGACTTTTCCTATCCATAAGCCTTTTAGTTTTATCAAAATTTTCAGCCCAGACTTGGGCAACCGAAGATCAGTATATTCAGAAGTTTGCTAAATATGCCGTAGAAGAAATGGAAAAATATAAAATTCCGGCTTCTATTACCCTTGCCCAGGGATTACTGGAAACCGGGGGCGGAGCAGAGCAGACTGGCACTGGAAGGTAAAAACCACTTCGGTATAAAATGTAAAAGACTGGACCGGTAAAACGATGAAACATACCGATGATGCACCTAACGAATGCTTCCGTGTGTATGAAGATCCAAGACAGTCTTATGAAGACCATTCCATATTTTTATCCACCAGAAAATACTACGCAAACCTTTTCAAGCTGGATATGAAAGATTACAGAGCATGGGCTTATGGTTTGAAAAAAGCAGGCTATGCTACCAATCCCCGTTATGCTTCAATTCTTATCACTAAAATTGAAAAGTACAGACTATACGAATATGACAATACAAATTCCAATGAAGTATTGTACGCCGTTCTTAAAATGTATCCGGATCTGAAGGATGACAGAACGTTCATGGCACAACTGGACCCTTCAAAAGCAGTTAAAAAAGCTAAAGAACCGGTTACTGTAGAAGTCCCTTACAAACAGACTTCGTATGCGCAGCAGCAAAAAAGAGTGGAAAGAATCAAAACGAAAGCTGAAATCCTTAATTCCATTCTTATCAAAAGCCATCCGAATGACGGCCTGAAATATATCATTATTCCTGAAGATACCGATGTAAAATTCATTGCCAATAAATTCAAAGTCAGCGAAAGCAGGCTGATGAAGTGGAATGAACTGGAAAGTGAAACTTTAAAGAAAAATGACATCGTTTTCCTTGAATCTAAAAATTCTACAGGAAATACAGCTACCTATAAAGCCGAATACGGAGAAGATATGCATGATATCGCCCAGAAATTCGGAATCAAATTAAATAAATTATATGCTAAAAACAGAATGGATGAAGGACAGCAGCCATCTGCAGGACAGCTGATTTATTTAATAGATAAAAAACCACGAAACTAATTTAATTCTTTGTTGAGAGACTACCGTTGACAGTATATGCCAACCCGCAGCTGTCAACACCAACTAAATATATATGAAGTATCAAAGAAGTTCGGCTTTGTTTGATGAAGCCTACAAATACATTCCGGGAGGGTAAACTCTCCGGTAAGAGCATTCAAATCCGTAGGAGGAGTGCCCGTTTTCATGAAATCGGCAAAAGGTGCTTACCTTACTGATGCAGATGACAATACTTACATCGATTATATCAACTCATGGGGCCCGGCCATTTTAGGACATACACATCCTGAAGTACTGGAAGAACTGAAGATACAGGCAGAGAAAGGGTTCTCTTTTGGTGCTCCTACCGAACTGGAAACAGAAATTGCAAAATTTATCATCGAAAATGTTCCTAATATTGACCAGATCAGAATGGTTTCTTCGGGAACGGAAGCGTGTATGAGTGCCATCAGGCTGGCAAGAGGATATACAGGAAGAGATAAAATTGTAAAATTTGAAGGCTGTTATCACGGACATTCAGATTCATTCCTGATTAAAGCCGGAAGTGGTGCCGCTACATTCGGAAATCCAAATTCTCCGGGAGTAACAGCCGGAACCGCCAAAGATACATTACTGGCACGTTACAATGATTTTGAACAGGTCGAGGATTTATTCCGTCACAATCAGGGAGAAATTGCAGCGGTAATTATAGAGCCGGTTGCCGGAAATATGGGATGCGTCCTGCCTGAAAATGACTTCTTACAAAACCTTAGAAAAATCTGTGATGAAAACGGAGCCTTATTGATCTTTGATGAGGTAATGACCGGTTTCAGATTAGCATTCGGAGGAGCTCAGGAGCTTTTCAACGTAAAAGCAGATTTAGTGACTTACGGAAAAGTAATCGGAGGAGGACTTCCGGTAGGAGCTTTCGCCGGAAGAAATGAAATTATGGACCACCTTGCACCAAAAGGAGGAGTTTACCAGGCTGGGACGTTAAGTGGAAATCCTTTGGCCATGAGAGCAGGATTAAAAACACTTCAGCTTATTAAAAACGATCCTGAATTTTTCAACAGATTACATACAACAACAGAAACATTGGATTTCGAGATCGGAAAAATTCTGAATGAAAAAGGAATTGCCCATAAAATCAACAGAAAAGGTTCTATGATGTCTGTATTCTTCCATATCAACAGAGTTTCTAATTTTGATGAGGCTCAGGAAGCTAACCATTCATTGTTTAATAATTTCTTCCACCAGATGCTGCAGAATGGGGTGTATTTACCACCAAGTGGATACGAAACGTATTTTATCAGTGATGCCATCAAGGATAAAGAAATTGATATGACCTTAGAAGCAGTAAGAAAATTTGAATATTCAAATAAATAAATATAAACAAAACCGGATCTAAAATCCGGTTTTTTTTGTAAAAAAATTCAGGTGCTTATGGGTAAATAAAAATGAAAATATACACATAGTTCGTCACTCCGTAGGAGTCTCTGCAACGTAAACAGTAACCTGGATTCCTGCGGAATGGCAAGGGTGCCGGTAATACTTTCCGTAAATCTTAAGTGATTTTATTACAAAGTAGGCGCATAGTTTATCACTCCGTAGGAGTCTCTGCAACGTAAAACAAGATCATTTGTATTCCTGCGGAATGGCAAGGGGGCCGGTAATACTTTCCGTAAATCTTAAGTGATTTTATTACAAAGTAGGCGCATAGTTTGTCACTCCGTAGAAGTCTCTGCAACGTAAACAGTAACCTGGATTCCTGCGGAATGACAAGCGTTATGGTAATACTTTCCGTAAATCTTAAGTGATTTTATTACAAAATATGTGCATAGTTCGTCACTCCGTAAGTCTCTGCAACGTAAACAGTAACCTGGATTCCTGCGGAATGACAAGCGTTATGGTAATACTTTCCGTAAATCTTAAGTGATTTTATTACAAAATATGCGGATAGTTTATCACTCCGTAGGAGTCTCTGCAACGTAGACAGTAATCTGGATTCCTGCGGATGAGAATTACCGTAAAATCTTTTGATCGTGATACAGAAAAGATAAACTTAGCATTTAGAAAGTAATTGCCACAAAGCATAAATCATACAGATTTTGTAATAAACCATACACTTTGTTCAGGACGCTTCTTTTTAATTTTGCCATAAACAGATTGGAAATGAAGACCTCAGACCCTACCATCTCCCGTAAAGACTTTATCCGGAATTCAGCATTGGCTGTAGCGGGATTAACTTTAATGCCTACTATCATGACCGCATCCCCTTTTTTGATGAAAACAGTATTTCAGCAAAAGGAAAAATGAGCCTTAAAAATGTTCGTCTGGAAACAGGTTTTGAATATCAGGATGGGGAAGTGGCTTCTACAAAACAGATCTGTTCTGTGTAGAAATTGAAAACGGAAAAATCACAAAGATTTCACCGAATCAGCCCAATGCCAAAGCCATAGATGCAAAAGGATTGTTAATGCTTCCTGCTTTCAGGGATATGCATATTCATCTTGACAAAACTTTTTATGGAGACCGGTGGCAGGCTGTTAGAAAAAGGAACGGAGGAGTCAAGGGAATGATCGAACTGGAGCAGAAAATGCTTCCGGAGATGCTTAAGAATTCAACCTTTAAGGCTGAAAAGCTAATTGAATTGTTACAGTCAAAAGGAACTTCCTTCGCAAGAAGCCATGTAAATATTGAGCCTACTTCCAAGCTTCAGTCATTAAAAAATCTGCAGAAGGCTTTAGAAAATAAAAAGAAAGGTTTTGGAGCCGAGTTGGTGGCTTTTCCACAGCACGGTGTGTTTTATACGGATTCAGTGCCTTATCTGAAAGAAGCGGCAAAAATGGACATCGATTTTATCGGTGGAGTAGATCCGTTCAACATCGATGGAGATATTGAAAAAGTACTGGATTTTACCGTCCAGCTTGCTACAGACCATAAAAAAGGGATTGATATCCACCTGCATGAAACCGGAGATTCCGGATTGAGAACAGTAGAATATCTGATTAAAAAGTAAATGAAAACCCTTCTCTGAAAGGAAAAACCTATTTGAGCCACTGTTTTGTTCTTGGGAAATTAGAAGCCGTAAAACAGGAAGAAATTGCTGAAAAATTATCTGAAGCTCAAATCGAATTGTTTCTACAATCCCTTTCGGAAGACTGGTCATGCCAATACCAACGCTTTACAAACATAATGTCACAGTTCTTACAGGGAATGACAGCATTGTGGATCACTGGAATACTTTCGGTACAGGAAGTGTACTTCAGAAAGCTAATTTAATGGCTCAATTGTATGGATATTCAACAGAATTCTTACTATCAAGAAGCTTAAAGCTGGCCACAGGAAATATCCTTCCGCTGGATGACAAAGGACACCAACAGTGGCCTAAAGCCGGAGATAAGGCAGATTTTGTACTGATCAATGCCAGCTGTTCAGCAGAAGCGGTATCAAGAATTTCAGAGGTGGAATCATTGGTACATGATGGAAACGTTGTTTTTTAATTCAAATAAGAGTTGATTAAATAAAGATATAAATATAATCTAGTTGTGTTTTTTGACCACAAAAGGTATAGAAGTGAATGCGGACTGAGACTGAAGTAAGAGTGAAGGTAATGCTTTTATCCTTTTGTGGTTATTTTTAGTTTTCTCTCACAATTTTTAGTAATTTTAGGAGAAAATCAGGCAGAGTGGGTTACCATACAGATCATTTTCCGGTTTTAGGAATTCAGGAATTCAGCGAGAATCAGCTGAAGGGCTGTAATCTGCTGTTTAATGAACTTTACGGAGCGCGTTCTATTGATGAACCCCACAAGCATGACTTTTTTATCATTAATCTTTTTGAGCACGGAGTAGGCTCACATACCATAGATTTTACAGAATATCAGGTAAAAGACTATCAGATTCATCTTGTTTTTCCTGATCAGGTGCATCAGTGGGTCATTGAAAAAGAAACCATAGGATACCAGCTGATGATCAGTAGAGATTGGTTTGAAAGTTTTCTGCCGTCGTTAAGGTTCTCAGCTTCTTATTACCAGAATCATCCGGTGATCAATCTTTCCAAAGAAGTGTTTGACATGTTTCTGTATGAATTCAAAGAAATCCGGAAAGAACTGGGCGAAGAGAAAATATTCTGGGAACTTATTCAAAAAAGAAGCGAATTGATTGGCCTTTTGGTGAGCAAATCTGTGGAAGGGGTTTTTAAGGATTTTGAAGTCTACAACTCAAACCCTATTATTTCAAAGTTTCTGCATCTTATTGACGAACATTTTAAAACGGAAAGATCAGTTTCTTTTTACGCTGAAAAACTGAATATCTCTGCCAATTATCTGAATATTGTCTGCAAGAAAAGTCTCAATGTTTCGGCTTCTTCCCTCATTCAGAACCGTATTTTACTGGAAGCAAAAAGACTCTTAAAAGTTTCTGAAATGTCCGTAAAGGATATTGTATATGACCTGGGTTTCTATGATCATGCCAGCTTTTCCAAATTCTTTAAAGCACAAACGGGAATGACACCTTCCCAGTTCAAAGAATAATCTGTACAAAACAAGACATAATTGATACACCGGTTTTATCCTTAAGCCAGGTTAATTTTGTATTGTTAAAATTTAAATCATGCAATTTCCCTATCAATTAACTGCAAAAGGAAAATATACCCTGAAAAATGTCCGCCTTGAAACAGGTTTTGAATACGAAAATGAAGAGGTTATAGGAACAAAGACCGGCCTTTTCAGTATTGAAATTGAGGACGGAAAAATAAAAACAGTGCAAGCCAATGACCACGCTTCTGAAGCTATAGATGCTAAAGGATATCTGATGCTTCCTGCTTTCAGGGATATGCACATCCATCTTGACAAGACATTATATGGGCTTCCGTGGCAGGCCCTTTCTCCGAAAAGAAAGACTGTAAAAGATATGATCGCTTATGAGCAGCAGATCATTCCTGAGCTGTTGAAAACTTCTGTAAGCAGAGCAGAACAGCTGATCAGCCTGTTGCAGCATTACGGAACTCATTTTGTGAGAACTCATTTCAATATTGATCCTACTTCAGGGTTGAAATCTCTGGAACACCTTGAGCAGGCGCTTGAAAATAAAAAAGAATCCTTCAAAGCGGAGCTGGTTGCCTTCCCGCAGCATGGTGTTTACCATACAGAATCTGCACCTTTGATGAAAGAAGCCGCACAACTGAAAAATGTGAAATTTATTGGAGGGCTGGATCCTTTAAGTATTGACGGAAGCATTGAAAAAGTAATGGATTTTACTGTTCAGCTGGCTTTAGACCATCATAAAGGAATTGATATTCACCTGCATGAAACGGGAGAGTACGGAATGAAAACAATCAATTACCTGATTGATAAAGCGATCGAAAATCCTGAACTTCAGGGAAAAACATTTGTTAGTCATGCTTTAGCTTATCTCTCACCAAAAGAAACGGAGCAGGTTGCAGAAAAACTGGCTGCAGCAAAAGTAGGAATTGCTTCTTCCATACCTTTTAAAGGAAAAGTAATGCCAATTCCAACCTTAAAAAATACGGGGTAAATGTACTGATCGGAAATGATAATGTGCAGGATTACTGGAGTACATTCGGATCCGGAAATATGTTACAGAAAGCGAATCTGATTGCTGAGCTCTATGGGTACGCCACAGAATACGCGTTGTCGAGAACCTTGCAGTTTGCAACTCAAAGTATTCTTCCTCTGGATGAAAAAGGAAATCAGCAATGGCCAAAAGCAGGTGATGACGCTGCGATCGTTCTGACGGATGCTTCCTGTTCTGCGGAAGCCGTTTCCAGAATGTCCGTAATAAAAGCCCTGATGAACGGCGGGAATTTATTCTGGAGAAATTAATTGAAGTATATATATTTTTATACACTTGTTTTTTGTGAATGCCATCGGAGTCTTTCCGGTGGCATTTTTTGTGGCAGGTTTCGAGATTACGCATTTCGGTTTCGAGTTGATTCGGGTTTTTAGCCCGTTATGTAAAAACAAATTCATTCCTCTGGCTTTAGCCTGAACTTATCTGTAAACGGCTGTGAAAATCTTTGTCATCTGCTGTAAAAACAACTGTTCAAATTGCTGTTTTCAGTTTTTCAATATGAACAGATGTTCATATTGAAACCGGCAGACTTTTGTAAAACCAGGGAATAATGAAGAAAAAAGCCTTCGGAAAATGTTCCGAAGGCTTTTTAAATTTAAATGAAATTAATCTAACTACTATATTGTTTTATAAGTTGAAGTTAGTCCAGCCTGCATACCATGTATCTGTAGCATCCTTTACAGCTCCTTTATAAGTTACCTGTGTAAACCAAGTCGCTAACTTAGGGTTAGTAAAGGCTCCTCCTGTTAATAATGGAGAACCTGCAGTAGGAGTAAAGTTTGGTGTAGTTCCTGCTGGAGCCCATGCGCCGGCAAGTTTTACATCAGCTGTAGAAGCAAGGATTGTGTTTCCTTTAGCATTGAACCATGTTGTAAGATCAGCCAACGTATACGTTGTAGGAGTAGATGTAGATGGTCCGAATTTTAAAGGAGTTGTATTTCCTGCCAATACGTTGTTTTCAAAGAATAGTTTATTACCTACAATATTGTTATCTGTTGGAGAACCTTTTGTAGCATCGATGAATAAACCAACAGGGAATCCTGTAAATACAGAGTTAAATACTGAGATAGAAGAGTTTCTTCTGATCTGTAATGCATTCTGGAATAACGCGTTGAT
>NZ_JAPNUF010000003.1:0-254149 GCF_036631475.1 Chryseobacterium sp. 1B4
AAAATCCAGCCTCATACATCAATAGTGTAACGTTAGAAAAAGGACAAAAAGGGAAAAACATCAGTTTTACTTATGAAAATATGATGTCTGATGGATTAATGCCTAACTCGCACCTGAATAAAAATAATTTTTCCTTAAAAATTAATTATGATCTAACTCCAAAATTGCATTCTTCTTTTTATTCTACAATGACATTACAGGATACGAAGGGTAGGAGTATTACAGGGTATTCAAACAATATTGCTACCGGTTTCAGACAATGGTGGCAAACCAATGTCGATATTAAGGATTTGCAAAATTTATATTTTGCAAATGTGGATCCGCATGTAGCTAATGCATCCAATAATTATGGTAATGTTACATGGAACAGAAAGTCTGCTGCAAATGGGGCACCTGCATATTGGAATAACCCATATTTCCAGGCTTATCAGAATTATTCTTCAGACAAAAGATATAGAAATTTTACTTATGGTCAGGTTACATATGATCTGCTGGATAATATTTCTGTTACCGGAAAAGTTTCTTATGACAGGTCAAATCTTATGGCTGAAACAAGGTTGGCTGTTGGATCTTTGCCACAGGCTTTTGGACTGTCAAATAACTCAATTGGTTCCGGATATGGAAGACGTGATATACTGCAGACAGAGACCAATTATGATTTAATGGTGAATTATAAATTCGATATTACTGATAATATTAACCTTTCGGGAGTTGTAGGAGGAAATATACGTAGAAATTATTATAATTCAATCTATGCCTCAACAGAAGGAGGATTGATAGTACCTGGAATTTATGCTTTATCAAACTCTAAAAAGGCACCTCTAGCACCGGATGAAATAGAATACACAAAACAAACTAATTCGTGGTACGCAACGGCATCATTTGATTTCTATAAAAAATTCTATTTAGATGCGACATTTAGGGTAGAGGAAACATCAACATTATTAAAAGGTAACAATGTTTTTAATTATCCATCAATCACAGGAGCAGTGATTATGTCTGAAATTCTAGATACTAAAACATGGATGAATTTTTGGAAAATCAGAGCCAACTATGCTCAGGTTGGAGGATCTGCTGATTCTTATCTACTATATAATAATTACAAATCCGCCGGAATTTTATCCAATCAAGGAATTTATAACTCTATTTTAAATCAATCTTTTCCAGGTCTGCAGCCTCAAAAGGCTAATGAATTTGAGGTGGGGACTGAAGCACATTTCTTAAAAGATAGAATAACAGTTGATTTCGCCTATTATAAAACAAGAACTACTCCTCAGATTCTTAATCCACTTCCTACGTCTGCAGCTATAGGATATACAGGTAAAGTATTCAACGCCGGTAGAATTGATAATAGTGGAGTAGAAGTACAGTTAGGATTGGTACCAATAAAGACAAATAATTTTACTTGGAATATTGATGCGAACTGGTCTAAGAATCAGAATAAAGTAGTAGAACTATATCCTGGAATTAATAATTATCTCCTGAATAGTTTTCAGGGAGGAGTGTCTTTAAATGCCAGAGTAGGTGAAGCCTGGGGAACATTGATCGGTGCTGATTATACTTATTTAAATGGACAAAAAGTTATTGACCCTAGCACAGGAAAATATTTGCAAAACCCAAATCAGGTAATAGGTAATACTACTCCGACTGGATTGGGGGGATTAGAAATAGCTTCAGCTATAAAGGATTTTCTTTAAGCTTCTTGATTGATATGCGTAAAGGAGGGGATATATTCTCAACAGATATGTATTATGGATTATCATCCGGTCTGTATAAAGAGACCGCTGAAGGAGACTTCAGAGACAAACCTATTGTTTTGCCAGGTGTTCTTCCTGATGGTACTCCAAATAATATTGCAATATCACCTGTTGATAATAGTGGTTCTACCGGGTACAAAACACAGCCTGCAAGCGCATTTGTTTATGACGGATCTTTTATTAAGCTAAGGGAAGCAAGTATTGGGTATACACTTCCAAAATCCTTATTAGCAGGAACAAAGATTTATGATGCTAAAATTTCGATTGTAGGTAGAAATCTATGGATTATTCATAAAAATTTGCCATATGCTGATCCGGAAGCGATGGTAGGAGGAGGAGTTAGCTCTTACGGATGGTCAATCGGTTCAATGCCTACAACAAGAGATTTGGGTATCAACGTTACATTTAAATTCTAAATTACTTTAAAAATGAAAAATATTATAAAAATAAGTTTGGTGTCTGCATGTATTGGATTAGCTTTAAGTTCATGTCAAAGTGATTTAACTTCTCTTAATGATGACCCTAAACACCCGTCGGTTCTTCCATCTGATAACTTACTAGCTACTGCATTATACCAGTCATCTTATTATATGGATAACCCTAGTGTAAATTTTAATAATTACAGATTCTTTACACAACAATGGGCGGAAACTCAGTACCCGGACGAAACCCAATATAATTTGGTAACCCGTAATCAGCCTCGTAATCATTTTAACAGAATGTATGTTTACAGTATTAACAATCTGAAACAAGCAAAAGTGAATTTGATGAATGAAGTAGAAACGGATGATATACGCACTAATAAGTTGGCAACCTTAGAAATTGAAGAAATTTTTATTTGGGAAAATATTGTGGATACTTATGGGGATGTTCCTTATTCTGAAGCTTTCAAACCGGATGAGATTCTAACCCCTAAATACGATGATGCTAAGACTATTTATCTTGATTTGATCAAAAGAATCGATGCTGTTACTGCTACTATAAAACCTGCAGCTACAGGTTATAGTGATCTGGTTTACGGAGGTAATATGACTAAATGGAAGAAATTTGCTAACTCTATTAAATTAAGATTAGGGATGAATTTGGCAGATGTTGATCCTGCATTGTCAAAAACTACTGTTGAATCTGCAATTGCCAGTGGTGTTATTTCTTTCTGATGACGATGCTTACAAATTCAAATATGATGGAAATACTTTTTCCAATCCGGTATTTGATAATTTAGTAGCCTCGAATAGAAATGATTTTTTACCTAGTGAATTAACAATTAATACTATGAACGCTCTTTCCGATCCAAGAATGGATGTGTGGTTTACCAAAGTAGGAGGAGTATATAAAGGAGGAGTTTTTGGAGAATTAAATGATCCATATACTAATTTCTCTCAATTAAGCTCTTATTTCAGAAGTGCTACTGCAGCATCCAATCTTTTTAGTTATGCGGAAGTAGCCTTCTTAAAAGCAGAGGCTGCTGCAAGAGGATATTCAGCTGGTGGAACTGCTGCAGAGCTTATGCAGCTGCTGTGAAAGAATCTATGAGGGAGAATGGAATAAGTGGTACCATCGCAGATGCATATGTGCTTGCACATCCTTATAATCCGGCTAACTGGAAGCAGTCTATAGGTGTACAAGCTTGGATTGCTATGTTTAATAAAGGTTTTGCTAGCTGGAACTTTACAAGACGTTTGGATTACCCTGTTCTTGTGAATCCTCCGAAATCTAATTTATCTTCAGTGCCTTACAGAATGCCTTATTCTGATCAGGAATATGTATTGAACGGAGCTAATGTAAAAGCTGCCGGTGATAAAATTGGTGGAGATAAGGCTACAACAAAGCTTTTCTGGGATAAGAATTAACACATATTTTATTAACATTCATATTATACCGCCTTCGGGCGGTTTTTTTATTTCCGTATATTTGTACTTCAAAATTTTGAAATGAAATGCGGGCTATTACATGTGGCCTATGAAAAATAAGTATGAACACATGAATATTAAAGATATTATAGAGCAAAAACTTTCGGAAGTTATTTTAAATGTATATCAGTTAAAAGACATCAAACTGGAAGTTCAGGAAAATAAAACTGAGTTTGAGGGCGATTTTACGATTGTCACTTTTCCGTTGGTAAAACAGTTGAAAAAGAATCCTGAAAGCATCGGGGTTGAAGTAGGAGAGGCTTTGACAGAGCAGACAGAACTTTTTGAAAGCTTCAATGTCGTAAAAGGATTTCTTAATGTTAAGGTGAAAAACCAATTGTTTGTGGATAACTTCAGGTCTGTAAGTGAAAATTTCTCTACAATAGAAAAGAAAAATTCTACGGTAATGGTAGAATATTCTTCGCCGAATACTAACAAACCATTACACTTGGGCCACATCAGAAATAACCTGTTAGGATTCTCGGTTGCTCAGATCTTAAAAGAAGCGGGATATGATGTGATTAAAACTCAGATTATTAATGACAGAGGAATTCATATCTGTAAATCCATGCTGGCATGGGAGAAATTCGGGAACGGAGAAACTCCTGAAACAACCAATACCAAAGGAGATAAATTTGTTGGAAACTATTACGTAGAATTTGACAAAAACTATAAAAAAGAAATTGCAGAGCTAGTAGAGCAGGGTGTAGGAGAGGAGCAGGCTAAAAAAGAGGCTCCGGTAATGAAGGAAGCTCAGAAAATGCTTCTCGATTGGGAAAACGGAGATGAGAAAGTAAGAGCGCTTTGGGCAGAAATGAATTCATGGGTTTATAAAGGATTCAATGAAACGTACAAAAGATTAGGCGTTGACTTTGATCAGGTTCAGTATGAAAGCAATACTTATATTTTAGGGAAAGATCTTATTCAGGAAGGGCTGGATAAAGGGGTTCTGTATCAAAAAGAAGATGGTTCTGTATGGTGTGACCTTACAGATGAGGGTCTTGATCAGAAACTATTGCTGCGTTCAGACGGTACTTCAGTTTATATGACGCAGGATCTTGGAACAGCCGTAGAGCGTTTTAAGCAAAATAATATTCAGAAACTGATCTATACAGTAGGAAATGAACAGGATTATCACTTCCAGGTTTTATTTAAAATCCTGAAAAAGTTAGGATATGAATGGGCAGACCAGCTGTATCACCTTTCTTACGGAATGGTGGAATTGCCTGAAGGTAAAATGAAATCCCGTGAAGGGACTGTCGTAGATGCTGATGATCTGATGCAGGAAATGTATGAGACCGCAAAATCTAAGGCTCAGGAATTAGGAAAACTGGAGACTCTTTCTGAAGAAGAGAAAGAAGCTTCTTATGAAACAGTAGGACTGGGAGCATTGAAATATTTTATGCTGAAAGTGGATCCTAAGAAAAAATGCTTTTCAATCCTGCAGAGAGTATTGATTTCAACGGGAATACAGGTCCGTTTATTCAATATACTTATGCACGTATTCAGTCATTGTTGTCTAAAGCAGGTACTTTGCAGACTGGAACAGCTGAGATTGAATTAAATCAGTCTGAAAAAGAATTGATTATGCAGTTGGCAAACTTTAAAACTGTTGTAGCCAAGTCAGCAGAAACATTAAGCCCGGCATTGGTTGCCAATTATGTTTATGACCTTGTGAAAACATACAACTCTTTCTATCAGAATAATCCGATTCTGAATCAGGAAGATGAGAAGATAAAACAATTCCGTTTGAATATTTCAGATATCACAGCGAAAACGATCAGAAAATCGTTGGAACTGCTGGGAATCGGAACCGTAAACAGAATGTAAACATAAAATCCTCCTGAATTTCAGGAGGATTTTTTTATATCAATTAATCGGTTTTTATGCTGGCAATTCGATCGCGCATCTCAAAATCCTGAACCTAGAATCCCGCATCCCGCATTTATGTCTTATCATCGGGCTCACTATGCATCTGCTTCAAACTATCCGCATACAACTTAGCCGGAGTCCATCGTGCATGCTTGGAAAGCGTGACTTTATATCCCTTTTTATAAGTGTAAACCTTGGTAAATTCAGCACCGAAAAATATCAGCATACAGGAATAGTTGATCCACATCATGATGAGAATAACCGTTCCGGCTGCACCAAAGGCTGAGGTAGGCTTTACCTGGTTAAAATAAAGGCTTAATAAAATTTTCCGAGGGTAAATAAAACGGTTGTCAGAAATGCTCCTTTCCATACAGGTTTCCAGCTGATCAAAACATCAGGGAGCACTTTAAACATTAAAGCAAATAGGAGCATAACCAAGCCAAAACCCACCGCAAAATTGACAAGTTCTACCAGCATATAGGTTTCAAAACCAAAATATTGGGTGATAATTGTATTAAACAGACTGATCAGAGAAGACAAAATCATAGTGATCATTAAAAGGAATCCCAGAATAAGAATCATTCCTAAAGAATTGGCTCTGTCCAGTAAAAATTTTACTAATGCTTTTTTGGGAGCAGCTTCTACTTCCCAAAGTGTATTCAATGAATGCTGAAGCTGGAAAAAAAGCGTTGTAGAACCAAAAACCAATGATCCGACTCCTACAGCCTTCATAAAAATATTCTTTTTGTCAATCAGAGCGCCTGCCAGCATCCCCTCGATACTTTTTGCCACATCCGGACCCATAATACCGCTGATCTGGGTGCTGATCTGTCCGCGGATCGCTTCCTCTCCAAAGAAATTTCCAAGTACCCAGATAATAATGATCAGTAATCCGGGTATTGAAAAGATAGCATAATAGGCAAGACTTGCTGAATCTTTTGACGCAGAAGAATTGTTCCATTCTGTAAATGTGTCTTTCAGAACCTCCCAGAAAAATTTGGCAGTTTTGATCATATTAAAAAGGATATCCGATGGCAATATTTAAAACAAGATTATCTTTCCTCCAGCTTGAGTCTCCGAAGTTAATTTTATCGAAGGCCCATCTGTCCCCTTTCTGATAGTAAGGAACTCTCAGTGGCATGGCAAGATCCAGTCTTAAGATCAGGATAGAAAAATCCAGTCTCAGACCTACTCCGGCTCCCACTGCAATTTCATTTAAAAAATCTTTTGAAAACTTAGCCCCGGGTCTGTTTTCATCGTCGTGAAGAAGCCAGATGTTTCCGGCATCTACAAAAACGGCAGCATTTAAGAACTTATAAAGATTGGCACGGTACTCTGCATTTAATTCCAGTTTGATATCTCCGGACTGGTCAAAGTAAGTACCAGGATCTATCGTTCTCGGGTCAAAACTTCCCGGTCCTAATGTTCTTGCACGGAATGCTCTGATACTGTTACTTCCTCCTGAAAAAACTGCTTGGAAAAAGGAATAAACTCCGAGTTTCCATACGGATAGGCGATTCCTCCGATAAATCTCGTTGCCAGTGAAGATTTTTCACTAAACTTATGATAGAATCTGAAATCATTTTCAATTTTTACATACTGACTGAAAGGAATTCCGAATATTTTCTTTTCCTTATCTTTTTTTACATCAGCACCCGTAACCAGCCCTGTAATATTTCCTGCCAGATCAAGCATCCCTTTATAGTAAATGGTATTGGTCTTAGGCAGCATGGTATTGGTATAGGTGTAAGAATAGGTTGGACCGAAAATAAGCTGTTTTGCAACAACTCGCTGCATAGCAGGATTGCTGGCAGACTTAATATGATATTCTTCTGTAACATTTGCAGGAGAAACCAATGTAATATCAATGACTTTCAGGTCATGTTCCTTCCTTGCATTTTCTTTCCATAAATATCCGAATGACCCGGTGAAATTATTAAGCGTGTAATACTGTGTTCTGTTTTGGAATTCATATCCCAATGTGATATTGGTTCTGGGAACAAACTCACTGGAAGAATGAAAACGGAAAGGTGCCACAATTCTCGGAATTGAAAGCTGTACATTTGTTCCTGCGCGGAAAATATTATTGGCATTCTGGGCTCCTCCCATCTGGAAATCAAAAGCGCCGTAGATCGCAGCTTTGAATTGTTCTGCGCCCCTGAAGAAGTTTCGGTGCGTCCAGTTCAGGTTCAGCTCACTTCCTGCATAGTTGGCAGAATTGGTTCTTCCTAATGCTTCCAGACGAAGGGACTGAATTTGTCTCGGAGTTAATAAATAATAGGCGTCAAATTTATGGCTTAAAGAATCGGATACGATGAATTCATTCTTTACAAATTTAAAAACCCCCAGACTGATCAGCCGGTTCAGAGTCAGGTTATGATTGGAACGGTTATACAGATCTCCTGCTTGAAATATAGGGCCCTGTCAAAAATCTTTGGTTTGAATTTATGCTGTGGATCGATAACATAGATATCATCGAAAGCATACTTTGAAAGAGAATCCTTATTCATCGGGATGCTGTATTTTCCATCTTTTACATCCTGAATGTTGTAGTTGGGAAATACAATCACTTTGTCAATACTGAATTGCTGAGTCGCCAAATCCGGAGTATTGTCTTTCAGTTTTACGTTAAGTTCAACCTTATGATTTTTGCTTACCGTACTGTCTGCCTGTACGATAATATTATCCGGATGAAAATAATAAAACCCCTTTCCTTTAACCTGTTGTCAATTCTTTCTCTTTCCGCCTTAATGACATCAAGGTCAAAAGGTCTGCCGTTTTTGAGAAGGGTTTTATCAGCAAAGCTCTGGATTTCCTGATTAACCAGTGTAGAGTCTTTCTGAAACTTTACTCCATCAATAAGGTATCTTGAGCCAGGTCTCACCGTATAAATAACCTGGGCTTTTTTATTCTTTGAAACGGTATCATAAGTAGCTCTAGCATTAAAATACCCTTTGTTTTCAGAATAATTTTCAATAATATCTTTATTGAACTCTCTGTCTACATCCCCTAATAATACTGGTTTTTCGCCTACTTTATACTTAAGCCAGTAATTAAAGCCTTTGTCTTTTTTGGGCTCTTTGGCTATGTTATAGAAATACAGCTTTGGGCGCATTCCCAAAAATGTAGAATTGGGTTTGGGAGTGAGATTGGCTTCCAGTGCAGACTGCAATTCTTTTTTCTTTTTGAAATCGTATCGTTTTCAATCTTTACTTCAGCTCCTGTGTAGAGCATCTGGCCTTCTTTCAAAAACCTGGTATTGCTGCACGAAATCACCGTTGATGCCATTCCGGAAACCAACAGGTACTTACAATATATATGGAACTTATTACTCATTATTTAAATTCTACCACTTGGTTATTTTGATTCTTTTTCGGTTTTTTTCTTTGGATTTCTGGAAAATCTCCCGGAATTTGTCATAATCCAATGTAATAATGAATCCGACTCCGGTTTCTATGATCTGCCCCTGAAGAGCCACCTGATATTCATCCTTGCGATAAGCACGAAGCATATATCTTCCGTCTTTGGAAAGACTGTAATCTACAGAAACATTACCTGCAATATTCGTCATGTTTTCATTCTGCCGGGCCTGGCCTTCCAGTCCGAAGTTACTTCCCACCGTTACTTTCAGTCGGTCATTCAGTAATTTTTTACTGATATCCACATTCAGATCGGTTCTTGTATTTTTCTCCCCGCTGGAATAATCTTCTGAAGAATCAAGACCAAAATTAAGATCTACCCCTTTAATCAGGCCTGCCGCAAGATTATTCAATTGCTGAGAAAGGATTTTACTCACACTCTGTCTTGCCATGGTCTCTGCAGACATTCCTGCTCCGCTTTCAAATGGATTCTCTCCTATGAAACGGTTCAGAAGCAATAAGGCAAATACCTGCTTATTCAGTTCTGATTCCTGGGTTCTGACCTGAGCGAGTTTCTGGTCAATAATATCTTTTACATTCGTGGATACGGCATTATTTTTTTCATCCGTATTAATATCAAAAGTGAGATGGGGTTTCAGAAGCTCACCTTTCATTTTCAATAATGCATTGAAAGGAACCCTTTGCTTAAACTGATTGATTGTAGAGGCACTTTCTCCACTGATCTGCTGTTCTACAAGATCAATAGGCGGTGCTTCAGTTTTGTACACAGCTGTAATATCCATTTGAGCCATGGTAGGTTCACCTGTCCAGGTAATAGTGCTTCCTTTCTGGATATCAAATTTACGTTTCAGGAAGCTTACAGAGAGGTCATAGCTTCCTTTGTTCACTTCATATACTCCTACCAATGTGGTTTTTCCTGAAGGGTCTATTCCTCCGGTTAATTCTGCCTCTCCCTGGAGCTGTACAAAATCACCATTGGCTTTATCAATAATTAATGAGAGTTTTGCTTCTTTGCTGACTTCAATATTGACACTTACATCCATCCCTTTGATGCGGCTCTGCGCAGTAAGGGTATCTGCTTTAATGGTTTTATTCAACACAACCTGATCCTGGTCTACAAACTCTACAATACCGTCTCTTTCCTGTAAAGATGGGCTGGATTGAGGAAGAACGAAAGTGAAATCCGTATTGTCAGCCACGTTCAGTTTTCCGTCTACTTTTGGAAGATCCAGGTTACCACGGATATGAAGACCGGCGTCAATAGCAAGAATACCATACATGATTGCATCATTGGATTTTTCCGAATTAACCACTTTAAAGTCTTTGGCATTCACATTCAGGTTAAATGCAAAATCTCTGTATGTCTGGGTAAGAACCTGCCCATCTACGACAAGTGCGTTACCGTCTTTATCTTTTATTTTGAATCTGTCAAACTCAATTCCACGGCTGGTAAAATCTATTTCATCGCTCAGATGTCTGAAATCACTTCCTGTTTTGGCAATTTCCAGCCCTGCATCATTGAACTTTACTTTTCCTAAAATATTGGGCTGAGCAGTAGTTCCTGTAATCTTTAAGTTCCCTGAAAGATATCCTTCCGTATTGGTAATCGCATTCATAGAGAATCCCTGAATGCTCTTCATCTGAAGCTGGTTAATCGCCATATTCAGGTCAAAAGTACTGGATGAAGTATTGTAATCTCCCAGGATTTTTACATCATTGTTATTCCCGGAAAGAGCGATATCGGCATTTAAAACATTCGGTGAAGCATTGTTCACTTTTACGGCAAGGTTTCCGACAGGGCTTCCATAGACGATTAAATCTGAAATATTCAGGTCGGAAGTGAAAGTCATATTTTTAGTGACATCCCGAAGCTGTGCCGTACCGTTGATAGTCCCTCTTGCAAGAACTGTATCTTTTTTAATAAGTTCCGTAATGGTTTCAATCTTAAAATCTTTCAACGAAATATTTAAAGGACTGGCAGGACTGGCACTTTCAGACTGAACAGCAATTTCACTGCTTCCATTGGATAGAATAAAGTTGTCCGCCAGAATTCCTTTGCTGCTGATCTGAATTTTATTGTTTTCTGCAACATTCCAGTCAGTGTAATTCAGCTTTAGACCATTGGGATTAAGAGAAATTTCGGTAATGTCATTCAAGGATTTTGCGTTTCCTGCAATCAGGAACCGGGTGGCATCCTTTTCATCTTTTGTCGTGACATTGTATCGGATTGTGTTATCTGCAACATCTCCGTCAATACTGATTTTATTTAATGAAAAGCTTGAGCTTTTTAAAGCTGCAACATTCAGATTATATTGTAATGCCTGATTTTCATTTGTAACTTTTAAAGTTCCTTTTTCAATAGAATTTTCACCATACAATAATCGTGGGATCTGCCCGTCAATTTCAATTTTCTGAGAATCGGCGTCATAGTTTCCTGCTAAATTTATGGTTTCAAAATCTTTCAGATCCGGAACAAATTTTCTGATCAGGTCATCATTTTTGATTTTGGCTGTAAAGGTAAAGTGCTGCCCCGGATCAATTTTCCGGTTTTTATCCAGCTTCTGGAACTGATAATACTGATTTACCGTTTGTGTTAAAGCTCCAAAAATCTGAGTGAGCTTATATTTTCCTTTCAGTTCTGCGTCGGCAATCTGGGAATTGAAAATAATCCGGGTGGAATCCTGGGTGGAGGAAGCCTTCAGATTAACTTCCTGTACAGGATATACTTCTTTGGTATCTGAAAAAGCAAAATCTTTAAGATTGAGATATCCGTTCAGGTTATTCGGATCTAAACTGGAGAAATCACCATCAATTTTTCCGGCAATAATCATTGGCTTTTCATAGAAGCCCAGCTTATTAACATCCAGTTTAATAACTTCTCCATTCACTTTTACCGTTGGATTTTTTTCGTCATAAACTCCTGAAGCAGTCAGTTGTAAACTTGCATTGGGATCTTTTGAGTCCAAAAGAACGTGATATACTCCTTTATTGATCTTTCCGGTAAGGTTCATATTCTGATAACGGTATCCTTTGTACACAGCAGAAGCAACATATCCCTTTACATCAGCATTGGCATTTTTAAAATCAAAGCTTTCTCCTTTCGCGGCAATTTGTGCAGTGACAGGGCCTATGTCTTTATTCTGAATAATTTTTCCTACCTGTATTCCCTGAAGATTGGCTTTTACATTATACAGTTCATGATGCTTTCTCCTCAGATCTACCTGCGCGATAATGGCTGCATTACCGAGTGTAGAATAGAGGTTAAGATCAGTATTGACTACTTTCGTTGTCCCTTTTGCATTTCCTTTGATACTGAAATGGGAAGGAAGCGAAATATTGGACGGAATTGTATTTTTAGGAACAAGATTGAATATCGTTTTGGCACTGGAAGAAAATTCGCCGATTCTCAGGTCATAATATAACTGATTCGGATTCATCGCATTCCTGATTTTTCCGGACGCCATTACCCTCAGCTGATCCAGGCCGGAAACCTTAAGATCCTGAATCAAAAGGTCATTGACGCTTCCTTTAACATTAGCATTTACATTAAGGATAGCATTCGGATATGTATTAAAAGGTACTGTATTTCTTAAAGACGGAACTATATTCAGAATATCTGAGAATCCGATTTTGGAATCTTTGATATTGGCCGAAATTTTCACGGCGCCTAAGTTTGAACTCAGCTGATCAATAGAGTTATAATTTAAAATAACCTCATCACGCAATATTGTTTTCGGGGTTTGCAGATAAAGATCTTTGAGGTAGGCCTCTTTTTCAGCATACACAAAATCCGTGTTGAATTTCTGGATATCCAGTCCTCTGCCTTCTTTGATCTCTGCAGAATTCACTGTTCCGGCAAAAGTATTATTCTCCATTTTAAAGCTTCTCACCTCAACATTCATTTTTGAAAAATTAAGATGGTTGAAGTCCATTCCCTGCTTGGTAGGAGCAATCGCAGTATTATTATAAGTTGCTTTTACATCATTCAGAACAAATTTTCCTAAAAGAAGCTTCATAGCTTTATCAGATACTTTTGAAACATCTGGTTCATTTGTTTTTTTCGGATTGGCATTCTTAGCCGGAAGATAAAGGTTGGCATTAATATCTGCCCCGGAAAGAAATACATTTGCTACGTTGAAAGCATTATTTTCCAGATCCAGTTTATTGATCTTTGTACTCAGCTCTTTGAAGATGATTTTTGCAAATGTTTTGGTGTTTTCATCACCGTAATCAATATCGAAATGGGTAAGCTTAATACCTCTCAGTCCAATATTCATAGGCTTCTTTTCATTGAGGGAGTCGACCTTTTTCTCCACCTTTTTGGCAACTTCTTCTACAAGGTCCTGCTTTAGCTTTAATTTTAATCCGTCAAGATTAATATCATTGACGGCATAGTTGTTTTTGTTAAGATCAAAAGTTTTTACCCTCGTATCGAATGATTTAAAATAGAGCTTAATATCATTCTTCGACTGCTGGTCGTTGAAGGTAACACCAATATCCTTTAAATTGATTTTATCAAGGGAAATAATAAAAGGTTTGGAAGGACTTTCCTCCTTGTCACTGGTGGCAAAAGCATCGATGATATAATCAAAATTGAATTTTCCGTCCGGTTTCCGTACCACATTGGCGCGGGCTCCTTCCATATTGACGGATGTAATATCTGCCGTAGAATTAAGAAGTTTCAGCATGTGCAAACCTACATCCAGTTTTTTCACTGCCAGAAGGGTATCTACATCCTGTCCTTTGAGATAAAGATTTTCCATGACAAGACTGTTGGGAAACCCGATGTAGACTCTTTCAAGGCTTACCGGAGTTTTGATTTTTTCTCCAGGTAAACAATGAGTTTGTCTTTAATGAAATTTTGAACGGCAGGAAGTCTTAAGCTTAATATCAACAGGGTAAGAAGAACCAATATTGAAATAAAGGTTATTGCAATACGCCTTAAGAGTTTTGTGGTGTTGATTTTCAGTTTCAAATGCGATGTGGTTTCTAACAAAGATAATAATACTATTTTATTTGATCTTTGTTGTGGTACCCTTTGCGAATGCAAAAATCCTGCCTTGGCCGTCTTTTTATGGAATTTTTAGTTTGTAGTTGTCAAGTGAATAGTTGAGTAGGACGAACCAAGGCAAGAATTGTTATTGTAAAAAACGCCCCCTTTTTATCATTTTTTTAATGTTGAAAAGGTTAGTTAGCAAAAATGAAAATTCAAATGTTAGTGTAGTAAAGGGGGCGTGGCATGGTTTATAAGATAGATAATAAATTTTTTTATTCATTTCCGTTTTCCCATTTTACCTCTTCTCCCTGAGGCGCTGCTCCGCCTTGTGCGGTTGTTATAGGAGCAGTTTCCTGGTTGATGTGGTAAATGTAAGCGGCAATTTTTTCTGCATCTCTTCCGGTAATGGTTCCTTCCTTGATGAATGGTCTCATGGTAGGATTGTTGGGAGAACCGTTTTCTAGCATCCAGAAAACATTTTTAAATAAGCTTTTTCTTTAATATTAATCCAGTGGGTATCGGTAAGGTTGGGGCCAATACCACCTTTTCCTCCGTCTCCGTGGCAGGTAACACAGTTCGTTTTGAAAAGTTCCTGTCCTTCCGCAATATTATCAGCACTGTATTTTGCAGATTCCAGATTGATCTGCGGGGCACTTTTCATATTCTTCGATGGAAGCTAACATGGTTTTTGCTTCTTTGGTGTATTCTACGTCCGGGTGGGCGTAATCTGTAAAAGAGAAAGCTACCAGATACACAGCGCAGAAGATACATCCGAACCAGAACAGACCGATCCACCACTTCGGAAGAGAGTTGTCAAGCTCTGTGATTCCGTCAAAACCATGGTCGATAAGGATATCTTTTTCTTCCGTAGCGGTTTGTTTTTGAAGGCAGAATTCCATAATTTCTGATAATAAGGAATCTTTTTTCTTCAAGGTATTGCTTTTTCTCCTCTTCTGATAATCTGTTGAAACTTTCATTCTCCACCAGATCTCCAATTGAGTTCATGATCAGCAGAAGGATAATAGCGATTAATATCAGTGCCCAAAAAAAGGAGAAGAAAAATATCCTGAATCTCCGGCGAACATTTCAAAGGCCATGATCGTTAAACCTATCGTTGTTGCGATATATACTGAAATTGGGGTTCTCGTTTTCATTGCATTACAATTTTAAATGTTACTCTACACTTGCGGTTTGTACCTGTGTTGTTTTAATATCTGTACCTAATCTCTGCAGGTATGCGATCATGGCTACAATTTCTCTCTGCTCAAGTGGTACATAGGCAGATCCTTTTGCTGTTTTTTCTTTGGTCATCTGATCTTTTACATCGGTAGCTTCAGAATAAATTCTCTGTACAATTGCTTTTGACTGGTTGTCCGCCCATTGGTTAGCAGAATCGATCTGAGCTTTTGTATAAGGAACGTCGAAAGCATTTTTCATCAGCTTCATTTTATCGACCATCTGGGTTCTGTCCAGTTTATTGGTGATCAGCCATGGGAAACGTGGCATGATAGAACCGGCAGATGTAATCCTTGGGTTATACATATGTTTGAAGTGCCATGAATCCGGGTTTCTGCCTCCTTCTCTGTGAAGATCCGGTCCTGTTCTTTTAGATCCCCATAAGAATGGCCTGTCGTATATGAATTCTCCTGCTTTGGAATATTGTCCGTTTTTCCTTCAAATCTTACCACTTCATCACGGAATGGTCTGATCATCTGGGAGTGGCAGGCGTTACATCCTTCCCGGATATATAAATCTCTACCTTCCAGTTCCAGTGGAGTATAAGGCTTCACTGCAGTAATGGTCGGAACGCTTTGCTTAAGAGATAGTGTCGGAACAATTTCCACCAGCCCGCCAATAGCTACCGTAATGAAAGCTAAGATTGATAGGAGAGTAGGCGTTCTTTCCAGCCAAAGGTGTACCCCCTCGCCTTCTTTTCTTGCACTTCCGATATTAGCCAGTGCAGGTGCTTCCGCCGGAACTTCCCTCTGGAATGAACCAGCTTTAATCGTTTTAATCACATTAACAACCATCAGAACAGCTCCTGAAATATAGAACAGTCCTCCTAAGAATCTCATTTTATAGTAAGGAATAACAGCGGTTACGGTATCCAGCCAGTTTTTCCATAACAGCGTTCCGTCCGGGTTGAACTGTTTCCACATCAATCCCTGTGTGAACCCTGAAATATACATGGGTACGGCATAGAAAATAATTCCTAATGTTCCCAGCCAGAAATGCCAGTTCGCTAATTTTACAGACCAGAGTTTTGTTCTCCACATAATCGGGATCAGGTAATAAACAATTCCGAATGCCATGAAACCATTCCACCCAAGGGCACCAATGTGTACGTGTCCGATTACCCAGTCGGTATAGTGGCCAATTTTATTTAATGATTTTGTTGCTAACAGAGGTCCTTCGAAAGTAGCCATACCATAGCAGGTAACGGCAACCACAAAGAATTTCAGAATAGGATTTTCTCTTACTTTGTCCCATGCCCCTCTTAGAGTAAGAAGACCATTCAGCATTCCTCCCCATGATGGTGCAATAAGCATGATAGAGAACCCGGTTCCTACGGCTTGAGCCCATGCCGGCAAAGCTGTATATTGCAGGTGGTGAGGCCCGGCCCAAAGGTATACAAAGATCAGCGACCAGAAGTGAATAATGGATAATTTGTATGAGAATACCGGTCGCTGAGCTGCTTTTGGCATAAAGTAATACATCAGACCCAATACAGGAGTGGTTAATACGAATGCTACCGCATTATGCCCGTACCACCATTGTACTAATGCATCTTTTACTCCTGCATATACAGAATAGGATTTCCAGCTTGTGAAAGATAACGGAACTTCAAGGTTATTGAAGATATGAAGCATGGCTACAGCAATCCAGGTTGCCATATAAAACCATATTGCTACATATAAATGTCTCACTCTTCTTTTAGCAATAGTTCCGAACATATTGATTCCGAAAATGATCCATGAAAATGCAATTAAGATGTCAATGGGCCATTCATGCTCGGCATATTCTTTAGAAGTATTGATTCCCATAAGGAATGTAATCACTACACTTACAATCATCAGCTGCCATGACCAGAAATGAATCCAGGAAAGGGTATCACTGTACATTCTGGTTTTAAGAAGTCTCTGCATACTGTAGTAGGCACCACAGAAAAAGGAGTTGCATACGAAAGCAAAAATTACAGCACTGGTATGAAGCATTCTGATTCTTCCGAAGCCCATAGCTCCCTGTGTATTGATCAGACCCTGAATATTACCCGAAGCCAGGCTTTTAATAGTTGTATCATCCGTACCGAATAAAAATTCAGGTAATTCAGGATAAAAAAGCATCAATGCAGCTGTAAGCCCAAGCAGAAATCCTACAAGTCCGAATGCGATAGTCGCATAGAGGAATGCTCTGACAATAGTATTGTCATAATTAAATTTTTGCGTCTCCATAAATTCCAATAGTGTTTACCGAAGTGATATTTCCTCTGAAAAAGATTTATTTTTAACCTTTTTATATGTTAAAAGTAAATATCATGTAACGTGTATAATGTTTTGCCAAAGGTATTTATTAACTTTGTTGAAGGCTAATAGATAATCTTCTAAAATATACCGAAAACTACTAAAACAGAAACGATGAAAGTATGTGGGCAAAATATCAGGAAAATACGTAGGAGTAAAGACCTTACGCAGGAGTATATGGCCTTTGAAATGGGAATTTCCCAAAAGGCTTATTCCGATATTGAAAATTCCAAAGTGAAGATCAATCTGGAAATACTGACTAAAATATCAGATATTTTAGATATCAGGCCATCCGATATCTGCAGTATTTCCCATAAGTGCGGAACGGACGGTTTTGAAGATAAATACCAAAGCCTCCTGGAATACATGAAAAAGAATAATATATCAATTCCCAAAGAATTTCTATAAGCTTGTAATACTTCTCTGTTACATTAACTTTTCTCATTATAAAACAATGATCTCCCCGGACAGAGGGAGATCATATTTTTTGCGAACAAAAAAGACTGTGTTTCTAGCATGCCTGATGACCATGGCATTGATGAGGGAACAAATGTTTGGTTTTTCAAATTTATTATAATTAATACAGTATTAATAAATAATTATGTAGAAAAAAATTCACATAATTGTGGATAAATATTTACAATAAATTTAATTTTGTATAATATATTTGCCTTAAATATAATGCTGGCCCTCTGAATGAAGCATCTCTACTTTATTTCACTTCTATTTTTTTATGTGTCAACGGCCAAAGCTATACGACCCAGTGGTATACTATGGACAATGGTCTGCCTCAAAACAGCATCAAAGACATTGTAAAGGACAAATATGGTTTTATCTGGCTGTCTATGGAAGGAAGGATCCTGAGATATGACGGAAGTAACTTTGTACAGTATAACAATTTTAAACTTAAAAATTTAAGTTTTGGAGATTTCTATGGCAGTATAAAAAAAGACAGCATTTCCGTTTTCAATATTTCTGAAAAAAAGCTCTTCTGATTTCCCGCCGGAGACCGGACATTATAACTGCCGATAATACATTTGGGCATGGGGGCGTTTTGAAAAATAAGGTATATAAAAGAATTGTAAGGAATACTCTTACGGCCAGGTATATTTCTTATTATATCAATTCCTATTATATTCAGCTGGATGAAGGAACCTATTACTTTGAAGATAATAATATTGTTTACGTTGATAGAAAAAGCAAGAAAAGAACTATTGTTACTGGTGGTTTTTCTTATGACCGGTTGAAAAAAATGTTTGTTCACGGCGAATCTGTATTCATTAGTGATCCGGCCCGTAAGAAAATAACCCTGTTATACAGAGGAACATTGTCAGAGATGGAAGCCGATTCTATTTATACAGATCCGGAAACGAGAATGTACTGGCAGCAAATTTCCGGACAGGTTTTTATCATTGATCGTGGTAAGATATACAAAAGTGAATTTTCAGGAGGTAAGCTAAAACTCACTTTTTTATTGGAGTATAGGGATATTGATAAAGACATCTCCGGAGCTATGTTTTATGATGAGACAGCAAGGAAGCTCTATATCGGAAGTTCTATTAATGGATTGAAGATTCTGAGCATGTCAGATTTCACGGTTTCCA
This sequence comes from Chryseobacterium sp. 1B4, assembly GCF_036631475.1. Lineage (NCBI taxonomy): Bacteria > Pseudomonadati > Bacteroidota > Flavobacteriia > Flavobacteriales > Weeksellaceae > Chryseobacterium > Chryseobacterium sp. 1B4. Next base: position 19,041 of record NZ_JAPNUF010000003.1, read on the forward strand.
GGAAAAATATGCCCTATCAGGATGAGGTTTGCTATGCCGCAATTTCTTACGGGGACAATTCTGTTCTGACACAGGAAGGAATAAAATATTCCCGTAATCTTTCACAGAGGGTTTTTTTGCTCCTCAGTCCTATGATAAGAGGTATATATTTGAGGATAATGCGGGAAATCTTGTATATCGGGAAAATAATTCCATTCATGTAAGATATAGAAATACCGGATTTTCAAAATATGATTCTATTTCTTATCAAGGGAAAGAGATTGACGGGCTTTATAAAAACGGGAATCTTTACAGTGCATCCATAGTAGATAAAAATAAGTTTTATCTGTATCTGTTTGCTCAAGATGATTTTAAGAAAACTGAAAAGATTATTCCGTGTGAAGATAATATAGATGCCGTTTTCAGGTATGATAAGGATCTGCTTTATCTGGGAAGCAGCGCAGGAATTTATGTATACTCTTTTTCCCGGAACAAAATCATAAAGCAGATAGGAAAAGGTCTTCCTGTAAAACAAATCATCAGAACAAAAGACGGAAATATCTGGTTCACCACTTACAGCAGAGGGATTTATTTAATGAAAGATCAGAAAGCTCTCAGAATCCCTTCCGATAAAAATGATTTTCTGGCCAATGCTCATTATCTGTTGGAAGATCAAAAGTCCAATTTATGGATATCTTCTGATAACGGGTTGTTCATGATTAATAAAAATGATCTCCTGCAGTACATGAAGACATCCCGGGGTGCGGTCACTTATTACCGGTATACTAAAAAACATGGCCTTTTGAATAATGAATTCAATGGAAGTGCAAACCCTTGTGCTCATGTGCTGAAGGACGGACAATTTGTATTTCCGTCTATGGAAGGATTTGTATTTTTTAATCCCGCAAATATCAGCGTTTATTATCCGGGCAGGAAAGATATTTATTTGGAAAGAGCAAGGATAAAAGGAAAAATGATCCAGCTGAAGGATAAACTCTTTCTGGAATGCGGATATAAAAATACGGAACTTTATATAGATATTCCTTATTATTCCGACCCTGACAATATCTATCTTCAGGCCAGGCTTTCAGGGAGTGAAGACAGTCGATGGATCAATATCAAAAGTGATAGGATATTCCGGTTAGCCAATGTAGAGCCCGGAACTTACAATCTTATTGTCCGGTTTTTATCTTCCGAAACCGGTAAATTCGTATATAAAACACTTCCGGTAGAAGTTGAGGCTTATTTTTATCAGACGCTGTTCTTTAAAATCATGATCGCAGGGATTATCATTTTCGTCATTCTCGTGATCGTGCAGGTCAGGACCAATTTTTAAGACTGAAAAATAAAGTGCTGAAAAATACCCTGGACCATAAAGACAAGCAACTGCTGGAAACCAATAACAAACTTAAAAACGAATCCGATTATCAGAAAAAACTGGTGGAAAGTATCAGCCATGATATTACGACCCCTGTAAAATTTATTGCACTTCTTTCACAGGAGCTCAACCAGTCTGAAGATCCGAAAACACAGAAAAAATACTTTGACAGCATTTACAAAACCTCAGAGCAGCTCTATAAATTTACATTAAGCCTTAAAGAATATACGGAACTCTATAAACAGGAAAATACAGAGAACGAAGAATATTCCATCTATGATCTTATTGAAACCAAAAGGCTGTTATTTGAAGAAATTGCAGCTCAGAAAAAAACATTTATCTACAATTTTTGTGATCATCAGCTGAAGAGTAAACTTAATAAAAACATTCTCCTCGCAGTTTTCCATAATATCATTGATAATGCAGTGAAAAATACTTCAGACGGAGAAATTATCATTACATCAGCTTCTGCGCAATCCCATATAGAGATCAATATTGCAGATACCGGAACCGGGATGTCTGATGAGCAGATGGCCTATTATTCAGGACTGTTTAAGAAAAACGGGAATGAACATATGATTTTTAAAAATTACGGTTTAGGGCTTCATATGGTTGTTCAGCTGGTAAGAAAGATACATTCTGAAATGACTTTCTATAAAAACACTCCGAAAGGAACCCTCATTAAAATCCTTATTAAAATATGACAAAAAAAATACTCATTGCCGATGACCACCATGTGGTAAGGATCGGGACCGCTATGATCCTGGAGAAAAATTTTAATTATGTTGAAGTAAGTTTTGCAGAAACTTATGACGAAGCAAAACAGAAAATTGAATCTGAGAAATATGATCTGGTTATTCTTGATATTGAACTTCCCGGGAGCATTCTCAAATCAATGGTCAAAGAAATTAAAGCCATCTCTCCGGAATCCCTTATTTTAATCTTCACTTCCTATAAAGAAAATATTGCGCTGCAATATATTGAAGAAGGTGCAAATGGTTTTCTTAATAAACAGAGTGACCCTGAAAATTTTGTCAAGGCTGTTGAAACAATCTTTAAAGACGGATATTATTATACTTCTGAGATGATGAATGAAATTTTAAAAGGGAACCAAAGGAAAAAAAACATTGAAAATCTGTCAGAGAGAGAACTGCAGGTTTTTAACCTTCTCGCCAAAGGAAACGGAAACCTTGAAATTGCTAATGCCCTTAATATCGAAGAATCTACCGTAGGAACCTACAAAAGAAGAGTCTACCAGAAATTAAAAATATCCAACCTTGTTGAACTGCTGGAAATTTACAGCGAAATTCATTAGAGCAATTTTCATAAAGTCATAATATCACTACGTTTTTGTGGAAAAATACGTACAGGATCGGTTCTTTATTTACTCATTTTTCGCAGTAGGTTCGTATTGTGAAAAATAAGTAAATAATAAGGTATTGGATGATGTCCCAAACCTTGGTTCTGAAAACGTATTTGTCTATGAAAAAAGATGTTTTTTATTATCCTGCTGGCAGGGTTAAATTATTCCCTTATCTCATTAAATGCACAAACAGGAAATGTAGGAATTAATACAACTGCTCCTGCCAATACGCTTACTGTAAACGGAAATACTTCCATAGGTTCCGGTTATACGGGCATTGCTGCTCCCACCAATGGAACAATTATAGAAGGAGACGTCGGTATCGGAACTTCTGCACCTGCTGCTAAGCTGGATGTTATCGGTAAGATAAAAATTACTGACGGTTCACAGGGAGCTGGAAAAATATTGGGTTCTGATGCTAATGGATTGGCAACATGGCAGCCTGCACCAGGCTCTATACTGATTACAGGGAACAATAATCAGACTCCTAATTTTTCTATTATTACCCCTCCAACAACAGAATTTATTGCAGACTGCCCTGTAACGCTAAACAAAGGATTATATACATTGTATTATTATGTACAATATGATTATTTTATTCCGGGAACCACCACTGCAAGGCCTATAGATCCTACCAGTGGATCTACAGTTGCAGCCACTTTTCCGAGATTTATCTATTTTAATTTTATTACCAGTTCAGGATCGGCAAGCTTTCCAAGTTATCCTGCATTTGGAGGGAATGAAGGACCTCATATAGTTCCTTCCATAAGCGCTCATCAGGTTGCAGCCAAAATAAGCCAGCTTGTTGTTGTAGATCAGGATAACACGGTTATACGCCCAAGATATTGGAATATTCCTGCATATGGGAGAGTTTCAAATATAGGGCCGATTATTGCTGTAAAAATGTAATTAAAAATATACAACCTTATTGAGCTGCTGGAAATTTACAGTGAAATTCATTAGAGCAATTTTCCTAAAGTCATAATATCACTACGTTTTTGTGGAAAAATACGTACAGGATCGGTTCTTTATTTGCTCATTTTTCGCAGTAGGTTAGTGCTTCAATAAACTTAAAAAACAATTTCAATGAAAAAGATTTATGTTATGATTTTAGGGATTTTTGCAAACTTAGCTGCTGCGCAGGTTGGGGTTAATACTCCAAATCCCCAGGGAATGTTTCATTTAGACGGAAAGAAAAACAATGAGGCTTCAGGTCCTGTGAACCCCGCCAACCAGGCAGATGATGTAGTAATGACGGCTGATGGCCGCATAGGCATCGGGAATAACAATCCGGCAGCAAGCTTAGATATAAAAACCGCAGGAACTTTAGCTGCTCCGGTATCAGGAATAAAAATTGCAGACGGAGCACAAAATGATAACTATGTTCTGACTTCTGACGCCAATGGTAACGGTTTATGGAAGCCTGTGAGACTAACTGTGGTAAGAGGTACCAATGGACCTGGAGTAGATATTCCTTTTACATTTACTAACGCATTCAGTTATACAGGCTCTTATATTGATTTACCACCCGGGAAATGGCTGGTGACTGTACAGCAGCTTATTATTCCTGCCGGAGCTGCATTAATCAGTGATCAGTGGATGTGGCTAAGGACAAGTTTTTCAGACCAGCCCAGTATTGTACCGGGAGATGTGGCCGATATTTCAGGAGATATTTCCCAGGCTCCGGTTTTGGTAAGCGGACTTATTCAGGGGCCGACTGCTCCTACGCTTACAAGATTTTCTATTATTCAGGGAAGTCTGGTGATTAACAATGCTTCCGGTGCTGTAAAAAGATATAAATACATAGCAGGAAATAATGTCATTGGAGGGGTGCAGACAACTGCTACTTATTTTCAGGGATTTGGAGGAAACTTTTCCGAAAATATTATTTATGCAGTACCAACAAATTAAACGACAATTATTAGGATTAAGCTCTTAAGAGAGAAAGATCAGTGATTTTATATTAGTGTTCAGATAAACCTTGTCAGATTGATGAGGTTTTTTCTTGTCGGCTCCATTGCCAATTGCCAATTTCGCCCATGGAATGTGAATTTCTCTGAAAAGTTTTTATATATTTAGCGACCGAATAATTCATTCAATGAACAACGAAAATAAAACAGGACAAAACGAGAATTTAGTTAGAGGATTAACAAATCGACACATACAATTAATTGCCCTCGGAGGTGCTATCGGAACCGGGTTATTCCTGGGAATCGGGCCGGCTGCAGTACTGGCCGGGCCATCCGTAATTTTAGGCTATGCTTTGGCAGGTATCATCGCCTTTTTTATTATGCGTCAGCTTGGTGAAATGGTAGTTCAGGAACCCGTATCGGGAAGTTTTAGCTACTTCGCTTACAAATATTGGGGAAATTTTCCAGGATTTGCTTCAGGATGGAACTACTGGATTCTCTATATTCTGGTGAGTATGGCCGAACTTACTGCTATCGGACATTATATTCACTTCTGGTGGCCGGAGATTCCGCTATGGGTGTCCAGTTTATTCTTTTTTGTAGTCATCAATGCTCTTAATTTAGCTTCTGTAAAGGTCTATGGGGAAACAGAGTTCTGGTTTTCCATCATCAAGGTAGTGGCTATTATTGCGATGATTATTTTTGGTGTATACCTTCTAATAAGCGGTACAGGAGGAGAAAAAGCAAGCATTACCAATTTATGGAATGACGGGGGATTCTTCCCGAAAGGATTATTTAATAAAACAGAAAGCGGATATTCAGGATTATTTGCAGCCATGGCGATGATTATGTTCTCTTTCGGAGGATTGGAGCTTATTGGGATTACTGCTGCTGAGGCGAAAAATCCGGAAAAAACGATTCCGCAGGCAACCAATCAGGTGATTTACAGAATCCTTATTTTCTATGTAGGAGCGTTGGTAATTTTATTTTCTTTAAGTCCGTGGAGAGATATTACGGAAGGATCCAGCCCGTTCGTAATGGTGTTCCAAAATCTGAACGGTCTTGAGTTCAGTCTTTTTGGAAAAGTAATTCAGTTCAATACTTTGATTGCCAATGTTCTTAATCTGATTGTTTTAACAGCTGCTTTGTCAGTGTACAACAGCAGTGTTTACAGCAACAGCAGAATGCTTTTCGGATTGGCCCAACAAGGGAATGCTCCGAAATTCCTTAAAAAGCTGAATAAAAATGCTGTGCCGATCAACGCAATTATTGTGTCGTCATGCTTTGCAGGAATCTGTATTATCATCAATAAATTAGTTCCTGAAAAAGCTTTTGAATATTTAATGGCTCTGGTTGTATCTACGTTGATTATCAATTGGCTGATGATATGCTACACCCATCTGAAATTTAAAAAAACAATAAGCGCAGAAGGAATCCGTTCAAAATTCCCATCCATTTTTTACCCGGTATCTAACTATATCTGTATTGCATTTCTGGTTTTGATTCTGGGATTAATGAGTATTACAGGAATGGAAATTCAGGTGATTCTGATTCCGGTCTGGCTGGGCTTTTTATTTGTGATGTATAAATTATACAAACCGAATTAAGGATTAAAACAATATTTGAAAAGGTGGAAATCATTTGATTTTTCACCTTTTTTGTTTGTGATTAGCAGTAAAATCAATCTTTTATGAGAGCTGCAGATAAGAATAATTCGGAGAATGTCATCGTTTTTTCCAACTTATTTTTTGTACATTAGTGATAGGTTATATTTCAAATTAAGGTGAAAATTGCAATCTGTTTGAAATTCCTGCGGATAAGCCGACACCCGCTATAAAAAAGTAGGCAGAACCAAAAAAGACACCTATGGCCAATTTATTTCAAGCCCTTACCAACACTGTAAAACATTGGTATATCCCGTTAATCTTCGGAATTCTGTTCCTGATCTTCGGTTTTTATGTATTCAGTGTACCTCTTGCCACGTATGTTACACTTTCTATCTTTTTCAGTGTTTCATTCTTATTTTCAGGAATTACTGAAATATTCTTTTCCTTACAGAACAGCAAATCCCTGCAGGGCTGGGGCTGGTTTCTTGTGAGTGGATTATTAACAACAGCAATTGGAATTTATCTTATTGCAAATCCACAGATTTCTATGACAGTACTTCCTTTTGTGATCGGATTTACTTTATTGTTTCGTTCATTTCAATTATTAGGCTTCGCATTTGACCTGAAAAGCATGAGAATAATGAGCTGGGGAAATGTGGCTCTTGCCAGCGCAGGAGGTATTATATTTTCTCTGTTGCTGATATTCAATCCGGTGTTTACAGGAATCTCATTAGTAACCCTTACCGGTGTTTCCTTCATATTCATGGGAATTGCTTCCATTATGCTGGCTCTGGATTTAAGAAAGATAAAAAAGATTCCGGGAAAGGTAAGTCAGGAATTAAGAGACAGGATCAGGTCAATACAGGAAGAGATTGATGAACTTAAAAAATAGTAACGGATTATTTCAATATAAAGACCTTGTGAAAGGTCTTTTTTTGACCAGAATAAAAAATGTTAAAGTTCCAGAATCCATTTCTGAAGTTCGACTTCTTGCGGGAGCTTCAATTTCTTTTTAAGCCTGTATCTTTTGGTTTCTACTCCCCGTAAGCTGATGTTTTCATATTGGCAGATTTCTTTATTGGTAAGGTTTAATCTGATATAGGCACTGAACTTTAGATCATGTTCTGTAAGTTCTGGCGTATGCGTAATTAATTTTGCGTAGAATTCAGGATAGACTTCCTTAAAACGTGTCAGAAATAATGGGCTTCTGCTTTCCATCAGCTGAATGATTTCTTCAAAGGAGTCATTTACTTTTAATTTAAGAACATCCGTTTCCAAAATCTTTTTTCAATAATTTTATCTTTTTTGAGTTCCTTTTTGATATAGATTTTTCGTATAAAATAGAATAATATCAAAAATACAGCTATAATAGCCAGCGCTACCACATAAAATGTTTTTCTTTCTTTTTCTTTTTCTTCCTTGTTTAATTCTACCAGCGTATTCACAGCAAGATTTACAGCTTCTCTTTCATTTTTGTTGAGACTGTCACTAAGGGCAGTGTACTGTCTTAAATAGGCATTAGACTTTTCAATTTCATTGAGAGATCTGTAAACACTGGAAATAGTATCATAAACGGTAAGTAATGCTGTTTTATTTTTTGTTTGCTTGAAGAAATCAATCGTTTTTAAATAATATTCTAACGCTTTCTTTTGATCTCCTTTCACATTATAAAGATCTCCGTAGCTAAATAATGCGATTCCTTTTTCAGTTCTTCTTGCTGTACTGAAGTTAAGCAGAGCCTTATTCATATAGTATTCTGCTGAATCTAAATGGATTTTCTTCGCAATAAAGCCATCAGCAATCCTTGTATAAGTAAGTGTGCCGGGGTTAACAGCCAGCATTTTTTCTCTATATGCTGTAAAGAATCCTGATCTTTCATCCTTACAAAATTCGTACGCTTCCATGAATAATTATAGAATAGAATAACTTTTCTCTGACGTTCGTTAGTAAGCTTTTTAATATAATATTCAGCTTTGTTGAATGCAGCATTGGATTGCTCTAATAATCCAAGATGAGTATAGTTCTTACCATACTCATTGTACAAATTTCCTATCAGAAGAGGAGAACTGATATTTTTAAGTTCCTTTTTAGCTTTATCAAGGTATTCCAGACTTTCTTTGTACCTGCTGAAATTGCATAATATACCGCCAATATTTGTATATACCATAACGATTCCTTTGGTGTCTCCACTTTGTTCATACTGGGCAAGCGCTTTGGTATTAAATTTTAAGGCACCTTCAAAATCACCTCTGCTTTTATATTCCCATGTTGTTTTTATAGGTTCGGGCTGAAATGAGTAATCCTGAGCATCATAAAATAGGGAGAAAAAAAGAAAATCAGATATAGTGTTTTAATTCTAAAATTGGGGAACATATTTTTTAAAATTATTAAAGCAAAAATAACTTTTTTATGAATATGATTAAAAATTTAATTAATTACAGATTATTCTTACACGTATAGAGTATGAAAATATACTTCAAAAATACTCCAGTCTATATATAAAATACTGTTTATTAATTCATTATAGTGTGAAGTATATTTGACGTAATGTTATGAATAGATAATATGGATACATTTATAACGAATTAATTTTTTTCATTCTTTCATGTTTGAAAATTGTTTGTGTTTATGAGCGGGGATATTCATGATCCCTGCTTTTTAAATGATACATAGGATAACAGTACGGAGCATTTATATTTTCCTTTATCCAATCCTCAAAATTGCTTCTGAAAAGTTAATAATTCACTTTTTCTGCTTACTTCAAAGTTACTTCATTTTGGTTTCAACTGTTTGTTTTACAGAATATTGAGTGTTGAAGTATGTTTGATGTAGGATTTTTTTTGTTTGCAGGCCGTAAGTTTGCACCATCTAATTCGAATAATGAGAAACTTCAGACCGGTCATGTTTTTCAGTACGATTCTAAATACACACACAAGAAAAAATTTAAACATCAAACCTTTTTAAAACGTAAACAAATGAAAAAAATAATCATTTCATCAGGGATGCTTATTTCGAATTTAATTTTCTCTCAGGTAGGCATAAATACTCCTAGTCCTCAAGGCGCTTTTCATGTGGATGGTGCAAAAGATAATGTTTCAACAGGAGTTCCGACAGTGGCTCAACAGTCTAATGATTTTGTAGTACTTAGCAATGGAAATGTAGGAGTAGGAACAGTAAACCCTGCAAACAAACTTGATATCCGTTCTGCGACCAGGGGTGCAATAAAAATTGTAGATGGAACTCAGGCGGATGGAGCTATTTTTACTTCAGATGCTAATGGAGTTGGTTAATGGAAGATTACAGCAGTTACAAAATCAACTGTTTCAGGTACATTTCCTACTGCGGGAGCTAATGTGTTGTCTGGAGGTGGGACAACTCCTAAATACAGTAATGTCTCTATTACTTTAACACCGGGCAAATGGATTGTAAATGCAGGAATGACAATGTATAACAGAAGTGAAGTAATAGAAAAATCAAGGGTTTGGCTGCATGCCTATCTATCAAGTTCAACTACAGGTATCCAACGGAATGGCTTTACATTATCAGGTCCTTCCGGTAATAATACATCTTATGCCGGAGTACTAACAAAAGGTAGTGGAAGTAGTTCTGGTAATGATAATGACCTGAATTTTCTGTCAGGAAGCTCCATGATAGAAGTAACGGCTGCCTCTGTAACACTCTATCTGTTAATTGAAGATAAACCTGTTAATACCTGGGAGTTTAATCCAAGAGCCTGGGAGAATTATTTCTATGCAATTCCAATTAATTAGTAAATGATTACATATTAATGAAATTCAAAACGATCGTGTTTTTATACGATTCTAAACACACAAGAAAAAATTTAAACATCAAACCTTTTTAAAACGTAACAAATGAAAAAAATAATCATTTTATCAGGAATACTATTCTCAAGTTTAGCTTTTACCCAGGTAGGCATAAATACTCCGAATCCTCAGGGCTCTTTCCATGTAGATGGTGCAAAAGATAATGCTTCAACAGGAGTTCCGACGGTGGCTCAACAGTCTAATGATTTTGTGGTGCTTAGCAATGGTAATGTAGGAGCAGGAACAGTAAATCCTACAAACAAACTTGATATCCGTTCTACCACCAATGGAGCGTTAAAAATAGTCGATGGTACGCAAGGCAATGCCAAGGTTCTTACATCTGATGCTAATGGTGTAGCGACATGGAAAGATCTTCCAGCAGCTGTAAATACTAACATTTATAATTCAAACGGGGCACTTACTGGAGCCCGTACAGTGGCTCAGGGAAATAATTCTCTGGCATTTACAAATACTGCAACTACAGGAACCAACCATTTTTCAGTGGATGGAAGCACGTTTTCCGTAGATGCTGTTAATAACAGAGTAGGGATAGGAACAACAACGCCCAAGAATATGCTGGATTTGGGGGTTGGCAACGGAAAAAAATTGGCATTATGGAACAGTACTGCAGGAGATGATTTTTACGGATTAGGAAATGAAGCCAATGTATTGCAGCTGTTTGCAGGTGCTACAGCTACAGGGGACCCGTTAATGACTTTAAATAAAAATGGTAGAGTAGGAATTGGTACTACAGCTCCCACAAATGTACTGGATGTTCGTTCTGCAACCAGCGGTGCATTAAAAATTGTAGATGGAACACAGGGAGCCAATAAAATATTAACTTCCGATGCCAATGGTGTGGCAACATGGCAGAGAGCTGCATCAAATGTTGCTGTAGGAACATTGGGTGGAGGGTATGATGTTCCTTTTTCTCAATTTTCTGATTACAGATATACAGGCTCTTCCATTACTTTACCTCCGGGAAGGTGGATGGTTACCATTTCATTATTATTAATACCGCAGGGAACAATTACAGCAAGTGACTGGATGTTTGTAAGAAGTACTTTTTCAGAAGCAAATCTTACAACCATCGGACAGGCCGGCACTCAGTCAGCAGATGTCATAAGACCTACTTTAATGAGTTTTCAATTGGAAGGACCATTTAATGGTGGACAAAAATATAGTGTTGCTACGGGTACAGTACAAATTAATAATACATCCGGGACAACCAAAACGTATAGATATATTGTAGGGAATACTCAGGCTAGTGGTACTGTGATAGGGGCCGGATTGGGTAAAGTAGGAGGAGTATGGTCTGAAAATGCGATTTATGCTGTTGCAGTAAATTAGTAATGAAAGAAGAGCAATGAAAAGAAGTATTAGATTATCATGCATTGCACTAGGTGTCGCCGCCGTCACACTGATTATGTCCTTAGCACTCTTTGTTGGTACCGCTTTTTTTGATACCAGTACATCTTTATTATGTATTTCTGTTTTTCTAGTCCTAATTGAAATTGAATTCCTTCTTCTTTGTTTCATCCCGATCTGGAAGCTATTTGCTCTTTTAAAGAAAAATAGTAAGGATAAACAGATTAGACTCGCTCATTTTTTAGCTGCGATTCCCCTTTTTTTAATAGGCGGATATGTGTCACTGTGGTCCGCATCAAAGCTTTATCTGAAAGCAAATGCAGTATTCAGGGATTACAGGGCCGGGACCTTTACCTATTATTATGAAGAGAAATTCCCGGTTTGGGTTACATACAGTATGGATCGTGATTATGCCGAATTTACATCTGAGATCATTTTCAGATATTTTATCGCAGGCTTATGGGGATTTTTACTGGAATTTGGAATATTGCTGATAACAGCAGCATTTGCTTTTATCATAAGGCCAACCTTTCGGAACGCTTGAAAGTAGTGCATTATCAGGTATAGATACTGGGATTTTGGTTACAATAAATAGATATTCTGGCAAAATGTTATGTTGTGTATATGATTTTTATAATGAATTATTTGTGTTAATTTAATATTGAAATAGGGTTAAAAAGTGTAAATTTGATTGAAAATATACCTTTATTTAAATAAAAATTCAAACAATAAATAAAGTAAACATTTTCTTATAAATATCCAAATTACACAATTTTAAATTTTAAAAAAATGAAAAAAAACTTAACTCTGGCAATGATATTCTTTTCTGTCATTGTGTTTTCACAGGTAGGGATCAATACCCCTAATCCTCAAGGTACCCTTCACGTTGATGGCGCAAAAGACAATCCGGCAACCGGCATTCCAACTGATGCACAACAAGCCAATGATTTTACAGTAACTACCACAGGTAATGTAGGTATTGGTAATGTCACGCCATTATCGAATCTCCATATAAAAAACAGGGGGACGGCTACAGGGATTGGAGGCGGTGAAGCCACCAATACAGGATTGTTGATAGAAAATCCTGTCGTTAATAGTTCCCTATTATCGATTTTAAGAACTACAGGAGCTACGGGAGTAAAACAAGCAGTAATGGGTATAAATCCTAATTTTAATAGTAATAATGGGGTGTTTATTATTTCCCGTGTTCCTGGTGGAAGTGATTGGTCAATGGACTTAACCTCGGGCAATATAGGTGTCGCTACCAATACTCCTACCAATACTTTAGATGTTGCGGGCAGTACCAGAGTAAGAACCATGGATGTAGCAGCAGGTGCCACCCTTATTACGCCGGTATATTCAGATGCAAATGGTGTCCTGAATAAAGCTGTTGATAACATTTATGGAACGGTTATTAATAACACGATTACCGTAGCATCAGGTGCTACAAATACTTTGATTGCGGGACTTGCTAATAATGCGGTATATAAAGCAGTGGTAAATGTCAGTAATAGTTGTGGGCGTATTGGTATTGCAGAATATTATGTCACTAATAATGCTGTTAACAATTCTTTCTCTATTAAAGGAATGGATGGGATTTTAAACACAGATACCACTGTTAAAGCCCCTACTTTTACTGAAGTAAACAGATATACAACAACAGTTGTTTGGTCAGGTATCCCAAATTGTGCTGCAGGCGGGACCAATATTGCATTTAATTATACATTAACAATGCCTTCAGCCGGAACAATAGATCTTACGAATAATGGCGATGCAAGCCTACAGTATAAAGTGATACTTACAAGACTTTTTAGTTTTATAAAATCTAAAAATATTATAAACAAAAGGCTGCTTCATTCATAGAGGTAGTCTTTTCAGTCATTATATAAGACAAACACATAAAACTGTAATGAAGTGTCAGTTGTCCAGATGTATACGTTCAAAAATCGGACAGGATAAATATTCTGATTTCCAGAATCACTGAATATATACTCTCAGAAAGAAAAATAGATAATTGAAGTTGGATAAAAAACAAAAACCACCCTTAAAAAGGATGGTTTGTAGACCCACAGGGATTCGAACCCCAGATGACTGAACCAAAATCAGTAGTGTTACCGCTACACCATGGGTCTCTGTTTGTTTTAGTGGTGCAAATTTACAGCTTTTTTCTTTACTTACAAGAACTTTTTGAAATTTTTTTTAAATTTACTGTAGAATTTATTTACGGAAATTATGCTGATAGACTTCAATAATCTCAATATTAACAAATTATCATTCGATACGGAATTTGAAAAAAAAGTAAAAATATTTCTGGAAGAATGGTTCTCGGAAAAAACAGAAGTACATGTCCAGACTTCAGGCTCTACAGGAATTCCAAAGATTTTTGAAATTGAGAAAAAGAAAATGGTCAATTCAGCAGTAATGACCTGTAATTTTTTAGGATTAAAAGAAGGAGATACTGCACTGCTTTGCCTGCCTGTGGAATACATTTCCGGTAAAATGATGATTGTCCGTTCTATAGAAAGAAAACTGAGGTTAAAAATTACTGATCCTTCTTTAAAACCGATAGAAAACCTGGAAGAAGAAGTTGATTTTTGTGCCATGACACCACTGCAGGTAGAGAATTCCCTGGATAAACTTCATCTGATTAAAAATCTGATTATCGGAGGTGCTGCTGTTTCAGAAAGCCTGAAAAATAAGATCCTTAAGATGAACCTTGATAATTCCAGCCGTATTTTTGAAACCTATGGAATGTCTGAAACCCTTTCCCATATTGGTTTAAAGCAATTGATGCCCGAACAGGAAGAATACTTCACTGTTTTTGAAAATGTAACGATTTCTCTGGACGATAGAGGCTGCCTGAAAATTTTTGCACCTAACGTAAATGGTGAGGTGCTTCAAACTAATGATTTAGTTGAAATCAGGAATGAAAATCAGTTCAAATTCCTGGGAAGAATTGACAATGTAATCAACTCCGGAGGGGCAAAAATTTTCCCTGAAACCCTTGAAGCTTTGGTGAAAAAAGATATTCCGGGCGAAGCAATATTTGTAGGACAGCCGGATGAGAGTTTGGGACAGAAATTGATATTGATTATAGAAGGTGAGGAATCTGATGAGGTGAGAAGAAAGATTTCAGAAATCCCGTTTGAAAAAAACTTCCATAAGCCCAAAGAAATTATTTTCATCAAAGAAATTCCGAGAACACCCAACGGGAAAGTAAACAGAATGGAGCTGTATAAAAGTATAAACCTTTAGCCAGGGCTATTGAAGTCGGATATAAAATTTAAAGAAATGAAAGACTTTTCAAAAGAACTCAGTTTCAGGACGTCCCGCAGCAGTGGGGCTGGAGGGCAGAATGTAAACAAAGTAGAAACTGCTGTGACCGTACTTTGGGAAGTGGATGCATCAGAATTTTTTAATGAAGATGAGAAAACATTGATTCAGAATAAACTGAAAAACAGGATCAATGCAGATGGGTTTTTATTCCTGACCGTTTCTGAAAGCAGAACCCAGCTGATGAATAAAAATAAAGCCATTGAAAAAATAACAGAAATCGTAAATAAGGCCCTCATTATTCCCAAAAAAAGAACGGCTACCAAACCTTCAAAAGCCCAGAAACAAAAAAGACTGGACAGCAAGAAAAAGCTTTCAGACAAAAAAGAAAACAGACGTTTCAGGTTTTAATGTGTTTTTCCGGAGTAAATTTTATTTTTGACGGAAGCTTTTAAAACCATGATAAAAAATTAATTACGCGGGGAGTATTCATCATTTCCATCTCTTTTGCACAGAAATTTTCTGTCAGACCTTCGGCTTAAGTGGCGTACGCTGAGTAAAATGAAGTACAACGGGGTTACTTATAAATTTGATGATGATCAGAAAGAAGGCTTGCACAGGGTTTCTTTGAGTACAGCCGCTACATTCCGTTTTTAAGTGTTATATTTGTAGTAATTACAACATCTCATTAATAATGGCAGCAACAATTTCTTTATCAGCAGAAAGCAGACAATCAGGATTGTTGCTGTCGTTACTTTATCTTCATACAGATTCTTTTCTGAAAAGTTCTAAGGACTTTATCAATTAAGCCCTGTCAGGATCCAAGACAGGGAGTTATTTCGGAATTTATATATTGTTTTTGCGGTTTTCTATAGAAGAAGGCTGTCTTACGCCTGTATTCTACATTGGATCATCAGGGAATAACTGCATTTTAATTTTAAAAATTGAAGAATATGTCCAATCATATTATTGTAACCACCGGAATTTATGATGCTATAAAAGATACACTGAGAAGAAAAAAGTGAGCATCGAAGAAGAAAAAGACTCACTGAAGAACTCAGAAAGGCAAAACAGGTCCTGAGAAGAGACCTTCCTGCCGATATTGTTACGGTGGACAGAAAAGTAACATTGAAAGACCATACATTGGATTTTGAGCACGAATATATTTTTGTGCCTTCTACCAAAGAAAAACTTAAAAAGAATAAACATTCCATACTGTCAGAGATTGCCCTTGCAGTGGTAGGCTATAAGGTGGGAGATGTTATCAGCTGGCCTTTTAAAGACGGAGAAAGAAAAATCGAGATCCTGAAAGTTGAGGCCTGGGAAGGATAATCCTGACTGAATAATTAAGCTGAATGATAACGAAAGCGTGGCTCACTTTGGGTCACGCTTTTTTATAAATAGAAATTTCTAATGTGAAGCAGAATCACTAGCTTTTATACATTTTAAATTTCAAGGTATAAAAATCGAGATTTCCAGCAAGAACAATGGACAATGAGTAGCAGTATATAATTTTATCGGAGATAAAATCTTTGCGCCTTAAGGCATGAATCATGTTGGAAAAAAACAGCGTCCTTGCGTTTCCCGGCAATAACTATTTATGCATTCATTTAACAAATGATAAAAAAAGATGTCTCTATTACACTTTCTTCAAGTGCTTTCGCTGCATTCCGTTTTTAAGTTTTATCTTTGCAAAAAATTTAAAAATGAGCAAACCGATAACTGAATTCATAGAAAAGTATTACCTGCACTTCAACGCAGCTGCATTGGTAGATGCTTCTAAAGGATATGTTGCACATCTTAAAGATGGCGGAAAAATGATGATTACTTTGGCAGGTGCAATGTCTACTGCTGAGTTAGGTAAAATTCTTGCAGAAATGATCCGCCAGGGAAAAGTAGATTTTATCTCTTGTACAGGGGCTAACCTGGAAGAAGATTTAATGAACCTTGTAGCACACTCTCACTATGAAAGAGTTCCTCATTACAGAGATTTGACTGCTCAGGACGAATGGGATCTTTTGGAAAGAGGTCTGAACAGAGTTACAGATACATGTATTCCTGAAGAAGAAGCATTCAGAAGATTGCAGAAGCATATCGTAGAGATCTGGAAAGATGCTGAAGCTAAAGGAGAGAGATATTTCCCGCACGAGTTTATGTACAAAATGATCCTTTCAGGAGTATTGGAGCAGTATTATGAAATTCCTAGAGAAAACTCATGGATGATTGCTGCGGCAGAAGCAAACTTACCAATCGTGGTTCCGGGATGGGAAGATTCTACAATGGGTAACATCTTCGCTTCTTACTGTATCAAAGGAGAGCTTAAACCTACTACAATGAAATCAGGAATCGAATATATGACTTACCTTGCTGACTGGTACACTAAAAATTCAGGAGGAAAAGGAGTTGGATTCTTCCAGATTGGTGGAGGTATCGCTGGGGATTTCCCTATCTGTGTAGTACCAATGCTGTATCAGGATATGGAAATGCATGATATTCCTTTCTGGTCTTATTTCTGCCAGATTTCTGATTCTACAACATCTTACGGTTCATACTCAGGAGCAGTTCCAAATGAGAAAATCACCTGGGGTAAACTTGATATCAATACACCTAAATTTATCGTTGAAAGTGATGCAACAATCTGTGCGCCATTGATGTTCTCTTATATCTTAGAAAACGCTTAGGAATAAAATTCCCGTAAGAGATTACCATATCAGCGCTTCAATTTATTTTGGAGCGCTTTTTATTTTAGGATTGGGAAGTAGTTTCATCTTTGATGAAAAAAGCTCATAGCTAAAAAATAACTTAGCTAATTTCTTAATACTTAAGGTTCAAACTAATGTACAGTGTTATCACATAAAAGATTGAACTTTACACTTCCGGTTTTCCGAAGGCATCTGTGAAATCCGTGTTATCTGTGGAAAAATCTACCAATTATAAAAAAATCAATCCAAAGAATTCACCAGCACAAAATAACGATACGCCAGAATTCCCTTCTCCATCTTAGTAAGATGGTTAGGGTCTTTATGACTCAGCTTGGGAAGAACTTTTTTGTTGATGGCATTCAGCAGCCTGAAAAATGATTTTTTCATATCTTTATCTTTTAATGAAACATCATTGTCATTGATATGAATTCAAAAATGATGCAAAAGAAGTTGATATGGACGAAATTTTCAAACAGCAGGTATACGAAGTGGCAAGACTGATTCCCAAAGGAAGGGTATCTACCTATGGCGCCATAGCAAAGGCTGTTGGCTATCCTAACCATTCCAGACATGTAGGAAAAGCAATGGGAGGATGTCCGAAAAATGTACCAGCCCACCGCGTGATTTCAAGTTCAGGGGTATTATCTGTTCCGGAATTTCAGCCAAAGCTGGAGGCAGAAGGAATCATTGTTGAAAATCTCAGAATAAAAAATTTCAAAAAACTGTTCTGGGATCCGCTGCAAGAATTGTAAATTTCAAAGGATCTAAATCAAATTTTTTTAACGCAAAGGTTTTACTGTATACTGTATATTTTTAAGGGAGCAAAGGGTGGAATCAATGAAATTGATTCTCTTTAAGCGAACGTATTATTATCATAAAGCTTCATCAGCGACAGAGTCGCAACTCTTTGCCTTCTGAAATCAAACATAAGAATTATAGTTCTTTGCGTTAAAAAAATACCAGCATACATTAATACAAAAAAACGCCACTCCATAATTCATATGAGTGACATCAATATTTTTATAGTTTCAAACCGTATTATTTTTTCCCGTCTGGAAGGCCTTTCAATTCTTTTTTAAGCCTTTCGTTTTCTTCTTTTAATAGGGTGATATAGTTTTGTAGATTTTCAATGATAGCTCCCGGAATATTATCATAATTATTCTGATTAGTGATTACTCCTGCAGAAGATGATCTGTCATTAAATACAGGATGGTCATTATTGATCACTACTGCAGATTCATCCTCTTCATAAATGTCCTCGATCGGTACATCCAGAAAACGGGCAAGTTTGTCCCACTCATCTCTTACAATTCTTACATCGCCGCTCTCTTTTCTGCTGTAGTTGGATACATCTGTTGCGATAAAATCAGCTACCTGTTGTTGGGTATAACCTTTTTGTTTTCTGATGAGACGTAATTTTTCTTTTTGCATGACCTACATTTTATACAAAAATGGCAAAAAAGCAGAATCTATACAATAGAAAACAGAAAAAATATAGAGCAAACCATTGAAGCCAAATAGAAACTTCGGAAAAGATTTATAATATGAATCTTATTCATTGTAAATGTTGATGATTTTAAGATTAAAATCTTTGCGCCTCAAAAGCATTGGTATCTAAATAAAATTGTGCCTTTATGTTTTCAAACTAAAAAAGACTGCTTCAAAATTGAAACAGTCTTTTGTAAATTATTTTTCAAGTTGCTTATAGCTTCTCTGTATAAAATCTGTCAGATCTTTTCCTTTCAATAAGTTTTGTGAAAGCTTGGCAAGATCCAGCGCATATTTGATTAAGCTTTCTTTCTCTTCAGCATTCCCGGTCTTTAGGATCTGATTGGAAAGCTCACTGTTCGAGTTCACCACAAGATTGTACATCTCCGGGAAACCACCCATTCCGAACATACCGCCACCACCGGTAGCCTGCATTTCTTTCATTCTTCTCATAAATTCAGGTTGGGTAATGGTGAACGGTGCATCACTGCTGTCAAGATCTTCAAGCTGAACTGTGAATTTTGAGTCTTTGATGGCTTCTTCCACATCCTTTTTCAAAGTTTCTTTTTCAGTTTCGTTCAGTTTTGAAATGACAGGCTCATCTTTTTTGATCAGGTTGTTCACATGATCAGCGTCTACTCTTGCAAATGAAATATTTTCTTTTGAAGTTTCCAGTTTCTGGATCACGTGCGAAATGATAGGTGAATCTAATAAAAGGACTTCATATCCTTTATCCTTTGCAGATTGGATGTAGCTGTGCTGTTCATCAGCATTGGTAGCATACAGAACAACAAGTTTGTTGTCTTTATCCGTTTGTACAGGTTTGATTTTCTCCACCAATTCGTCCCAAAGGAAATACTTACCGTCTGTTGTAGGATATAATGTGAATTTGTCTGCTTTTTCAGCAAATTTTTCTTCCGTAACAATTCCGTATTCGATAACTACTTTAATATCATTCCATTTTTTCTCATAATCTTCACGGTTTTCGTTAATTAAAGAAACCATTTTATCGGCTACTTTTTTCGTGATGTAAGAAGAAATCTTTTTCACGGCACCGTCCGCCTGGAGATAAGAACGGGAAACGTTCAACGGGATATCCGGAGAATCAATAACTCCTCTCAGAAGCATCAGGAAGTCCGGAACGATCCCTTTTACTTCGTCTGTTACAAATACCTGGTTTTGGTATAACTGAATTTTATCTTTATCGATATTTAAATTGTTGCTCAGTTTCGGGAAAAACAGGATTCCGGTAAGATTGAAAGGATAATCCACATTCAGATGGATGTTGAATAATGGTTCCTCAAACTGCATTGGATACAGCTCGTGGTAAAACTTCATGTAATCCTCATTGGTCAGTTCACTGGGAGCAATTGTCCATGCCGGTACCGGATTGTTGATGATATTGTCTACCTCTTCTGTTTCAGCTACTGCATCTTCAGGAGCATCTTCCGGCAAAGGAAGCGTATGTGTTTTTGTTCCGAATTTAATAGGAACAGGCATGAATTTGTTATACTTTAATAACAGTTCACGGATTTTTGCTTCTTCTAAAAATTCTACTGAATCTTCAGCGATGTGAAGTATGATTTCCGTACCTCTGTCAGTTTTATCAGGAGTTTCTTCCAGAGTAAACTCAGGGCTTCCGTCACAGATCCAGCGTACTGCCGGCTCATCTTTATAAGATTTTGTAAGGATTTCCACTTTTTCTGCCACCATGAAAGCAGAGTAGAAACCAAGACCGAAATGCCCGATAATTCCGGCATCCTTCGCAGAATCTTTATATTTTTCAAGAACTCTTCAGCTCCGGAAAAAGCAACCTGGTTGATGTATTTCTCAACTTCTTCACCTGTCATCCCGATACCCTGGTCGATGATGTGTAAAGTTTTCTGGTCTTTATCAATTTTAACCTCAAGTTTTGGATTTCCGTATTCCACTTTGGCTTCACCAATGCTTGTAAGATGCTTTAATTTTAAAGTAGCATCAGTGGCATTGGAAATCAATTCTCTCAGGAATATTTCGTGGTCACTGTAAAGAAATTTTTTAATAAGCGGGAATATGTTTTCCACAGATACATTAATATTTCCTTTAGTCATCATATTTAGATTTTAATTTTTAAAATTCTTTCTCAAAAAAATACCATGCAGAAGAATGTGACAGAATGACATTTTTTTTAACCTGAAACAGGTCCGTTATGTGAATTTATCGGAGAAATATCTTATTTTTAGTTCTTAAAATATTTTAAAAATGAAGTTGAAATGTACAGTCTTTATGCTGCTCATTATGACCTGTTGGGTATATGGGCAGAAGAAGCCTTTAGACCATTCTGTTTACGACAGCTGGCAAAATATCGGGGCAAGAAAAATCTCAAATGATGGAAAATGGATTGCCTATTCTGTGGATGCTCAGGAAGGAAATTCAACCCTTTCTTTATATTCCGTTAAAAATAAAACCTCAAAGAAGTTTGTAAGAGCTGCAAAAGTGGATTTTACAAATGATTCCCGCTTTGCTGTTTTTCAAATCCGTCCGCAGTATAAAGATATAAAAGCGGTAAAAGATAAAAAACTGAAGAAAAATAAATTAACGAAAGACAGTCTTGCAATAGTTGACTTTTTAAATGATAAAACAGAGAAGATTCCTAATGTAAAATCATTTAAAATCCCTGAAAAAGCAGGTTCTTATGTTGCTTATCTGCTGGAAAACCTCAAGGATAAATCCTCGGACGATGCTTCTGAAAAAGAAGATGGTGATGAAAGTAAGGATGAAGATAAAAATGTAAAGCCATTACAATTGGTAGTGCGTAATCTTTTAGACGGAAAAAGCACAACCTATGATAATGTAATCCGTTATGAGTTCAGTAAAAATGGGAAACAGCTGGCTTTTATCACTAAAAAGCCGGATGAAAAGAAAGAGAAAAAGAAGGGAAGGATTCAGATGAAAAGGCTGCGGACAAAAGATACAGACAAGTCGAAGCCAAAGAAATATGCATTGGAAACCGTACAGGTCGTTGATCTGCAAAAAGGAACTGTTAATAAAATTTCTGAAATGGAGGGGGACTTTTCACAATTGTCTTTTGATGAAGAAGGAGATCAGCTGGCTTATGTAGGAACTTCTTCTGCACAGAATGATCTGGTGAAATTATACCAGCTGTATTACTTTAATTTTAAAGGAAATAAAAAAGAAATCATAACCCATGAACATACGCAGATGAAGAAAAATTGGGTCATTTCTGAAAACAGATTGCCTTTGTTTAGTAAAAACGGAAAACAGCTGTATTTTGGGGTTGCTCCAAAACCTGTTGCAAAAGATACGGCAATGATTGCAAACGATCATGCTGTTGTAGATATCTGGAATTATAAAGATGATTATCTGCAAACCGTACAGTTAAAGGAATTGAAAAATGACCTGAAGAAATCCTATGCTGCAGTAATGCAGACAGAAAAACCTGATTTCTTCCGTAATATTGATGGGGAAGACCTGGATACCTTAAGATTGGTCAACGAGGAAATGCTGAATTTGCATTGGGGATTACAAGCATTAACAACCGTATTTCTTCACAATGGGAAGGTTCTACAAAGAAAACCTATTTCCTGATCGATAACAAAACAGGAGACAGAACCGAAATTATTAAAAATCTTAACGGAGCAGCGGCTGTATCTCCTCTTGGAAAATTTGTAGTGATTTTTGACAGAGAAAAAGGGCAGTGGCTAAGCTATAATGTGAAAACAAAACAAACCCTTCCTCTTAGTACAGGCTTGCCTGTTTCTTTTGTAGACGAGGAATTTGATATGCCGGACTTTCCGAATTCTTATGGTATTGCATCATGGACAGATAAAGATGAATCCGTGATTATAAAAGACCGCTACGATCTTTGGGAATTCTTCCTGAACGGCTCAAAAAAGCCAAGAAATATCACGAATGGATTCGGGCGTAAGCATAAAATAACATTTGATACATATGAACTGGATAAAGATATTAAAAGCCTGAACCGCAAATTTCCTATCTATTTATCTGCATTTGATAATACATCCAAGGACAACGGGATCTTCAAAACAACCATTCAGTCAGGTGCTGATCCTGTGAAAATTCAGATGGAAAATGTCTGGGGATACAGAAGCCTTCAAAAAGCAAAAAATGCGGAAGAGTATATTTTAGTAAAGGAATCATATACAGATTCTCCAAACCTTTTTGCTACATCAGATTTCTCGGAGCAGCAAAAACTAAGCAATACCAATCCACAGCAAGCCAATTACAACTGGGGTACGGATGAATTGGTACACTGGACAACGCCAAAAGGAAACACTTCTACAGGGATTTTATACAAGCCTGAAGATTTCGATCCGAATAAAAAATATCCTATGATTGTCTATTTCTATGAAAAACTTTCTGATAACCTTAACCGTTATGTAGCTCCGGCTCCTACACCTTCAAGATTAAATATCTCTTATTTTGTGAGCAATGGATATCTGGTTTTCACACCCGATATTTCTTATACAGAGGGTTTCCCGGGAGAATCTGCCATGGAATACATCAATTCCGGTGTGGAGAAGTTAAAACAAAATTCCTGGGTGGACGGTACTAAGATCGGAATTCAGGGGCAAAGCTGGGGAGGCTATCAGGTAGCCTATCTTATTGCTCATACCAATATGTATGCCGCTGCATGGAGTGGAGCACCCGTTGTCAACATGACTTCTGCCTATGGAGGAATCCGATGGACTTCCGGAATGAACAGACAGTTCCAGTATGAAAAATCACAAAGCAGATTAGGAAAGAATTTATGGGAAGCTCCGGATCTTTATATTAAGAACTCACCGCTTTTTACCATTGATAAAGTACAGACTCCGGTAGTTATTATGAGTAATGATAAAGATGGTGCGGTGCCCTGGTATCAGGGAATTGAAATGTTCACTGCATTACGCCGTCTTGGAAAACCTGTATGGCTCCTGAATTATAATGGTGATGATCA
Source organism: Chryseobacterium sp. 1B4 (assembly GCF_036631475.1). Taxonomy (NCBI): domain Bacteria; kingdom Pseudomonadati; phylum Bacteroidota; class Flavobacteriia; order Flavobacteriales; family Weeksellaceae; genus Chryseobacterium; species Chryseobacterium sp. 1B4. The sequence continues at coordinate 42,893 of NZ_JAPNUF010000003.1, forward strand.
CAATCTGATGAAACGCCAGAACAGAAAAGATATTCAAATCAGGGAACAGCAGTTTTTTGATTATTACCTGAAAGGAGCTAAAGCTCCGGTATGGATGACAAAAGGTATTCCGGCCACCCAAAAAGGAAAAGACTGGGGATTTGAGCTGACAGATGATAAACCTAATTAGTAAAAACCGCGGCGGAGCCTTTGGCTCCGCCGCGGTTTTTACTACGTCCCGAAAAAAACAATAGAAAGGGCAAACTGACACAATGGCATTTTTTATGATGAGCCTGTTGAGCACTTTTATTATATTTACTGCCAATTATAAATAACAGTATGGGAATCTTTGATTTTTTTAAGAAGAAAAATAACAATCAGGAAAATGTAAGTACTCCGGTTCAGGAAATGGAAATGCCGGAGGAAAAAATAGTTGAGGAAGTGGTGGAAGAAGTTGTGGAAACAATACCGGAAATCCCTTCACAACCGGCAGAAGAGCCGAAAGTAAATGAAGAATATGAAAAAATCAAGGTTTATAATGATTATATCGTTTATTCTATAGCGCTTCAGCTAAGAGGAGAATATACTCCTATTTCTGCTTTTGAAAAAGAAAATGGTGAGGTAGAAGGCTTCGCCTATATGGTGACAGAAGATGCTTATGCACTTGCTCCGCAGCAGGCGATCGCGCAAATGGAAGAAAAGTTTGAAAATGAGCTTCAGGAAGGTAAGATCAGATCGTATATGATCCTGTATCATTCTCAGTTCGACAACAATGGTAACCACAATCCGGCAACACAGGACGGGGAATTCAGGGCGATTTCACTTGCTTATCATTTTGCAGGTTCTGAAAAAGCAAAAACAGGACTGCCTTATATTTTCGAAAACCAAAATATTACTTATAAAGGTTTTGCAGAGTTTTCACACGAGGAAAATAATGAAATCATGAATCATCAGCTGGTAGATGGTAAAGATTATTTCCCGAATACGGAAGGAATTACAGCACCTGAAATGACCAATGAAGCAGGAATTATCATCAGAAAATCCAATGTTCATAACCTTGTGAATACATGGAGCGGGGTTTTTGGTCATCAGAATTTCCAGACTAAAGATTACGGGCAGTACCTTAGCACAGTTTTAATGCAGTCTACCGTTTCTGATCCAACCGGAGAAGCCAAAAATAAAACAGAATTTGAGGATGTAAGATTCAAAACCATTGTTACGGATGAGCTGAGTACCATAATTCCGGAAGTAAAAACGGATTATACCCTGGATTTTGAAACGAGATCAATCAGAGAATGGGAAAATGCGTTGAATCTGCAGGCAATCGTAGCTGGTCCGGCAAGAGATACTTTTGGCGTTTGGTTTTTCGCTACCGATTATGCTGAGAACAGAAACATCTACATGACACAGCCGCATCAGAAGGTAAATATCAGTGGAATTGTTTTCATCCTTGATGTCCATACCAATACAGACTTACCTGACGGTACTAAAATGAGTGAAGATTTCACAACCTATGCTCCAAGTCAGGATCTTCCTAACTATGCATGTTTTGATTTTATTGGTCAGATTGTAGATTGTAAGGAAACAGAATTGCTTGAAGACGGAAGCATTAAAGGATATATTCTGAAACTTAAGCTGATCACGAATGAGGAAAATGAGGATTTCTTCACCATTGATGCCTTTGTAAATAAAGAAAACATGAGATTTGAAGCTCCAACAAAAGGTATGAAAGTAACCGGAGCACTTCAGCTGCAGGGTAAAATTGCTGGATAATTTTTAAGTATAAACTTTCAAGAGGTTGTTTTATGGAATAACCTCTTTTTTATTTACTGATGATTATTTATTATTTAAACGCAAAGGAATAAGAGATTCGAAAGTTAATCTTCAAGGAAGCAAGGATTGCGGCTTTGTCGCTGATGAAGTTTGGTAGTACATTCGCTTGGTAAGAATCAATTTCATGATCCCATCCTTTGCTTTCTTAAAAATATTACGATATACAAATGAAACTTTGTGTTCAAAAACAGAATCATTTAAAAACAAAAAAGGCAATCCTAAAGATTGCCTTTTCCTGTATTTTCTGAAAAATTATTTGTTTTTCATTTCTTCCTTGATCTTAGCTTCTAATTCTTCAGCAAGATCCGGGTTGTCTCTTAAAACATCTTTTACAGCATCACGTCCCTGACCAAGTTTAGTCTCTTCATAGCTGAACCATGATCCGCTTTTCTTCACGATACCCATGTCTACAGCTGTATCAAGAATTTCTCCTACTTTAGAAACGCCTTCTCCGTACATGATATCGAATTCTGCCTGCTTGAAAGGAGGTGCTACTTTGTTTTTTACAATCTTCACTTTCACACGGCTACCGATCGCTTCATCACCTTGTTTGATTGGTGCGCTGGCTTTTCTGATGTCAATTCTTACAGAAGCATAGAACTTAAGAGCGTTACCTCCGGTAGTGGTCTCAGGATTTCCGAACATCACACCGATCTTTTCTCTCAGCTGGTTGATAAAAATTACTGTACATTTCGTTCTTGAAATAGTAGCGGTAAGCTTTCTTAATGCCTGAGACATTAGTCTTGCGTGAAGACCCATTTTAGAATCTCCCATTTCACCTTCAATTTCAGCCTTTGGTGTAAGAGCGGCAACAGAGTCAATCACAACGATATCAATAGCTCCTGAACGGATAAGGTTATCCGCAATTTCCAGTGCCTGCTCACCATTGTCCGGCTGGGAAATGATCAGGTTTTCAAGATCGATTCCTAATTTTGCAGCATAAGTTCTGTCGAAAGCGTGCTCTGCATCAATGAATGCAGCAATACCTCCTGCCTTTTGAGCTTCAGCAATAGCGTGAAGGGTCAGCGTTGTTTTACCTGAAGATTCAGGACCATATATTTCAATGATTCTTCCTTTTGGATATCCGCCTACTCCTAAGGCAATATCCAATCCTAAAGAACCGGAAGGAATTACTTCTATTGTAGTGTCTACGGCATCATCACCCAGAGTCATTACAGTTCCTTTTCCGTATGTTTTATCTAATTTGTCAAGCACTAAAGCGAGTGCTTTTTTCTTATCATCAATGTTACTCATCGCTATTAAAATAATTTCTCAAAAATACATAATTTAAATATCAAAAGCTAATATTATTTCTCGCTGAAAGCGGTTTTTAGAGTTAAAAAATGATAAAATTTTACTACTGATCTCATTCATAACGAAGCAGATGCGAAATGTGGTAGGAGTGTAATAAAATATTTATTGGAAAAAGGCCGGAAGCTGGAAGGGGAGTTATTGAAGCCTGTAAATGGATTGAACTTAATTATATTACTTTTACTAAGTGAGATTTATCGTCCAATAGAAACTTCCAGCTTCAAACTTCGGGCTTCCTGACTTATTATCCTAATGAAAATTTGAATTTTTAGTGATATTCAGATAATCATTCAATACTTTCATCTGATCTTTATTTCCTTTTTTTATTCTGGCGTTGCGGCCTACCAGTATGTCATAAATTGTGTTGAAAAGTATTTTTGATTTTGGAAATAATGTTTTATACGGAACATCAGGAATCTGTAATCTTTTGCAGACTTCATCATCCAGCAGAAACCAGGTGCAGCAGATGTGCAGATATCTTAAATTTTTTCTCTGGAATTCAAATTTCAGAATAGGGTTTTCCAGTGATTCATTCAAAAGAGAATGGGCAAGAAGCACAGAATCTTTATCTGAAGGCGGTTGAACGGAGGTCCATAAATAAAAATATTCAGTAGCCTGCTTTTTGTTATCAGGAAGAAGCTGTTCCGGTATTCCCAAAAGGTAACCTACATACTTCCAAAGATGGAAAATTCCCTGTTCCTCTTCAGCAGAAAAACGATTTCCCAGTTTTTTAAGACTATGAAGAAATACCAGGCTGAACCCAATGTACGTTGCCATCATATCCCAGGAATTGATAGGCTCTCCCCAATTCTCAGTATCCCAGTCCTTGTAATGTTTTTTTATGGAAAGTCTGGCGTAAGAATGGATCATTCGGGTTTTGATAGCAAATTCATACCCCTTTTCATGAACGTTCAGGGCATTGTATCGGGTTGCATTTACCCAGAAATCCAATGTTTCAGAAAGGCGTTTCACAGCTCCCTTTTTTAGAGCTTCAGTAACAATAAGAGGTTTGTTGAGGTAGGCATAATCATAACCACCGATCAGGCAATAATCCCTCAACGAAATCAGGGAGTCCAGATTGCTTCTCATGCAGAGTTCAGCACCGCTTTTGAGTAAATTGTAATCAAGCCAATCAGGAACTTTCTGAGTTTGGCTGAACAGTTTTTTTACACTTTCAGGAACAGCATCTGTTTCGGGAACTCCATTTCTGATATAATGTTCAATCTCCCTGGAAGCTTCATGGAATTTTTTAGTGAAATAAACATCTTTTACAACCTTGTCACCCGCTTCATCCACATGATGAAAAAAGGGAGCAAAATTTTCAAATTTTTCAAAACCTACTTCTGCTCCGGAAAATTCAATAAGCTGCTTTCCGTTGCCTTTCTCCCAAAAATCCCTGAAATGAGGTGCGTCTTTAAACCGGGGGTGTATCATGTTCATTCCTTTACCTATAAAAGTACAAGTTTTGCACCGAAATATGCTGGTGAGATTTATCAGGATTATAATTGTCTTTTTAGAGATATCCCCATTCAAAAGTCTTTTTGATCAGTTCAGAACTGTTTTTGCAGTCCGATTTTCTCAGGATATTTTTTCTGTGGGTACGTACGGTTTCTTCAGAAATACTTAACAGATCGGAAATTTTCCCGGTTGAGTATCCTTTCGCAATACAGTTGATGATTTCAACCTCTCTTCTGGTAAAGATGACTGGGATAGACTCAGGAAATCTGTCATGTTCTGTCCACTGCATCTGGTGGAAATCTTCCCGGCCGTTGATTCCGGAAACTAATACAACATAAGAATTTTGATGGGTGATGTGTTCGATATTGGTATGTATATTAACAGCCTGCAACAGCCTGCCATCTTCATCTTTATAGGTGTGCAAAGCCTGATGATGGAACAATTCATAATTTCCTTTTGAAGTTCTCATTCTGAAACAATAACTGGTTTTCAATTCCTGCTGATAATCAAAGCCGTCAATTTCTTTCATTTTTCGATGGACATTCTTTCAGCCTCCATCACAAATTTCAGATCATCCGGATGAATCAGATCTATGATTTCTTTCAGATGTGCGGGGTATTTACTGAATCCATGTATTTTCAAAATATCTTCATGATGGTTGCAGAGGGTGCTGTCCGCAAAATTGATCACATATGTTTTCTTAAAAATAATAAAATTATGATAAAAAAAATCACCCTTTTGTGGTATTTCGTGTGGTAGGTAAGTGTCGTAGCTTTAACTAAAAATAATGACCATTTTAAAAACTTTAATCTGAAAAATAAATACCCATGGCAACATTTAAAACACAACAAGCGCAAAATACTTTTTTGTATTTAAAAGTAAGTGTAAGAGCAAATTCACTAATATACTCAAGAACGTATGTTACCGTGAATCCAGGAGGGGTGATTATTGTACAATCATCTCCCAAGGCAAGTAATGGTTCTATTCCTCCTGATAAATATAGCTGGTATAAATTAGGAAGGACGATTAATTTCGTAGGGAAACAGCTTAATATAGATACTTTGCTTTCAGAGACAAATAATGTTGATATTATATGTGCACTGGTAGAAGATGACGATATCAACACCCCATTTGTTAATGGTTCAAATTATCATTCGACTAATATTGTAAATAATATTGCAAGATTAACTATTGACATAATTTAGATTACCATGAAAGCAAAACTGATATTCGTATTCTGTGTTATTTATCTGAGAACTTTTTCTCAGATAAATAACACCGTTAAGAGAATTTAGATATTCCTACGACTCCTGCTGTCGTATTATTAGATCAGAATGTCACTTCAATTGAAGCTCCAAAAACCATAAAAGAATTTGGACTTTCAATTATTAATTCTTTTAAAGATAATGGGCTCCCTCAAAATTATGGAGTAGAATTTAATCCCTACTGGATTTTTAAAAGAAATACCACTGTGGAAAAATATTTTAGAGATGAGATGCACTCAGGATTTGTTCACAACCAGTCTATATCAATGGCTTTTGTGAGGAATGATAGTATCCAAAACCTGTCAGTGGGTTATCGAACCAATTTATTCAGAGTAATGAATAAAAAATACAAGGCAGATGTTGATTTAATTGATGAGAAAGTAGCTGACCTGAATAATCTTAATGATGCTGAATATACTAAGCTTAATGAATTGGTTATAAAAGAACGCTCTGTAATCAGCAAAAATGTCATTGACATAACAAGCAAAACAGTGTATAGTGATTTTAACGATAATTATACTAGTATAAAATTACAAATTAAGGCATCTTCGTTAGAAAAGGAAGCTCTAAACGATCTCATCAAGGATATAGATGGCTTAGCAAAGGATGAAGAAAGTTTCAATGTCAACAGAACGAATATTATTAATTTGTATAAAGGTCTTAAAACAAAGATTAGTATCTCGTCATTTGATCGGAAAACATTTAGTGAAATGAATATAACCAAAATGAAAGCGTTTCAAAAATTCGTAAATAATTTGTCAGAGTCTAAACCTATATTTTCTATTGACTTCGCTGGTGCATACAATCATTTTTTTGATAAAGATAGATTTTCTTCAGGTGGCTTCGGGAGATTTGGAACCTGGCTCACGATGAATTGGAATATTAATTTAGATAGTCCTGATAAAGAAGAGCAGAAGAATTATCTTAAACTTTATATTCTTAACAGATTTCTTATTGACAGAATGCACTACAATAAAAATGCTAATGATTATGATAAAAATTCTTTTATGATCTTGGCGGTAAAGTGAATTTTGAATTTAACAGATTAAGTGTAGCTTATGAATATATCCGTAGGTTCGGTGATTTTGAAGATTACAGAAGTGTAGGAAGTATCATGTATAAAATCAGTGATAATGTAAGCCTTATCGGAGGTTTTGGAAAAAACTTTGAAAATCAGAATGATCTGGTTACTACACTTGGGTTACGTTGGGGGCTCAACTTCAATAATGATCTTGAGAAAGGTACCGGGAAAACCGATTAAGCTTTTTAATGGAAGGTTTATCTTAATTGATACCCTCTGCTAAATATAAAATGATAAAAACCTTCCCATCGGGAAGGTTTTATATTACTCATTGCTTATCGCTCATTACTGATTATAAAGAAGCAGCGTGTACAAGCATATCTACTAACTTGTTAGAGTAACCCATTTCGTTGTCATACCAGGAAACAAGCTTCACAAAGTTAGGAGAAAGCATGATACCAGCGTCTTTGTCGAAGATAGAAGTTCTCTTATCTCCTACGAAGTCCTGAGATACTACTGCATCTTCAGTATAACCTAGGATACCTTTCAATTCACCTTCAGAAGCAGCTTTGATTACTGAACAGATTTCTTCATAAGAAGCCGCTTTTTCAATTCTCACTGTTAAATCTACTACAGAAACGTCAACAGTTGGTACTCTGAAAGACATACCTGTTAATTTTCCGTTTAGTGAAGGAATTACTTTTCCTACTGCTTTAGCAGCACCTGTAGAAGAAGGGATGATGTTGTTCAGAGCAGCTCTACCACCTCTCCAGTCTTTCATTGAAGGACCGTCAACAGTTTTCTGAGTAGCTGTTGTAGCGTGTACAGTGGTCATTAAACCTTCTACGATTCCGAAGTTATCGTGGATTACTTTAGCTAAAGGAGCTAAACAGTTTGTAGTACAAGAAGCGTTTGATAAGATTTTGATATCATCAGTAAGTTCCTTGTGGTTTACCCCCATTACGAACATTGGAGTATCATCTTTAGAAGGAGCAGAAAGGATTACTTTCTTAGCACCTGCAGCAAGGTGTTTTGCCGCGCTGTCTTTATCAAGGAATAAACCTGTAGATTCCACTACGTAGTCTGCACCGATTTCATTCCATTTTAGGTTGCTTGGATCTTTTTCAGCAGTTACTCTGATTCTCTTCCCGTTTACAACAAGATCATTTCCTTCTACAGAAACTTCACCTGGGAAAATACCGTGTACAGAGTCATATTTTAACATGTAAGCCATGTATTCTGCATTGATTAGGTCATTGATTCCTACAACTTCAATGTTGTCTCTTTCAGTCATTGCTCTGAAAACAAGACGTCCAATTCTACCAAAACCGTTGATACCTACTTTGATTGTTGACATAATAGTTTGTTTTTATTAGATTATAAAAATAATTAGATTGCTAAAATTTCTGAAATCAGTAAAAGATCTTTATTGATTTCATTATGTTTTTTAATGGCTTCTTCAATCGGGGTATACGTCAGATCATTAGAACGCATTCCTGCCATTACATTGGTTTGTCCTTCCATTAGCCCTGTTACAGCTCCATATCCCAGACGGCTTGCCAGAACTCTGTCTGCACAGCTTGGAGAGCCTCCTCTCTGCATATGTCCCAGAATAGCTACACGAATGTCATAATCAGGGAATGTCTGCTTTGTCTTTTCAGCCAGTTCATATACGTTGGCTAGTTTTTCGCCTTCAGCTACCACTACAATGCTCGATGCTTTTCCTGTTTTTTCAGCATTTCTGAATTTCGCGAAAAGCTCATCTATACTGTCTTTTTTCAGGAATTAAAATATCCAGCGCTCCGGCAGCCAATCCACTGTTTAAAGCAATGAAACCGGCATCACGACCCATTACCTCTACAAAGAAAACCCTGTTGTGGGAAGTTGCGGTATCACGGATCTTGTCAATAGCATCCATGGCAGTATTCAAAGCCGTATCGTAACCGATAGTATTGTCCGTACCGAAAATATCATTGTCGATGGTTCCCGGAATACCAATTACCCTGATTCCGAATTCTTCATTGAAGATTTTGGCACCGGTAAATGTTCCGTCTCCGCCGATGCATACCAATCCGTCAATTCCTAACTTTACGCAGTTGTCGTAAGCTTTCTGACGGCCTTCTTTAGTTCTGAACTCAGCAGATCTGGCAGACTTTAGAATTGTTCCGCCCTGGTTGATTATATTTTTTACGGAACGGGCTCCCATTTTCAGGAAATCATTGTTGATAAGGCCGTTGTAACCTTCCCTCACTCCGTAGCATTCGATATTATAGTAATTGGCGGTTCTTACTACCGCTCTTAACGCCGCATTCATACCCGGAGAGTCACCTCCTGAAGTAAGAACTGCAATCTTTTTTACAGCACTCTCTTTCATCAAGTAAAAAATTTCGAACACAAATTTACAAAAACAAGTTCAGATTATCGTAGTAACTTTCCAATAGTTTTGAATATAAATTATTAAAAGCTTCTGAAGTTTGTAGGTTTAAAAAAATATCTTGCCGTTTTTGTTTCAGGAGCATGGATGTCAAGATCATACCAGGGCGTAAAATAGGCATTAAATGGATTTGAAATCACATGAACGGATTGTGCCGGTGTGAATCCTTCACTTAACAGGTACAGTCTTTTTCCTTCCTGATTCCGGCAGACTCCTGAAATGAAAACAATATGTCCCGGACTGCCGGGCGTGATCAGAATATCTCCCGTTTTAAGATCAGAATTTTTTGTTACGGGCTTTGTCTCTTTATGTAATGAAATTGTTCCGGCATAATTAAAAATCAGCTCCAGATAGTTTCTGAAACTCTTATAAGAATCATCAAAAGCAGCAGTTTTTCTAAAGCTTACCGAATTCCCACTGATAAAAGCTCTTGTTCCGTTTTTATAATCATTCCAGCTGAAAAGGTCACCACTTGTAAAATGAAATTTAATTTCGTCAAACTTTTTTGCTTTATAAAGATATTCAGCTCTCATGCGGATAGCTGCATCAGCGCATTGCTGAAGGTCTTTATTTCCGGTATCAATATCAAAAACAGCTTCGTGAAGATGCTGGGTAGAAACCGGAGTCCCGTCATATTTTAAGATCCGGCTGCCATAAGGTTTCAGCTTAAAATTTTCAATAAAATATCCGAAAGAGCCAGGTTTTTCTGTAACCCATTCATAGCCTTCGGGTGGAGAAAATCTTTCACGGATGGTATTTTTATTCTTATTGATTTTTAAAGCATTTTCTGCAATTAAATGCTCATTCTTATCCGGTTCAGCCAGTAAACGGTCTGATAATTTTTCTTTTGTACAGCCTGTGAAAATGAGAATAACTGTAATTCCTGTAATAACTTTTTCATGCGTTTTTAGTTAACACAAATATCTTTTTTTCCACGTACCAACAAATAAAGATTTTGAAAACATATTTAAAACCTGCTATACTTCTTCTTTTTCGGAATCAGTAACGTACCCCAATCATTCAGCTGCCAGAGAATCTTCACCAGCTTTTCGCCCAGTTCCGTCAAAGTATATTCAACCCTCGGAGGAAGTTCATTAAAAGATTTTTAGTTAAAATACCGTCATCTACCATTTCCGTCAACTGCTGATTGAGAACTCTCCGGTCTACTTTAGCAATGCCGCGCAGAAATTCACTTGGGCGTTTTTTCCTTCATTAATCTGCCAGACAATGGGAATTTTCCATTTTCCACTGATGGTATTGACGGCGACTTCCAACGGACAGATTTTATTTTCTTCAGCTCTTCCCTTTGTTTCCATAAAATTGACTTTTTTATCCCTATGGGTGAAAAATATGCGGTATTGTTTTTCTCCGCTCACTTTCAGACTTTTGTAAAGATAATCATTAAAATAGTATGACAGAAAAAAGGAAAGGGGCCCGCTCCATCAAAGATATTCCGCCGGTTATTCTGGATCGGCTGAACAGAGGAGAAATTGAAACCGCCAATCTTACAGAATGGCTGGCTGTAGATCAAAGGCTGCTGCTGGAAAATCTGCTTTTACAGAATGAACGCAAAGAATATTTGAAACCGGTTTTAGATGATGTAAACCAGCTGAAAAAACAAACCGTCAATTCGATTAATGAAACAATAGGAATTGGTTTACTTAATCTTGCTGTAAAAAATAAAGATGATGAATTTCTGCTGAAGCTTTCAACTCATCCTGCAGACCTTGTACGTTGCTGGGCAGCGTATACCATTGGAAGAAATAATGATTTAAAACTTAAAGAAAAATTAGATAAAATTCAGTCATTCGCTTCAGACTCTCATTTCGGAGTAAGAGAAATCTGCTGGATGGCAGTACGTCCGGACATCGCCGGAAATCTTGAGGAAAGCTTATCTCTTTTATCAAAGTGGACAATACATGACAATGAAAATGTAAGACGCTTTGCCAGTGAATCCACAAGACCAAGGGGAGTATGGTGTGAACACATTAACGCTTTGAAACAAAACCCGGGACTGGGATTGGAAATTCTAGAACCCTTACGATCAGATTCTTCCCGGTATGTGCAGGATAGCGTCGGCAATTGGCTGAATGATGCCAGTAAGTCACAACCGGAGTTTGTCATAGAAATCTGTGATGAATGGCTTCGGGAAAGCCAGACAAAGGAAACGCAGTATATCGTTAAAAAGGCTTTAAGAACGATAAAAAAATAAGAGTTATCCACAAAATTGAAATGGGAAACTGCTGTTTTGTTTTACAGATTGCAGATTTATAGACGCTTACATCCCTTTTTTTATCTCCTTTTTCTTTGGAGTGGCTTTATTTACGCAATTTTTACACAAAAAGCCCGATTGAAATATTTTCAATATTAACTGTATGTTAACTGAAAAAGTTATCCACAATATGAGTTTTCTATTAATGTGGATTCTATCTGTCAATAAATTAACACGTTAATGAATATGCTTGTAAAAAATGCTTGAAATACAATCTTTTTTCACCGGAATAAAAAGTTATCCACAATATGGAATTTAGTTACCATTTTTCAGTCAGGTATTTCCAGTATCTTTTCGGGACGTGCTGCATATGGAGTTTCATATTTTTTCGCTCAACAATATTGGTTTTGGTAAAATATCGCTGCCAGAGTACCTGATAACTCTTTTCTTCATCATGGAATTTTTGCTGATAATTATTTAAATCAATTTTTTCGTCAGGATAGAAAAACTCACAATCATTAAGGTCATAAAGGAGTCCATAGTTTCTCCTAAGGTCATAGATCATCCATTTCTGGTCCTGGTATCGGTTATGAAAGTGTTTTCTGATCAGAGGAAGAACATTAAAATCAGGATCAATTTTGGAGAAATAAACATCATCATGCATTTTTTCAAAGCGTACAAAAGCTGTCATTCTGTGTCTTTCCCGATCCACAGATTTGCAGATTTTTGAAATTTTTAAAATATCAGGATCGGCAAAGTTCTCCAGAATATTGTTTTCTTGATGTCTGACAGATTGCCTTACTGCAGATAAGATGAGCTTTTCCAGATTCTGAACTTCAGAGAGGAAAACTTTTAAAAGTTGATAGATACCCTGTTTCCCGATATTCTGCTCCAGTTTATAGAGAACCCTTTCAGATTTATCCGTTTGGGTAATGACTTCATGAATGTCAGCAAAAATATTTTCCTGATGAATCCTTTCTCTGCTTACGATTTCCACATCTTCATACCGATATTCAAAAACTTCAAATATAGCAGTGAAAAGACCGTCAAAACTTCCGTCGTAGAGTAGGGTTGTCATGTATTTGTAATTTTGTGTTTAAAACAATGTTAATTGCTGTGAAAACTGATTGTGAAACTTGGAAGAGCTTCCACCAATCAGCAGCTTTCTGAAGTTTTTATCCGTTAAATATTTCAGGTAAGCATTGCCCGCAGAAAAATCTATAAAATATTTTGCCCGGTTGACAGCCGCTCCAAGTTTTTTCAAATGATCCATTGTTAAAATCTGAAAACGTCTGGCACTTATAATTTTCTGAGCTGTTTTAACACCAATTCCGGGAATTCTTAAAATCGTATGATATTCAGCGGTCTGAAGATTCACCGGGAACTGATCTAAGTTTCGCAATGCCCAGCTCAGTTTCGGATCTACTTCCAGGTCAAGGAAAGGAATATTCGGATCCAGAATTTCTTCCGCTTTAAAACCGTAAAATCTCATCAGCCAGTCAGACTGATAGAGCCTGTTTTCGCGAAGCATGGGTACTTCGGTGGTTAAAGAAGGTAACCTTTGATCTTCCAGAACCGGGACATAGCCTGAATAATACACTCTTTTCAGATTAAAATTTTTATAAAAATGATCGGCAACTTTGATGATCTGCAGGTCATTTTCATTGGTTGCACCCACGATCATCTGTGTAGACTGTCCGGCAGGGGCAAACTTTGGAACTTTCTTCAGGACTTTTTTCATCCTGATACTGACTGATTCCTTTCTGAATATAGCGCATCGGGCTGATCATATCCTGTCTGCTCTTTTCAGGCGCTAGCAATTTTAATCCGCTCTCCGTAGGAATTTCAATGTTGACGGATAGCCGGTCTGCGTACAAAGCTGCTTCCTGCATCAGATCATCACTGGCTCCCGGAATAGATTTTAAATGGATATAACCGTTGAAATTTTCTTCGAGACGCAGCTTTTTGGCCACTCTTACCAGACGCTCCATCGTTGTATCTGCATTCTTGAAAATTCCTGAACTCAGAAATAGACCTTCAATATAATTCCTGCGGTAAAAATTAATGGTAAGATCTACCACTTCCTCTACGGTAAAAGCAGCTCTTTTGATATCATTCGAACTTCTGGAAACACAGTAAGCACAATCGTAGATGCAATGATTGGTCAACAGAATTTTAAGCAGGGATACACATCTTCCGTCTTCCGTATAGGTATGGCAAATACCGCTTGCGGAACTATCGCCCAAAGCCCCTTTTTTATTTTTTCTCGTGCCTCCGCTTGATGAGCAGGAAACGTCATATTTCGCTGCATCGGCAAGGATTTCGAGCTTTTCTTTAAGGCGGTCAAAATTCATTCTTTCGGTTTTTTGATATTATTTGTATCAATTTAATTTCAAATTCTGTTCAAATTTAGTTCCAAAATTGATAAAAGTCAACCTTTTTTCATAGAAGTTATCAACAAAAAAGAGCCTCAAAATCATTATATTTACGGCTCATTAAAGTTTATATCATGAATCATAAACCAATCGAAGGTTTTTCCAAGCTTCCAAAGCAGGGAAAATCGACTGGCTCGTAAACGAATATCTTGAAGGAAACCAGGAATATCAAAATATATTACAACAATACTGGAATGATGATGCAGATCTTCAGAAGCTTCACGAAGAATTTTCTGAAAATACCATCTCCAATTTCTATATGCCTTACGGAATTGCTCCAAACTTTTTAATCGATGGAAAACTGTTGGCACTTCCAATGGCTGTTGAGGAAAGTTCAGTGGTAGCGGCCGCTTCCAAAGCTGCGAAATTCTGGATCGATAAAGGGGGTTTAAGACAACCATTATCAATACTGAAAAGCTGGGGCATACCCATTTTATTTTTAATGTAGAACCTCATAAACTGTTACATTTCTTTAATTTCAGTTTGAAGAAAAAACTATTTGAAGCCACTGAAGATATCACAGCCAATATGAGAAAACGCGGCGGTGGTATTTTAAATATCAGCCTGGTGGATAAAACAGCAGAAATGCCCAACTATTACCAGCTGAAAGCAAGCTTTGATACGGTAGATTCAATGGGGGCCAATTTTATCAACTCATGTCTTGAACAGTTCGGAAAAACATTGAGACAGGAAGTAGCCACAAGTGAAGATTTTACTCAGGAAGAAAAGAATTCACTGCAGATCGTGATGAATATCCTTTCTAATTTCACTCCTGACTGTATCGTGAGAGCTGAGGTTTCATGTAAAATGGAAGATTTAAAAGATGACAGCGGAATTTCCCCTGAAGAATTTGCTTCTAAATTCAAGCAGGCTGTTACCATTGCAGAAATTGAACCTTACCGTGCCACAACTCACAATAAAGGAATCATGAACGGGGTAGATGCTGTAGTAATTGCTACAGGAAATGATTTCAGGGCAACGGAAGCCTGTGCGCATACCTATGCTGCGAGAGACGGACAATACAGATCCCTGACTCACTGTACAACAGATAACGGAGTATTCAGATTCTGGATAGATTTGCCAATTTCTGTTGGAGTCGTGGGAGGGCTTACGAATCTTCATCCGCTGGTAAAATTCTCGCTGGCACTTCTTGGTAAACCTTCTGCACAGGAATTGATGAGCATCCTGGCAGTTTCGGGGCTTGCACAGAACTTCGGTGCATTACGTTCTCTGGTAACCACAGGAATCCAGAAAGGACATATGAAAATGCATTTATTGAATATCCTGAACCAACTGGGGGCTACCGAAGAAGAAAAGCAGCACTTTGTGACGTATTTTAAAGACAAGACAGTAAGCCATCATGAGGTAATCAACGAGTTTAACAGAATGAGAGGAAACTAATGTTACAGATCATTTTGCCTATTATATTCCTTCTCTTTGGCTTTTTTCTGAAGAAAACAAATAATGAAGGTTTCAGAAGTTCCAAGAAATTTGCCAACATGTTTATCATCCTGGGAATTTCTACACTGGTTGCCAAGTTTATTTTAATGTACATAAAATCAAAATAGTGAAAAAGAGCATTGTATTTTTCTTATTGATTTCCGGTTTAAGTTTTTCGCAGCAGAAAAATTTAAAGATCAATGATCTGCAGCCAAAATCTGAAAATTTTGTGTTTCCCGCGGTTGCTTATCCGGAAAATCCGATTGCTGCCAATAAGATCAATACATTTCTTCAGGTCAGTGAGCTGGAATATGTTCCGGATTCCGGTGGGAATCCTTTTAAATTGGCTTCTACAGCAACCAATTCTTATTCCAACTACCTTTATTTTTATGATTGGGAGAAATTGGAAACTCCTGAAAATATCTTGACAATAGGTATTCATGGTGAAGCATCGGGAGCTTATCCGGAAGAATTTGCAGACTGGAAGAATTTTGACCTCAGAACAGGAAACTTTATCAATGCTGCAGATTTGTTTCAGCCCGGTTCAGTGAAAATTATCGAAGGGATCATTCAGAAAAGGATAAAGAAAAGAATTTCTGATTTCCTTGCCAGGCTGAAAGCTGAAAAAATCCTGCAGAAGAAACTGAAGATCAGATTGCGCTTTACGAAGATTGTTTTACAGAGCATACTTTGGGAAGTGTCAAATATTTCTTTGGAAAAGATAAACTGACTTTTGTTGCCGGAAGATGTTCCAATCATGCCATGAGAGCACTGGATGAGCTGGACAGTCATGAGATAGAATTCACTTACAGAGCGTTAGAAAATTACTGGAGTCCTTATGCAAAAAATTTAATTTCAGGTTCTGAAAAAACAGATATAACCAGTATCAATAATAAATTATATAAAGGAAAGATTGACGGAAAGTATTCCATCACCGTTTTGATCGATCAGGTATATGATGACGGCTCTTTTTCTGCAAAATACTGGTATGATAAAAATAAAAAGCTGATTGAGTGGGGCGGAAATATAAAAGGAAACCATATCTCTATCATAGAAAACGATTATTACAGTGAAGAAGCCCACCAGTGGATTTTCAAAGCATTAGTAGAGGCTGATTTGCAAGGAAAGAAAATCATCGGAACCTGGCAGGATTATAAAACAAAAAAATATTTAACCTTAGAATTAGAAGAGTTATAAAATGAAAACAATCACATTAGTTTTTGGAGCAGTCTACGGAATGGTGTCTGTGATCCTGGGTGCATTCGGAGCACATGCTTTAAAGAAAATATTGGCTGTGGAAAGACTTGAAAGTTTTGAAACAGGAGTAAGATATCAGATGTATGCTGCTTTTTTCCTGCTGATCATCGGATATATTTTAAAGTTTGAAACCTCAGCTGAAAAGTGGACATCCATTTTGATGATTGCAGGAGCATTTTTATTCTCTGTAAGCATTTATTTTCTGAGCATGCAGGATTATCTGGGAATGAATCTCAAATTCTTAGGGCCTATTACTCCCCTTGGAGGCCTGATGATGATCTTAAGCTGGGGAATGCTTATTTTTTATTTTACTAAAAACAGAATTTAGCGAATGAAAATTAATAGAAGAAGACGGTTAATACGAACATTCAATCTCTTAGATCAACCTATCAGATTCAATCCGTTTGTATTCAGCCGGACTTTTTTATGTGGGCTGTTACAGGTCTGGTAGGCGGTGTCATTGCCGGCGGATATTGGATCATACTGGAATATTTTACGGAATTTCTGACAGAATTTCAAGGGTGGGAAGTCATTCCAACCATGGCTGTCTGCGGATTGCTGGCAGGACTGGTAATCCACTTTATCGGGGATCCGGGAGAAATTCATCTGATTGTTAATAATATCAGATTTAATAAAGGAAAGCTGGATCCGAAAAACAATCCATCCATGATTCTTTCATCACTTTTTTGTGTGGCATCAGGGGAAGTTTGGGGCCGGAAGCTCCTTTAGTACAGGTTACCGGATCTACGGGAACATGGCTGGGGAAAATTTTCAGACTGAAAGGTGAGGAGCTGAGGTCATTAAGTATTGCCGGGATGGCGTCCGGTTTTACCGCATTATTTGGTGCACCGCTTGGAGGAAGTCTTTTTCCCTGGAAATTTTACATCACAAACATGCGGTAGAATATTATAAAGCCATTATTCCGGCTTTGGTAGCAAGCTGTTTCAGCTATCTGATGTTTGCATTGATCATCCATCTGGGAATTGGGGCAACATGGGATCTGAAAGCGTATCATTACACAGGTGTATTTGATTTTCTGTATGCTGTTTTGTTCGGAATTGTGGGTACCTTATTCGGATGGATCTTCATTTTTGTAGTTAAATTTTTCAAAAAAGTTTTTGAGTACAGAAAATTCCCGATTTACATGAAAACATTGGCAGGAGGAATTATTTTAGGAATCATTGCCTATAATTTTCCCATTACAAGATATTTTGGACACAACGAGATCAATCAGCTGATCAGTGGAAACTTCGGACTGAATTTTTTAATCCTGGTTCTGGTTTTTAAAATACTGGCTATTGCCATTACAGTAACTTCCGGATGGAGGGGAGGATTTATTATTCCTTTGTTTTTTGTAGGAACAACATTGGGATTAATTATTCACGGTTTATTTCCCACAGTAGATACCACACTGGCGATTGTGAGCTGCATGGCTGCCATCAATGCATGTGTGACGAGAACACCTATGAGCACGACCATTATTCTGGGAACCTTGACCGGATTTACTTATTTCGTACCGATATTGTTTGCCAGTCTTACAGGATATTTTCTGGCTCCGAAAATTCCGTTCATAGGGTCTCAGTCTGAGAAATTAGCGGAAGAATAAGGGGAAATCGAAGGATATGTTAAAAATCAAGTCAGCCAGTCTTTAAATTTTAAGTCAATAAACTTGAACTTCCGTGTCTTTTTAGTAAATTTGTCAACCTTTAAATTTTTAAATAAAATAATAAAAATAATATGAATCTTCACGAGTATCAATCAAAAGAGATTTTATCAAAGTACGGAGTGGCTATCCAACGTGGTTTCGTTGCAAACAACGTAGACGAAGCTGTAGCTGCTGCAGAAAAACTAACTGCTGAAACTGGCGCTCAAGGGTGGGTAGTAAAAGCTCAGATCCACGCAGGTGGTCGTGGTAAAGGTGGTGGTGTAAAGTTCTCTCCAAACATGGATAAACTTAAAGAAAACGCTCAGAACATCATCGGAATGCAGTTGGTAACTCCACAAACTTCTGCTGAAGGTAAAAAAGTAAATTCTGTTTTGGTTGCAGAGGATGTATATTATCCAGGTGAGTCAGAAACTAAAGAATTTTATGTTTCTATTCTTTTAGATAGAGCTGAGGGGAAAAATACAATCGTATATTCTACTGAAGGAGGTATGGATATTGAGCACGTTGCAGAAGTAACACCTCATTTGATCCACAAAGAAATCATTGATCCTGCTTTAGGCCTTCAAGGGTTCCAGGCCAGAAAAATTGCTTTCAACCTAGGTCTTGAAGGGAATGCTTTTAAAGAATTCGTAAAATTCATCGGTTCTCTTTACAATGCTTATACAGGTATTGATGCATCTCTTTTCGAAATCAACCCGGTGTTGAAGACTTCCGATAACAAAATTATCGCTGTAGATGCTAAAGTAACTTTAGATGACAACTCATTATTCCGTCACAAAGACTTAGCAGAATTAAGAGATACAAGAGAAGAAGATCCAATGGATGTAGAAGCTGGTGAAGCTGGTCTTAACTTCGTAAAATTGGATGGTAACGTTGCTTGTATGGTAAACGGTGCAGGTCTTGCTATGGCAACTATGGATATCATCAAATTATCAGGTGGTAATCCTGCTAACTTCCTTGATGTAGGAGGTACTGCAGATGCTCAGAGAGTACAGACTGCTTTCGGAATCATCTTAAGAGATCCGAACGTAAAAGCAATCCTAATCAATATCTTTGGAGGTATCGTAAGATGTGACAGAGTTGCTCAAGGGGTTGTAGACGCTTACAAAGCGATGGGAAGCCTTCCGGTTCCATTGATCGTAAGATTGCAGGGAACTAATGCTGTAGAAGCTAAAAAATTAATTGATGAATCTGGTCTTCCGGTTCACTCTGCAATTACTTTAGAAGAAGCTGCAAACAAAGTAAAAGAAGTTTTAGCGTAATCTGAAATTTTCAAATAAAATAGAAACCGTTCCAATTTTGGAACGGTTTTTTAATGGGAACAAGAAACAGTATTCATGAAGAACTTATATATTCCGGAACCATGCTCTGAAGATTGGGAATCTATGTCTCCACAGGAAAAAGGAAGGTTTTGCTCCGCCTGTAATAAATGTGTTATTGATTTTACTCAAAAACAACCTCAGGAGATTCTACAAATTATAGCGGAGGAGAAGGGGAAGCAGATCTGTGGAAGATTTTATAATCATCAGTTGAAAATGCCTGATCAGTCTGAAAAATTGAAGGAACGCTTCTTTAAGTATATTCCCTCTTATTTTCAGAATAATAAAATATTACTCACATTATTTTCTTTAGTTTTATTTTTAATGGGCTGTTCAAAACCCAAAGAAGAGGTTTGTATGACAACTGGATTTGTAGATATTATAGAAGAAGATTCTAGTGTTGCTAACAAAGACTATGTTATGGGGAAGGCGATTATAGACAATGATACAGTTGCTAAAATTCCTAAGAAAGATAGCGCCATAATTCCTAATCACACTGCAAAATAATTTATTAAAAAAGGACTGGGAGAGTTGACGGCTCTTTATTACAGATACAGGATTTTTTAATATAAATTCTTGCGGCATTACTGACAAAATGCTGCTTCAACTCATTGGATACGGCTTAAACCTAACAGGTTTTTAAAACCTGTTAGGTTTTTTCTTAGCAATCATCATAAAAAACCACCCCGGTTTTGAGGTGGTTTTATTTTATCTGTTTGTTACTTATCCTGATGGTTTTCGGGTAAATTGGTTTCTCCACTTGTAATGCTGATACTGGTTGGGGTTACCAGCTGGATTTTGTCTGTGTCAAACCGTTCCTTGATATCCAGATAAGCCTTACTTCTCACTTGTGCGAGATTGGCCCCTACTTTTATCCAGAATTTCACCTGAAGATTAAATGCACCTTGTTTAAGGTCTGTGAAGATTACTTCTGCAGTATCTAATTTATCCACATTGTCAAGATTTTTTACTACATCAAGAATTCCCTTCTGAGCCTTAGTAATGTCTTCATCAGCGGGAATCTCAAAATTTAAAATAATCCTGCGCTGCGGGGAAGCTGTAATGTTGTAAAACGGAGCATTAAAAACTACCTGGTTAGGGATATAAGCTTTCTTTCCGTCATCGGTAAGAATCTTCGTGGTTAAAAAGCCAATTTCCTGAACTGTGCCGGAATGGGTTCCAATGGTAATATAATCTCCTACTTTAAATGCTTTATCAATTCCTATAAGCATCCCCGAGAAAATACTTGAAACAAGATCTTTCAGTGCAACCCCGGCAATAACCCCGGCCACTCCCAAACTTCCGATAAATTTCCACAGAAAGCCACTGAAGCCCATAATTTCGAGAGAAATAAAAGTCCCCATCAGCATAATCAGAAATCTGAAAATACTGATCAGTGTAACCAATGAACTCTCTTTCTGACTTTTCGGGAAAAATTTATGAAATAATTTTACGGCTCCTTTGCTTAAATATTTACTGCTGATAAGGAAAAAGGTAAATACCAGAATTCCGACAATCAGCTTTGGGGTTAGCTCGGCAAAGGTCATATACCAATTTTCCAATACCTTATAAACAACATCTACATACCTGAGTCCGGTTTTCTCCATGGATACAAATTTTTATTTAAATATATAAATTTTCATCAAAAAATTTGCCAGTTCCAAAAAGTCTACTAAATTTGTAGACTATAAAAACGGAATATTATGTCAATTAAATTAGGAGATACAGCACCCAACTTTCAGGCAGAGTCATCTGTAGGTGATATTAATTTTTATAATTATCTGGGAGATTCCTGGGGCATTCTGTTTTCACATCCGGCAGATTATACCCCGGTATGCACTACAGAACTGGGATATACGGCAAAGCTGAAGTCTGAATTTGAAGCCAGAAATACTAGGGTCATTGCCCTGAGTGTGGATGGGGTGGAAGATCATCAGAATTGGGTAAAAGATATTAATGAAACCCAGAATACCCATGTGCAGTTTCCTATTATTGCAGACAAAGACAGAAAAGTTTCGGAGCTGTATGATTTTATCCATCCCAATGCTTCGGCTACAGCTACTGTACGCTCTCTTCTGATTATTGACCCTTCCAAAAAAGTAAGACTGATTATTACCTATCCGGCCTCTACAGGAAGAAATTTTGAAGAAATCCTTAGAGTGCTGGATTCTTTACAATTGGTAGACAATTACCGTGTGGCAACACCCGTAAACTGGGAATACGGGGAAGATGTAATTGTTCCTCCCACCATCTCAACAGAAGAAGCACGAAAAATATTCCCGAAAGGGGTAACGGAAATAAAACCGTATTTGCGATACACCCCTCAACCCAATACATGATTTATTTGATTTTTTATAGTTTAGTTTTAATTTGTACGAAAAGCGCCCCGGAAATTTTTCCCGGGGCACTTTCATTTTTTATAAGTATTTCAGTGATTACTTAACGTCGTTGATAATCTGCTTAGCTTTAGACGTTGGAAGATAGATCTGGAAACCTAAACCAAAAGTAATTTTGTTAGTATATCCTCCGCTTCCGAATCCTGCGTTAGCGTCATATTTTACTAAACCTTCCAATCCGATGTTTGGAGTGATGAAGTAAGAATAACCAGGTCCGAATCCAAAGTTAAGACCATTAGAAGAAGAACCTCCTTTAGAGATTGACATACCTCCAACACCTACATTACCTTCAAAGAACCATCTTCCGTGGTGCAGCAGGTTGTTTACTCCCTGTTCTCCCGGGTTAAGATAGTAACGCCCTAATGCTCCTACATTATATGTAAAAGTAGTGGGTGCATCCTTAGCTCCTTTGAAGCCTAAATCTACATATCCCCCAACTGCAATATTATCTTCGATGAAATATGCTCCTTTTGGCTGAATAGAGAAGTCATACCCTGCTCCTTCATTTAAACCAAAATTAGCCCCTGCAAGGTTACCCCCTACCATCCAATTACCTTTCTGAATCTGAGCGTTTGCAGTTGCTGTTAAACCTGCTACAGCTAATATCCCTGTTAAAATAAGTCTTTTCATAATTTATTATTTTAATAATTAAATGTTTATTATTCACGAATTATAGAAAAAACAATAAATGTGCCATACTCTTAATTTTACGTAATTTTTCTAAATAAACGTTAACATTGTCAGGAAGATATATTTTATCTTTTTAACATATTAATTGAAAATGTTACAATCATAAAGATAATAAAATAAGGTTTTTAAAATGAAAATGATAAGAATGGGTGGCGGATCATTAATTGTATAAACGCATTAATTTCTTATTATTAAATAAATAGAAGAATTAAAGAAATAATAAGTCCGGCAATGGTAAACCTGATTCCGCGTTTGAATGCCTTTGTCTTGGGATTAAACATCCAGAAACTTGAGATCACGAAAAAGAAAAGTGAAACTCCGAAGAATACACTCAGGGGTGATATGGCATCTTTGGATTGAGATTTGTGGAGCGCAACCATTTTATCTAATACAAATGGTAATTCTTTTTTGGTGTATTTTGCTTTTCCGGTTGCACTGTCATAAGTTCCCTGCTTAAAATAAAGGATACTTCCTTCTGTTTTTTCAACTTCCAGGCCTTTCATCTTAAGTTCCTTTTTCAGTTCTTTTTCAGAAAGATTGGCTGCGATGTTTTTTTCATATTTCTTTTCGCTTTTCAGGAAGTCGGTGTCTCTGTATACCAGAAGGATTCCACTTATTGAGTATACAGCCATAATTCCCGCAAGGAAATAACCCAGATAGCGGTGTGTAACTCTCATGAAGCTTCTTGTATCTTTAATCTTATCCATATCTTGTTTTGTTTTTATTTTAAAATTTCAAAAGTGGAAACTGCAACAAATGCAATTTCCACTTTCATGAAAAAATTACTATATAAATTCTAGAGTCTGTATGTCAACGTGAAATAGTAGTTTCTTGGAGTGATCGGATTCACTGAATAATTCTCGTGAACATTGTAATTTACAACATCAAACAGGTTTCCAACTTTCCCCTGGATTGAGAATTTTTTCCATTCATATCCTACTGAAAGTGAAACAGTGGTATAATCTTTCAGATCAAACATTCTGCTCACGTTGTTTCTACTTGTGTTTGTTGATTTTGTATCATTCCATCCGGCTATTCTGTCTCCAATATAATAGATTCCGGCTCCGATTTTTAACCCTTTTAGATAGTTTGTAAATTTATAGAAAACCGAAGCATTTGCTGTTGTAGCTGGTGTTCTTACCAGTCTTTGCTTTTCAACATATCCTTTTTCAGGAGTATCAATATAAACGGAGTTATTATAAGAAAAACCTCCGATGATAGATAAGTTTTCTGTAGGATTTCCCGTGATGTCTAATTCTACACCCCGGCTTCTCATATTTCCTGCAAATTCTTTAAGATTGGTATCTGTTGAATTTACAGGTGCTCCGTTTGGAGCAGAAGCGAACCAGTATGTTTGATAATAGTTGTTGTACATAATCTGGTAAGCCGTTAAGTTAACAGCTAAAGCATTGTTCCAGAAATTCTTTTAACACCAATTTCGTATTGATCAACCGTTGAAGGCTTTATGCTTTGTCTTGATAAGGTAGTTAACTGATTTTGAACATCTGTAACAGGTTGATTGGTATTTACTGTTCCAAATTGATCTGAAGTATATCCGGCATTTGCTGCGAAAGAATTTGTATAAGTTGCAAATACTGAAAGGTTTTCATTGGGAGCATACACCAAACCAACTTTCGGAGAAAACGCATTGTCAGACGTTGAAGAATTAGCTACTTCAATTTTATCATTTAATGTAAAGCGGGTTGTCAGCGTAGGCATATTTTCTATATAAGACCATCTTAGCCCTGCTATCACTTTTAATTGTTTTGTTAAACTGATAAAATCCTGTGCATAGATCCCGATTCTTCTTGTATTGATTCTGTTTCTTGTACTAAGAGTAGAATTTGGCATATCAATACTTCCCCATGTTGAAGGATCATCTAGATACAGAAGATTTTTTGGTGCTGTAAGAGTATAAGCATATGCATCTGCCTGGCTGTAATCAGCATCTGCACCAATTAAAACTTTGTGGTTGATTTTTCCTGTATTGAACTCTCCGTTGATGTTAACTTGTGCTGAAGTATAATTTTGTTCGTTATAAGTTTTGCCAAAAGGTCTTTTCCAGGATAATCTGTTAGGATCTACAGTGGCATCTTTGGTGTCATATATCCATTGCACTCTTTCAGAAGAAAAATAATCTTTCGTATAGTTTTGGTAAGAAGCAATCGCATTTAAAGACCATCTTTCGTTAAATTGATGATTAAAAGTTACATTCGTAGAAGCTTGCTGTACATTTTGATATTGCCAATCAGTTCCGAAGAAAGTGTTTCTTGAAGTGGCATCATTCAATCTGTAGCTTTGGTCTTTTTCAGTAATAGACCCAAGCCCGAAATCGGGAGTGAAATTAGTTTTAAGGTAATCCGCTTCCACAATCAATTGTGATTTTGGACTTAAATTGAAAAGGAATGAAGGATTGAAATAATACTTCTCTGATTCTACAACATCTCTGAAGCTTTCTGCATGCTCATAGGCTCCGTTTACTCTGAAAGCAATATTTTTAGATAATGGGCCATAAATATCAACCGTTGGTTTATAAGAATTCCAGCTTCCTCCATTCAGACCGATGCTTCCACCAAAATTGAATTTAGGTTTTTTTGTAATCATATTGATAACACCACCAGCTGCAGTATTACCAAAAAGCATGGCATTCGCCCCCTTTAAAACTTCTACTCTTTCCAGACCGCTTACTTCAGGGAAGACACCGCTGTTCACTCTTGAACCGTTTTTAAAAATATTATCATTTCCTAAAATGAAGCCACGGCCACCAAAGCTATCCTGAGAATTTCCTCTGGATGAAGTGATATACAATCCATTGACATTCTGAAGAACATCACTCAACTGTTTTGCCTGCTGCTGCTCAATAATTTCGTGCGTAACAATAGCAATTGGCTGTGGATTTTCCATTACCGTCAGATTTGACTTTGTCGATAATGGCCTTGCCTGGTTGGGATTTCCTGTTTTATGAAGATTGATATCCTCAATGGTTTGAGTTCTGATAGTGTCTGCTTCAGCGTTTTTCAGCTGTGAACTTGCCGAAACAGCGATAAATAGAAGACCTAAAGAAAGTAATTGTCTTTTCATTTTATTTTTATGTAGAACAGTTTTAAATAAGCCGCAAATGTAAGTATTTGTTTAGAATAGATAAAAATAATTTTATGATTTAAATCATGTTTTTTTAGCGCTCATGAGATGGATTATTTCTATACCCTTTTTAGATCAGGGAATAGAGAATTTTTTATGAATATATTTGTTAAAAATTATAATATGCAATTGGTAAAAGCAGGGCTTTGTGCCTTTGGAATGAGTGGAAAAGTTTTCCATGCACCTTTTTTAAAGGAGCATCCGGGATTTTTATTTCTGCGGTGGTAGAAAGAAGTAAGGAAGAGTCGAAGGAGAAGTATCCGGAAGCAACAATTTACCGTTCTGTGGAAGAAATGCTTCAGCAGGCAGATATAGAACTGGTGATTATCAATACTCCCGTTCAGACCCATTATGAGTATGCCAAAAAAGCGTTGGATGCGGGCAAAAACATTATTGTGGAAAAGCCTTTTACAGTAAATGTTTCTGAAGCGGAAGAACTGGTAAAGCTGGCTGAAGAAAAGGATTGTTCCTGAGCGTATATCAAAACAGAAGGTTTGACCGTGATTTTTTACAGGTTCAAAAAGTGTTGGATGAAGGAAAATTAGGAAACATTAAAGAGGTTGAGATCCGTTTTGACAGGTTCCGTACCACTCCCAGCGGAAAACAGCATAAAGAAAGCCCTGATCAGCTGGGAGCTGGATCGCTTCATGATCTGGGAGCACATCTTGTAGATCAGGCTGTACAGTATTTTGGATATCCTGAAAAACTTTTTGCAGATGTATTTTCTATGAAAGGAAAAGAATTTGCCAATGATTATTTTGAGATCCTTTTATTCTACAAAAACGATCTGAGAATAAGACTGAAATCTTCTGTTTTCAGTAAAGAAGGTCATTATGCATACACCATTCATGGAGACAAAGGGAGCTTTCTGCAGGAAAGAACCGATAATCAGGAAAATGAACTGGTAGCAGGCGCTGTTCCAACATATGGAAAGGAATGGACACAGCCTTTGAATGCACCGGACGGAATTTTAAACTACCTGAATGCTGATTCTGAAACAGAAAGAATTCTTACCTCAAGTACAGCGGGAAATTATATGGATTATTACCAGAAGATTTATGAACATATGGTGTTCGGATATGACTTGCCATCTCCGGGAAAAGAAGTTATTCAGAATATGAAAATTATTGATGCTTCCCTGGAAAGCGCAAAAGAAGAAAGAATAATCAAATTATAAATGATGAATGAGTTCAAAGAGTTTGAGAGTCGGAGGGTTTGGGAGTGAGAATTTCTATTCCGATTACTTTAAACACTGTACCTTGAACCTTTGAACTCATTCATTATTCTTAAAGCAGTTCCTGAAGCTCCAGCCATCTCATCTCATGGTTCTCCAGTTTTTCTGAAACGGTTTCCAGTTCTGAAGAAAGTTTGGCTATTTTCTCATAATCTGCTTCGTTATTGAGCTGATCCAGAATTTTAGTACGCTGTTCTTCCAGTTCAGGCATTTCTTTTTCAATAGTTTCCAGCTCCCTCTGCTCTTTGAAAGTTAATTTTCGTTTTGTATTGGAAGGTCCGGTATTTTCCACTGTGGAAACAGTTTCTTTAACTGGCTCAGGCTTTGCAGCCATATTTTTTCTAATGCTTCTTCACGGCTTCTGGCTTCTCTGTATTCTGAGAAATTTCCTACAAAATCCCTGATTTTCCCATTTCCTTCAAATGCCAGAACATGATCTACAATTCTGTCCATGAAATATCTGTCGTGGGAAACAATAATCAAAGATCCCTGAAACTGCTGAAGGAAGTTTTCCAGAACCGTTAATGTCGGAAGGTCAAGATCATTCGTAGGCTCATCAAAAATCAGGAAGTTAGGATTCTGATACAAAATATACATCAGGTGGAGTCTTCTTTTTCACCTCCTGAAAGCTTTGAAATCGGGGAATATTGAGTCTGGTCATCAAATAAGAACAATCTCAGGAACTGTGATGCAGATAAGCTTTTACCATTGGCTAAAGGATAAAACTCTGCAATTTCCCTGATGAAATCAATCACGCGCTCATCCTCTTTATAGGTAAGGCCTTTTTGTGAAAAATAACCGAAAGAAATTGTTTCACCTGTTTCAATTTCTCCTTTATCAGCTTTTTCATACCCCTGAATAATATTAAGCAAGGTAGATTTTCCGGCGCCGTTTTTTCCAACGATTCCTACTTTTTCTCCCCGTTGAAACTGATAGCTGAAATCTTTTAAAAGAACTTTAGGACCAAAGCTTTTATCAATATGCTTGAGTTCAAGAATTTTATTTCCTAAACGTTTCATTTCAAAATCCAGTTCCAGCCCGTCTTTTCTGGTATCTGTTTTGGCTACCTTTTCAGTTTCGTAGAATGCATCAATTCTGCTTTTTGATTTTGTAGTTCTGGCTTTTGGCTGTCTTCGCATCCATTCCAGCTCCTTTCTGTAAAGGTTGTTGGCCTTATCAATCGTGGCATTAAGATTCTCCTCACGAATCATCTTGTTTTCAAGATAAGTGGCATACGAGCCGTTGTGAACATAAAGATTCTGATCTTCCATCTCCCAGATAATATCACAGACGCTGTCCAGGAAGTATCGGTCGTGCGTTACAAGCAATAAGGTTATTTTTGCTTTGTTCAGGTAATTTTCAAGCCATTCTACCATGTCCACATCAAGGTGGTTGGTAGGTTCGTCCATGATAAGGAGTGTATGTCTGTGCTCAGCTCTTGTCTCTGTTAAGAGTTTAGCCAAAGCTACACGTTTGATCTGCCCTCCGGAAAGGGTTCCCATTTTGGCATCCAGATCGGTAATTTTGAGCTGCGAAAGAATCTGTTTCATTTCATTCTCCAGATCCCAGGCCTTATGAACTTCCATATCAGCCAATGCCTTTTCAATAAAATCATTATCTGTGGAATGGAGTGATTGATGATAATTCTTAAGCGCCAGAATAGGCTCTGAATCGAGGGTCATCATAAATTCCTCAATGCTGAGATTAGGGTCATAATCGATTTCCTGGTCAAATAATACCACCTGGATATCTTTATTAATGATCGCAGTTCCGCTGTCTGCAATTTCTTTACCCATTAATATTTTCAGAAGGGTAGATTTTCCACTTCCGTTTTTGGCAACAATAGCTATTTTATCTCCCTCATTGATATGAAAAGAAATGTTTTTAAACAAAACCTTGATGCCGTAAGATTTGGTAAGATTTTCTACAGAAACGTAATTCATTGGGAATTAATGGTTTGATTTTAATTTTGAATTGAACCGCAAAAATACGAAAATGTACCTGAAATTTTCTGCAACCTCTTTTATAAATCAATATTTATAATTTTTTAATAAACCTGAGGGAAGTACTGAAAAAACTATTCAGTAAATTTGATTGGCTGCAATGTAAATAGTTCGTAAAAAATAATAATACAAAATCTGATTGAAGTAATGAAAAAAGTAATTGTCGACATGGATGGGGTAATGGCAGATGTGTATCATCAGTTGGTGCAATTTGAAAAGAGAGATACCGGAAGAGAAGTTAATATCAGTGATTTAGTGGGAAGGCCGGAAATAGAAGCTTTTCCAAATGGCAAAAAACACGTTAATGAAGTGGGCTTTTTCAGAACTTTACCGGTAATGAAGGGCAGCCGTGAAGCAATGGAGTACCTGAACAATAAATATGAACTTTATATTGTGTCGGCCGGAATGGAATTTCCCAACAGCTTAAGAGAAGTATGACTGGCTCGCAGAACATTTTCCATTCATTACATGGGAACAGATTGTCCTTTGCGGAAGTAAGAAAGTGGTTTCCGGTGATGTCATGATTGATGATTATCCTAAAAACCTGGACCATTTTTCTGGTCAGAGATTAATCTTCACCCAGCCTCATAATGAGCTGATCGAAAATAAAACTTACAAAAGGGTTCACTCCTGGGAAGAAATTATGAATATCCTTTAAATCTGGGGGAAATTATTTTCAGAGTTATGGTGGAAATTCCGGAAATTTTTAAAATAATTTTAACTAAAGACAGAATAAATTTAATAAAGTATTGGGAGTTCAGAATGTTGAAAATAAATAAGTTTGCGTCAAACTTTTAACATGAAAATAATCCATACCTTATTTTCCTTATTCCTTTTATTGCTCTTAAAGCACAGGTTATTTCCGGAACTGTGATGGCTAAAAATGAAAATCAGCCGATTCCCTATGTGAAAGTTGGGATAGAAAAAACTTCAACAGGTACAATTTCTGATGAAAAAGGAAATTTTTCAATTGATCTTTCCAGTGCTGATCCCCAGCAGACCGTAAAAATAGAGGTGCCCGGCTATGATCTTTACCAGGAAACCGTTCAGAGTTTTAAACAACATCATCAGCAAAAAATATTCTTAACAGAAAAAACCAGAAATATTAAAGAGGTTACTATTAAGCCGAAAAAACTGATAGATAAAAACTGGGGTGTCAATACCAAAACAAAAAATGTTATCTATTCAGTCAATCCCGAATTTGATAAAACGAGTTTTCTTGGAGAAACAGCCTTGGAATTCAATGCTAAAAAAAGATCAAAAATTAAAAATATCAATCTGAATATTGCCAGTTATGTCTCTGCACAGCCTGTTTTGATGAGATATAGTATTTATAGTGAAAAAAACGGTTTTCCGGACAAGAATATTCTTGAAGAGGAAATTACAGTTGAGCTCACTGAAGATATGATCAAAGACGGAACATACACACTGGATGTGAACAATCGTAATATTTGGGTGCAGGGGAAATTCTTTATTGGCATACAGTTTTTAAAAGCTTTTGACGGCAGGATTAAAATTAGTGCGGCATTGTTCAGAACAGGGTTTATAAGAGAGTTTTATGGTGACTGGCAGAAAATGACCATTGCCGCACCAGCCATTAATATTGATGTGAAGATGGATAAAAACGGCAGCGATCATCAGAATGAAAATGATTAATGCTGATGCACCTGAACAGCTGAAGACAACTGCCAGTAGATTCATACGTTATTTTCTTCCTAATCAAGGGTCAGTCTTTGTAACGACCACGAGCTGCCATTGTAAATATCGAGGTCCACTTTTGCATTGATGCCGTGTACAATTCCGTTTTCTGTAAATTGCCAAAAGTCCCACTGGTCATCAGGAGAGGGAGAGGGAACATCGTTATAATTAGCCAGCCATAGGGGATAACCGTCAAATTCACCTTTCAGAAAATCTTTATAGTAATGGTAGTAAGTGTAGATAATGGGCTTTTCGCCATAGGCGTCTTCTATAATTTTACACCACACCTTCAGATCTTCAACCAGCTTTTTGTTGGTTTTACGTTTTGGGATTTTTTCAATATCAAGAATCGGAGGGAGGTCTCCGCTTTCAAGCTTTACATTCTCTAAAAAATTATTGGCCTGGATCACAGGATCTTCATCAGCCCTGTAAAAGTGATAAGCTCCACGGATAAGATCATGCTTTTTAGCGCTTTCCCAAAACTCATCAAAATGCTTGTCGGCACTTCGGTTTCCCATCGTTGCACGCATCACTACAAACTCCAATGGAATGGTTTTATTTCCAATACTGAGGCTGTCCCATTTGATATCTTCTTTGTTCTGATAGTGGGAAACATCAAAACCATAGGTTTTATCAAGGTTGCTGGCTAAGATTCTCTGGATTCTTGCTGCTTCCTTTTCACTGTTATGAAGTTTTTATGCTTAAATTTATTAAAGTACAGGGCATAATAATAAGTAACGGTCTGTCTTAAATAAAAACCGGTTCCTATCAATGCTATCATTAGTATTGCCAGTATCACCCACCTCCGGAAAAATACTTCTTCCGACGGGATTTGTGGACTCGTTTGGCAGTTTTTTTGGTGTACTTTCTCGGTGTCATAAAGTTTTGCAAAACTAACTTTTTCACTGCTAAATGCTAAATAAAATCAGTAAATTTGTGTATTATGGAAACACGCGAAAAAATCATCATTATAGGAGGAGGATTTGCGGGGCTGCAGCTTGCAAAAACATTGAATAACAAGAACAAAAAAGTCATTGTTCTGGACCGGATGAACCATCATATGTTTCAGCCGCTTTTTTATCAGGTAGCCTCAGGAAGGATAGAACCTTCCAATATTTCTTTTCCTTTCAGAAAGATTTTCAGCAGTCCAGAAACACACAGTTCCGTATGACAGAGGTTAAAGAAATAGACCCTGCCAACAATAAAGTCATTACCGACGAAGCAGAATTTACTTACGATAAACTCATCATTGCAACGGGTTGTAAAACTAATTTTTTCGGGAACAAAGAACTGGAAGGTAAAGCTTTCGGAATGAAAAATACCCAGGAAGCCATCAGTATCAGAAACCATGTTCTGATGACTTTTGAAAAACTGATTATTGAAAAAGCCGAAGTGATGATGGTAACTGGAACATTGTTATTGTGGGAAGCGGCCCTACTGGAGTAGAACTGGCCGGAGCTTTTGCCGAAATGAAAAAAGATATCCTTCCAAGAGATTATCCTTATATGAATTTTGATCATCTGAAGATTATCCTGGTAAGCTCCACGGAAAAGCCGCTTGCAGTAATGAGCAGTGAGGCGCAGGAAAAATCTGAAAAATACCTTAAAGATCTTGGAGTCACTTTTCTGAGCGGGGAAGTGGTAACAGATTATGACGGTGATAAAGTGCATCTCAGAAGCGGTAAGGAAATTCCATCCAATAATGTGATCTGGGCAGCAGGCGTTACGGGAAATGTAGTAGGCGGTTTTCCAGAGGAAAAATTAGTACGGAACAGATATATTGTAGACCGGTATAATAAAATAAAAGGTTACGATAACATATATGCTATCGGGGATATTGCCTACATGGAAACACCGAAATATCCTCAGGGGCACCCTCAGGTAGCGAACGTGGCCATTAATCAGGCAAAAAATTTAGGTAAAAATTTATTAAAGAAAAATCAGGGAGAATGGAAAGAATATGAGTATGATGATAAAGGCTCCCTGGCAACTATTGGAAAGCACAGAGCCGTTGTTGATCTGCCTTTTATAAAATTTCAGGGATTTCTGGCCTGGTATTTCTGGATGTTTCTCCATTTAATGCTAATTTTGAGCGTTCGAAATAAGCTGGCCATATTCTTCAACTGGATGTGGAGCTATATCAACAAAGATTCTTCTTTAAGATTAATTATTATACCGACTAAGAAAAACGGAACATTACAATGAGAATTGATATAATAAGCGTACTTCCGGAATTGATGGAAAGTCCTTTCAAAACATCTATTTTGAAAAGAGCTATGGATAAAGGGCTGGTGGAAGTGCATTTTCATCATTTGAGAGACTGGGCTACCAATAAACACAGACAGATTGATGATGAGCCTTACGGAGGCGGAGCGGGAATGGTTATGATGGTTGAGCCATTGGATAAATGTATTTCTGAGCTGAAATCTCAGAGAAATTATGACGAGGTAATTTATCTGACACCGGATGGTGTTACTTTGAACCAGAAAATTGCCAATACGCTTTCCATTAAAGAGAATCTGATCTTTCTCTGCGGACATTATAAAGGAATAGACCAGAGAGTGAGAGATCTTCATATTACCAAAGAGATCTCCATTGGAGATTATGTACTTACCGGAGGAGAACTTGCCGCCTGCGTACTTGCAGATTCGGTGATCAGGCTGCTTCCCGGAGTTTTAAATGATGAGCAAAGTGCTTTGACAGACAGTTTTCAGGATGACCTTCTTTCACCGCCAATTTATACACGGCCTGAGAGCTATAAAGGCCTGGATGTTCCCAAAATCCTCTTAAGCGGTAATTTCGGGAAAATTGAAGAGTGGCGCCATGATGAAGCGGTAAGAATTACCAAAGAAAAACGGCCTGATTTGCTGTAAACGATCACCAGGATTTACCAATTCTTATTTATGTATTAATTCCATTTGTTAAAAATAAATGGAATAATATTTGTTATAAGTTTGATAAGTGCGAAAAATATTAATATTTCTAGTTTTAAATTAAAATTTTATTTCCATTATTCCTGATTTTATATATTGTCTCAATTTTGATTAATGTATAAAAACTCTTCAATAATTGAAAAATTAATTTGTTATAGCTGATTTTATTGATATTTTTTAGTATATTTGGATTGTTTTTTATTGGAAATTGATTTGCCTGTTCGAGAGTAAATCAAAGAAGATTTGAAAAAAAATAATAAATTTACATTGTATAGAAAAAGAACATAATAATTAAAAGTATAGAAATTAGTGTAGATGGAGCTGTTCTCTTTTTATAATGTTGAAAATTTATTTTTGCCCGATCCGAAACCTGTCCATAAATTAGATCCTACCCGGTCAGGATTAAGGAATTGGGATGAAAAGAGATATAGAAATAAACTTTTTCAAAATCTCTCACGTATTTCAGCTTATGAAGGAGGATAATGGTGTATTGCCATTT
This sequence comes from Chryseobacterium sp. 1B4, assembly GCF_036631475.1. Classification (NCBI taxonomy): domain Bacteria; kingdom Pseudomonadati; phylum Bacteroidota; class Flavobacteriia; order Flavobacteriales; family Weeksellaceae; genus Chryseobacterium; species Chryseobacterium sp. 1B4. The sequence continues at coordinate 77,116 of NZ_JAPNUF010000003.1, forward strand.
GTAATAGGATTGTCTGAAGTTTCCGGAAGGAAAGTTTTGGAAGATCTTGTGGAAATGGAGCCCTTTAATTCAGAATATGGAATTGTACATTATAATTCCATGGATGAAAGAAAAGTGGATGTGGCCATGTTATATGATAAAAATAAGGTAGAGGTAATAGATTCAGAAACCATTACTTTCTTTTTGAAATAGTAAATAAAAACACAGAAAATTACGACACAACAAGAGACGTACTTTTTTCAAAAATTAAATATAAAGGGGAAATCATTAATGTCTTTATCGCGCATCTTCCCTCAAAACGCGAAAAAGATATCAATAAACCTAAAAGAGCCTTTATATTGAATGAAGTCCGGCAACGGATTATGAAAATAGTGGATGCTGATAAAGAGCATGTCATATTTTGTGGTGATTTTAATGAAAACCCGGATGATGAAAATTTAGTACAGATTCTCTATGACAATGAGCATGAGAAGGTATTAGTGAACCCTTTTCAGCAATTGTTTTCTACAAGAAATTATTCTACTTTTCATTATAAATCTGGATTGCTGTATGATCAGATCATTATGTCAAGATCTCTTCTTGATAATAAGACACTGGCTTTTCAGGATGCCCATGTATTTAATTCTGAAAAAATCCGCAGCCGGACCAGGAATTTTGAAGGACGGCCTTTCCGAACTTATGCCGGTACAAGGTACTTAGGAGGATACAGCGATCACTTTCCGGTTTTTGTAAAATTTAAAAATTTACAGTAAAAAACATAAATAATAAAAAAGTAGAAAATGAAAAATTCGAGCAACACAAGCTATCATTTGGATTCTATTGACAAGGAAATTATCTACATGCTGATGGATAATGCTAAAACTTCTTTAGCCCACATTTCAAAAAATGTCGGAATTTCCACCACTGCAGTGCATCAAAGAATCAAAAAACTCGAACATGCAGGAGTTATTGAAAATTCAATTTCGTTCCTTAATCCTAAAAAAATAGGATATAAGGTGATTTCCTACATTGGTGTATTTTTGGATCAGCCAAGCCATTATCCGGATGTGGTAAAGTCTTTGCATGATATCAACGAAGTGGTGGAAGCCCACTATACTACAGGAAACTATACCATATTCCTGAAAGTTCTTTGTAAAGACAATGACCACTTAATGCAGATTCTTAATAAACTTCAAAAGCTGAAGGGAGTAACAAGAACAGAAACTTTTATATCTTTGGAACAAGGTATTTACAGACAATTGAAAGTATAACGATATGAACATAGCTCAATATTTGGATTCAACTTACCTGAAAACACCAGAACAATCAGGTATTTCCCACGAAGAAACACTTCAAAAAGATAAGCAACTTGCACAGGAAGCCATAGATAATGGAATTTTTGCCGTGATGATTCGTCCGGATTATGTGTCTGAGATTAAAAAATATATCCAGGAAAGAGATTCAAATGTTGCAGTAGGAACTGTAATAGGCTTTCATGAAGGTACCTATTCTATTGACGAGAAGCTTGAAGAAGCTTCAAAAGCAATAGCAGATGGAGCTGACGAACTTGATTTTGTGATTAATTATACTGCATATCTGCAGGGGAATATACAACTGGTAAAAGATGAATTTGTACAATGTACAAAATTAGCCCTTGAGCATCATAAAGTTGCAAAATGGATTATTGAAATTGCAGCTTTGACCGATGCACAAATTGCAGATCTTACTAAAAATATTTCTGTCTGGGCAGAAGAAAACTTCTCTGAAAACGAACTGTCGAAAATTTTTGTAAAATCATCAACAGGATTCTATCAGACTACTGAAGGAAGACCAAACGGAGCTACTTTTGAAGGAATAGCCATTATGCTCAATAACGCAGGAAACTTCCCGTAAAAGCAGCAGGAGGAGTAAGAACTCCTGAAGATGCTGAGAAAATGATCAATATGGGAGTAAAGAGGATCGGGACATCCTCAGCATTGGCATTAATTAAAAACGAATCTTCATCAGAAGGATATTAGTAGATATTTCTAAATAATAAAAAACCATCAGTTTGCTGATGGTTTTTATTTTTATAGCTGTGCCTGATATTCTTCGTAGAATTGCTGGGTCTCTTTGATCAAACTGTCCATTTCTTCCATGGTGAAAACTTCCAGGAATTTTTTCTGAATTCCTTGAAATGAGGAATGCCTCTGAAATAGTTGCTGTAGTGCTGTCTCATTTCTACCAATCCTAATCTTTCTCCCTTCCATTCAGCACTCCATTCTGCATGTTGACGAACCGCTAATAATCTGTCTGAAATTGTTGGCTCAGGTAAGTGTTCACCCGTTTTAAAGAAATGCTTGATTTCATTAAATATCCATGGATATCCAATGGCAGCACGTCCGATCATGATACCGTCGCATGCATACTTTTGCTTGTATTCCAATGCTTTTTCAGCAGAGTCTATATCACCATTTCCGAAAATCGGTATCTCAATATTCGGATTTTGTTTGATTCTTGAAATGTGTTCCCAGTCTGCCTCACCCTTATACATCTGGGCGCGTGTTCTGGCATGTATCGTAAGGGCTTTGATTCCTGTTTCCTGCAGGCGTTCTGCCACTTCATCAATATTAATGCTGGTGCTGTCCCATCCTAAACGGGTCTTTACTGTTACCGGCAGATGAGTAGAGCTTACCACCGCTTTTGTAAGACGAACCATCAGGTCGATATCTTTCAAAACACCGGCTCCCGCTCCTTTGCAAACTACTTTTTTACAGGGCATCCGAAATTAATATCTACAAGATCCGGATTTACCGTTTCAACAATTCTTGCAGACATGGCCATAGCTTCTTCATCTCCACCAAAAATCTGTATTCCGACCGGTCTTTCATAATCGAAAATATCAAGCTTTTACGGCTCTTGATAGCGTCACGAATCAATCCTTCGGAAGAAATAAATTCCGAATACATTAAATCTGCGCCATGCATTTTACACAAACGTCTGAACGGAGGATCACTTACGTCTTCCATCGGAGCCAGCAAAAGTGGAAATTCCGGCAGTTCTATGTTGCCTATTTTTATCATGGTGCAAATTTACGAAATTCTTAAAAAACAAAATTTTAATAAGTAAGATGTGGTACTGCGTTTTACTTGTATTGTTTTATTTAAGGGATTTTATGATATATTGTTTGAATTTTATTGAATATATTTAACTTATTGTCAATATTTATTGAAATTTATTGATAATTATTTTTTATATTTAGTATAATAAAAATTAATGTCATGAGAAAAATTCTATTTTGTTTGATGGCAATTTTGGTTTCATCAACTTTTTATTCACAAGTCAATATTTCTGCTACGGCAGGAACCACTACAGGAACTTATACTACGTTAAAAGGAGCATTTGATGCTATTAACGCAGGAACACATCAGGGCGCCATTACAATCAGTATTACAGGCAATACAACAGAAACAGCAACTGCCAGTCTGAATGCCAGCGGAGGAACAGCAAGTTATACTTCCATTGCAATAAAGCCTGCAGCAGGAGTTACGGCTACTATTTCCGGTGATATTGCCAGTGCGCCTTTAGTAAGAATACAGGGTAGTAATATTACCCTGGATGGAAGCAATGCCGCTTCAGGAACCACAAGAGATCTTACCCTTACCAATACTTCTGTTACGGCACCGCAGGTACTTACATTTATAGCGGCTTCAGCAGCAGTTGCCAATACGAATATTACGGTTAAAAACCTGAATATAGTAAACGGTATCAATACCTCTTCTGCTTTTATAATGTATGATGGAGCTGCAACTCCTACAGGGGCTTCTTTAATAATGTGACAATCCAGAATAATTCTGTGAAGAAAGCTTACATAGGAATTTATCTACTTGCTGCAACAGCTGCAGGTAACGGAGGTAACACTCTGGTGACAGGAAATGATTTGAGTGCTACCGGAACAGATGCCGTTCGTCTTTGTGGAATTTATGTACAGGGAGCAGACGGAGTAACTGTAAGCAATAATACAATTGGCAATTTTGAAACTACGAATGCTGAGATCAAGAGAGGCGTGTGGTTTGCAACTGCAACCGTAAATTCTTCCATTACTTCCAATACCATTACCAATCTTGGTTATACAGGGACTGGTGCCGGAGGAGCTTCCGGGATAACGATAACCTCTGGTAATACAGGTGCTTCTGCTGTTGCCAATATTAATGTAAGCGGAAATACGATTTCCAATTTTACTTCCAGTGGTACGGGAAGTCTTTTTGCCGGAATTTATGCAGGAGGTACTTTGACATCCGGTATGACCATCAATAACAATAAAATAAACGGGATCAAAAATACCAATATATCAGGATATGGAGCCCAGGGTATTTATCTTGCAACAACAAGCCTTACTTCCAATACATTAGTTTCCAATAATGTTGTGAGCGGTGTGGCGGGGTATGGATATGCAACAACCGGGGGGTAAATGACAACGGAAACGGAATTGTTATTGCTTCAGGAGGCGGATATAAGCTTTATTACAATACTGTGGTAATGAACGTCAGCCAGACTGTAGCAGGGAGACCGTCTGCTTTAAATATTACAAATGGAGTAACCGGTGCGGGAGGTATTGATGTGAGAAATAATATTTTTGTCAATACCCAAACTCAGGCTGGAGACAGATACGCTATTTACGCCGGAGCCGCCAGCAGTGTTTTCTCTACCATTAACTATAACAATTTCTATTCTACCGGTACGAATCTTGGCTATATAGGAGGGGCAGCAAAAGCGACACTTGCAGATATCCAGGCAGGATTCGGTGGAAATGTAAACTCACTGAATATACTGCCAGTATTTGTATCAGCAACTGATTTCCATTTATCTGCTACAGGGAATACAGCGCTTGACAATAAAGGAACTCCCGTTGCTGAAGTAACATTGGATGCTGATGGCAATACAAGGAATACGCTAACACCGGATCTTGGAAGTTTTGAATTTACAGCAACTGTATTAGCAGTGAATGAAGCTGCGAAAAAGAACACGGTAAATATCTATCCAAACCCTGTTACAGATTACCTTTATATCAATAATGACAGCAGAATCAAAGATGTTGAAGTGTATAATGTTTCAGGACAAAGAATTCTTAATGAAACAATTAATGCTGAAAAAGGCTCTGTTGATATGAGACGGGCCCCTGCAGGTATTTACATTCTAAAAGTGAATGCAGAAAAAGGATCACAGTCCCTGAAAATTATTAAAAAATAATATTGAGCTTATTACAATAAATAATCCCTGATAGTGATATCGGGGATTTTTATTTTGAAAATCATCATTACTATTAGAAGCTCGCTTTTACCTGCATACTTCCGATATGAATGGTGCGGTCACCGGAATTTCTTCCCTCATAATTAAGATTCAGCTGGATAAATGAGTTGATAGCCTGCTGAATAAATACGCTCCATACCTGGTTTTTCCAGGCTTCAGACCATCCAGCATCTGGTTCCCTACAATACTGAAATTATTCCCTGTAAAATTGTTGCTGATGAATGAGAAGTTTCCGCGGATGGAAGTCTTTCTGCGTTCCCATTGGATGGTTCCCGTGACATCAAAAGCTTTGAGAAGCTCTTCTCCGTCCAACCTCTGTTTCTGTCGGAAAGCAGATGATAATTCAGCCTGAATGGCGTCTGTGAACTTATAAGTTGCCTTAGGCTTGGTTTCAAAATTATTCAGACGGTAATCCCTCGTTGTAAATAACTGTGAAGAGTTTTTGATATCGTGAACCGAGTTTTCCCAGTCTACCCTGAATTCTTTATTGAACCAATATCCAATATTCAGGAAATGAGAAGTTTGCTCGCGTTCTTCATTACTGAAATTGGCATTGATGAGATTGTCGTTGGTAATAAACCTGTAATTTCCGTTCCAGCCTGATTTATCGGTTGGATTAAACTGTACGGAAGCAAGAATATTCTGATTTTTAAGAATCTGGTCACTGTTCTTCTCAAAAGGATTCAGAACAAGAACCTTATCCTTTTTATAGAAAGAGTTTTGGGAATTTAATGAAATATTGAAATTCCATCGCTTTAAAAATCCGTTTTCTGAATTAAAAACAATGGCGGGATTCACAAATAACGCAAGCTGTAATTTATTTTTATTGGATGGCAGGTATCTCACAGAATTTGTGTACACCCGGATGTACTGTGCAAGATCGGAATATTCGGCAATTTCAAATTCGTCCAGCTGCTGAACGCCATCTCCGTTGTAATCTGTCCATTTATAGACACCCTGTCCGTCAGTCACTTTAATGTATTGGAATTCCCTCTGTGCTTCCTGCCCGTTTCCAAGTTCATAGAAAGCCTGAAGACGCATCCCGTTTCTGAAAAGCTGCTGATTGTATAAGATGTTTCCGACCACGAAATCATTATTTCGGGTTACTTCACCTTCTGCACCCGAGTAAAAAAATTTCCGGTAATGAATTAAAGCATTTAAAGTAGTTCTTTCCGTTTTGATGATCTGACTTTCGGCCATGATCCCCAGAATATTGTTCATATTCTGAAGTCTGTTGTCACGCACCGAGTCATTATCCCTCATGTATACTTTTGTCAATAATTTGGTTCTGGTACTGTCTCCGATTTTCTTTTGCAGAAAGATTTCCTTCCAGCTGAAGCTCGTGACATCCATAAGCTGGGTGTCATTGTATTTCTTCTCATTATGCTCCATGCTTCCACCAATGGCCCAGCTGCCTTTCTTACCGGTAAACTCCGTTGAAACCCCACCACGGATGAATTTAGTATCCTGAAGGGTAGCATTGGTGCTCAGATACGATAAATTTCCCTTGGTGAAAAATTTTCCTGTGATCCATCCGAAATCCAGGTCATTTTTAATCCCTTTGTAAGAATCCTGTTCATTCAGATAATTGATACGGTAATTTAATGTAGACTTATTATTCCATTTATTCAGGAAGCTGAAAATAAATCTGTTTTGGGTTCTGTTATTGAATTCCTGTGTAAGGTTGAAATCCCTGGAGAATTCCACATCATTGATCCGGTCAAGGATATGAAACTGCCTGTCTATGTATTGATATTCAAAGCTAGGTGTTCCTTTCCATGTATTTTTTGTAAAACTTTTATTCCCGAAAATACGCCATGCGTATCCTATATTCTGATCAGAATCTTTTGACGAAAATAAATTGACATCATAATTACTCAGGGAAATATCAGCTCCTATTTTACCCTCATTCAGCAAGTATTCGGAATTCACAGAGTATACCTGTGATTTCTGGGGAGAAGGAAGTTTTCTTACGGCTCTGTAATCTCCGGCGTTAGGTCCTACATATTGAAAAACACGTCCGTTATTTGTGGTTTGTGCAATTTTATAATCTCCCAGATTAGCTCCGAAATAGGTGAAAGAAACCTGATAAAGCGTTAAGCTTGAATCAGTAGAGTATTCATAGAAATTTCCGGCAGGGTTTAGTTTGTATAAAATTTTATTGACATCATATTCGGTAACCACTCCTGAAGGGGCATACATCAGGTCAGGATTATTTCCTGCCTCAGCTAAAATCTGTTCGTCTTCTTTAGAAAGACTTAAAGAAAGAGGGGCATTTTTATTGTCATTTTCCATGAACCAGTTTAATCCTACCTTGAATTTTTCTCTCTGATGTTCCAGTTTTCCTGTAAACAGATATCTTGAATAATTCCTGTTGGCGTAGTTATAGGAAATTGTGATGAAATTCTGCTGGAAAATAGGACGGAAACTGGTAAAAGTAACTTCACCGGTGTTGTAGTTGATAATATAATCCTGGTTCTCACCACGCTTCATCAGGATACCATCTATGAAAACCTGTTCGGATCCGGAGATCAGGGTGATAAACTGTTCACCGTTTTTACCTGTCAGACGGTATGGTCCCTGGTTACCTTCAACCCCTGGAAACGGATCCTGTGGAATTCACTTCGGGCAACTCCGGCAGAAATATCTACCAAAGTCTTGTTTTCTTTCCCGAATTCTGTCTGGAACTGAAGTCCCATACTCCTTCTCTGGTATTTGGCAAAATAATTCTTAGCTTCTATAAGATCAAGGTGGCCAGCTCTGAGGATAGACTTTTCCTTAATATTAAGCTGCATATAGATTTTGTCAAACTCCTCTAAAGTTTGGGTATAACCATCTGCCTGAATAGGAAGATTGTGGTCTGAAATACTCGCTAAGATGGTAACGTCCTTTGATAACCGCCCTGAAATCTGGAGGTCCATGGAGCTCTGTACAGACTGCCCCTGGTTGTTACCGAAAGTAATCCCACGGATAATGGAACCTTTTGAATTAAGCTCCCCTAAAAATCTCTTTTTATCATTCTTGGCCAGTACAGCTTCATCAATAACGATCTTATTGTGTGTTCTTATAAAGTCCAGAGTGTCTTTTGCGAAGATATCCTGTTCGAGTTTTGCAGCAAGAATACTGTCTCTTTTGATGCTGTCTTCAGGGACGTTGGGATTTTTCCATGAAAATACCTGAGCATTTCCTGAAAATATGCCTAAGAAGAATAATGCAAATAGAACGATATAATTCCGCAAGCTCTGAAAAATAATTCGTAAAAATAATTAAAAAATGTTAATCGCAATAGCTTAACTATTATTAACAGTAACTTAATCTATTTATTGTATCACAAAAAAATAATGTAATTTTACGACGTAAATTATTAATTATTAAAATATTGAATTATGAAAAAGATCTTTACAGTTTTGAGTATAGTTGCTGTATCTGCTGTTGCAAATGCGCAAATTGTAATTAACGAAATCTATGGAGCAGGAGGAGGAAGTAATTCTGCTATTCTCTATAAATATGATTTTGTAGAATTAAAGAATATCGGATCAACAACTGTTACTTTAACAGGAGCCTATTTACAATATGCATCATCTGGAGGAACTTTCAATGGAGGTAATAGTAATCATGCATTGCCAAGCATTACTTTGGCCCCGGGACAAACCTATCTTCTTCAGGAAGGAAGTGCCGGTACCGCAGGAGGCGATTTGCCTACTCCTGATGCTATAGGTACTATAAATTTATCAGGAAGTGCAGGCAAACTTGCATTAACTTCTGATAGCACTGCGCCTACTTCTGCTACAAGTGCTAATGTCATTGACTTTTTAGGATACGGTACAGCGGCTAGTTATTTTGAAGGAACCGGACCTGCGCCTGCACCATCAAATACAACTTCAATTGCAAGACTTGCAGGAGATACTAATAATAACTCGGTAGATTTCACAGCAGGAACACCAACCCCTCAAAACTCAAGCAATGGTACTTTAGCCGTTCTTGATACTAAAAATGCAAAAGCATCAAACTTAGTAAAGAACTCTTTCGTTAAAAACAACGAAATCGTTTTCGGATCTGATGTAAAAGACGTAAAAGTATTCAATATGTTCGGGCAGCTTGTAAAAGAGGCTTCTGTAAAACAAAACGAAGCGGTAAGCGTTGCTGAATTGGCAAAAGGAAACTATATCATAACAGGTACGGTAAACAACAAGCCGGTTTCTCAAAAAGTTCTTAAAGACTAATTTCTTTCAGATAAAATATAAAAACAGCTGCTTCATGAAGTGGCTGTTTTTTTATATAACTATTCACTGATTTTTAGATTTTTGTATGATGTATAGTTCTTAATTTGGTGGTATTGTTTTTGATGTTTTATGATTACCTATTCTAAAAAAATAATAACGATGAAAAAAATCTTTACTCTTTTTGGACTTACATTACTAGCTTCTTTATCAAATGCCCAGATTGTGATCAACGAGATCTATGGCGGGAATGTGAACTCAGGTGCTGTATTGAAAAATAATTATATTGTCCTTAAAAATATCGGAAATACCCTGGTTTCTCTTACGGGTGCCAGTATTCAATACGCACCGGCGATAGGTCCTTTCTCCGAATATCATACATTGCCGGACCTTACGCTGGGACCTGATGAAACTTACCTGATTCAGGAATCTGCGATTGATGGAGGAGTGGAAAATCTGCCGACACCGGATTTTATTGCCACCACAATTATAAATTTTGACGGAACTCCCAATAAATCTTCCGGACTCAGAATTTCCAGTGTATCAGGAAAGGTTGCTTTGGCCGGAAATATAGTACAGGTAACAGGGCCTTCTGCATCCAATGTACTGGATTTTGTAGGATATGGAGCAAATGCAGATCAGTTTAAAGGAGATGGGCCGGCTCCTTCCCCTGCTGCTACCACTGCTATTAAAAGAAGCCTGTTAGGAAATAATGATAACAGTGCTGACTTTTCCCTTGAAGGAAGTGTAAAATCAGGATTTGTACAGAATCCTTTTATAAAAGACAGTAAAGTAGTGTTCGGAACCGAGGTGAAGGATGTGAAAGTATATGATACATTCAGGCGGGTTGTTAAAAAATCACCTACGAAGCTGGCTTCAGCACTTGATATTGCAGAGCTTCCAAAAGGAACTTATATTGTCACAGGAACCATTAACAATATTCCGATTTCACAGAAAATTATAAAAGATTAGTTTTTTAATAAAAAGAACAGCAAATATTTATAAGCTGTTCTTTTATTTTATATAAGTGTTTTCTGCCAATTTAATAGACCAACAGAATCTGCAATAATTTTACTATTAATACCAGCCTCTTCTTGCTGCGTTAATAATGGAACCGAGATTGAGAATTAATGTATATCTGATACGTTTTCCATAATCCTTGAATGAAGGTTCAAATCCTAAAGAAGACTGTATCGGGAAATACACTTCCAGAAAATCCGGAATGATCCTTACTTTAACTCCGGTGTCCCATATAAACTTGGCTGGAAGATCTTTATTTTTATAAACCCCCGCATCAGCATACACATGGAATATTTTCCATACACTAGAATCTACGTTGGCAGAGGTGATCCATTGGTTTACCGATCCGGGCAGAAAAGATTTAAAACCACCGTCAGCCAGTATAAACTGCTGTGAAAGAAGACCGCTGCTGGCACTTTCCCCTAAAAGAGTATAAGAGAAGGAATAGTTGGAAACCCTGGAAATTCCATAATTGAAAAGGTTATTCCGGGTATTGTTTCTTAAGAAATATCCGGCAAACAAACGTAAACTGAGTTTTTGCTTAGGAGCAAACTCCCATCTGTAGAAGCCTTCAGCGGTTATTTTGTTGAAATCTTCCATTCCCTGAGCGCTCAAACTAAAACTTTTTTCATGAATCATCTGGCTGTCGCTATAGCCGTATCCGATACTCCAGAGATTATATTTGCTGTAGTCATTATTAGCGATCATTTGAGGACTCAGGTCTCTTTCAAAATAATTATAGGAAACTCCTATACCTCTGCTTACTGTACTTCTCGGATTCTTTCTGAAATTGATAGAGGAAGATATGGATGTTTTTCTATACGCCAGATTATAATCATAATGAAAGTATGAGCCGGAAACACCGAATGTCAGACTCCGGATGATGCTTTCAGCAGGCAGAAAAGAGTAGGATACAGCTCCGGACCCTGTTAATTTTCCTGTTCCGGTACTGTAGGTTGGCGTAACGGAGTACAGAAACTTCTGATCAAATAAAGACTGATTTTTCAAATTAATTCCCAAAAGAAATTTATCGTAAGTATTGTTGAAACGTACTCTTGGGCTGATGTAAATTTCATTGTATTCCGGGTTAGGAATATCTTTTATTAATTTAAGTTTAATTTTTTTTGCATTGGAAAACAGTCCCTTTGCATACAGAAAGTTGTCCCGGTAATTGGATTCAGGGAAAATATAACCGTTATTTAAAGTGACTTTATAGATATTTTCTGATGCAGGCAGGGATAAAGTGGAAACACGTTCATTTTCCTCTGTGTCTACCCAGTATTCCTTCTTTTCTCCTTCTCTGGTTTCTGTTTGTAATTTTACCGGAATAGAGAGGTCCGTATTTTTTATAATTCTTATTTGCAGGGAATCATTTTCTTTTCTGATATTTTTCAATTTAAAATCAACCCTGTTTTTCTGCTTGAAGAAGCCCGAGAGATAGGCCGCTGATTTATTTTTTTCAGAAAGATCTGTCAGAAACTCTTCAGGATTGATTTTCTTTCCTGAGTTTCGGGAGATATAATTTTTTACAATCTCATTAAAGCTGTCATATCCCATTTTGTCAGCCGAATAGTTGAAAAGACTCCCGGTTTCAAAGCTGCTGACAGCCATATCATTGAAGTTACTTAAAACAGGAAAATGCTCGTCAATCTTCTGGTCAAGATTCTGCAGCATAATATACTGATAGGAAAGTCCGTAACGATCAAGAAGTTTTACCTTGGAAGCATGGAATAATTTTAATGGTTTAAGGCCAAAAATTCTGGTCTCAGGAAGTGTTCCCAGAAGTTTTGTATCAGCATAGAACTTTTTGAGATACTGAATTTCCAGATAAGATTTTAAACCATTTTTAAACCAGTGATCTTTTTCTTTATCTGCAATTACCTTTTCATCCAAAACTTTCTTGGCCATGATCCCAAAATAATCCAGATCTGTATTTTCTGTATCGGTAAATAAACGGAACCTGAATTTCCAGAAAGTAATATCATTATTCCCGAAAAAATCTTCTTTGGCTCTGAATTTATCTGAAATAAAAATACTTTTCGGAAGAAATCCGATGCGTTCTTTAATGAACTTTAATTGCAAAGGAAGATAAAATTCCAGGTTTTGTTTTCCTCAGGTCTCAGGTTATATCCAAATTTGATATCTATTTCCTCTCCGTCAACATTGGTTTTTATAGCAGGAAAGGCTGTTGTGGAAACCAGGAATTCAGGGTCTGAATCAAGGTATCCCTTAAATGAGTTCATCTGAACCTGCGGAAGATTGCCTTCTACAAAATTATCAACAGGAATATCAAAGTTGATGGTCCAGAAAGTATTGAAACTTACCTGTTCTTCAATATCATGGTAGTTTCTTTTGGAAATATTGTCCGGATCAAAATGATCCGGAACAATAAAGAAATATTTTAATAAAATATTCTGAGCGGATGTTCCGTATCCCGTAAAAATTTTATCGGGAAGCTGCATTTTATACTGCAGCTTTAAAGAAACACTTTCACCGGGTTTTAGTGCACTTTTCAGAGGAATAAAAAGGTTTTCATCTGAGAGCGTATTGACAGGGGTAACGTCATTTTCAGAATCTTTAATATTCAGTTCAAGAAGTTTCCCTAATTGACTGCTCTTCGCAAAATGTAAATCATTATTCCGGTCTTCCAGTTTTCTGTAGACTAAAGAGGTGCCCCGTTTATTGTACGCGGAAACCCAGTTCAGAAGTTTTATGGTTTGCAGGTCTTTTCCGGAATGATTGTAATAAACAATTTCCTGGCTGACTTCAAGGTTCTTTTTGTCAGGAGACAGTTTAGCTTCAATGTATATACTGTCTGTCTGCGCAGAAACCTGTACGACTCCCCATAACAAAATAAGGCAAATGCTGATCTTTTTCAAATATTCGTGATAAAGCCCAAATATAACTTATTTTGTATTTACTTTATAGCATTTTAACCCTGAATTGCTTTTTTTCCAAAGAATTAATATACGCATTCCATCCCTCTGTCTTATAAGTGATCGCAGAGGCTTCAGGATCATCGGATTTGTAAATTCCTCTTCCTACGATAATAAAATCGGTGTGCAGCGTTTTGAATACATGTTCAGGAGTGTTATACTGCTGTCCCTTTCCATCTCCGGAATCTGCCAGATTGATCCCTGGTGTGAATAATAAAAGTTCTTCGGGAAGTTTATTCTGAGAAACCCCGCCGATTACATTGGGATGAGATAAAGCTACCTTTAAAGCCTCTTCACGATAGCTTGCTGTTGTTAATGTTCCTTTGGACGACATTCCAACAATCGCTACAACTCCTACATTTTTGAAACAGTCTAAAGATTCAAAACCTCCGATAACCTGAGACGTGACAAAATCTGCCCAGTTTGTAATTTTGAAAACCCCGCTTGTGAACTGAAGCTCCTGGGTATTTCCAATGTCTGCAAATTTTCTGTCTTCCATCAGTAAAAACTGGTGCTTGGCAGCAATAGCTTTCAAAGTGGTGATTGTTTTTTCATATTCAAAATCAGAAATAATATCGATATGCGTTTTTAAAGCAATCACATGCGGACCCACTTTTTCAGCAAACTCCAATAGCTCCTGAGTTGTAGTAACGTCAGCAGAAGCAATAAGGTTTGATTTTTTTGCCAAAGCTGTTTCCAGTAATTTCTTTGAAACTGAATGCTGTGCAGCCTGAAGTTTCTGCTCATAAGAAGATCTGGTTTCTTCTTCGAACTGGATGTGATTCCCCTGAAGGAAGTCCTGGATTCTTTTACTTCTTCATCCGATAATTCTCCGGTTTCCTGAAGAATATTGCATACTTCCGAAATATTGAAAAGCGTGTGTACTCTGTATCCTTTGCTTTCCAATAGCTGTTTCCCGCCTTGCTCTCTGTCCAGTACCACAACAATATCAGAAACCTTAAGATCTTCCTGTTCTATTTCAGGAATGGTTTCCAGTAAAGATTTTCCAGAAGTGATCACATCTTCTACCAGCAGACAGTTCTGCCCTTTCTGGTAAATTCCTTCAATCAGTTTTTTTGTACCGTAGCTTTTAGCCTCTTTTCTTTTAATAATTAATGGAATATAGCTTTCCAGAGACATCGCAGTTGCCATAGGAAGAGCAGCATAAGGAACTCCACAGATTAAATCAAAATTATCTAACGGAAGCATTTCCAATAAATAATTAGCAAGATTTTTAAAATTTTAGGATCTGAAGCCAAAGGTCTCAGGTCTACATAAAAAGGACTTTCAATACCGCTTTTCAGGGTAAACCTTCCGAATTTGATGATGCCTAGTTTGTAGCACTCTAAGAAGAATTCTTTTTTACTTTCCATTATTTTTTATTAGATGTTGCAAATTTAAGGAATTGAAATAAGGCTTAAAAATTTATCACTCATTTGTAAATAAAAAACCATCCCGGATGTACCAGGATGGCGTGAAAAATATAATAAACTATTATTTTATGATTTCAGCATCGATAACTTGAGTGCCTCTGTATTTTTGCTCGGCTTCCCATAACAAAAATTTATCAACCTCTTTGATGAGCTTAGGAATGGTAAGTGACAATACTGCCAGGTCGTCCATTACTCCAAGTACCGGTATGGCAAATTCAGGAAGCAGGTCGATAGGAGAGATGACATATAAAATTCCGAGTAAGGGAAGAATAATATCTATGGATTTCATAGGATAAATTCCTTTTCTCCACATTCTGACCATTCTGAAAATATCAGGGATTTTTTTTACAAAACCTTTGTGGCTGATGGCTTCTTTTGCAAGATTTAATTTTGAATATTTCATTTTGTGTTTGGATTTAATAAATTTTTCAACGCTATAAATTTCGCAAATCCTGTACCAACAAATTATAAAATTTAGTTAAAGTATTATTTGATAATATTGTCAATTAACTGATGCACAGTCTCTGTGTCCCAGTCTTTTGTAGCATCCTCTTTAATAAGGATTCTTCCATGCTTATCCAGTAGGAAAGTGGTAGGGAACACCTTGGGAAGAATTTTCTCAGAAATCGGGCTTTGGGCAATATATACAGGAACGGTATAGTTATTTTCTTTCAAAAATTTCCTTACATCTTCTTCTTTGTCATTCATAGCAATCAGTACAAAATCTACATGATCTTTTCTGGAATCATACAGTTTCTGAATAGAAGGCCATTCTTTTCTGCAGGGTGGGCACCAGGTTCCCAGAAGTTCAGGAAAATACCTTTGTCCTTAAAATTTTTCAGGTTTGTACTGGGTGCATTAATGCCTTTAAGCTCTATATCATAATCTTCCTCACTTATATGTACGGCATTTTCAATAGTTGCGACAGGAAAGAATGTATCCTTTAAAAAATTTCTTACTCCCGGTATGAAAGCAATACCAGCGATAATGACGATTAATACAAGATAAATGATATTTTTTTCATACCTCTTTTTTATAGCAGATCTAAAATTTCCTGAACAGCATCTTTTCCTCTGTTTTTAGCATAATATATCTGCAGATCATTATAGAAGGTGTCTTTTGGATACGCTTCAGGATCTGCTTTATATTTCATCAAAAGCTCATATCCGTATTTAGGACGCGGGCCCCAGGAATTTTTTACATTCAGGTCTTTATCAAGAATAATGACTTTTGGAATAGATTCCGTGCCATTGGTCAGAAACTTATTGATTAAGCTCTTATCACTGTCTCTCAGGAAAACCCTTACTTCATTATGTCCTTCAAAAAATCTGAAAACAGCTGGAACGGTTGCGCTTGCGTCTCCGCACCATGCTTCAGAAATGATTAAGATCTTTCCGTCAAAGTTTTTGGCAGCAAGTTCTTTCAGCTGATCTTCATCCGGAACGTATTTTTTTACCGTTCTGTCCATTCTCTGAAGGCCCAGCTCATAATATTGTTTATAGTCAGCTTCCTGTTGGTTGGCAGGATGCTCCAATCTTTCTTTTGCAATCTGAAGATATTCTTCAAAAGAAATTCCTTTATCCCAGTAATTTTTCATTACCAAAAAGATTTATGTTAAAAATTATTGATATTTCTTGTTTTGTTGATCAGAAACAGGTCTGCCAATACAAATGCAGCAAGACTTTCCACCACGGGAACAGCTCTTGGAACTACACAAGGATCGTGGCGCCCTTTTCCTTCTACCACTACAGGATTTCCATCCTTGTCAATGCTGTCCTGAGGTCTCAGAATCGTGGCGACAGGCTTGAAGGCTACCCGGAAATAAATATCCATTCCATTGGAAATTCCACCCTGGATACCTCCTGAAAGATTAGATTTTGTAGTGAAATCTGTATTGAAAGCATCATTATGCTCCTTTCCTGTCATTTTAGCTCCACAGAAGCCGCTTCCATATTCAAAACCTTTGCAGGCATTGATATTAAGCATTGCTTTTGCCAGTTCAGCCTGAAGCTTTGAAAAATAGGCTCACCGATTCCTACAGGAACATTTTTAATCACACATGTAATTGTTCCTCCTATAGTATTTCCTTCTTTTTTGATTTCTTTGATTCTTGCTATCATCTTTTCTGCCGTTTCTGCATCCGGGCAACGGACATCATTGCTTTCTGTCTGAGAAAAGTCTAATGCCTGATAAGGTTTTTCACAGAAAATATCCCCTACGGAGGAAACATAAGCATTGATCTCAATATCTGGTAAAAGCTGTTTGGCAAGAGCTCCTGCAACCACCCAGTTCATGGTTTCTCTGGCAGAAGATTTTCCACCGCCGCGATGATCTCTGAAGCCAAATTTCTGATCATAAGTAAAATCAGCATGGCTCGGACGATATGCGCCTGCAATATGATCATAATCCTTTGATTTCTGATTTTCATTTTCAATGATAAAACCGATTGGAGTACCTGTTGTTTTCCCATCAAAGATTCCCGAAAGAAACTTTACAGTGTCACTTTCTTTTCTTTGTGTAACAATTGCTGACTGGCCGGGTTTTCTTCGGTTCAGTTCATATTGAACCTTATCGAGATCTACCGTTAAACCTGCCGGAAAATTATTGATGATACCGCCATAAGCCACTCCGTGACTTTCTCCAAATGTTGTAAGACTAAGAAGATTACCTAATGTATTGAACATGATACAAAATTACCGTTTTTCTTCAGATAATAAAGTTTCAGGATTAGTTCTGTTTATAAGTGATTTTGATAGTATTGATAATCTTTTGGACTTCTCTTTTTCATTTGAGGACATTTTTTTCCAGATAAATCCTTTCTTCACATCATTCTTGTCTGAAAGTTGTGGAAAAATACCTGCTTTTGCATCATCGAGAAGATAAGCCGGTGTTATAGCAGGAATTGCAGTGTCAAAGCTGTAAGGATAATTATGGATAACATTAAAGTTGAAATTCCCTACTTTAAAGGTGTCAAAACGCTGGTACTTATAGATTGAAGGCTTGTAAAGCTGTTCTTTTTCAAATCCGGCCGCCAAACTTCCTGAACGGAAACTCGGAATATATTTCTGCATAATTTCCGGAAAAGAGAGCATTGAAATGAAAAATAAGCTGAGCACAGAAAAAGCAACAATGGATTTTTTTGATTAAAATATTCATAGGACAGAACAAAGAATATCACAAAAAAAACATCCAGAAAAAATCTGTATTGAGCTGAAAAAGCCAGAACCAGCATGCTTTTTATCAATATGGAAATACAGATGAAGGTGATGAACTTTCTTTTTTATGGCTGTAAATAATATGAAAATAACCAGACTCAGAATAAAAAGGATATTGATTTTTGATTTAATCCCTTCAAGAGAAAACCAGTTTTTAATATGATCTACAGCAGAAAATTTTTGAATTTCTTCATAAGAATACTGCATATCATAGGTTTTCATGACTGCAAATTTTGAAGATATTTTTAAAACTTCCGGATTGGGTTTCCAGGACAGTCCCAGATCACCTATCGCCACAGGAAAGATGGGGTACCCGAATGTCCACAGATTCTTAATAAAGAATAAAAAAAGAATAAGAATGCCAAAAAGAAAATGTTTGAAATTATTCTTCAAAATAAAAACAGAGCTTAAGAGTATGAGAACAGGCAGCCATATCATCGTTGGTTTTACTGCAAAAACAAATGCTGAAAAGGCAAAAAGGAGAGAGGTATTTTTGTTTCCTGTTATGAGTTCATTTAAAATAATCAGTGATAAAATAATACCGGGAAGGTCAGGGCTTG
Source organism: Chryseobacterium sp. 1B4 (assembly GCF_036631475.1). Taxonomy (NCBI): domain Bacteria; kingdom Pseudomonadati; phylum Bacteroidota; class Flavobacteriia; order Flavobacteriales; family Weeksellaceae; genus Chryseobacterium; species Chryseobacterium sp. 1B4. The sequence goes on from NZ_JAPNUF010000003.1 coordinate 95,768, forward strand.
GAGATTGTGAAAACAGCAGCAGCGCCGGAAGAAAACAGAGATGGATCCAGTTTTTTCTTTCAACAGTATACCATATATAAATGATCAGAAGTATTGTGTTGATCCTTAGAAACGGATCTGAAAAATTTGAAAATCCGGCCTGAAAAATATGCCAGACAGACATCTGGCCCAAGGTGAGATCTACATTGGAAATTCCTTTTACCAATCCATATTCTGTAAGCCATTCAAGCGTTGGAATATAATACCCGAAATGATCCGATATATAAGGATAGAAAGCTCCGGCGAATAGAATGACGAGGCTTGCAAGGCCAATTAATGTAAAATCTTTTTTGAAAAATGATAAAGCTGCAGGTAGAGTTTATTCTTAAAAAATAGGAATAACCCCAGGAGTATGGAAGCAGTTTCTATATAAATGTTTAAGGGAAAAAAGAAAGAGATAATTGTCCATGTCAGGCTTATTGCAAGAATTCCGGACAGGATCTTCCCGGTGATTCCCTGAAATAAAATCCCCGATAAATTTTCCATGATTTCCCCCAGCCTGTTAAGACCGGAATAATGAAAATTGAAGAAAACAGAATCAGTAGCATAAAAAAAGATTGCTTAAAAATAAGCAATCTTTATCTTTATTGTGAAAATATTTATTAACGGGGTTGTACCCTTCCGTCTTTTCTATCCTGAGATCTACCAATAGTATATCCTGTAGCACCACCTACAACACCGCCAATTACAGCACCCAGTCCTCTGTTTTTCTTCGCAACAAGAGCTCCTACAGCAGCTCCGCCTACGGTTCCGATGACGGTTCCCTTAGCCGCTTTACTCCATCCTTTTTTCTGAGTAGTTCCCTGTGAAGTACCGCTTCCGTTATTGGCGTAAGTACCGTTACTGCCTCCTGACCCGGAATTTGAACTTCTGTCTCTGTATATTGTTCGTGTTTCTCTGATCACTCTTGGTCTTGAATTATTTTCAGCAGCAACTTTTGCTTTTTTGCTTTCTGATATACTATCTGCTTTTTTCTGGGCTTCATATACCATTTTTTCTTTTTCAATAGCCAGCTTTTGTTTTTCTATTTCCAGCTGTCTGGCCTGAAATTCAAGCTTCTGTGCTTCCAATGATTTCTCGGCAACGCTGTCATCTTTCTTGCAGGCCGTCATTAAAAAGACGGATAAAAAACCTGCCAATACTATCTTTCTCATAATTCAAATTTTAAGCATAAAGTCAAATGACTTTGATTTTAATTCTATTTTCAATTATGAAGCCAAAATTTAGTTAATAAATGTTAAAATTATAACGGAAAAGAGAGAAAATTCATGAATGTAATTGATTTTGTACTGTTGATGCAGGGTTTCAGGATTATTTGTAAATTTTAATTCACTGGTAGTTTTTATTAAATTCATATAAGTTGTTTATTTTTGAAGGCCAAATTACTTTTAATATGAAAAAATCAATTTTTACAGTTTCAGCATGTATCGGATTGCTGGCTGTTGCAACATCGTTTTCCTCTGCGGAAATAGCCGATAACAATAAAAAAGGTGCAGAATTATCTGATACAGCACCAAAAACACAGACTTATAAGATCCGCTATGGACTTCTTTCAAAAGCGGCACCAAAATTCTTTCAGGCAATTATGATGTAGGAAGTTTTCTTGCTGAAAATATGGCTACAGGAGAAGTGTATGATACTTATTATAGTGGTGGATTCCAGTCGGTCCCGCAATACTATGATGGTCTTCCTGCAGGAACCTACACTTTTTCTGCCATGCAGGGACAAGGTGGATGGGTAGGGTATGGAACGGTAGTTGCTACTGTTTCGGATGCGCAGGTAGATTCGGATGGATATATTACAGTGTATATTCCGATTATTTGGGAGGAATAGACCTTGTGAACCCCAAAATTTAGTTAAATTTACCTGTTCTTGAAATGAAGATTATTAATTCAATTGCATAACTGCTATTAGCTTATCCTATTTGATTGTATTTTGTATTAAATAAATACTAATAGATTTTAATTATGTAAATTATTTTTCTTCAGGATGAAGTCCGTATTCTTAGAGAAGTATTCATCATTCAATTTACTTATTGTATATATTTTCTGTCTCGGAAAATGTAATGATAAAGATGCGTTGCAATGATTCTACAATATTCTGTTTGGATTTTTCTAAATAGATTTTTTTCATCATTTGTGTTTTTTAGGCCTCCAAACGGAGGCTTTTCTTTTATAGCCTTTTATGATTCTGCGCATATATATGTTGGTCCGGAAAACGTATTTTTATTACATGCATTTTCGTTCCATATTTATCAAAATGGTTTCTTGTTTCGGGAAGCCATTTATTATATCTGAGTAATCTATCCGGGGGAATTAAATAGGTTGTGCAATAGGAGAAAATTTGTAAAATATTACAAATAATGAGAATGGGACTCCCATTTTTTTATTATTGTCTCTTTTTGATAAATAACGGAAGGCCCATATTTAAAAGAAATAATAATTTTATGACTGTACTCATAAAATTAAAAAAGACTGATTTATCTTTGATAAAGAATTAATAGATAAATAATTTTTATCTCTGATATAAAATTTTTTTCATCATTTGTGTTTTTTGAGGCCTCCATTTCTGGGGGCTTTTTTTAATAATAATAGATCCTCTTTAACTTATATATCAAAGAGTACTCTGCCATCAAACGGGGAATCCCAAACGATAAATATTTTGTTATCAGATCTTCGTAATGGCGCCTGAACAATTTCATATTTTCCTTGTTCAGTCAGTCTTTCCACGATAAGATTAACCCCTTCACCTATTTCACCGATCGTATATTCCAGCTGATATTCTTTTTCATTGGTCTTTGTGAAATCCTCTTTATTAAAAATTTTCTGTGCCATGATGATTTAATTTTAGGTAGGTTCATTTATTTTAAGAACAAAAGTGTGCCAATTTGGTACTGAAAATTTTTTTATGGCCGATCAGTTTATTTTATTTAAAAAATTTTATGTCCTGAATGTAAATTTTATTTTATTAAAATGTAAATTATTTTTTTTAATACTTTTGCGGGAGCTTTAGATTTATCTGAAATTATTATGGGTAATTATGAGGCTGTTTTTAAAGTATCATTATAATTGGTTTAAAATGCTGAATTGATAAAAATGGTGCCGCATGAAGAATTGAACTTTTTTCTTAAAATCGAAATTCTTGGCACGATTTTTCAATATAGAAATGTAACTCATGTTTAATTTGAGTTTTCATGGTTATTAGTTTTTATCCTCGGAATTTCCGGGGATTTTTTTGTCCTGATTATGACGCTGCTCATAAACGTACCCTGGTAAATCCTCTATCTTTGAATCAGATAATTTTCTATCCATCATCACTTTTTGCATTATTACCAAGCTCTTCCCATTTAACGGAGAGCTTGTTTTGTAATAAATAAAAGAAATATTAAGGATTTACAAATATTAATTATCAGCTGGACGGGAAATTATTTGAGTTAAATAAAGCTACTTGCATATGCTAAGAAAAGATAAAATATCTAGAATTAACAAGAATAATTTAAGTATTAAGTCAATCATTATTTTAGTTTTGGATTAGTTCAGCTTTATACTTTGCTTTTCCCACATGGATTTATAAACTGAATCTTTAGTGACAAGCTCTTGATGTTTACCCTGCTCTATAATCTGTGCTTCTTTTATAACAAGAATATTGTCTGCATTGGCAATAGTACTTAGACGATGAGCAATAATGATCATCGTTTTGCCTTGATTTCTAAATTCTTGCAGAGTATTTTGAATTACCATTTCTGATTCAGTATCCAATGATGAAGTGGCTTCGTCCAATATCAAAATTTCAGGGTTTTTATACAAAGCTCTTGCAATCGCAATTCTTTGTTTTTGTCCACCGGATAATAAGGCCCCGTTTTCACCTAAATAAGTTTGAAATCCATTGGGTAATTTTTCAACGAAAGTTAATATACCTAAGTTTTTTGTGATGTTTAAAATCCTCTGTATATCTGGAAACTCTTCTCCTAAAGCAATATTTTCAATCACATTTCCGGAGAACAAATCGATTTGTTGCGGAACAACAGACACTAAATTCCTTAATGAATAATTGGAAATATAATTAATATCATAATCACCAATCATAATTTTTCCTGTTTTGAGTGGATATAAATTTTGAATCAAAGAAGCTAAGGTAGTTTTACCACTTCCACTTTCTCCAACAATAGCGGTAGTTTCACCTTTTTTGATCAGGCAGTTAAAATTCGTAAAAACTTCAACTCTGCTTCCATAACTAAAACTTACATCTTTAAATTGTATGTCTCCAGTGTTTTCTTTAATGAGATCTAACTTTTCTGTATTTTCCTCTCGTTCCAGATCCATGATTTCAAAAAGGCGATCAGCAGCTATCAAAGCATTTTGAATAGTTTTATTCATCCCGATTAATTGAGATACAGGATTTGTAAAATATCCTATTAAAGCATAGAATGATAATAATTCTCCTGGAGTGATCACTCTGTCGATCACGTATCCTGAACCAGCCCAAAGTAATACAATCGTAAATATTCTGGATAAAAACTCTGATGAGTTTCCCGAAAATAAGGCATTCATTACCGAAGCATAAATTGTTTTTAATAATCTTGAAAAGGCATTATCCGTTTTATTATTAGCAAAAGTTTCTACTCCAAATTGTTTAATTGTTTTCACTGAAGTGATTGATTCAACTAAATGAGATTCCAATTCAGCACTATCCTCCATTAATTGTCTTTCTGCTTTTTTATTCAATTTATTGGTAATCCAATACACTAAAAAATAAAAAGGAATCACTAATGCTGTAATTAGTGCCAACTTCCAGTAATAGGTGAACATTAAAGCAAATGAAAAAATAATAATAAAAATATTGACAAAAATCTGTATGGAAACATCATTGATAAATGTTCTTATTTTCACAGCATCATTCACCCTTGAAATGATCTCCCCGACTTTCATGGTATCGAAAAAACGCTGCGGGAGTTTTAGCAAATGTTTGTAATAACCTAGAATAAGATGTTTGTCCATCTTTTGTCCGGTTTGCAATACCAAAACACTTTTCATAGCTCCAATAAATATTTGAAACAGCAGTATTACAAGCATTCCTATGGAAAGCAAGTTTAAAAGCCGTTTGTTTCCATCAATTAAAACATAATCTGTTATTTTTTCAATATAAATAGAGGTTGACAGCCCCAAAATAGTATAGACCAATGCGCCTAATAAAGCTTGGATTAAGATACTTTTGTGTGGCTGAACTAAGTTCCAGAATCTTTTATATAGGCTTGTTTTTTCGTCTCTCTGCTCAAAATATTCATTGGGTTCCAAAAGAATAAGTACACCAGTCCAGATTTTTGAAAAATCTTCTATTTTATAATCTTCCAATTTTCCTTTTGCAGGATCCATTACTGTAATTTTATCTTTTGTAACTTTGTAAATGACTACATAATGATGCATTTGTCCATTAACAATAATGTGTGCGATAGCTGGCAATGGAAGTTCCGGCAAAGCATCAACTCCTCCTTTTACCCCTTTTGCATTGAAGCCCATTTGTTCCAACCCTTGTATTAACCCTAAAACATTTGTTCCTCTTGTATCAGTATGACATATTTGTCGGATTTTAGCAATAGGCATTTTTAATCCGTAGTGTACGGCAACAGAAGCAAGGCAAGCAGCACCACAATCTTTAATATCATGTTGCTTTATGAATATATCTCTTTTCATTTGTGTGTTAGAACCTTAATATTATAGTAAAAAGTTTTCACGGTATTTTACGTAAAAGCTTATTTTAATTTAGGATTAAACCAATCGTCAACACGGTCAAATAATAATTGCCATAATGTACGGTCAACGAGATGGAAACGTGCTGTAAAAGTCATTCCTTTGTCAACTTGTCCTTTGTAGCCGTTTTTCAATTGTAAGTAGCTTTTATCCATTTGGCAGATTACCCTAAAGAAAGCTTCTCCGGTTTGTTCATTAATTTTAATATTCTGATCAATTTCAGAAACCTTGCCCTCCAATAATCCCCATTGATTGTAGTTATAAGTATCGATTTGGTATTTTACTTTCTGGCTTTTATGTATAAAGCCTATATCTTTTGGCGAAACCAAGCATTCTGCAACCAAAGAAACTTCCGGCGAAATTTCTCCTATGCTTTGCCCTTGCGTCAAAAAGTTATTTTTCTGTATTCCGGCGAAGTTTACAAGCCTCCCAGAAACGGGAGCTGTAATGATATAGTTTTTTTGCTCCTGGCAAATACGCTGCACTTCTGAGCTTAGAGAACGGATTTGTCTTTCTACCTCTCTTTTCTGCGTTTGCCATTGGGCTACCTGTTGGTCTCTTATTCCGGCAATCTGGTTTTTAAGTCCTTGAAGATTGTAGAAAAATTTATCATATTCTGCTTTTGGGACTACCCCTTGATTGTAAAGAGTTGCTGCTCTATCAAAATTTTTTTGGGCCAAGGATAATTGTGTTTGTACCTGGGCAATTTTCTCCTGCATAGCAGATAATTCTCTTTGGTATTGCCCGGTTTGTAAGCCTGAAGTTTGTCCTCTTGTCAGTTTATTTAAGTCCTGCAATTGTGCGGAATAATCTGAATTTTGGCTGTTTTGTAAATTCTTTTGAGTATCCAGCTGCTCTGCTGTTACAATGAGCAATGTATCACCTTGTTTGAGTTCCTGATTATTTTTTTCTAGTTTACTATAAATAATTCTCCCTGAAACAATAGCAGAAATTTTAGTGTTCTCCTGAACAGATCGTATCACACCTCTTGATGAAGAGGAAATGGGGACTTTTATTATTGGTAAAATGCACAGGAAGGTAACTACAAGAATTAATATTCCTATATAAATTGATTTTTGAACATTGAAAAAATAATTTTACATTATAAATAGATAACCGTAAAGGTTAAATAATGAATGGAAAAGAACAGTCAGAATAAAGCTGTATTTATTATTATGTTTATAATAATAGACATAAAGATGATTTAAAATTAATCCTCCAAAAAATGTCATCACCATATATAACCAATTGTAGTAATGCATCGATGAAAAGACAATGCTCATGATGATTATACATATTACATCATTTTTGATTTTAATTTTTTTAAGAATCAGATACAAAATATGCTGGAAAATCAAAGTTTCCAGAATAGGTGCTATACAAATTGCAATAAAATTGAGCTCATTTTTTGAAATATTTTGATGTTTATTATAATTTACATTAAAATGTAAATATGCATCATTAATATAATTAAAAAAATACCCATTTAGTACTGCTAAGGTGAATGAAATTATAAAAATTAAAGTTCCTTTATTGTATGTAAGTTTCATTTGGTTTTTTGTTTCCAATAGGCAACGAGTAAAATAGATGCAGTCATGAATTGTCTGAAAATTTCCTGGTTTTTGGTAATTGAATAGCCTAAAACACTGTATAATTTATTAGGTTCAAAAAATAGAGTATAAAATCCATCTAATAAATAGATGATTCCGAAAATTAAGAAAATATTTTTTAGTTTGGATGAATTCATAACATGGAATTTTTATTGTGTTATCGTATGCAATATTATACTTGTAAGGTTTATAAAACAATGCAAAATGACACCCCACCAAAAATTGAATTTCAATCTGATATTAGTTATAAAATATGCCATAATCATTTGTGGTATAACATAAAAAGGATAGAAAAGGACTAAGTTGAAAATAGGCTTAATATTATTTATATGCATTAAGCCAAATAAAGTTATTGATATAATAGTAAACATTTTAAATTCTATTAAGTTTATTTTAGGGAAATAATTACTTTTAGAATAAAAAATAAAACCAACTACAAAAGATGTTGTTAAAACGTAATAAAAATTTATATCCACTAAGCTGATTTTATAAAAGCTTTTGTAGAATGCTGCAAAGTATAAAAACGATGCAAATATTGCAAGATTCAATTTAGATCTTCTTAAAGCTAATCTGAACAATATTTCCTCTATAACTGGAGCTATTAGTACAATTTTTATAACACTATATTTACTTCTGTCTTCATGGGATTTTTTAAATTCAGATAAAATTGAATTGTAATGCAGTATTTCTGTGACGAGATAATCAATAATATGTATTAAAACTATAGAAATGGCAATAAAAAATAAAATTAATAGATAGGAAATAAATATTTTTTTAATTTTTCCTTGTAATGGAATTTTTGTAAAAGATTTTTTTACATCAAAAACATTATAAAAATTCATTATTATGTATTTCTTTGGAAAGAATGTCTATGAAAAAAAGATTCATAGACATTCTTTAAAATTCTTTAAGATCCTGTAAATATTGCAACAAGGACCAGAACACCTCCAACGAGTTTTACAGCTTTTCCTACAGCTACACCAACATCATGAGCCATTCCATCGTGACCTCCGTCTATTGTTTGTAATTCGATTAAACTTAATTCTTGTAAATTATTCATAATTTTATTTTTTAGGTTAATACTTATAATCCTTCCATAAATCCATCTATGAAATCACCAATGGCATGAACTACTTTTTTCCAGTCTTTCGGATTAACAGTTCCATATCCAGTTCCTGGGCCACTGCCTCCATTTATCTCCATACTTTCTTGAACATCTAGTTCTACTAAACTTAAACTTTTTAATTTCATTTGTTTAATTTTAAAGTTAATTTTTTGTCATACAATCCCTGACATGGTTTTTTTGCTGATCAGCACTATTTAGACTTTTCATACTGCGCATTATGAAAAGGAAAATATTTGTGTTTTTACATTATACAACACTATTTGGAATCTCTTATAAAGAAATGCTGCGGAGTCATGCAGCTATCTTCCGTACAAATATGCCATAATCCTGAAACGTACAGAAGAAAATAATGTAAAGATAAATGAACATCATTGTAGTTTAAAAACGTCTAAAAAATAGGATATCCACAATTTTCCGGTCGTATCATCCAGAACGACTCCCAAAGGGTCTTTTTGTAGCTGGCAGATCACAGCAGGCTGAGGCTTCGTAATGAAACTTCTGTGTATACGGATACCGTTTCATTCATAAGCATCCGCCCAAAACAAAACCCCGTTTGGAGCTATGGAATACAATATGACATGTAATGCTAATGAAAAGTACAACGTATTTCATTTGTGAAAAAAATAAGTTAATATTTATTCTTATGGAATTATGAACTAAGAAAACAGAAGTAAGTTATTTATTGACAACAATTAGCCCAAAAACTACATTAAAATTTCCTGACGGATAAATTTTAAGCAGAATTCATAAAACACTTTCTCTATGGGGGCTGATTTACGGGCTGGCTGCTGCAACATCTCTATTGGTTCCGGTCGTTCTTTCAAAAGGTATCATAAAGAGGCTTACTGTTTTTTTATAAGTAGTTTTAATGATAAAAGAATGGAATATTTGAAAAAAATTAAAAGGGATAAAAACAAAAAAACCTCTAATAATTTAGAGGTTTTTTCTGAGGTACCTAGCGTACCTAATAATTAAAATCACATGCAATTAATAAATATTTAAACGAATATAAATATTTGATTTATAGACAATACATGTTTGTATATAGTATCATTAAATTGCATCAGATTACATAATGGTTGGAATTGCGTTGGAATTTGTTTAGTTTTGTTCCAACAATAATTCTAAAATGGCAACTGTAAAATTCCGCGTTCTTCATAAATCAGCATCTGCACAAATATACTTAAGATTTTCAATTAGTAGAGAGCTTGTATTTCAATCAAAAACTGGTAAAACAATTAATCCTATATATTGGAGTGCTAAAAATTCCGCTCCTATTCAAAAGTTGCCGGAATATAAAAAATTAGCTGTTGAATTAAATGAGCTTTCCCTGTTTATTATAAAGTCTTACAATGAAGATTATTCTACAGGTGTGGGCTTTTCTAAAAGTTGGCTTGATGAAAAAATTGACGTGTTCTTCAATCGAGATATAATTAAGAATCCGGAAAAGAACGAAGATTTGTTTCTGAATTATCTAGATAAATTTCGGGAATTTAAAAAAAATATTTCAACAACCAGGAAAGATCAAATTGTAAAACTTAATAATCTATTTGATAGATTTTCGGGATATGAAGACAAAAAGAAAAAGAAATTTAGTTTTGAGGAAATATCCGGAAAGGTGTTGATTGATTTTAAAGACTACTTAGTCGATGATTGTAATTTAGCTGGAACAACCGCGGCAAGATTTGTTAAAAATCTAAAAACTATTCTTTTTGATGCAGAAGATAACGGGAAGAAGATCCATCATCAAGTGCGGGGTTTTCCACCGGAAAAACAAATACAGATTATAAAGTTTTCTTGTCTTTTGATGAAATTGAAAAGATTAAAAATATAAGCCCCGCTGATAATGATCTCTGTATTGCAAAAGACTGGCTGGTTCTTGGGTGCTTCCTTGGCCAGAGGGCTAGTGATTTATTGAGAATGAATAAAAAGATGATTTATACTAAGACTGATTCAGAGGGTAATTCATTTAGATTTATCGAATTAACGCAGCAAAAAACAGGCGATATGGTTGTTATACCACTGCATAATGAAGTAGAAGAGATACTTTTAAAATATAATGGTAATTTCCCTCCTGTATTTTCTGATAAACCAGATTCAAATTCAGCATTATTCAACAGACATATAAAAAAGGTTTGTGAAATTGCTGAAATTCATGATAAAGTGAAAGGGAAAGTGTATAATGAAGATTTGAAAAAAATGAAATAGTTGAAACGGAAAAGTGTTATTTGGTATCATCACATATTTGCAGAAGGTCTTTTGCAACTAATTTTTATGGGAATAAACTTTTTACAACTCCACAACTAATGGCAATTACCGGACACAAGTCAGAAGCTCAATTTTTAAACTACATTGGTAAGACTGCGGATGATTGGGCTATGCAAACAGCAAAAACGTTCCGGGAAATATCAAATAAAAAGCTATCATAGAAAAAGCCCCGTTTGGAGCTTTATTTTCATCTATTTCTTCGTTTTGTTCTTCCACTTGTTCTATGCTCTACTACATTATATAAGAACGATACTTCATGCAGATTAAGTGTGAAATCTTTATGGCTACTATTTAAAGAATGACATACAATTTCGCCAGTATCCACATTATGATCAATTATTTCTTTAAGCATTATACCTTTCGTACCATGTGCTATAATGAAATCATAGTCTTTATAGTGTAGCTTATATTGCCATAGATCCCGTTTTATTTCTCTTCCTATTACTATATCTCCAGCATAATAATCGGGCTCCATACTGTCACCGTCAACCTCAAAAGCCATATACTTACCTTTATACTCCTTGTCGGCTTCAACTAACACTACTGGCAAGTCTTTTAAATACTCATCTGCGTAATAACTATCTGTATAACCTGCTCGGGCCTTGTTAGTGACTAACCTCACTTCTATATGTGATGGATATGTTTTAGGTTTAAGGTTGTAAATTTCAGTGGTATTATTGGTGTTCAACATTTCTCCCTCTCCAGTAAGAAGCCATATAATATTTAATGTAGGAAAATTTTCTACAATTGAATTCTTTCTTTTATTCGTAATAGAATCTTTTAATGCATTAACAGTTCCATTGGGAAAATTACAAATTCTTTCAAATTCTCTAACTGATAAGTTGTTATGTTTGATAAATTCCTTTAGTCTATCTACAAGCATAATGTAATTTTTATTTCTGATTTTCAGATAGTTATATTTTTTGTAGAAAAAAATCTACAAAAAAGTTTGTTTGTGTAGAAAAAATTTCTACATTTGTTATCAGATAACAGCACGCAAAGATAAACAAAAGAAATCTTTATAAAAATGGGGAAATCCCTGAAAATATTTAAAACAAATTGCTTATGAAAAAAATTGAAGTGGGAGATTATTTGGATGAAAGTCTTACAGAGTTGTTAAGCAAGAATACAACTTTAAAAGATGCAGCCTGTATTGGGGCGGAAACCAATATTAGTTCTTCATTAATTCTAAAGGTTAAGAACGGAACGTCAAGAGTGACTGAACTAAATAAGAAAGCTATTGATAAGCTGATCAGAATTGCATATCAAAACATTGAGGCAAACGAAAGGGAAGCCAAGAAAAATAAAAGGACATTAAAAACAATTTTAGACTGTATATAATGGAATCGGTAATTGTAACGTCAAAGGATTTTATTCAGCAGTTAAAAGATTCTTTAATCCCGGAATTAACAGCAACTATCAAAAAAGATATTGTAGAAAAAAATAATACTGAATACTTAACGCGAGAAGATGTTTGTTCGCTTTTGAAAATTAACAAAACAACCTTGTGGCGATGGATGAAAGAAAAAGGATTCCTTCTTATGGGATTGGAAATAGAGTATACTTTGTAAGATCAGAAGTTGATCAGGTTATATTAAACAACAAATTAAATTAAAAGTCGCCTGTGGCGCAGACGACTTAAGCAAAATCGTGTAACAATTAAAATTATCACAACATGGCAAATTTACAAAAAACAATTTTAGGAAAAAAGATCAAGAGCTTTAATTTTTACAAGCAAACTGATTATAGGATTAATAAAGAAATGATTCATGGATTTGTGTGGTTGGAAGATGGAGAAAGGATTCATGTAATAAGAGGTCAGTATCATATTTTGAATGAATTAGGTCAGGTTTCCGGAATAGTTTTAAAATCCAATCCCGGATATAAGCGCATAAAGAGAATGATCGCTCGCTGGTTTACAACTTATAGAAATGGAAGAAAAGGAGGTCAGATGCATCATGTGGGTTATTGGAGAAGCCGAGCAGTTGACGGAATGCACAATATCAATTTATTCAGAACCTCATCGGTTAAATTCTCAGAAAATAAGTCTAACTTTTTAAAACTTGCATCATGAGAACACTTCTTTTAACACTGCGTTGGTTCGGCCAACAGTATAATTACTTCATAGAATACTTAATAAAATATCACTAAGAATCATGGATTTACAAGGACGTAAAAGTAATGTCTACTTTGATAAAACAGGCAAGCAGATATTAGAAGGTGATTTACTGCAAGTGTTCCATTTTAGAACAAGAAGAAAAATCTATTACATGTATCAGATTGTAGTTATTGAAAATACTAAAGAATTCCCAGTTATGGCATGTAGGTCTATTTATTCTGAAAAGCCGCACTATAGACTTTATGTTGTATGTGATAATGAACAAAGGATTTACAAAGATGCAAAAGTGATATATGAGAGAAATTATCAAAGTAAAAGGTTAAAAATAAAACCAAAACAACTCACAGAGATATGAGCATAACAGACTACCTACAAAAGCCGATCAGCGAAAGAAAACAAATTGTGACTGAACCGGTAGGGATTAAAGATCAGTTTTGGCTTGAGAGACTCAAAACCGCTGTTGAAAACTTAAATCCTTTTGCAGTAATGTTTAGTCAGGAACTTATAAACGAATACTGGGCACTAAAAAAATCGTAATCATGAAAAGACTAATCGCTATAATATTCGGAGAGAAAGTCACTTTTTTAGACGCTAACACCCGAAAGTACAAAACACAGTACTGGTATAAAAACAAATTCTATTAAAAATAAATAATCTACAAATGGAAACATTAAAAATTGAAATCCCTAAAGGGTACGAAATCGAAAAATTTGACACAGCTACAGGAGTTGTATCATTCAAAGAAAAACCGAAAAACATAAAAGAACGTGTTAAAGATTTTTCCGATGTGTTGGAAGTGCTTGGAATAGATGAAGGTGATTTTGAAGATGGTATTGAATGTTTGGAAGAAGATGAAATTGCATACAGACAAATTAAGTTAATTGTAAAAGCTTTAAATGAGGATTGGACACCAGATTGGTCAAATTCAAATGAGTATAAATACTTTCCTTGGTTTAAAATGGGTTCTTCTTCGGGTTCTGGGTTTTCGTTCGACGACTGCGATTATTGGGATGCGATTTCGGATGTCGGCTCCCGCCTTTGCTTCAAGAGCAGAGATCTGGCAGAATATGCAGGGAAACAATTTACAGACATCTATAAAAAATATATGACTATCTAAAAATCACACTATGAAAATTACAGAGAAAATTAAAAGTTTTGAAGACGCTTGTGAGGCATTAGGGATTAATTCCGCTTTACCAAATTTAGAAGCAATTCCAGTATCTTATCAAAAACCATTGCATGCGCATTATAAGCTTTGTGTAATTGCAGAAGCGCTGAATGAAGGCTGGAAACCAAATTGGGATGACTATAATGAATATAAGTATTACCCATGGTTTGATATGGAGGGTTCTTCTTCGGGTTCGGGGTTTTCGTACGGCGACTACGATCTTTGGAGTACGCTTTCGCATGTCGGCTCCCGCCTTTGCTTTAAAAGCCGTGAGTTAGCAAGGTATGTTAGTGAAACATTTATCGATCTGTACAGAGAATACTTTGTAATGTAAAAAAAATAGGTTGTGTGATGTTATGGTTGTAGTTCTTCTTCGGGTTCAGAGTTTTCGTACAACGACTACGATAATTGGAATACGAATTCGAATGTCAGCTCCCGCTATTGTAAAAAAATAAAAACATTACAAACCATACCACTTGGTAAAAAACAACAAATTCTAAAAGGCGTTGGTAACAAATGTGAACACGACTTTTTTAAAAGCAAAGGATATGAAAAGAATAGGGAATTTATATCAGACAATAGTCAGTTTAGAGAATTTAAATATAGCAGATGGAAAGGCGCAAAAAGGAAAGTCTAATCAATATGGAGTAATAAAACATAATTTAAATCCATATCACAACATTTGGAAACTTCATAACATACTGGTTGATAAAAAATATAAAACATCAAATTATGATATTTTCAAAGTTTTTGAACCTAAAGAAAGAGAAGTTTATAGACTGCCATATTTCCCAGACAGAATTACGCATCATGCTATTATGAATGTTCTTGAACCAATATTCATGGAAGTGTTTACTGCCGATTCATATAGTTGTATTAAAGGTAGGGGAATCCATAAAGCTTCATTTAATCTTAGAAAAGCCTTAAAAAATGTAGAAGAAACAAAGTATTGTCTAAAGCTAGATATTAAAAAGTTTTATCCGAGTGTTGATCATGATATTCTAAAAATTTTATTAAGAAAAAATTTAAAGATAATGATTTGCTTTGGCTACTGGATGAGATTATAAATAGCGCCCCTGGATTACCAATAGGGAATTATCTTAGTCAATATTTTGCAAACTTTTATCTGACATTTTTTGATCATTGGATTAAAGAAAATTTAAAAATTAAATATTACTTCAGATATGCAGATGATATAGTGATTCTCAATAATGACAAGGAAAACCTTCACGAAATATTGAAAATTATCACAAAATATCTATCCAATAATCTAAGACTTGAAGTAAAACGTAACTGGCAGATTTTCCCAATTGAAAATAGAGGAATCGATTTCGTTGGATATGTTCATTACCATACACATACTTTGCTTAGAAAATCAATAAAAAAACGATTTGCAAAAATGCTTAGAAAAAATCCAAAGAAGGAATCAATCGCCTCTTACTATGGATGGGCTAAACATTGCAATTCTAAAAATCTACTTAAAAAACTACTGATATGAACCGTTTTAAAGAATTTAATATAAAACCAATAATAAATGCCTTTGTGGGTGAGAAAGTTAGAATAAATAAAATTTTAAATACAGAAATAATTGTTCATGATTTTAAAATAAAAGATTCTGAAAAAAAGCCAGGCACAAAGTACCTGACATTACAAATTAGCAGAAAAGAAGAAAAGGAAGTTGTGTTCACTGGATCTAAAACCTTAATGGATATGATAGAACAAGTTCCAAAAGAAAAGTTTCCATTTACAACAACTATAATTCAAGAAGATCAAATGTTTCAATTCGAATAATAAAATGAAGATATGGATATAGACTACAGCCGGGGGCGGAATAACGCAAATTCCAAACTGGCATTCCAACAGGTAAAGGCGACAATTCCAAAAATGCAGGATAGGGTTTTAAATGAAGTAGACGGTATTAATTCAACCTTAGACATCGCCAATATACTGGGAGTTCCGATACACACAATATCAGGGCGTTTCTCAGAGCTAAAAGCAAAGCAGTTAATCTATCAAATTTCATCAAAAAAACACGGACGTACTTCATATGCCGTGTATACTAAAACAATTAATTAATCATGTCAGCAACAAATCAAAAATCAGCCTTAACGCTTTTCAACCAAACTAATGTTCAGGAAAAGTTTGAGAAGCTATTAGGAAAAAAGCACAGGGATTTATTTCTTCTGTCCTTCAGATCGTAAACGGAAATAAGTTACTTCAGAACGCAGACCCAATGACGGTTTATAATGCTGCAGCAACTGCCGCGGTTTTAGATCTCCCGATTGACCCGAATTTAGGTTTCGCATGGATAGTTCCATACAAAGGAAAAGCGCAATTTCAAATGGGATGGAAAGGATTCGTTCAGTTAGCCTTAAGAACCGGGCAATACAAAGCTATTAACGTAACAGAGGTTTACGAAAATCAATTCAAATCATTTAACAGGCTTACCGAAGAGTTAGATGCGGATTTCAATAAAGACGGAGAAGGTGAAATTGTTGGATATGCATCTTATTTTAAACTAAATAACGGAATGGAGAAACTGACTTACTGGTCCAGAAATGAGATTGAAAAGCACGCTAAAAAGTATTCTCAATCATACGGCAAAGGCTCAATGTCTCCATGGAACGATAAAGAACAGTTTCACGCTATGGCAAAAAGACGGTTCTTAAGAATATGATCTCAAAGTGGGGATTATGTCAATCGAAATGCAAACAGCTCACTTGGCAGACCAAAGTGTTCAAAAAGAAGAAGGAAACTATGATTATGTGGATAACTCAAATACTATCGACATTGAGGCTGAAAACGTAAATGAAGAAGAGAAGAGAATCAAGCTTTTTATTGACAAAGCCAATACACTGGAAGCGTTAGAACAGCTTAAAGAAAGTGTTCCAGAACAACTAATGTTCTACTACGAAGCTAGAGAAGACGAACTCCAAATAGGTTAATATGAAAGTAGTTGATTTTAATGAGCATTTATTCAGATGCTCTCAATTAGGAAAGTTAATGGTTGGGGTATCACCAGCCTTAACATTAAATCAAGAAAAAGAACTTTCGGAACTCAGATCAAAAATGTTGGCTGGAAAAATTACCGACAAACAGGTTATTAAGATGGGAGATCTGATCCGGAAGAAAGAAGAGAAGCCGGAACTGTCTAAAAGTGTAGAAACACATCTGGCTGATATTCATAAAGGATTTTTCATGAAACGTGACCGTCAGATCTCAAATAAGTTTATTGAAAAAGGAATTATCGTAGAAGAAAAGTCGATCACTCTATATTCTGAGGTTAAAAACACTTTATTTCTGAAGAATCAAAAGTATTACAAAAACAAATTCATTCACGGTACACCGGATAATGTTCAGAAGAAAGTTCGTGATATGAAAAACAGCTGGTCTTTGGATTCATTCCCAATGTATGAAACGGTTATCGGAAATAAGGATTATGAATGGCAACTACAGGGATACATGGAGTTAACAGGAATCAAAGAAGCTGAGCTTGTATATGCACTTGTAGATACTCCAAACAAAATCATTGTTGATGAATTAAGGCGGTTAGATTGAAACAAGGAATCTACGACATCAACGGAAACGTCAAAGAAGACCGAATTCCTTTAGTTGTCGAAGCCGTAACCAATATGATTTATACCGAACAGGGATTAGATGAATTATGCCAGGAATCAATGTCAATAGAAAAAAGTGGTTCACTGATTTCTTTGAAATTCCGAAAGAACTGAGAATAAAAGTCTTTGAGCTTGAATACTCCAAAGAATCAATTCAAGCTTTGTATGAGCAAATAAAACTTTGCAGAGAAAGACTTAACAATTTGACCGTTGAGATGTCCTCACAACTTTTTAAAGTAGCATAATGAAAGAAAAAGACGGATGCTGGACTGGCCGTGACAGCAACGGCCTATTCAAATGGAACGAAAAACGCTTAATCCGAATCGAAAACGACAAAAAGAAAACCAATGAAAAACCCAAAACCAATCCCAGAAATAGAGGTAATTAAAGCAAGCCTGTGTAAGAAATTAGGTTATGTCCCTGGTGATAGTATACCTAATAGTAGAGTTTCAAAAGCACTAGGCATGCTCGATGCCACAGCAACATTGATATACGCAAAAACTCTAAAACGTCCGGCAAGATTTGCAAGCCCCGGCGAATGCCAGTACACTATTGAGCTGGAAAAAGAAAGGTCAAAAAATCCAAAGATTGAAAGACCAAATGATCGATTATTATCTGCAAAGCAAGCAGCGGTAATATTACAAGTTCCTATCCCATTCGTAAACAGATTAAGAAAAAATGGAATCTTGCAAGGTGAAGAAGTAGGAAAGCGGTTTTACTACAAGCCTGAAGAAGTTGAAATAGTTAGAATACAAAGAGCTATTGATAAGCTTTAAAAAACTACCATGCATTAATGATGTTTTAGCATGGTAATTACCGAATTGAATTATAGTTGAATAAAAATTGAAAATATGAATACACAAATATTAAACAGCAAACTAGAGGATTACATTAACCTTTCAGAAGGAGAAAAGCAGAAGAAGCCTATGTACAAATCAGATCATTTCAGATTATTTGATTATCCGGATGGAACAAGTAGCATAGATCTGATGAGCAAAAAAGAAATAAATGTTGGTGACGACTTTAGAGATCATAAAGGAAGACTACATGTAATTACTGAGATTGTAGGATATAGGCCTCATAAAGGAGTTTTCACCAGCGAAGAAAAAGACATACAGTCGCTATCGTAAGGTCTGAAATTATTCCAGGAGTTTAATTTATTCAGATGAAGATATGCCGCAAAGAATATTACGAGACTGGACCGACAGTGAAAAAGTAAACACTATATCTTCTAATGCTGAATGTTTGTTTGTTAGATTGATGATGAAGGCGGATGATTTTGGAAACTTCCATGCCAACGTTAAACTTGTAAAATCACTTTGTTTCCCCCTAAAGATTATAGAGAAGCCGACATTACCCGATGGATGAATGAACTTCAAGAATCCGGTATGATCGCCTTCTACGTGGTGGACGATAAAAAGTATTTGACGATTTTAAACTTTGGTCAGAGACTTAGAAATATGAGAAATACATTTCCAAAACCAAACGAAGATGACGTTTCGCAGCAACTCGCAGCAACTCGCGGCGAATCGCCGCCTGAAACGAAGAGAAGTAGAAACGAAGAAGAAACAGAAGAGGAAGGAGAAAAAAGGAGCCCACTCCCAAAATTTAGATCAATTGGAAAATTTATTTCCAGAAGAAAATAAAGATAAGCCATCAGAACAGGTAAATTCCGGAGCTGAAGAAAAAGAAAAAAGTTCCGCCAAAAAAGAAAAATCAAATCCGCCTGATTTAGACTCTTTTTGAATGTGGCTAGGGAAATCTACCAAAATGAATTAAAAGTTGATTTTACACCCTATAGCTTCGCTGTAACGGCTAAATATAACTCATGGATTGAAGCTGGCTGGAAGGATGGTCATAAAAAACCAATTGAAGGCTGGAAGAATAAACTTCGAAATGTAATCCCATATTTGAAACCATTTAATCAAAATTCACAAAATGGAAGTTCACAAGCAAGAAGAAGGTAAATATTTGCCTCCAAGAAAAAGCGCAGCAATTGACGCTATGTTGAAGATAAATCCGGATCACCCGATTGCAAAGAAATATCTGGAAGATTTTGAAAAGTACGGCAAGGCATTTACTGAATTTGTTAATGAGAATAAGCCAAAAGAGGAATTTGTAAAGCCGGAGTTAAAACCAATTGATCCAGAATATTTCTATGGAGCGTTTGTTGAAAATTACAAGTTTATTTCTGTAAAAGAATTTGACGAATCTCTAAATGATTTTGAATCAAGAAAGCTAGCAAGAACGTTAGTGTCATATTTCATCGGTAATAAAAGCTTTTATAAGTCACCATTGTTATGCAAAAATTCAGATGGTACATTCAAAAGTCAACCTGATATGAATAAAGGGCTTATGATTATTGGATCTTACGGCATTGGGAAAACATCAATAATTGAAACGTTTCACAATATTTTCAAATATGCCAGGGATAATGCTTTTAGGATTAAAAATAAAGCTGGTGAATTTGAGCAATTACGCTGGTATGATATATACTTTTCATTCTGCACGACTAACGATGTTGTGAGCGAATTTGAAGGTATTAAGAGAAATGAACATTCAGGTGAAGACTATGTCTGGGATCAGTTCTGGAAAAAACATTCAAAGGGTTTCAGGTATTATGATGACGTAATGACGGAGAAGGTAGCTAGTAACTTCGGAAAGGTTGAATTATTCAAGCAAATATTTGAAAAAAGATATTCCAACCGGGCAAAGACTATTATTAGTTTAAACTACGAAGGAGAAAGTATTGATTCGACTTTAGAAGCTTTCGCTAAACGTTATGGAGAGCGTAATTATGACCGATTGTTTGAAATGTACAATATCATTGAATTAAAAGGAGAATCATTACGAAAATGAAAACAAAAGTTAACCGAACGCCAACTGATTTACTGGATGATCTAAGAATTTACTGTTTTAGGCTCCGGGAAAAAGGATTATCGCTGCACAGAATTGCAATGAAGATAGGTAGAGATCACACAACAGTTATTTATCACTTAAGGATGTACAATGATCTTTCCAAGTTTGATAAAGGGTTTAAATATAAAATTAAAGAGTTTGAAGAAAATGAATTCATCAAAAAATACGAAGCCTTTAAAAAGAGATTCTGCATTAATGTCGTTTGTTGAATCACAAAAGCCAAAGAAGCCTGTTAAGACTGTGGGTGAGATGTTTAAGGAGTTGAGAAAAGAAGAAAGCTTTACTCAACAGTCAAAGCATTAAGTTCAATGGAAAGTTCTTTTAAAACCTCCAAAGCCTTAACTGCATCTTTCTTGGAAAAAGATCTTCCATCAGTATTATTTAGCTTTCTGCTTAAGTATGCAGCAGCGTTCTTATTTGTTGGCCACATTCTACTTGCAATGTGCGAAAGGTCAACCTTACAATGATTTTTAAATAATCTTCAACTGTCATACAGCAAAGATATAAAAAAATGTACAAAATAATTTGCACGGTACAAAAATAATTGTACATTTGTATCAACAAAAACAAACAATATGAAAACAACATTAATCATCATCGCTTACACTTTATTATTAATTGGAGGATTAACAACGGCAGCAATTTTAAATCCTGCTAAGACAGAAGTTAAATCAAAAACCTTTTTGGGAATTGATGCAGTGGGAGTAAAGCACGGATCTGGGGAAAAATCAACAATTAAATATCACTAACAAAAGCAAAATCAACAACAATTAAAATTTACAACATGGCAAAATTAACTGCACAATCAGAAACTACTTTTAAGTCAGGAGAAAAAGGGAAAAAAATCACATTAGAATTTGTGAGATTTGGAAAAAAAGGAGGTAAGAATACTAAAGAATACTTTAGAATAGTAACAGAATATCATGGTGTACAAGGAAAGACTCACTACGTTACGATTGAAGATTTAAAAAGAATGGTTGAAGACTCTGAGTTGCTAATAAAAGCAGCAGACGGAGAACTTTAGAAGTGTTTAACAAGGCTGGCCACCTATAACGGCCATCATGGTTATTAGTTTTCCCCGGCTTCTGGTTTTAGAAGTTCCACTGTGCCGGGGTTTTTATGAAAAATTTAAATCCAAAATATTATGAGTACAGAATACAAATACACTACCGATGGTAAAAAAGTTATTGTCGTTGGAAACTTAAACAGTCAAGAAAAAATAGTTCAAGAAATTTTCCTGGTAAATGGAAATGAAATACCATCTGGTGAAAATTTCGTAGTAAAATCATTACATGATGCTCCTGCTGTGTCTTGGAAAGAATCAAAATTGATAGAGCTTGAAACACGATATGAAAAAGATAAAAAGCACTGGGACGCGAGAATTGAACAATTAGACAGAGATAAGAGTTTAGCTTATGATTCATTATCAGCCCGTGTAAAATGGTTAAGAAATGTTGCAAAAGAACCTAGAGAAGAAGAATTTAAAAAGGTGGTTAATCAAATAGCTGATTTTATTTCAGATTCTGAAAAATGGGTGTTTGTTAGAGATTATAATGAATGGCATTTGGAAAAGTTCAATGAAGCAGGGGTTAACCACTTACTTGATAGGTATGAAAGTACTTGGGGTAGAAAAAGGTTTGATTCAATGAGACTTTTATCTCTTTATGGTAGATCTGATGGCAGTCTTGTTTTTAGGATCAATGAATATAGCGATGGCAGTGGAAACGATAAGGACGTGATGTTTTTTAAATCAAAAGAAGAGGCTTTAATTTTTATACAAAAAGAATTTGACGAAGAGAAAGAATATAATGATTACAGTTTAAAAACTGCTGAAAAGTTTGCATTGAACTTAAATGATGAAAAGCTAAAAGCTTACAATTCTAAGAAAAATTCAAATATTGAAAGACAAGTTAAAGAACTTGAAGAAAGATTAGCTTATCTAAAATCGCAGATCAATGAAAACTAAATACATTAAAGTATCAGTAGCTGATCGGCTGCCGGAAAAAGAGGGCAGATATTTCCTTTGGGTAGATAATCCAAATGCAAGGAATTTAAATTCTCAAAAACTGTCTACAGAATATAATATGGAACGACATTTTTTCAAGAATGGTGAATTCCAAACATTTTATGATACAACTCACTATCTTGAAGAAGTTCCAGACTATGAGGAGGAGATGAAGGAGGTGCTATCAATGGCATTAAACCGATTAGAAAATACGACTGAATATGAGGTTGTTGACTTTTATAAAGAAGATTGTGATAAAATCAGGAACTTTCTTAACAAGTAAAAAATATGAGAAAAATTCAATTTAGAGGAAATGAACTAGGTTCAGGAATTTGGGTTTATGGTTCGCTACTTAATTATGATCCTTGTCCTGTAATCCAAAGTATAGAGCTTTACGAAAATGCATATGACTATTATCAATGGGAAGTGAATCCCGAAACAGTCGGACAGTACACCGGACTCAAAGACAAAAACGGAGTAGAGATATATGAGGGTGAAAATTCTGTTAAGATAGTAATCAAAGGCTGTGGAGAAGGTTTAGCTGATATTGTAATGCATGAAGGTAAATGGTGCGTATATGAACGATCCCAAGGATTTGCTCCTTTGTTTGATTTACTAAATGGAAATTCTGCTGAAATCTACTGCAATCCAGACATACTAAAATAAACGGAACCCGGACCGTATTCTTTCCGGAAATAATTTAAAATTTTAATCAATGAAAAAACAAATTTTCATCGGTGCATTAGCACTGATCACACTGGCTGCGTGCCAAAACGAAAGAGAAGACATTACACAAGACAACAGCGAAATCGCCGTCCAAATGGTTAAAAATGACGCAAAAGGCCAGTCATCAAGGGCTGGAATTCCAAAGGATGAGAGTCTTGAACCTCCTGGTCCTAATGATGCTGTAATTTCTTGCCATACTGATTATGCTTATCCGACTGGCAATTCTTGTGTTTGGGTTAATGGTATGCAATTTAGAGTAACCTGGACTACTGTTTATGTAGCAAATACCAGCAGTGCTTCTTATCCAGAAAAGATATATGAGGCAAAACAAGTTTCATTCTGTGGATGCTAATCACACCCGGCCCTTCGGGGCCTTTTAATTCATATTAAATCACAATGGAAAATACATTAGAAAATAAAGCAAAGTTCTTCGCTCAGTATATTTGGCAGAAAGTTTTTACATGTAAGGAGTATGAAGGAGAAATAAAAATTCTTGATCCAATTTACTTTAACGCAAAAGATAAAATATTAAACCATTGGCTTGCGAATGAATACTACTTAGAACTCAAACCTCTTTCATCAATTACTGATGAAGAGCTTGTAAAATCGCAAAGTTTTACGAGTCAACAGCCCACAATGTAAAACTTGGTGATGGTCAAATTTTATTCGATTTTATTTATGGTGATCAAGATGCTTCCGGAGCTATTGAAATTACTGATGGTTACTGTTTGGATTGGTTAAGAAGTAACGGATTTGCTACTGAATGGATGGGATTATCTGTTGAAGATCTTGTGAGTTTCGGTTGGATTAAAATTAAAGAAAACTAGCCATGAAAGTAAAACGAATTGTTTCATATCATCAAGGACGCGAAATATATGGTACTTATCCATACAGTGATGATGATTTGTATTGCTGGTTTAGTCACTATAATGGAAATACAGCCGATTGTAAGTTTTTGTTTGATAATAAAGCCTTAAGAGGTGTGAAATTAGAACTAACCATTAAAGAATATGAAATATGAGTCACCAAGAGAAACAGAGCATATTTGATGAGTATGCAGTTCAAAACGGATATGAAAATTTCATAGAAATAATTTCAGATTACATTACCCTCAAAAATCCTGAAGACATTCTAAAACATGCTTTTTTAGCCTGCGACCTCGTACAGGAGGAACAGCAGAGAGAATATCTGCCAGTTTAGGAAATGTAGAAACAGTAAAAAGTATTCTACATGAGCATGAGAATGAGTTGGGAATGATGGATGAAGAAGAATATGTATTGCTTAGGAAGGCTGAAATAAAAGAAGGCAAAGAGTTTTAAAATCTGTGAAATCAATCATTAATCCCGAAAACAAAATACAATGAAACTAACATCAATGACAGAATTCGTTCTGCAGCATAAAGGGAATACTGAATTCCATATGAATGACACAGTACTCAAGACCGGAAAGCTGATGCAACTTTTTTTCAAATATGCAGAATTCCTTAATCAGTACACCACATTGGGAATGTTTGTTCCTGTAGATGATCATGAAAATGTTATAGTAAGACCATACCCTTCAAAATATGGATACCATCAATCTTGTTCTCCCGAAGAGCAATCGGGATGGATGTATGATGGTGGAGAAGATAAGTATCATGAAGCTTTAAGAGTATGGGAAAAAGCCAAAGAAAAGGTTTTGTTTGAAGGGTTTGAGATTGAAGACATAGGTCTTGGTTCAATAGCAATTCGGAAAAATGGTTTGATAATAATGCGATGTTCAAAGGCCGTAGGTGCTACATGGGAAAATGTGAATTCTTATCCTAATATTGAAAGTTTAGTAGAGTTCGATATTGAATTAACCCCTTCCGCTTTAAAACAAATAGGCTTATGAAAGAACTAGGAGAACTAACCCGGGAGATTTGGAATAAACTGCCTAGGCTGATATACGAAGATGAATTCGAATTATTTGATGAGTCTAACGGATATAGGCATACAGAAAAACTACTGATTCCCGAACCTCCAATGCTTAACGATGTCATCGACTGGTTGTCATTTACAGCGAAATCAGAATTAGTAATTGATTTCTATGGAGGTATTGGAGAAGTAGTATGTGAACGTGGAGGATATTATATTTCTTCACTCGCTAAGTGGAATCTCTCGGAACCCTATTTAAAAGACCAATCCCCTGAGCTAATAAACTTCCTTCACTCACTTATAAAAACAAAACAATAATACAATGATAGAACTTTTAGAAATGCACGGAAATTCTATTGAACTTAATATAAATGAAATTAGGCGATATAGAGGGACTGATTTACCAAAAAATGGGACTTGGATAGAAATGAACTCAGGAACTGAATTTAGAGTATTTGAAAGTTTTGAGGAAGTCGATGAAAAAGTAGAAAAACAAAAAAGAAAAGCAACTTTAACCAATAAATAATAAAGTAATGGAAAATCAAAAAACAGGCGTAGAGCTTATCGCCGAAGAAAGACAAAAGCAAATAGGCAAACATGGATTTACAGCACAACATAGTATTGAGCATCCTGAATGGTATGATAAAGAGCAATTAGCTTATGCAGCTCATTCACTATTATCACTGGAAGGCAAACCTGCAATGTACATTAAGGAGCCAGATAATTGGGATAAGGAATGGTTTATTAGAATTTTGAAAAAGCATCAGCTGATAAAAATTACAGGTACAGAGTAGCAGGAGCTTTTTTGGCCGCTGAATTGGATAGAATTCAACTTATTAAAACCTCTTAACCCCGTGCCATCTTAGGGTGGCACTTAAAACAAGAATTATGGAAGAAAAGAAAATCAAAATAACATTTGGAATTCAAAAAAAACATATTGAAAAGATAGAAGAGAGAGTAGCACGCTATGATAGCCTTCTAACAGCAGATGATACTTTAAAAAATGGTTGGATTTTGTATGATAGAACTTTCTGGATTAATCGTGGAGAAGAATTCGAATGCGAGCCTTTAACCCTTGCGCTCCATTATTTTAAATACAAAAATAAGAACTCATGATAGCACCACAAGAACTACGTTTGGGAAACCTGGCATTAATGGGTGAAGATAAAATTGTAAGAATATTATGGTTTAGACTTGAAAACGCCTGTGTAATGGAGTTTGGTGTAGAATATCCATCTGGTATTGTTGAGCTGGACAGATTGAAGCCTGTAGAACTAACAGAAGAGTGGCTGATTAAGCTAGGTTATACATCCGATGAACCAATTCTTTCTGATAAGCCAATGTTCTACAGAAAAGGAAATCATAAAATATGGTGCCCTTTTGATCGGTTTCTTGATGAATATTACAGGTTTGAAATAAAATATGTACACCAGTTACAGAATCTTTACTTTACTACACAAGGAAGAATTAAAATAGAACAGTCTTAACAGGATATTAAAATAAAGCCCCTGAATTAACAGGGGTGTTTTTAACTGAAAAATATACGTTGATATTCTGTTTTGTCCAGTTCAGCAGGAATCCAGAATGGTCTTAAATCAAGGGCTCCGCATATTTTCAAAGACGTAGCAAAAGTCATTTCGCTTTCATTCTTCAAATTTCTAACTAAGGTACTTTCATCAATGCCGATAAGTTTTGCTAGTTGTAATTGTGTTAACCTTTTTTCTTTTCTTCTATCAGTTATGAATTTAAAGAACATTTGTTTGCCTACTTCGGCTGAATTATCGAAATTTGCCATAAGATTTTAATTTTAAATTAAAGTTTTATTATTACAAATAGGCCCTCAATTCAGAGGGCTTTATTTTTAAAGGCTTTCTAGTTCATTTAATGATTCAACACCAGCTGCTTCAAGTAAATTAGAAATAGCTCTTCTTCTCTCAAATGATAACCCGAAAGTCTCACCTTCAAAAACTGCAACATACATTTTTTGTTTAGATTTGATTTTTATTACCATCAAGCCTCCAATATTCAATCAATTCTCCTTCGTTTACGAAAACTTCAAATATTCCATTTTTAGATAAGTCAATTTGAGATTCAATTTTTTGGTCAAAAGTTAATGCGTTCATAATGTTTGATTTTAATTGTTATTGTTTGTTTTATTATTACGATGTAAAGATACAAACTATTTTTAAAACTTGCAAATACGCAAGTAAATATGCAAGCAAATATTTCTAATAATATTACAATTTATTTCAATTCTAAATAAGTTAGATTAATAAATAAAAATTGTTAGTAAAAACTATAAAAAAGTTTGATAGATATTGCGTTGACACTTTTATTTTCGTAACTTTACTGTAAAGCAAAGACTTATGAGTGTGGGATATAGTAAGCAGTATCAAAATAGGAACAAGTATAAAGCGGTAAAGCAAAAGGTTGATGGGTATACTTTTGATTCTAAAAGAGAGGCTTCTTACTATATGGAACTACAATGGAGATTAAAGGCTGGGGATATTAAAGAAATCATCAAACAAAAATCAATAGAGCTTTATTGTAATGAGAAACTTATATGCAAGTATAAGGTTGATTTCTGTGTTGTAACGAAAGAAGATGAAGTGGAACTACATGAGGTTAAGGGCTTTGAAACAAGGGACTGGATGTTGAAGTGGAAAATGACAGAGGCACAGCTTGAAGATATTGGAAATAGGCAGTTTGGAGGAGTTGTGCCGAAACTTGTTTTAGTTAAGTAAGATATGTTAATTGTTGTTGAATTACCAAGCACAGATGATGAGTGCAGAGGGGAAGGAGAGTTGGTTGATGGAGGAGGGTGCTTGGTGTTTTTTAAGTTAAAAGAAATGACAAAAAGAAAAGAACTGAGGTTTTTGAAAAGTTCAATGGATTATGCGCATACACAGGCAAGGCATTGAATGATGATTGGCAGGTTGATCATGCAGTTAGTAAATGTAAACATTTATATAATACTTATTATAGTTGTGGAAGCGTTGAAGAAGTAAATGCGAAACTAAAAGAGGTTGATAATATGGAAAATCTTTTACCTGCTTTAAAAATTGTTAATCATTACAAAAGAAGTTTAGATGTTGAATCATTCAGACGATATATGTCTAATTTCCATATAAGATTAGCAAAACTGCCAAAGAAAACATTAGTGGATAGGACTAAAAAGCGAATTGAATATATGAATGAGGTGGCGAACGCCTTTGATATTTCAATTGAAAAGCCTTTCAGTGGTAAGTTCTATTTTGAGACAATTAAAACGTGATGCTAGCATATAGGTAATGCGGTGGCGGGTGATAACACTACACAGAATCCGGTTCGAGTCCGGAGCATCAGCAAAAAGAAGGGTGAGAGGATTATTGCCTTTGTTTTTAACATTAATATTCAGAAAATCCATATTGCAACTATGGTTGGCACCGGGGAAGACTGGAAATGGAAATCCGATAGAATAAATGGTTTTTAGTCCGAGATACAGAGTAGGCGACATTTATGAAGGTGCAAGTCCTTCGATTTCCACAATAAAGAACAGTGGCGGAATTGGTATACGCGTCTGCATAGGCAGAATGACTTAGGCGAGGTTCGATACCTCATTGATTAATTAGTTTGGAGTACACTTGTAGTACCACTTGCTGTGAATTGGTTCGAAACATACAACAGTAAACCCCAAAGTATATATTCGGTTAAAGGCTTTGAAGGCGACTAATTAATACCGAAACGACTGGATAGACTAAGCGTTACAGGTTCGAATCCTGTCTGTTCTTTTAAAATGTCGGGGTTGATGTAATTGGTAGGCATGAGATGGAGTCTTGAGGGAATATAGTTATCGGCCAGTAACTCCCTCGTACAGGTTCGAGTCCTGTACCCCGAACTAGTGATTTGATTTAATGCAGTAGGAACTTTTTTCATATTAATATTTTGTGATTTGGTGTCCCGCTGCTGTAATAGGTAGCGGGGTTTTTAATTTAGGGAGTATGGGATTTTTAAAAATAATTGGAGTAATTGGGAAACATTGTCTGTGGGTACAATAAACTCAAAGATTTACTTATTGCAGGCTAGAAAGCATAAGAATGGAAAGATTAAGTTTCGTGTAGAGGTTTCATCCGAAGCATACTATGTTAAAATGGCTGAAGTGGAAGAAAATCTTAAAAGTAAATTTTAAACTAATTTTCTATGGCAGATGGAGTGACAGGGAGTGCGGTGAATGAATTGGAGGTTTCGGAAAGAGAGTACGAAAGCCGAATTCGAGCAATTAAGAACCTGGAAAAAATGAAGAAGATAGAAAGCACGTGGTGTCGTGTTGGAGTGTGTATGTTGAGAGGGGGAATATTAACGACTTTTAAACCTAATGATGGAAGGAAGAGACGATAAGGGAAAGTTTGTTGAAGGGAATCAGATTTCAGTAGGTAATGAAGGTGGAAGGCCTGCATTGTTTACAGACCCCGCAGTACTTGAAGAAAAGACTCTGGAATACTTTGAATGGTGTAAGGGTGAATTTATTATTGAGCATAAGGTCACTTCAAAAACAACGGGTAGTGGAAAATCTCAGGTAACAACTACAGAAAGTGAACCTGTGCAGATTTGGCTACGTTGGCCAGAGAAACCTAGTATTACCGGATTGGCTTTATATCTTGGATTTGAAAGCCGACAATCACTATATGACTACTTAGAAAAGCCGGAGTTTTCTTACTACATAAAAAAAGCTCTTCTACATGTGGAGAATACCTACGAAAAAGGATTGTGGGATGGCAAGGTTGTAGGACCTGTTTTTGCTCTTAAAAATATGGGCTGGACTGACAAGCAGGAAGTAGATCAGAAAACAGATTTATCCATTCATTGGAACGAGGAAAAGACATATGAGTAATGAGGTTGTCAAAAAAGCAAACGATTGCTCTTGACTATTTAGAAGATGGAGTAACTAATGAAATAGGGTATGGTGGCGGTGCTGGTGGCGGCAAGTCTATTCTAGGTTGTTACTGGCAACTTAAAAACCGTTTGAAATATCCAGATACTCGTGGATTGATTGGAAGAGCATCTTTAAAGACGCTGAAGGAAACAACATTGCAGTCTTTTTTTATGTGGCTAACCAACAAGGCTTAAAGGCTAACATTCATTACAAATTCAACGCACAGTCAAATCAGATACTTTTCCCGAATAAATCAATAATATTTTTAAAAGACTTATTTCTCTATCCTTCAGATCCAAACTTTGACGAATTGGGATCACTTGAAATTACAGACCTGTTCATTGATGAGACCGCTCAGATAACTAAAAAAGCATGGGATATTGCTCAATCAAGGATTAGATATAATCTTGATATGTATGGTTTAGTTCCTAAAGCATTATGGACTAGCAACCCATCTAAGAACTGGAATTACCAAGATTACTATCTACCTGATGAAAAAGGTGAAATGCCGGATAACCGAAAGTTTGTTCAATCTCTGGTTACCGACAATCCGTATATCTCAAAGCATTACATTGATAATCTTCACAAGCTTCCGGAAGTAGATAAACAAAGGTTACTTTATGGTAATTGGAGATATGATGATGATCCTGCAAGGCTGATCGAATATGATAAAATCATTAATGCATTCAGTAATTCATTTGTTGCGGAGGGACAAAGATATATAACGGCAGATATAGCCCGTTTTGGTAGCGATAAGGCGGTTATTATTGTTTGGTCTGGCTATCGAGTGTTAAAAATAGTTTCAATCGACAAATGCTCAATTACAGAGCTTGCCGAAAGAATAAAGTTATTAGCACGAGAGTATGGCGTCCCGGTAAATAATATCGTTTGTGATGAAGATGGAGTAGGCGGTGGAGTAGTTGACGTTTTAGGCTGTAAAGGCTTTGTAAACAATGCAAAACCATTTGAAGAAAACGAAGCGATTGTACAGTATCAAAACCTCAAGTCACAATGTTATTTCCATTTGTCTTATAAATTCAATTCGGATCTTATATACATCGGGGAAACTGAGTACAAAGACGTTATAATTCAAGAGCTCGAACAAGTCAAGCGACATAACATTGACAAAGATGGGAAACTGGCAGTTATTCCCAAGGAAAAGGTAAAAGAGTTGTTAGGAAGGTCGCCAGACTTTTCAGATGCATTGATGATGCGTATGTTTTTCGAACTAGAACCAAAACAAGAAGTGTTTGTTTTTTAAGTAAATTAGCTAAAAAAGTTAAATGGTAAATGTTGATTATATACACGAGGCAAAAGTATTTCTTCAATTAATGTATAGAGAAGAATGGATGACTGATGATGATTGGCAGGAATTTATTCGAATTTATAGTGAAGAATGCAAGCAGTTAGGAAATCAATATCCTTCAATAGAAGAGCATGCGGAAGCTTTGAAAAAGGGTGTAGATAATGGATATTCAATAGAGATTCAAAAAGAAATGTTAATAGAAATCATTAAAAATAAGTCTAGCTGACATATAAAGTGATTTAAAACATAAATAACAAATTTTCACTATATTAGAGATAAATGAAGTTAGGAAATGGCGAAGGATAATTTTTTTGGGAGGTTGTGGGGTAATGTTGTTGGATCTGCTAAAACTTTTGAAAATGCATTCAACAAGGCCTTTTATCAATTTATTGGTGGACAGGCAGCACAGTACGATTATAAGGACTCCACGTATTTAGACAAAGGATATGGTACAAATCCGGACGTTTTCGCCGTTGTTAATCAGATGTGCGATAAGACAAAAGCAGTCCCTTATGCTGTAAAAAATGTAAAAGACAAACAGAGTCTTTCTAAATTATCCTCATTACGAAATGCCACCAATGGTAATTATTCAACCAAACAATTAGCTGATAAATTCATTCTTGAATCAAAAGCTTATGAGGATAAGGAGCTTCCTTTTCCTTTAGATAAACCAAATCCTAACCAAACATGGGGAGATATTCTTTCTCTTTTCAAGCTATATTTGAAAATTACAGGAAACTATTATCAGTTTTCAGTATCGGCAACAGAAGGAGTAAATTCGGGGGTTCGAAATTGGTTTATGTGTTGCCTTCACATAAATGAAAATTGTTCTTAAAAAAGATGCTGATATACTTTATGATGAAAATCCAATAGACTACTATTTATTACGAGACGGAGAACAGTATATTAGATTTCCTGCCGATCAGATTATACATATTAAAACAGCAAATCCTTTTTGATTTAAACGGATCACATCTTTATGGATTATCGCCTATAAAAGTATTGCTCAGAAACATCGAATCGTCAAATGAAGCATTGAACAACAATGTTAAAACAATGAAGAATAGCGGTGTATTTGGATTAATTTCGGGCAAAGACTCGGTTTTAACAGCAGAACAGGCTATGCAATTAAAACAACGCTTAGTAGATATGGATAAGGATTCGGGTAGATTGTCAAAAATAGGAGGTCTTTCGGTCCCAGTTGATTTTACTAAGCTGTCAGTTGATACAAAGGATTTATTGCCTTTTGAATTTCTTAAGTTCGATCAAAAAGCAATATGTAATGTTTTAGGTTGGTCCGACGCTTTATTGAATAATGATAACGGTGGTAAGTATGATAAGCAGAAGGAAGAGCGAAAAAGAGTAATTACAGATAATATACATCCTGATTTAATACTTCTTCAACAGGCGTGGACAGAAAAGTTCATCCGAAAGTTCAAAGGATATGAAAATGCCGTCATAGAATTTGATATTACAGAACTGCCAGAAATGCAGGAAGATTATAAAGCCATGGTTGAATGGATGGACAAGGCTCCATTAACACCAAATGAAAAACGTACAGCCTTAAAGTATGAAACACTTCCGGATGATGGAATGGATACCGTTTGGATTAACTCTGGACTAAAACGCATTGATGATGTTGGAATAACCGCTTCAGACGTGCAAAAATCTTATGAATACTTAAAAAATGATATAGTATGAAACTAAAAGACGTAAATATAAACGCAGAAGATCTTTTAAAATTCTTCAATGAACACATTGCTTTTGAACAAGATCAGTCGGTAGATGAGAGAGGATTTACTCTTAAATTTTACTATAAAATGGAAGTATCTGAATTAGCTGAATTCATAAAGGAATCTGCCAGTAAATATAAAACGGAAAGAATTATTCCGAATACTACGCCAGATCAGAGATCAATTCATCCGTCACTTTAAAATGTCTGATCAAGTTTACAATTCATATATTCAACATTTCAACGCTTACGAATCAAAGGCGTTGAAATTGTTGCTTACTGAATTTGGTAAACAATTAAAGGCTATCAAGTTTGACAATCTGACTTTTGATCATGCAAAGCACGTTATCATTTTTAACTTTGATGAAGAAAGCCTTAAGAATACGCTTTACAAAGTGCATTATACCATTGGCAAGGCTTACGGAGCATTTATAGCTAAACAACTTAGAAAAGATAATCCTATACAGCTTAAAAAATGGAAACCGCTTCCTTTTTTCAATGAAGCCTTTCAACAATTCCTGATTCAGTATTATAGTAAATATGGCGGTACTTTGATAAGGACTTTATCCGAAACTATGACTGCTTCCGTAGTGTCCGAAATTACAAAAGGAACATACGAAAATGAAACCGTTGAAGAAATGCGAGATCGTATATATAAGACAGTAAATAAACGTGACTTCTATCTATGGCAGGCTATGAGAATCGCCAGAACTGAAACAGGTTTTGCAATGAATTCAGCCAAAGAAATAGCCGGACAAACTTCAGGTGTATTAATGCAGAAAGTGTGGATAGGGCGAAATGACGGAAGAGAAGACCTTCTCATGTTCAAGCCAACGGCCAGAAAGTTGATCAAAACGAAATGTTTTCTGTGGGAGGTATTAAAATGAAACATCCAGGGGATAGAGAAAACGGCACAGCCGAAGAAACAGTAAACTGTAGGTGTACTTTTGGTTACGAAGCTAAAAGAGACGAAAACGGGCGATTAATTTTCACAGATTGATACATAATCAAAATAAAATCACTATATTAGAGATAATGACGAGGGCAAAATGGAGAAGGAATTAAAACAACTATCTTACAATCTAAAGGATTTAGATGAAACTAAAGGCATCGTAATTGCCTATGCAAATGCATATGACTTTGAAGACTCCGACGGTGACATTTCTGCAAAAGGATCTTTTGACAAGACCGTTTCTGAAAACTTCAAAAGAATTCGTGTTTTAAAGGATCATAATCCACGGGAAATGATCGGCGTTCCTCTAAA
This sequence comes from Chryseobacterium sp. 1B4, assembly GCF_036631475.1. Classification (NCBI taxonomy): domain Bacteria; kingdom Pseudomonadati; phylum Bacteroidota; class Flavobacteriia; order Flavobacteriales; family Weeksellaceae; genus Chryseobacterium; species Chryseobacterium sp. 1B4. The sequence goes on from NZ_JAPNUF010000003.1 coordinate 130,221, forward strand.
TATAGACACTAAAGATTCATTTGGACTACTTACAACAACTCAATTCAATATGCAAAAAGATCTAGGTAGAGACATGTTTACCGATGTCAAATTAATGCATGATAATGGATTGAACGCTGAGTTATCAATCGGATACAAGGTTGTAAGGCGTGATGAGCGTAAAAAGGCGATTATCACCGAATATCAATTAATGGAATATTCTTTTCTTTCCAGTTGGGGAGCAAATCAGCTATCCACTGTTCAGGGTATAAAATCCATTAAAAGTACTTATGGGATATTAGAACTGATCGAAAAATCATACAACCTTGATTATTCAGATACGAGGCTACGACAAATCGAATCTATCTTACAAACTATGACCAAAAACACTCAGGAAGAACCGGAGCCGTCCGAAGCTGACACCCCATCTTTTGAGCCGTTGATAAAGCAAATAAATAATTTAAAATTTAACATTCAATAATATGGACGTAAAAGAATTAGAAGGGGTAATTGAAAGTAAATTTAATGACCTTAATAAACAAGTTTCAGACTTTCAAAAAGCATCTGGTGAAAAGTCTGCAGAACAGTATAAGGAGTTAGAGACGAAAATGTCTGAACTTCAAAAGCAAATCGAAGAAGGGCTAAAGGCTGCTGATAATTCTCAAGAATTAAAAGACACTTTAGGTAAAATGCAGGACCACTTGGATAATTTAGATATGAAGCTTCAAAGAAAAGGAGTGATGAATGGTGTTGTAAAAACTTTGGATACTGCGGTCAAAGAACATTTCGACAATGAAGGTATTAAGGCCTCTATCGAAACCATGAAAAAAATCAACAGTCTGCTGTTAATTTTGAAGTAAAGGCGGCCACAACAATGGTTTTAGGAAGTTATGCTGGAAACGCATTAACAACCGAAATTGACAGGGTTATTTCTGCAGCGCCTAACAGAATGCCGTTGTTTAGAAATATCGTTAATGTTTCTACCATCAGAGGTAATAAGGTTACATGGGTTAACAAGGAAGCGCAAGAAGGAACGGCTGGAATGACAGCGGAAGGGGCTAAAAAGTCTCAAATCAGCTGGACTTATACCGAAGAAAGCGCAGATGTTAAAAAGATCACCGCTTTCGTTAAAGTTTCAAAAGAAGCCCTGGATGATCTTGATTTCTTAAGATCTGAAATTAATACCGATCTGAGAGAAGCAATCGAAATTAAACTTGACGAACAGATTTCTGATGGTGATGGAGTAGGTCAAAATCTTAAAGGTATTTTACAGTATGCACCAACATTTACTGTTACGGGAACTTCTTTTGCTACAGCTGTATTCAATGCTAACAGACTTGATGTTCTAAGAACTGCAGTAGCTTTGGTTAAAAGAAAAGATTTAACCCGAATTATATTGTGATCAGTCCGATGGATGCTGCTTTAATGGACCTTGAAAAAGGAACAGACGGCCATTATATTTTGCCTCCATTCGTTACCGCTGATGGACAAAGAATTGCCGGGGTTGTAGTTATAGAAAACGAAGCAATTGAAGAAGGTTCTTTCTTGATTGGTGATTTCACAAAATCAAATCTAAGAATTCGTGAGGAGATTAATATTAACCTTGGTTATGAGAATGATGACTTCACTAAAAACTTAGTTACTATCCTTGCTGAAATGAGAGCTGTACACTATATTAAAAAACATCATATTCCTGCGTTCTTGCAAGGAACATTTGCCGCAGCTATTACGGCTATCAATAAACCTGAAACTGTATAAACTATTTTATTCATTTGAAAGTTATTATCGCTCCCTTTTTTGGGGGCGGTTTTTATTGAAATTAAACTGAAAATCACTATATTAGATATAAACCTAAAAGAATTAAAATGAAGATAAAATTATTCAGCCTGTATCAGATAGGAATGATCAGTCTAAAATGTATGGAGTTGGAACAGAATTGGATTTAGGAGCAGAAAGAAACAAAGCTGCTGTAAATAAAAAAGTGGCCGTTTGGGTTGACGAAAAAGGAGCTGAAAAGGTTTCGATTCCAACCGATAAAAAAGAAAAAGGTTTCAAAGGCTGGATCTGAAGTAATTGAAACTAAAAAATCAGAATAATGCCTTTTTCTGTACACAAATGCAGGTTGTCAATCAAAAAACTAAGGAGTTAGTTTGGATTGATGGAATGAGGATTGAGGCGGCAAGTTGGAAGCTTGCCCAAGAAATCATTGATAAAGAAAATTATCATTATCTTATTATCACCGGGCAATTAATCAAAGAAATTCCATATAAAGAAGGAAGCTTTGAGCCTGACTGGAAAAACGCAGTTGATTACACCAAATTAAACCAGAATTAATGGCAAGCAGTTACGATCATATATTGTCAATTGATGACGTTAAAAGGTATCTTAGATTAGAACCTGAATTTACTGATGATGATTCGGATTTAGAAAGAATGATTGCTTCTGCCTTCGGGTATATTGAAAAGCAAACACAGCATATTTTCAAACCACAGGATAGAACATATCGTAAAAGTTATTCAGATTATATCAATGTTTATGATTATCCGATTAATACAACTACTTTTCCAGATAATGAAGTGCCTCTTTATTATCCTGGCTTTGTCAGGTTTTGCGGAGTTGATTCTATCACAGTAAATGTCGGGTATACATCAAAAGAAAAAGTGCCTTCAGAACTGATTGACAGTGCGCTGCAAATAATCAAAGTTTGGTATTACGAAGCTGAAAAGAATGTTAATACCACTTTACTTCCGGAAAACGTGAAACAGATTATAGACACTAATAGACGTTTTATAGCATGTTAGCAAGGGAATATAACAGATTGATTGAGATATGGAATAAAACATTTGTTCCTGACGGTTTCGGGGGAAATTTGCCACAAGATGTATTTGTGAAAAAGGTTTGGGCTAAAATCACTACCAATGCCGGGAATAAGTTTGTAAGCTTCGGAATAGAAAAGTTTGTCAATCCGATTGTATTTTCGGTAAGGGATAAAAAGAATGATGTTACTTACACGGAGAATCATTTTGTGAAGTATCAGGGAAAACAGTTTTTTATAAAGGGTACAGAGCCTAAAGGACTCGAACAAATGGAATTAAATTTATTATGTGATGAGAGTTAGAGGATTACGGGAAACATTAGCCTTACTAGATCAATTTGGCGAACAAGGCCGAAACAGGATTAAACAGATTACTGCTGTTACAGGACAAGAAATAGCAACAAAAGCTTCGCAGAATCTATCTGCTTATACTGATGTTGACCAAAATGGAACAATATCGCAGTCTATCAATGCGAAGATTGAAAATAACGGCTTCAAGGCGGTTATTTCAGTGAATCAACTCCCTATGGGAGCTTATATAGAGTTCGGCACCGGGACATATGTTCAGGTGGCTGATGAATGGAAAGATATTGCCTGGCAGTTCTATGTTAACGGAATGGGACAACTACATCCGCATCCGTATTTTTACCCTGCGTTTAACGAAGGGCGGGAAAAATATTTCCAAGATTTGAAAGACGCCTTGGACTCTCTAGCAAGGCAATTTAATAGAAGATAATAACTCCTTTTTTAAAGGAGTTTTTTTATTTACGTATTCCGTAATTCATTTTATTTCATTATATTAGAGATAATGAGGTTGGAATTATGGTGAAGAATCCTGATAAATGGATCAGAAAGTATTTTAATGATACTCTTTCAAATATGGTAGTGAACGGAATACCCGTTAAACTATACGACACTACTACCCCCAACAAAGATACGGCAATGATCATTTTATCCACACAAAGTGGATCAGATCAATGGAATAACAAATGTTCGCTTGATAAAATGCGAGATATTAATATTGATGTTGTTACTCGATATAGCGGCAACGTTGGAAGCCGGGCTTTTTAGATGATATTATTGAGGAAATATTACAAAGGACCGAAAATATTACAGTTGAACATTTTATAGTTCAATACTACAACAAATCATATCCACTCGATTTAAATCAATCAACATCAACCGAAACTATTTACAGAAAAATAATTAAATATTCATTAAAACTTACAGAAGATGGCAGGTGAAAAAACACTAAAGGGTAAACTTGAAATTCTTTTCATTTATTGCTCGATCAAGAATGCAGAGGGAACAACAGTAGCAGCGAATTACTTTCCTGTGGGATGTCTTACAGCAAATAACATTACAAAAACTGTAGAAACGAAGGAGGGGACGATAACAAAGTGTAATCTATCACCGGATCCTATTTATGGGCGTAAATCTTACCAGGGTGGATTTGAAGCTGTTGCAGTAGAAAATGATGGCCTTAAAGCTAGTTATGAGGCTATTTCTGAGGCTATGGATGATGCGCATGCAAACGAAAAACCAATTTTTGGAAGATCGAAACCACGCTTTCAGACGGCACTAAAACAACTGAATTTGGTAAGGCAATTTTGACCGAGCTAACTCGTGAAGCTCCTGTTGATGGAGAAATTACATTTTCTGGAACACTTCAAGGTATCGGTGAAATTTCAAAAACAGATTTACACGTATAATCATGAGCAGGTACATTAAATTAAATATCGGAGGAAAAGAAAGAGGTCTAAAGTTCGGGATTGGATTCTTGCAGCAATTTACAGAACAGGAAAATATGACCTTAACGGATCTGTTTGTAAAATTTGAAACAGACTCGTTTTTCACGGTTCCTAAAATGATTTATCACTCACTTACTTGCAATGACAAAATAGCCGGAAATACAATCGACTATACAATAAATGACGTATATGATTGGGTTGATGACCTTGGTATGAAGTCAGACGAAATTACTCGGTACTGTACTACTTTCATAGAATCAATTAAAGTTCACATGCCGGCACCGGAAAAGAAAGAAGGTGAAGAAGATCCTGAACAAGAGGGAAAGAAGAAGTCTCAGAAGAAGGGAACAAAGAACTAAACTTTGACACTGACGTCATTGCGTTCGCTTTGGTCGATCTGCAATGTCCCTCCTATGATTACGTAATGGATATGACTTGGAGGAATTTTCTCTGAGACGTGATCGTTATCTGAAATTAAAAGAGGACGAATATATACGTCAGGCTCAACACACCAGAATGTTGGCATATTGGACAATGGTTTCAACAGGGGCTATTGACACAAGAAAGATGTCTATTGACAAGTTTATGCCAATTAAGGGAAGTGATAAGGTAAAGACCAGAATTGAAAACTGGCAAAAAGAGGCATTTTGAAGGCGGTAAATGAAGTGGTAAATGAATCTGGAAGTAGAACTGGGAGCGAGCCCGGAACAGCTGGGTAGAGACTTAAATACAGCCGGGCAATTGATCCGGAATTTTGTAAATCAAGCTGAAAGAATAGGCGATGTAGGCGATAAATTAAGCTCGTTAGGTCAAAAATTAACAGCTGGTATTACATTGCCTGTTGTTGGGCTTGGTGCAGCATCTGTAAAAGCATATGGAGATATTCAAGCCTTACAAAAGGTTTAGAGGCCGTGATGAGAAGTGCTTCCAAGGCGGCAAATGAAATGACTAAACTAAGGGAGGTTGCTAAACTTCCAGGTCTAGGAATGGAAGAAGCTGTTAAGGGTTCGATCAACCTTGAATCTATTGGTTTTTCTGCTTCTAATGCTAGAAATATCCTCCAACAATTCGGAAACGCGGTTGCCACCGTTGGTAAAGGGCGTGCAGAGTTTGAGCGTGCTATTTACGGGGTGCAGCAATTAGCAAATACTAAATTCCCGTTAGGTGAAGACCTTAATATTATTAAAGATGCGGTTCCACAGGTTTCGAAATTACTTACTGAAGCATTCGGAACTTCAAGGAGTGATGATTTAGCCAAAATGAAAATAACGTCTAAGCAGGTGCTTGATGTTATTGTTGGGGATTAGAAAAGCTACCTAGAGTTTCCGGGGGAATAAATGGAGCCTTTGAAAATTTAGGTGATTCAATGAAAACCAACCTCGGTAGAGTTGGAAAAGTAATTGACGACAACCTGGATATTTCAGGCTTGATCGACAAGTTGACAAACGGAATAGAGTCTCTAGTTTCTGCATTTGAAGACCTTAATCCTGGTGTTCAAAAAGGGATTATCGTTGTGGGTGGATTAGCCGCCGCAATAGGTCCGTTATTAGTTGGTTTAGGCGGTATAATGGCTGCAATTCCTACAATTGTATCAGGTACAGGTGCATTAGTTTCCATTTTGGAGCCTTGTCAGGTCCTATAGGTTTAACAGCTTTAGCGCTTGGAACTCTTACCGCAGGTATTATAGCTTACAATCTAGCAAATGAAACAGCAGAAGAAAGAGCTGAAAGATGGTCTAAAAGCTTATCTAAAGCAACCGTAACGGCTCAGGCCGAAATTGCAAGTTTAGATCAATTATACAAAAAGACACAAGACACCAGCATATCAATAAATGAAAGAAGATCTGCTGTTGATGAACTTCAGAAACTTTACCCTTATTACTTCAAAAATATTAATGATGAGATAATCTTAAATGGTGGTGCTACAAAGTCCTATAATGAATTAAGAGGTGCTATTGTTAACGCTTCGTTAGCACGTGCAGCACAGGACGAATTAGATAAAAGAAGTCAAAGGAGATTAGATGAAGAGCTTAAGATTAGAGAAAAGATCAATAGGGCCGTACAATCTTACAAAAACCCTGAACCTGTAAGTATATCAATTTCGGGAGGAACTGGTGGCGTAGGTACACAAATTACCAGAACAGCTGAAGAAGTAAAAGACAGGCAGCTTTAGTCATATTTGAAAACGTCAAGGCTTTGAAAAAGCTTGGCAAAGATTATGACAATGAGAATAAGGATCTTCTAAGTATTATCAAAGATGGTTATGCTGATATTGCCAAAGTCAATGCTGACGGAGGTGATAATTTCGCGAAAACAATCAACTTTGACAAAGCTAAAAAAGAAACAGAAAAGCAGTTGGCAGAAATTTTTCCTGTAGGTTCTGAAGCAGAGTTAAAACAAAGAGCCGAACTACTAAGAAAAGCAATTGAAACATCGATTAACGGTATTGTTAAAATAAGAAAGGTCGATGCTTTTGGAAAAGATACAGACAAAAACGGACAGCCTTTACTTACCGGAGAAATAATAAGTTTATCTGATGCAAGAGACCGATTAGAGCAAATACTGGCACAAATTTCATTATTGGAAGTTAAGCCCCCTCAGGGTATTACAAATCTGCAAAAATTCAGAGAGAGCTTCACAAGTGAAATTTTAGGGATTCAAAATGCGGCCTCTTCATTTAGGTTCAGCCTCGCATCTGGAAGCAATAATCCATTTGACGGCATTATTAAAAATATTGACACGCTTGGAAGTTCAATAAGTAAAGTAGAAACCTTTAAAAGTGCTATTTCCAGAAATTTACAGGAAATGAGTGCTGATGTAGCAACCAATGTAAATAGTATTGGGGATTCGTTTCTTTCGTTACCTAAAAAAATCGGATTAGGAATTGACAGCACCACTGTTCGACAAGCGGAATTCGCAAAGTTAGTAGAAGATTTCAACAAAGATTTTGAAAACCTTGTCACTTCATCAGTTTCAACTGGTATAACAGATATGTTTAATTCAATTGGGGCTGCTATTGCTGAAGGTGGAAATTCTATGTCAAAAATAGGAAATTCATTGCTTGGGATGTTTGGGAACTTTTTATCTAGCATGGGTGCTTTATTGATCAAGTACGGTACATTAGCAATAATGAAGGGTACACTTGATGAAATTATTAAAACAGGAGGTTATCAAGCGATTGCGGCAGGTATTGCTGCTGTTGCTGTTGGTGCAGCCTTGTCAGTTGCAGGTGGGGCTATTGGAGCCCAAGCAAAAAAGGAATGAGTGGATCTACTTCAACAAGTGGAGGGGCTGACTATACAGGGAACACTTACTCTTCAAATTATACCTCTGGTGGTTCGTATGGGGGCGGATATGGTGAGGTAGTATTCAGAATAGACGGATATGAACTAAAAGGCGTATTGGACAGAGTTAACGGTAAAATAGATAGATTAAATGCAGGCAACTAGTATAGGAGTAAGTAATAATTCATTATCATTAACATATGATAAAGTAAATAATATACTGACAGGAGATAAATCATTTACAGTCGTGGTTTATGGCATTGGTGATGAACCGGTTGATGATTTTTTCGTCAGTTATTCAACCACGGAATCATACGTTAAATTCTTTCCCGCTTTTGGAGTTACTGCACCTTCTCCAAAGATAATTCAAATAAGTATTGATGAAACATTATTCGATTTACAATCTGGAAACTATACTTTTTATATAACATTGTCTTCTTCTTTTGCGCTTGACGTATTGATAACAGTATATTTAAATGTTATTGAGGGGAGGATCCAGGAGGTGGTGGAGAAACGGGAAGAGATTACAAATTAAAATACTTTTTTGAAAATCAAACTGGATTAGATTTATTCAGATGTGAAATTCATATGGACCAGTTTGCCGGAAATGCAGTTGAGATAAACGGTACAGCAACATATAAATTCCAAAATAAGACAGATCACTTCCAGCCCATCGTAGCTTCGAGCTTAAATATAAGTTTGCTGGCTACTACAGATTTAGATCTTCAAGACCTATACTCTGAAGATGAACAAACATTCAAGGTTTTTTTAAAACGAAATGGACAGATCATTTTTATCGGATTTCTTAAACCAGATGGCATAAATGAGGATTATGTGTACGATAAATGGATGCTTGACATTGATGTTTTTGACGGATTATCTACGCTTAAGAATATACGATTTACCAATGATAACGGAATTCCTTTTTCAGGTAAATACACCGGATTAAGTATTTTGACTGCATGCCTTAAAAAAACAGGGCTTGATTTGCCGATCAATATTAATTGTGCGGTGATGTATGAAACTGGTCCCGGAAGCTTTAGTGCATTTGAAACTTTTTATCTGAATACTGCCAGATATTATCAAAATAATTCAGATGCAATGGATTGCGAAAGTGTACTAAAATCAATTCTGCAACTTTTCAATGCATCTTTAATACAGCACAATGGCGAGTGGTATATTTATCGGCCAATAGATTTAGAAATTCCAACAGTGACATTTAACAAATTTGAAGATAACCTATATAAAAGCACTTTTGTAGTTAGCCCTTTAGTTGAAATTGGTAGTCAAATTAATAATTTTGAAATATTCCATTGCGGAGCCAATCAAAGAAAGAGTATTTCTTCAAGTGTCCAAGCATACCGAGTTACTTATGAATATGGTAATGCAAGTTCAGTATTTTCGAATGGTGAACTTCAGTTATCAGGAGGCGGTTTGGATATTCCAGGCTGGACCGTTCATAATGTTGATGGATTGGTATACAGGAATGAAGACGGAAGAGGTTTAACTTCTAAAACCTTTACTGAACCGGGATCTGATGAAGCGTTGTTAATAGACTTAAATCAAGCTATAGACATTAATAAGGGCGCTGTAATCAAAATGATAATAAGGTTTGCAAATGAAAATATAAATTCAGTTGGATTAAGATTTGCTATTGGAGTCGGAGGAAAATATTATAATACAGATAGTAACGATTGGCAGGATGGCGGAGTTGTCAATTTCATTGCAAATTATTCATTTGAAGGATTTTATCCTGGCGGCGGAGCAATTAAAATGTGTAAAGGATTAGGAGAGGCGACTTATGAACTCACAATCAAATCACCTGTTGATGGTAATTTATCGTTAACGGTATATAGGGATAGGCATCAGCTTGGAGGTGGAGATTTTATTATTCGTTCAATAGATGTTGTCCCTAATGATTCTGGAAATATTAAAGGGAGGGATTATACGGCATTTAGGCTTAAAAGAGTATCAACAGTTACAAAACCAAATATAACATTGTATAACGGCGACTCTATTTCAGACTTATTTGTTGGAACTATTTACAAAAACGATGCAGATACTCCAACGGAAAAATGGAAAAGGCTAAATGATCCAAACTCTGAAACTACAGGGCTTCAGGAATTATTATGGCTAAATGCTGAGGACAACCTTAGAATAGCACCTCGTCCAATGATAATATTTGAAGGTGACATTAAAGGCTACATCCCTTTCATAAGCTATATTAAAATAGACAAACATGATGGGAAAAAATTCCAACCAACAGCCTACACTTTCAATACTTCAACAGGTATTTTAAGACTTACAAGCAGGGAGTTTGAATCTAGCTATATGCAAAAAGAAGTTGACTTTAGAGTTGACGTAAAAGATAATTATGGAAACGAAACAAAAGTGACAATTGTTTAACTGATTTTCACTATATTAGAGGTAAAGGGGTTTAATAATGAAGCAGATAAAAGGAGAAGAAAACCTTTTTATATTAAAAAAATGGGAATTGGGTGCCTGCTGCGTGTCTAACAGCCAGCCCTATTTCTGAAAATTCTGAAACCATAAAGACTACAACCCGCGATAATGCCGGGTGGAATACTGACTATCCAACGAATCAAAGCTATACAATTGCGTTATCTGGCGTCATGATTAAAGATGATGCGGACAGCGGCAATAATGTAGTTTCATACCGTGAATTGAGATCATATAAGCGAAACAGAACTTTGATTGAATGGATGCGAAAAACGCTATCCGGTTGGTACGTTGATTCAGGTAAAGCGCATATAACAGATATTTCAGACTCTGATTCTGCTGGTGAGTTGATAACATTCACCGCTACATTATTAGGATATGGAAAGCCAGAAGAAGGAACAGACAAGGTTTATTTACTTGGTGACAATGATGGGGAAATTTTAGGCGATAATGATAACACAGTAATAAAAACTTAATAAGATGGGAGAACCAATTAATCCAGATTTACTAATTATAAAAAAGACAGACGAATTAGAATATAACAACAATCCGAAAGACTTACTGGCGGCTGATTCAGAGGGCAATTTAGTTAAAACAGACTACGCCACTTTAAAGTCAGCAACTGTATCAGATTCTAAAGGAGAGGCAACGCCAACGAGTTCACCTACAGCCTGGGCACCTGGTGATCCATATTTATTTGAAAAATGGGATGTAAAGACACCGGGCACATATACAAACTTCAAAGACGGATCTACGCCAACGCCGCAGCCGATAGTTATTGCAGCAGCAGACCTGACTGATAACTTCATGCAAATATGGGTTACTAACGGTGTGTCACAAAAAGCACCTTCGCCAAAACCTGTTGTATCTGGAGTTATTCCAAGCTGGACTGCTCAATCATATGTAGGGAAAATTCAGGTTGCTTACAATAATAAGGTTTATGAGTTACCTGAACTTCAAACGGCGTCGGCAACAGATGTACCTGGAACATCAACAAAATGGGTTGAAAAAGTAGGGGTTTCTTTGAGTACAACATTTAAGAATTATATAAATCCATCATTAGAAGTCGGAGCGTTAGCCTTGAACAATGGTGCTGTAACAGCATCAACAACAAGAGGGCGACCTATTTCATTTTTAGACATCGCATATGCTGCACAGTTGGAATTGATAGGAGATATGTTATTTCAGAATATTTTCTATTATGATTCAAATAATACATTTATTTCAACACAAGTGATTAATGGTAAGACTTTTACCCCTACAATTCCAGGAACAGCTGTTAAATTTAAATTTTCATTATATCATACGACTAATACACAAACCGTAACTCAGGCGGAGTTAGATGCATTGAAAATTAATTGTTATTCTGCCGTAGATACAACCATGAAAACCGTTGTAGACAATTCAAATAATTCAGTAAAAGTAACAACTGATTATAATTCGTTTATTATAAATTTAGGGGACGGCATTTATAAAGAACTTGGTGGAATTGATATTACCACAGGTGGTGACGTAAGTAATAATATAAGAATCCGTACTGAAAAAATATCAGTATTAGATGGTGTTCATTCTTTAACTCAGGATTCCGGATATGTCATTTCTCGTGTTGTTTACTACAAAGATGGAGTTTATACGGGTACTTATGGTACATCACCTGATTTCACAATTAATACGTTAACAGTAAACCAAATTAGGTTAGTTTGGTCAAAAACGAATGCTACAACCGTAATAACTCAGGCAGAAGTAGATGCATTCAAATATACACTTCAAAACAAAACTGTAAGTAAGTTTGAGCAGCAACAGGATATTATTAAGAAGAATGCTTCGAAGGTAGTTTCATGGTTTACAAATAAAAAAATGTCTAGTCTTGGTGATTCAATAACTTACGGGTTTATTCCAAGAAATTATACGGGTTATCCAGGGCAACTTGATTCTTACGCCAAACAGGCAGCAACGCTTCTCGGAATGACATGGGAAAATAAAGGAATATCCGGAAGTACATTAGGAGAAGTTACAGCAGGTGATACCGTTACTCGTGATCCAATGGTAGACCGTTTCTCTTCAATGGCTTCTGATGCTAAAGTCGTAACCTTTATGGGCGGAACAAATGACCTTAGAAATATATCCCAATTGGGAACAATGGATGACCGTATAAAAACAACCTATTATGGAGCTTTACATTTATTAATTCAGGGTCTTTTAAATAAGTATGTATACAGCCAAAGCTTAACGCTTTATAAAGATATTCTGATAGTTGGAATTACGCCAATAAAGATTTATCCGGATACCGCCTATAACAGCTTAAAAATGACAAATTATGTTGCTGCAATGAAAGAGGTTTGCGCTTACTATTCAATCCCTTGTTTTGATGCTTATAGTTTAAGCGGACTTACTCCATCGGAGTTCCGAACGCTTCAGGGTACGGAAACCGGATATACTGATATGTACAATCCATTAATTACTGACGGAGTTCATCCAACAAAAGAAGGTAATGCTAAATGGGCGGAGGTTTTTGCAGGTTGGTTGAAAACTTTGGTAGTATAAAAAAATAACTGAAAATGAAATGTGGAATCAACTAATAAATTAATTAACTAGTATGCCAACACCACCAGCAGAGAGCATCGGCGGAAGATTAGTAAGCCAGCTTAAAGAAACGATAAAAGATAAAAGAAAGTGCTTAGACTTCATGATGGCATCAGTAATTTTCATTGCTGTTGTTTTGGAGCTAATAAGTTGGAGGTTTTCACAGGGCGAACAGGCGGTAATTGCTAGTCCTGGGAACAATTACTTAGTGTATTGGTTCCCGCTTATGAGCAGCTTAACAGTATGGGTATTTTCGCTCTTCTTTTTGCTGAAGATATTCCGGTATAAAGCATGTATTTATACGAAGTTGGTTAGTATTATTTACTTCTCAATTCAAACGTTCAATATAAGTGCTTATGTTTTAAAGTTTGGAAGTAGTTTTTACAATCATGTAATATATCCAGTATTTCTATTCAGCATACTAGGGTTAACATTTTTAAAGGTACTAAGATGGCTTTTACAAAAACCGCAATAGCTTTTATCTGGAAGATGATAACATACAAAAACGGGGCTAACGCTTTGTTTAGTTTTTGCGCATCTTCAGGTTTGACCACTGGGTTATGGTTATCGGGAAACCTGGAAAGATTTAATAATATTTTCATTAAGGACGCTGATCCTAAATCAATATTTTTTCCCTTCCTGGTAGAATCAGTTATGATTATAATTTTCCTTCCATTAACTGGGCTTGATTTTATTTTAGGTCATAGAGTTGCTAGGAGTATCAGAAAGGAAAGTTTTAAACCTGAAAGATTCTTTGATACAATGATAAAAGCAACTGCTATTATATTAGTAACATCTGTTTTAATGTTTTTAGCTTTTGGAGTAGGAACGGTAACGAAAGGAGGCGATTGGTTAAGTGGATCCATTTGGGGGATTCTTATGGTTGCTTTAAGCTTTTTTGGGTTTTAGCTATAGGATTTGAGTTTTCAAGTGTAGGCAGAAATTTTGAACTTTTAAATGGAAGCAAGTCAGCAATATTTAAATTTTTTGATAAAATATTGGTAGTTCTTCAGGATAAAGCTATAAGGAAAGTTGAAAGTTCTTTTAAATTAGAAATAGACGATGAAAAAGACAACGATAATAATAATTAGTTTGCTGTTATTGTTGCTTGGATGTAAGGTCAAAAGAGTATCAAAAACAGCTCAGTCTTCTGTAAACGAAACAGAGTACATCAAGAAAGAAATTAAGACTCAACAGGATCTTTTAAAATCTGAATTATCAGTAGTCAAAATTGATAGTGAGAAACAGAAGACAAAGCTGGAAAATTCAAATGTTGAGATTCGGGGAAAGGCTATGGACAAAATACCGTTGACATTCTTCAATGTTGTGAACGGAGATACTATAAATCTATTGAAAGTTTCCGGTAACGCAGATGTGTTTTTCAGCTCAAATAAAAGCATTTTAGATCAAAATAGTTCAAAAATCAATGAGAATAACAGGAATGAATCAAAGAAGGCTGAAAATAAAGATGAAGGCTTTGTTTCCGGTCTGGCAAAAACAGCAGAGAAAATTCAAACTAAAACTGTTGATGTAGTGAAAAGAGATTTTCAGGTGGGCGTTTATATTACTGGATTTTTAATAGCAGCACTCGTCATCATTGTAACAGCAATAATTTTATACTTAAAAAGAAAATGAAAACATCACAAAAAGGAATAAATCTAATTACATCATTTGAGGGATTCAGTTCAAAGCCTTATCTGGATTCAGCAGGAATTCCAACAATAGGGTATGGCAACACTTACTATCCGGGAGGAAAGAAAGTAACCATGAAAGATCTGGCGATCACGAAAGAAAAAGGAGTAGATCTATTCGCAGCAGTTTTGCCAACTTATGAAAAAATCGTGAATTCAAAAATAAAAGTTCCATTGACGCAAAACCAATTCGACGCTTTGGTTTCTCATACATATAATACCGGTGGCTCAGACGGTCTGTTCAAGCTGGTAAACAACCATGCGTCAGAAGCCGCAATACGGAACTGGTTTACTACGAAATATATTACGGCCGGAGGAAAAGTTTTAAACGGACTCATTCGTAGAAGAAAAGCAGAGGCAGATTTGTTTTTTACGAAATAAGATGAAGTACTACAAGACCGTTTTTAAATGAAAAATCCCTGCTATAAAGCGGGGATTCATTTTATAAGTTTTGTAGTACTGAATTTTCTATCATTTCGTGTCCTCCTTTAAAAATAACTAATGATATATTTTCATAGTTCTTATGAAGGTATATGTCACGACTGCCAATTTTTCCAACTGGTTTAGGGTTAGTTTTCAACATATTTACATCTTCTGTACTAACAAATTTTTCATTATCAGTACAACCAATGTCATTTAATGTTTTATTATAAAAATTAATAGAATGAGATATTGGAACTACTGCATCATTTAAGCCTGCATATAAATTAATTCGGGTTTTTCTTATTGCATCTGGACTATTCCAAAAAATAGGTGATCTTTTTAATGCTTCCTTAGAATTAAAAATTCCATTTTGCGAACCAACACATTTATAAACATCTTCTGCATAATTAAGTTTACTTTTTTGTGTTTCGCTATACCATGCATTTAAATCAGATATTGGACACCATGCAGAAATAGAATATAGTTTATGTTTGGATTTTAGTAAAGCAGCGATAGTAGCATATGCTCCACCACTCAAACCAACAATAGACACTTTGTTTCTATCGCAATTTGAATTTTTTATTGCGTACTCAATAGCATTATCAATATCTTTAATTGCTTTTGGACTAACACAGGCATCAAATGTATTATTCCTGCCTTGGAAATCAGGATGAATATAATTCCAATTATTTTTTTTGCATATTTCACTTAATTTGTCTTCCTGTGTATAATCTCCTACCCAAGTATGTAAACTTACAATCAATGGCATATTTGCTTTTGAAGATTTAAAAAATAAGCATCCTGAGTGTTATTGTCGTATGTAATTTCAACCTTCTTGAAACTTTCATTCCACTTATTTTTATTACATCCTACTATTACAAATGTTAACAAGACAAGATAGAGTATATTTTTCATAATTAATTTATTGAACTAAAATTGTTATCGTTTTTGGTTTAGAACTTCCAGACATTAATAACATTAAATATACTAAAAGCCATAAACCGCCTGTAATTAATGATAATACAATATGCAAGGCATGATTAATGCTTCCTTTTTTTGCATCACACACATTCTGGTCTCATCATTTTTATCTACAATGGTATAACCTTTAGAAATCATTTTTGAAACTTCAGTATTAAACTTTTTTAATTTCTCATAGTCTTGTATCATTGGTGTAATTTTTTCACAAATATAAAAACTTTTAAATAAATCGATTTTGCGGAAAACCGTAAAAATTATTTGTTGGAATAATGTTGGAATAAATAAAAATAAAAATCCCCAAAAGCTTGAAAATAAGCTGTATAGGGATTTACTATGAGGTACCTAGCGGATTCGAACCGCTGTAGATGGTGTTGCAGACCACTGCCTAGCCGCTCGGCCAAAGTACCATTTTTACCATTTTTCAGGTGTGCAAATATAGTAAAATTTCTTTATGAACAAAAGTTTTTAAGCAATTTCTTTCTTTCCAAGAGCTTCTATTTCGCTTTTTGCTTGAATTTCAGCCTGATAATTTTTGAGGTTAATTACTCTTGTTTCACTCAAGCTGTCATGCCATCCGTTTACACCAAGAAATGATAGACCGTCAAAGGGAACAATTCTGGAAAGACTTCTGTATGACGAAGCATTATTGTATTCAACAACATTTAGAATTCTTTTCATGATTGGTTATTAGTTTTTTAGTTTGTGTTTTATTGAGATTTTAAAATCCGTTGACAAGAAGTTTTAATGAAGCATTCGTATCAATAATGGCGGTGATTCCTGTATTGCTGAGTAATATTTTGCTGGGCTTAAGATTGAAAACTTTTCCGTTCATTTTTAAACCCTTATAATACTCCTTGTTAAAGGCTTCTTCAATACTTTTTCTTGAAGTCTCTTCCAGTTCCTGGGTTGGGATGCCATATTCTTCCTCAATCATTTTTACGATTTTCCCCTGGAAGAGAAGAGAAGCCGTTTTCTGCAGAATATTGTTGGTTTTCAGCTTAAATTTGGTTTCTGATAAAACAATTTTTCTTTTTGTTTCATCATATACCGGAATTCCTGAAATAATGGAAGTTCCTTTTATGTAGCCGTCTGTTTGTGCTTCTATAACTACTCTGTTATCTACACCATAAACTCTGATATCTGTTACTTTTACTTTAGAATCACGTACATCAAATTCTTTGTTCAGGAAAGTTTTTCTAGCCATATTACTTGCTTCTGTAAAAGGAATATTGGCTGTGGTCTGCAAGATAAAATTGTCTGCAACAGTAGGTGTTGTATTAAAATTGGCAACGCTGGTTACCGGGGAAGAGGCAGCCGGTTTGCTTCCCGTGAAAGTTTCGGAATAAATATCAACACCAAGCGTGGCATTGATCTGATTTCCATAAAATTTCAGAGGGGTAATATTAACTCCTACCGGGCTTACCTTCAGCCATGTATTGTATTCTTCAGAGATATTGAAAGGCTGCAGAAAAGTATTCCAGGCCATTAGGGCGTATTGCTGGAAGTTGAGTTGTGTCGCCATCTGCTGATCTATTGTTTTGCAGAATTTCTCCTGCTGCTCTTTTAAGCTTTTTTCAACCAGAGCGGTAATGGGAATCTGTATTCTTCCATAATCAAGAACAGGCTTGGTTACCCATCTGAAGCCATTGGGACGGGTGTTTGTAGTGATAGTCCAGTTATTTTTAAAAGTAACTGTTGTATTGAAAGACATTACCGTCTCAAAAGTGGTATTCTGATACGTATATACTCCTAATGTACCAATTCCTTTTTCTGCCCATATTTTTAATGGAACCTCAATCAGTAAATTCTGACTTGTTCCACCTACCAGGCGGATAGGTCTTGTTTTCCAGACTTTTACCTTAAACTGATCATTATTATTGTCTGTATAAGAGTCATCCTGATAAACAAGGTCTTTCACAGAAGCATTGATCATATTGCTCAGTTCAGAAAGAGGAATGGTCACGGGCATCGTGATACTGGACTTTATCTTTGGAAAGTTGTAAGCCGCCAACTGATTATCAACGCCTGACTGACCAAAAGCGCTGATCCCTGCCACTAAAAATAATATTTTGAAGAATTTCAATTTGAATGTTTTTTTAATCAACGAAAATAAGAATTTTAATTTTCCGGTTTAAAACTCTTTTCCAGCTCAATGCTGGCTCCTTTCATTTCTCCCTGCATAGGAGGAGCTGTTTTGGTGATTTTTAATTTAATATAATCAACCTGTGGGAAGCTGCTGTGAATTTTTGTGATCATTCTTCCGGCTACATGTTCCAGTAGCCTGGATTTTATTTTCATTTCGCCATGAAGGATATCATTGATGTCGGCATAACTTATGGTGTCATGCAAATCATCGGATTCTGCTGCTTTCCACAGATCGGTATGAAGTTCTACGTTCAGAATATAATACGTTCCGATAATATTTTCTTCCGGAAGTACACCATGGTACGCATATATTCTTACATCTTCAAGATATATCTTGCTCATTGTTTCAGGTTTTATGAAGCAAAAATCGTCTTAATTCTTCAAAATCTGAATTTATTTCTACAGTTTTTTCTCCTTTTTCATCAACTCGTTCAATGACTCCGGAATTTCAATCTGGGTATGGATTGCTTTTTCCACTGCAGCAGGGAATTTTACCGGATGGGCTGTCCCGAGGATAAATCCCTTCTGTTCCGGATTTTCTTGCAGATACTGTGCCATAGCAGTATAGGCAACCGCACTGTGGGGTTCCAGGATGTATCCATATTTCTCATAAACTTCCGTGATGGTGTTCATCGTTTGGTCATCATTAATGGAATACGCAGATATTTTATTTTTAAGGTTTCAAATTCGTGTCCGAAAAGCTCTAAAATTCTTACAAAATTGCTTGGGTTGCCTACATCCATGGCATTCGATAAGGTAGCTACAGTTTTTTGTGGCTGGTATTTTTGAGTTTTAAAATAATCCGGAATGACCTGGTTAGCATTACAGGCAGCAATGAAATGGCTTGCTGTCAAACCTCTGAAATGAGCGAGCAGTCCGGCGCAGATATTGCCGAAATTTCCACTCGGTACACAAATGACCGGCTGTTCCTTATACTGCTGGATCCACTGTTTTAAAGCGATTAAATAATAAATCTGCTGGGGAAGCCATCTCGCAACATTGATAGAATTGGCTGAAGTCAAAAATAACTGTTTATTGATTTCTTCGTCTGAAAAAGCCTGTTTAACAAGGTTTTGGCAATCATCAAAGCTCCCGTTCACTTCCAGTGCAGAAATGTTTTCTCCTAATGCTGTCAACTGCTTTTCCTGAACCGGGCTTACTCTGTTTTTTGGATAAAGAATGACCACATTGATTTGTGGGATTTTATAAAAACCGTGCGCAACAGCACCTCCTGTATCTCCGGAAGTGGCTACAAGAACAGTAACTTTTTTCTGCTCATCCTTCAGAAAATAAGACAGACAGCGGCTCATAAATCTTGCTCCGATATCTTTAAAGGCAAGAGTAGGACCATGAAACAATTCTAAAATGGCTATCTGCTCACTGATCTTTACCAAGGGAATCTCAAAACTGACGGTTTCCGCTACAATTTCTTCGAGTATTTCTGACGGAATTTCATCTCCAACAAAGTCTTTCATACATCTGTATGCAATTTCCTCATGGGAATACTGATGAAGATTCCGGATAAATTCTTCGTTAAACTGAGGAATGCTTTCCGGGAAAAATAATCCTTTTTCCTTTCCCTGACCTTTTATGGTTGCTTCTTTGAAATTTATTTTTTCCTGAGAATCTTTTAAGTTATAATATTTCATTTCTGTTATTTTTCTTCAATGATTTGAATTCCTGCCGGATTTATTTTTGAGACATATACAAAGCTTTCTATTTCAATTTTATCATAGACTGATTTCATCATCTGAGCCATTTTTTCTGCCGTTTCTTTTTGTTCTGACAGCATGAAAATGGAAGGCCCGGAACCGGAAATTCCTCCTCCCAAAGCACCCAGTTGTAAACTCATCTTTTTGATATCGTCAAATTTCGGAATGAGAATACTGCGGATAGGCTCTATAATGACATCGTTGAGACTTCGTCCAATTAATGGGATATCGTTTTTCTGAATTCCAGCTATGAGTCCGGCAATATTCCCCCATTGCTCAACAGCGCTTTTTAGAGTGATATTCTTCTTTAAAATCTGCCTGGCATCTGAAGTTTTGACTTCCACCTGCGGATGTACGGCAGTCACAAACAGATCAGGGCAGCTCAGCGGAATAATATCAATCGGGTTTGTTGATTTTACCAGGGTAATTCCTCCATAGATACAGGGTGCAATATTATCTGCATGCCGTACACCTGAAGCGAGTTCTTCTCCAAACATGGCAAAATGAACCATTTCTTCCTTTGTTAATTTGTTTTCCAATAATATATTGGCTCCAAAGGCGGCTCCGGCGGCACTTGCCGCACTGGAGCCGAGCCCGCTTCCAGGCTTTATATGTTTGTGGATGATTACTTCAAAACCGGTTTTCAGATTAAAATATTCCTGGATTTTCAACAGGACGATGCCTGCAACATTTCCGGAAGGCTCTTCAGGAAGTCCGAAGGCGTCGGTATGTTTTATGATAATGTCCGGAGTGTCCAGCAGTCTGAATTCCATCTCATCATAAGGTTCATGTACGGCCATTCCCAGAATATCGAATCCGCACACCAGATTGGCTACAGTAGCCGGCACTTTTAATTTTACTTTTTTCATAATATTATTTAAATAGAACGGATTATATCTGCAAAAACTCCGCTTGCTGTTACATCAGCTCCGGCACCGGCTCCTTTTACAACCAGTGGCTGCTCAGAATATCTCAATGTTTTGAAAATGACAATATTATCTTTACCATAAAGGTGAAACAGATCACTTTCGGGAGCAATATGCTGTAATCCCACCTTAGCTTTTCCATCTTCAAACTCTGCAACATATTTCAGTATTTTACCTTCGTTTTTGGCTTTATTCAATAAGCTTTTAAAATGATCTTCATACACTGTAAGCTTTTCATAAAAATTATCAACACTTCCCTGCATGCATTCCTCCGGCAGAAAACTGATATTTTCAATTTCTTCAAACTGAAGCGGATATCCGGCCTCTCTTGCCAGAATTAAAATTTTTCTTGCCACATCCTTTCCGGAAAGATCAAGCCTCGGATCCGGCTCTGTGTATCCTTCCTTCTGGGCCTGTGCTACCACTTCAGAAAATGTTCTGCTGCCGTCATACTCATTAAAGACAAAATTCAATGTCCCACTTAGTACAGCTTTAATAGATTGGATTTTATCTCCGCTTTTGATCAGGTCGTTAATGGTTCCTATAACCGGAAGTCCGGCACCTACATTGGTTTCAAAATAAAAATTGCAGTTGTGATTTCTTGCGGTATCTTTTAATGCTTTATATTGTTTAAAATCTGAGGAAGCCGCAATTTTATTACAGGCCACAATATTCACACTTCTCTTTAATAAATTTTCATAAATTTCCGGAACATCAGGACTTGCCGTAACATCAACAAAAACAGAGTTTCTCAGATTCCTCCGGATTATTTCTTCAGCAAATTCTCCGGCAGAAGCTTTTGCCCCTGCTGATTCCAGGTAAGATAGTTTTCCTGGGATATCCCCTGATCCGCAAATAACATATGACGACTGTTGGAAATTCCTGCAATTCTCAGATTGATTAAAAAATTTTCCTTTAAATAATCATTCTGGTTATAAATCTGCTGAACCAGTTTTGAACCTACATTCCCTGTTCCGCAGATATAAAGATGGATCTGCTTGATTTCAGATTCAAAGAATTCTTCATGAAGTACATTAACTGCTTTTTTGCTGTCTTTTTCTGAAATGACAATACTGATATTTCTTTCCGAAGATCCCTGTGCAATAGCTCTTATATTGATACCGTTATTTCCGAGACATCCAAACATCTTTGCACTGACCCCGCTTCTGCTTTTCATATTTTCTCCCACTAAAGCTACAATGGAAAGACCGGTCTCAATTTTTACCGGAAAAACTCTTTTCAGGTTGATGTCATCAGCAAAGGAACTGTTGATCGAATATTCAGCACGTAAAGCATCTTTTTCTTCAATAGCAACAGTGATGGAATGTTCTGAAGATCCCTGGGTAATCAGAATTATATTTATTTTTTCCTGACTTAAGCATTGGAATAATTTTGCCGAAATACCGGGAATTCCAACCATTCCGCTGCCTTCCAGTGTAAGCAGGGCAATATGGTTCATATTTGAAATTCCTACTGCAACCTGCCTTCCGTTCTCAGAAGATTTCAGCTGATGGGAAATTAAAGTTCCCTGAGCATCAGGGTCAAAAGTGTTTTTGATGATCAGGTCAATATTTTTCACCATGACAGGCTGAATGGAAGGTGGATAAAGCACTTTTGCCCCAAAGTGCGACAGCTCCATCGCTTCATGATAAGATATTTCTGAAATAGGTTTGGCATTGGAAGCAAGACGGGGATCTGCAGTCATCATTCCGCTGACGTCAGTCCATATCTGGAGCTCTTCCGCATGAACAGAAGCTGCAATAATAGAAGCTGTGTAATCTGAACCGCCTCTTCCCAGTGTTGTCGCATTATTTTTTTCATCGCGGGCTATAAAACCGGGGCCTACGATGATACGGTTCTGCTTTTCACTGAGAAAACCTACAATATTCTTTTCAGTAAAACTGAAATCTACTTTTGCGTGAGTGAAATTGCTGTCTGTTCTGATAAGGTCTGCAGAGTCCATCCAAATGCAGTCTAACCCTTCATGCTGTAATCTCGCTGCAATAATTTTTGAAGAAAGAAATTCTCCGTAAGATGCAATTTTATCTTTGATTCTGGCAGTAAGCTCACCAAGTACAGAGATTCCGTTGCAAAGATCTTCAATATCATTGAAATGTTTTTTTACAAAGCTCAGCCACGAACTTTGTTCCGCAATTGGGAAAAGTTCTTTCACTAAGTTAATATGCTTTTCTTCAAGGTCTTTGATAATCTGTATATACTTTTCATCTTTTACAGAAGCATTTTCAGCTGCTTTGATCAATTGATCTGTAACACCATGAAGCGCTGATACAATTACAACAACCCTGTTTTTTAAAGATTCACTTTTTATAATTTTTTCCACCAGTAAGATATTCTGAGAATGGGCGACTGATGTTCCGCCGAATTTTAAAACTTTCATCAATTATTTATTTGAAGTTGGATAAAAAAAGTGGCTACTCTCTGAAAAAGAGTACGGGTACCGGAAATTATATGTGAAAATTTACCCCGTTATGGGGTAGTTGTTGTAGTTGTGAATGTAGAAACAGAAGATATGCCTGAAATAAGTGATTTCAGGGCAGAAATATCAGATATGTTTCTTAGAAAATTCATTGTAACGGAACAAATGTACAAATTATTTTGAAACGGCCAACTTTTTAATCCTATAAAATTTATTTCCTTTTTTAGAGATATATTTGCTGTAATTGATTAAAAATCTTATATTTAGGATTTTAACCATAATAAAATTAACCATGAAAAATTTAAAAAAAGTGAATCGCAAGAATCTGAAGTCCATCCGTGGAGGAGATGTGAATGATTGTTTTGAGTATTGTCCTGCAGGCCCATATGGACCAGGTGAACCCAAGTCATGTGCAGATTATCACGCCTTGCCGCAATGCTGTAAAGGAAGAGTACTGGTCAGTTTTGAATGTTCTGATCCGTATTGATTTTTAAGCAATAAACAATAATTTTCTTATTTCTAATCTTAAAATTAAACATTATGAAAACAATTAAAAAATTATCACGTGAGCAAAAGAAAAACATCACCGGAGGATTTACTGATATCCAGATTGAAGCTTGTGGTGGTGAACAGTTTGTATGTTTCCGCGGAGGTGGACAATGGGGATGCTGGCTGAAACCGGGAGGAACCTGTTATGCACCAATGCTGTAAATATTGGTATGTTAAATCATTTAAAAATTAGAATGACTATGAAAAGTATAAAGAAATTAAACCGAAAAGAACTTGAACGAATAAATGGAGCCGGCCCGTCAAGATGTGCAGGATGCCCACAGAATGCTACATTCGGAGATGGCCCGGGATATCAGTATTCCTGTGCGGCTTATCAGGGACTTCCAGATTATTGTAAAATGTGTGTTCTGGTAAGCATAGAATGCGTGGATGGAGGAGTATCCTAAACTATATTTGTACTAATAAGATAATGAAAAAGCACTGTGAAAAACAGTGCTTTATTTTTTAACAATTGGGTGGGAAATGTTCACCTTTCGGAACACACATTGGTTCTCCATAACATCCTGTTCCGCAAGTTTCATGTATTTCGCAGTTTAAGCTACATATGCCCACGCCTCCTTTTACATTTTTAAGACTTTTTCTGTCTAATTTTTTTAGATTTTTCATATTTATTATTAGTTTAGATTCTAAATATAATAAATATTCAATGACTAAAAAATTATTTTATGCTTTTAGAAAGATCAAGCATGGCTTCAATAGGTTTCAATGCTTTTAATCTTAGTTCTTCGTCGATAAGAATCTCAGGAAGTTCATACTTCATGCACAGGTAAAGCTTTTCCATGGTATTACGTTTCATGTAAAAACATTCTGAACAGTTACAGCTTTCGTCAAAAACCAATGCAGGTATCAGTTCTTTGTGAGGAGCGCGTTTTTTCATTTCGTGAAGAATTCCTTCTTCTGTGGCGATAATGAATTTCTGGCAGTCGTCTTTTTCCACATAATTCAGCAGGGCAGAAGTAGACCCGATAAAATGAGCCAGTTTTAAAACAGCTTCTTCACTTTCAGGATGAGCAATCAGTTTAGCATCCGGATTGTCTGCCAGTTGCTGTGCAATTCTTTCCATTGAAAAAGCTTCGTGTACTACACAGCTTCCATCCCAAAGGATCATATCACGTCCTGTTTTTTTAGATAAATATCTTCCCAGGTTTTTGTCCGGTGCAAAAATGATTGGTCTGTCTTTCGGAAGAGCTTCAATAACTGTTTCCGCATTGGAGCTTGTTACGATAATATCACTTTCTGCTTTGGTTTCCGCATTACAGTTGATGTAAGTGGCAATTAAAGCATTTGGATGCTGCTCACGCATCTTTCTCAGCCCTTCTCCTGAGCAACCGTCTGCCAGTGAACATCCGGCCATGGTATCAGGAAGAACTACTTTTTTAGTTGGGTTCAGAATTTTAGCGGCTTCTGCCATGAAATGTACTCCGCAGAATACAATCATGTCTGCATTGGTTTCTTTTGCCTGTCTTGCGAGCTGTAAAGAATCTCCCAGGAAATCAGCGATATCCTGAATTTCTCCCGGTTGGTAGTAATGGGCCAGGATAACAGCATTTTTTTCCTCTTTAAGTTTAAGAATGGCTTTCACCAATTCTTCTCCCTGAGGAATAGTGATATCTTTTATATCCAGAAATCCTCTTACAGGAATTGCAGATTTAGCTTTTTCTAATGTTTCGGTACTCATATCAACCTCAATTTTTTATTATCAGAAGCTAGAGGTTAGAAATTAGAAGTTAGATTTTGAGAGTATTGATTACTTCCATCTTCTGGCTTCTATCTTCCAGCCATTACTTACTGATAAAACTTTTTATTAAACTTTCTATTTCTTTTTTAGCGGTATCAAGATCTTCATTGATCACGATCTTGTCAAACCCGCTGGCATAGGTCATTTCTTCTGCTGCCTTCGCTACACGGGTTTTTATAGTTTCTGCATCATCTGTATTTCTGGAAACCAATCTTCGTTCCAGCTCTTCAATGGAAGGTGGTTCTATAAAGATAGACAAGGCCTTTTCGCCAAAGTATTTTTTTAATGAAATACCTCCTTTTACATCTACATCAAAAATAACAACTTTTCCCTGATTCCAGATTTTTTCCACTTCAGATTTTAAAGTACCGTAATATTTGTCAGTATATACTTCTTCATATTCTACAAAAGCATCTTCGGAAATTTTCTGTCTGAACTCATCCGGTGTCAGAAAATGATAATCTACCGCATGAACTTCGCTTCCCCTCGGTTGTCTCGTAGTACATGAGATTGAAAATTCCAGTTCTGGAAATGTTTTCAGTGAATGCTTTACCAATGTAGTTTTTCCGCTCCCTGATGGTGCTGAAAATATAATTACTTTATCCATTTTTTGAGTTTCGGGTTCCGGGTTCCGAGACTTGTGTTCCATTCTTAGAAAGAGCCACGTATCTCATAATCCGTACCTGCGTTACAATACGTTTAACGTTTGTTCTTTTATTTTTTCCAGGTCATCTTTCATCATTACTACCAGTTTCTGGATTTCTGCATGATTGGCTTTAGACCCAAGTGTGTTGATCTCCCTTCCGATTTCCTGAGAAATGAAACCCAGTTTTTTTCCGTTGAAAGACTCATTGTCCATTACTTCTTTATAATATTTCAAATGCTGGGCAAGTCTTACCTTTTCTTCAGAAATATCAAGTTTTTCAGTGAAATAGGCCATTTCCTGGTAGAAACGTGTTTCATCAACATTTTCAAATTCTTTCAGGGATTTCTGGTAACGTTCTTTCACGCTTACAATTCTTTCTTCCTCAAAAGGAATCACTTCTCCAAGATATTTATCAATATTCTGAATATTCCTGTTTAATTCTTCATGTAAAATACCACCTTCCGTTTTCCTGAATTCTTCAAATCTGTCAACGGCATTATTGACAATTTTAGCCAATGCTTCCCATTCACCTTCTGTAAGCTCATCAGGTCTTGAGGTAATGGCATCAGGAAGTCTTACTGCCATTTTCAGGTATTCAAAATCGGGACCGTCAGAAGCTATGTTTTTAAGTTCGTTGATATAAGAGTCGATTAAATTTTTATTGATTTTTACATCATTAGACTCTTCAAGGTTCTCAATATTAACGTAGCAGTCTACTTTTCCACGGATAATTCTATCGTTAAGAATTTTTCTGATTTCAAATTCTTTTTCTTTATAACGTAAAGGAATTTTAATATTCAAATCAAAGCTCTTGCTGTTCAGAGATTTAATATCAATTGTAATTTTTTTCCTTCAAAAACATCTTCGGCTCTACCGAATCCGGTCATTGATAAAATCATAGTTTTTTATTGTTCTACAAAGATAAACATTTAAGTCTATAGTTTGGCTAATGTTGAATGGCTGGAAGATGGAGGGAGGCAGGAAGATTGTTATCATTATAACCTATATCTAATTTTGCCTTCCAGCTTCAGGCTTCCAACTTCCAGCAAATTAAATAAACCCATTTTCGTAAATTAGCGGGGTGAAAAATAAAAATTTAATTTCTGTTGTAGGACCCACCGGAATTGGTAAAACGAGACTGGCAATTGATTTGGCCCAACATTTCAATACCGAGATTATTTCCTGTGATTCCCGTCAGTTTTTTAGAGAAATGAAAATAGGAACAGCTGCGCCTTCAGAAGAAGAACTGGCGGCAGCACCTCATCATTTTATAGGAAACCTTTCTGTGGAAGAATATTACTCCATCGGGCAGTATGAAGAAGATGCGCTTGAAAAACTCAATGAACTTTTTACCACCCATGACACTGTCATCCTTGTCGGTGGAAGTATGATGTATGAAAAAGCTGTGATAGAAGGTCTGCATGATTTGCCGGAAGCCAATGCTGAAAACCAGGAAAAGCTTCAGACTATGATGGAGCAGGAAGGAATTGAGAAACTTCAGGAAATTTTACAAGAACTCGATCCGGAATATTTCGGTGTGGTGGATATTCACAATCATCGTAGACTTTTACGTGCCATTGATGTAATCTGGCAAACCAATACAAAATATTCTGAATTAATTGCGGTGTCACAGGATTCCAGAAATTTTAATGTTATCAGGATCGGAATTGAAGCTCCAAGGGAAGAGCTGTATGAGAGAATCAACCGCAGAGTGGATATTATGATGGAAAGCGGATTGCTGGATGAAGTGAAGGGCCTTGAGAAATTTAAAGATCTGACGGCTTTGAATACGGTAGGTTACGCTGAACTGTTCAAATATTTTGATGGAGAGTGGGATCTTGATTTTGCGGTTTCAGAAATTAAAAAGAACAGCCGCAGATATGCAAAACGCCAGCTGACCTGGTACAGAAAAGCGGATGATATTCATTATTTACAATTAGGATATTCTGAAAAAGACTTTGACGATTTGCTAAAATGGATTGCGGAGGAGTTTCATGAATAAATTAAGAGCTCTGTTTGTCATTCTGACGAAGGAAGAATCTCATCAATCATTTTAAAGATTCTTCATTCCACTTTGTTCCATTCAGAATGACAGTACGGATGGCCATTAATTAAGGTTTTTTATATTGAAAAAATGCGGTCCATAAAGGACCGCACTTCAACAAATATAATTTAATTTACTACTTCCAACCGCCGCCCAGCGCTCTGTATAGATCTACAATGCTGCTTAATCTCTGTCTCTTAATGGAAGCCAGGTTCAACTCTGCCTGTAGGGAATTTCCCTGTGCTGTAATCACTTCCAGGTAATTGGCTGAACCTCCTTTATAAAGAAGCTGTGCACTTTTAATTCCGTCTTTCAGTGTAGCGGCCTGCTCCGTAGCTTTCTGCTCCTGAACTTTTAAATTCTCATTGGAAACCAATGCGTCAGCAACTTCGCCCACCGCATTCAATACAGACTGACGGAACGCAAGAACATTTTTCTCTCTTTGAATTTTAGCTACTTCCAGATCTGTTTTCAATTGTCTTTTCTGGAAAATTGGCTGGGTAATTCCTCCTAAAACCGATCCGAATAACGAAGCCGGAATCTGGAACCAGTTGTCGAATTTGAAGGAATTTACACCGCCATTGGCAGTAATTTTTAATGCCGGATACATATTGGCCTGGGCAATTCCTACCATGGCATTGGATTCTAATAAAAACAATTCCTGCTGACGAACGTCCGGTCTTCTGCTTACCATTGCTGCAGGAAGTCCGGCAGAAATGTTTTGTGGTAAGGAAGTATCAGACATTTCGAGCGTTCTGTTTACTTTATTGGGAAGTTCTCCAACCAGGATACTCAGTGCATTTTCCTGGATGGCAATATTCTGTTCCAGCTGGGCAATCAGAAGCTCTGTTGCCTGTTTCTGTGCTGCGGCCTGCTGTACTCCTAAAGAAGTGTTATCACCGCTTTCCCACATTTTTTGGGTCATTAATAAGGTATTGCTGGTGAGTTCCAGATTGGATTTTGCGATCGCCAGTTGTTTATCAAGCATCAGCAGGTTATAATATCCCTGTGCAATGGCAGCTACTACCTGAGTCTGAACTGCTTTTGACCCTTCATACGTTTGAAGATACTGCATTCTTGAAACCTCCTGCTGATTTTTGATTTTCCCCCAGATGTCAGCTTCCCATGAAAGGTTGAAGGCTGCGTTATAGTCTTCAACATGGCTTGAACCTAAAAATAAATTTAAGCTTTGCCCGTTCATGCTGTTTTTGGAAGGCCTTGAGATCTGTCCGCTTACTCCGAAACCTACATCCGGATATTGCATATATTTTGCCTGTTTCAGCTTTTCCTGTGAAGCCGCAACCTGCTTTAAGGCAATCTGAAGGTCATAATTATTTTTAATTCCTTTTTCAATCAGTTCCTGTAAAACAGGATCGCTGAAAAACTGTTTCCACTCCAGGTTGGCGATGCTGGCAGTGTCTGCAGTTGCAGTATACTGAAACTTTTCCGGAAGCGGCAGCTCAGGCTCCGTGTATGCCAGTTTTGACACACACGATACAGAGCCTATAGCCAGCGCAAAAGTTAGAATAATATTTTTTACTCTTTTCATAGTTGTAATAGACTTTTAATAGATACAAAATTTGAGTGTTTTGCCACAGGTGATTCAGATTTTCACAGCATTCTTAGCTTACAATCACTTAAAGCGAAATCTTTTGTGGCTTAATCTATCTCAGTTTTGTTAATCTTTATTATTGAGCTGAAGCTAAAAGTTCTTCTTCCATTTGTTTTTTCAGAAGTCTTTTCTTTTTTCTGCTCGGCATTTTTTCATGCAGATACTGGAATATTACATACATTACCGGGATGATAAAAATTCCGAATAGTACCCCCGTAAGCATTCCTCCTACAGTACTATAGCCGATAGAGTGGTTACCTTTTGAAGATGCTCCCTGTGTCCAGATCAATGGAAGCATTCCCACGATGAAGGCAAAAGAGGTCATTAAGATCGGTCTTAAACGTAATCTTGATGCCTGGAGTGCAGATTCTATTAAAGTTTTTCCTGCTTTTCTTCTCTGTACGGCAAACTCTACGATCAGGATGGCATTCTTTGCTAAGAGTCCGACAAGCATGATCAATCCCACCTGAACATAAATGTTATTGTCAATTCCTGCCAGCCCTGTGAAGGCAAATACTCCGAAAATCCCTGTTGGAATGGTAAGAATAATAGCAAAAGGAAGCACATAACTTTCATACTGAGCGGCCAGCAGGAAGTATACAAACAGAATACTTAAGAAGAAGATAAATGCAGTCTGTCCGCTTGTTTTGATCTCTTCACGGGTAATTCCTGTCCACTCATATCCATATCCTCTTGGTAATGACTGCTGGGCAACTTCTTCTACCGCTTTGATGGCATCTCCGGTACTGTATCCCGGTTTTGGTGTTCCGTTGATCGTTACTGCATTGAAAAGGTTATTTCTTGTTACCGTTTCAGGTCCGAAAGATCTTTTAACGTTACCAGTGTTTTGGCCGGAACCATTTCTCCTGATTTATTTTTCACATAAATGCCTTCCAGTGAATTGACGTCTGTACGGTAAGGAATATCGGCCTGAGCCATTACTCTGTAATATTTTCCGAATCTGTTGAAATCCGATACAAAGCTGCTTCCGAAATAAATCTGCATGGTCTGCATCAGTTCTGTTACCGAAACACCCAGCTGGTTGGCTTTATCCGTATCCACATCAATAGTGTACTGAGGGTTTCCTGCTGCATAAGTGGTAAAGGCAAAAGCAATTTCAGGTCTTTTCATCAGCTCACCAATGAACTGCTGAGTGGTTGTTCCCAACTGTTCAAAAGAACTGTTTGTTTTATCCTGAAGCATGAACTCAAATCCGGAAACGTTACCGAAACCTTGTACAGTAGGGAAGTTGAAGAAGAATGCATTGGCATCTTTTACCTGGCTTACCTTTCCTGTTAAAGTTCCTGCAATCTGATCAGGATCTTTCATTTCACCACGCTTGTCATAATCTTTAAGCTTAATGAAACCTGCAGAATATGGAGAAGCGTTAGCATTACTGATAAAGTTCATCCCGTCGGCTACCCAAAGGTGATTCGTTGCCTTTTCACTATTGATGATCTTGTCGATCTGAGCTGTTGCTCTGTGTGTTCTTTCCAATGAACTTCCCGGAGGAGTATTCACTGCATATAACACGAAACCCTGGTCTTCAGTAGGAATAAATCCTGATGGTGCTTTTTTGATCAGGAAGATACTTGCTGCTGTAATGATAACAAGACCTCCTATCGCAACCCACTTATTTTTGATTAAAAACTTAAGACTGTAGATGTATTTTCTGGTCATGCTGTTGAAGCTGGCATTGAATGCATTAAAGAACCTTGCTCCAAAACCTGTTTTATGACCATGTTCACCATGCTCTCCCTGAGGATCATTCAGAAACATTGCACATAATGCCGGACTTAATGTTAACGCATTTACTGCTGAGATTAAAATCGCAATAGCTAATGTAAAAGCAAACTGTCTGTAGAAAACTCCTGCAGGTCCCTGCATGAAACCAACCGGAATAAACACGGCACACATGACCAGTGTAATAGAGATAATAGCTCCTGAGATTTCACTCATCGAGTTCATTGTAGCATGTTCTACCGGCATTCCTGTCTGTTCCATTTTTGAGTGGACGGCTTCCACGACCACAATCGCATCATCCACTACAATACCAATGGCCAGAACCAATGCAAACAGTGTAAGCATGTTAATACTGAATCCAAATAACTGCAGGAAGAAGAATGTTCCGATAATTGCCACAGGAACTGCAATGGCAGGAATTAACGTAGATCTGAAATCCTGAAGGAAGATATATACTACGATAAATACCAGAATGAAGGCAATTACTAAAGTTTCCACAACCTGATGAATAGAGGCATCCAAAAAGTCTTTGGAATTATACATGATAATAGGTTTTACTCCTTTGGGAAGGGTAGTTTCCATTACTTTCACCTGCTTTTCAATTTCTGTCAGGATTTCATTGGCGTTGGATCCTGCAGTCTGTAAGATCGCGAATCCGGCAACCGGTTTTCCATCCACTCTGTTGGTAGCAGTATACGTATAAGAACCGAATTCTACTCGTGCCACATCTTTTAACCTTAAGAAAGAACCATCACTGTTTGCTTTGATGGCGATGTTTTCATAGTCTTCATCCTTGTTCAGTTTTCCTTTATATTTAAGGATATATTCGTAAGTTTCCTTACTTCCCTGTCCAAGACGACCAGGAGCAGCTTCAAGGTTGTGATCTTTAATGGCTCCCAAAACTTCCTGAGGCGAAAGATTATTAGCCGCCAGACGATCCGGTTTCAGCCAGATTCTCATCGAATAATCCCTAGTTCCGAATACCTGAGCCTGTGCTACCCCGGGGATACGCTGTATCTGTGGAATAACATTAATCTTCAGGTAATTCTGAAGGAATAATTCATCATATTGTTTTGCATCTTCACTGGTTAATCCCATGAACATGATCATACTGTTCTGTACCTTCTGTGTGGAAATTCCCGCCTGTACTACTTCCTGAGGCAGCTGGCTCATCGCTTTGGATACACGGTTCTGTACGTTTACTGCGGCGTTATCCGCATCAGCACCCTGTTTGAAGAAGACGCTCAGGGTCATGGTTCCGTCGTTACTGGAGTTTGAGGTCATATACGTCATGTTCTCTACTCCGTTCACAGCCTCCTCAATCGGGGTCGCTACCGAACGTGCTACAACCTCAGCGTTGGCTCCCGGATAGAATGCCGTTACCTGTACACTCGGTGGAGCAATGTCCGGGAAGAGGGCAATCGGTAAATTAAAGAGAGACAGGGCTCCCAATAATAAGAGTATTATGGAGATGACCGTTGAAAGGACCGGTCTTTCTATAAATTGTTTTAACATAAGAAGTTTATTTTTTAAGTCTTCTGTATTCGGAAAGGATTATAATGGTTTCGCTTTTAATAAGCTGTCAGAAGAAATATTTTTCGGCTTGACAGAAGCACCGTCTTTTAAGTTCCCGATTCCTGTGAATACGATTTTTTCTCCAGGCTTAAGCCCTTCAGAAATAAAATAATAGCTATCCGTTTTTCCTGATATTTTGATCGGTCTTCCGGTTACCTTCTGATCTTTACCCATTACGTAGACATAGGTTTTATCCTGAATTTCGAAAGTAGATTCCTGCGGAATTACTACCGCATTGGAAATCAATTGAGGCATACGCACTCTTCCGGTGTTCCCCGTTCTTAAAGTTCCGTTGGCATTAGGAAATACGGCACGTACACTGATGGCTCCTGTCGTTTTGTCAAACTGTCCGTCTACAATGCTTAGTTTTCCTTTTTCAGGATAAGTACTGTTATCAGCGATCACCAGTTCTACCATTGGCATATTTTTCAGTTTCTCTTCCAAAGTAGCTCCCGGATATTTATTCTGGAAAGCAATAAAGTCAAGTTCACTTAAAGAGAAATAAGCATAAATTTCGCTGATATCAGATAATAATGTTAATGGATTAGGATCTGTTCTGGAGATCAGACTTCCTTTTTGTAAGGAATTCTTCCGATATAACCGCTTACAGGAGCTGTAATGGTTGTAAATCCTACATTAATTCTGGCATTTCCTACAGAAGCTCTGGCTTGTGCAGCAGCAGCAACGGCAGCTTCGTAATTGGCTTTTGCGGTTTTAAGCTGTACATCAGAAACTACTTTTGCAGCAACCAATGGCTGTAGTCTGTCTACTTCCACTTTTGCTTTCTGGATATTGGCATTGGCAGCCTGCAGATTAGCCTGTGCCATATTCATCTGTTCGCCGTAGCTTCTGGAATCTATTTTAAATAATGGCTGTCCTGCTCTTACATAAGAGCCTTCCTCTACATAGATTCTGTCAAGATAACCGTCTACCTGAGATCTGATTTCAACATTACTTTTTCCTTCCAAAGCAGTAGGGAATTCCTGATATGTAGTAGCGGGTGATGTAATAACGGTATAAACCGGAAGTTCTGGAGCTGGCGGCGCGGCATTGGTGCCTTCTGCGGCCTTGGTGCAGCTCTGTAAAAGAATTATACTTGCAATAAGTACAATAAACCTTGTTTTTCCAGGTATTTTCATTGTTAGTTTAATTTTTAATGAAGTGTTAGATTTAAGTAAAGTTTTTTTGATAAATGCTGTTTTTTTCCTAACAGTGTTAATGGTTAGTTCAAAAAAAATTACAGAATTTTTAATGTGCAATGAGGTCAATCGTTTCCATAGCTGAATTTTTTAATGTTGCTTTTATATATAAGATGAGGTGTATATGTGTTAATTTTACTAACAGTGTTAATTGATTAAGCAAAAAATGATTACTTTTAACAGCTGAATGTTATGAATTGCTTCATAATAATTTCATTTTTTAGTCAGGAATAACAGAATAATTTTCCATTAATTCAGTGTTAAATTTCCTAACGGTGTTAATTTTTAATTCAAAAAAATTTACAAAGACTTAATAAAAGCCGAAACAGTTTCGTCCAAAGTCGTCTTATTCATTGTTGAAGGGATATCAGCAGTACGCATCATCATAATAGAGATCATTCCGTGAACGGCAGAAAACAGAGCATGAGACATATGACAGGCATTGTCGGGATTGGATCCGTTTTTCTTAATAATCTCATAAGTACATTCATAGATCAGTTCCTGGAATGACGAAAATTCCTTTTTCATCTGTCCTTTTCCGCAGCATTGCATTCCAAGACCAAACATCAGCTGGTAATATTCCTTATTTTTAAAAGCAAAGTTCCAGTACGCATCCACAATGGCAACAAGCTGCTCTTCCGGAGTGTCGTGTTTCTGCTGAGCTTTTAATAATTCTATGTGTAACTTGTGAAAGCCATCTAATGAAATTTCAAACAGAATGGCATCTTTATTTTCAAAATAATCATAAACTACAGGGGCACTATACTCAATAGCATCTGCTATTTTACGCATAGAAAGTGAACCCCAGCCTTCGGTTTTAGCCAAAGTAAAAGCAGCCTGCAAAATATTTGCACGGATGGATTCTTTTTCTCGTTGACGGCGTTCATGTAGACCCATGATATTTTTTTACTAACAGCGTTAGCAAAACTACAAACTTTTTGATATAACTTCCAAAGGATATTATGATTTTTATAGATTGGACTACTACTTAATGAAAAATAAATGAAGGCTGGAAGCTGGAAGAATGGGAGCTGGAAGTTATTTCTAACATTAAATAATGGAATAATAGAATTTGGCTATAACTATTTTTGAGCCTTAAAATCTTCCCTCCTCCAGCTTCCTTACCCTACAAAAATAAAATGTCTGTTTCAGAACCCGGCTCAATTAACAAAAGAAATAATTATCTTTGCCAGTAAAGAAAAAAGGATATGAATACTCCATCAAATATGCTGGCATTAGGAACAAAAGCACCGTTTTTTGAGCTTCCTAACCCGTCAAAAACAAATGAACTTCAGTCATTGGAAGAACTGAAAGGAGAAAAAGGAACACTGGTTATCTTCATGTGCAACCATTGTCCGTTTGTTCTTCATGTGATTGATAAGATTAATGAATTATACGAAGATTATAACGAAAGAGGAATTGAATTCATAGCAATCAATGCCAATGACGTTGAAAAATATCCGGCAGATTCTCCGGAAAAAATGATTGAATTCCAGATTGAAAGAAGATTTGATTTTCCTTACTTATTCGATGAAAGCCAGGCGGTAGCCAAAGCTTATGATGCGGCTTGCACACCGGATTTTTATTTCTTTGATGATAAACTGGATTTGGTGTACAGAGGTCAGATGGATGATTCAAGACCTGGAAACAATAAAGATGTAACCGGTGAAGATTTAATCATTGCTTTTGAAAATCTTTTGGCTGGAGAACCTCAGGAAGAAATTCAAAGACCTAGCATGGGATGTAATATTAAATGGAAATAATTGCTGGTTGGTAGTTGTTTAGTTACCGGTTTTTACTTAATAATATAAAGCTGCTCTTTTGGAGTGGCTTTTTTGTTGATTGTAACATCGTTCACTTAGCTATTCGCACACTTTGTCACTCCGCAGGAGTCTCAGCATAGTTTGTCTTATTATAAGTTACTGCAAAATTACATATGAGAAAGCCTGGATTCCTACGGAATGGACAAGTACGAGAGCATGATCTATTCATCCACTTTTGTCACTCCGCAGGAGTCTCAGCATAGTTTGTCTTATTATAAGCTACTGCAAAATTACGTATGAGGAAGCCTGGATTCCTACGGAATGACAAGTACAACATTTAGTATGGCCACAAACACTTTTGTCACATCGCAGGAGTCTCAGCATAGTTTGTCTTATTATAAGTTACTGCAAAATTACATATGAGAAAGCCTGGATTCCTACGGAATGGACAAGTACGAGAGCATGATCTATTCATCCACTTTTGTCACTCCGCAGGAGTCTCAGCATAGTTTGTCTTATTATAAGCTACTGCAAAATTACGTATGAGAAAGCCTGGATTCCTACGGAATGGACAAGTACGAGAGCATGATCTATTTATCCACTTTTGTCACTCCGCAGGAGTCTCAGCATAGTTTGTCTTATTATAAGCTACTGCAAAATTACGTATGAGAAAGCCTGGATTTCTACGGAATGACAAGTACGAGAGCATGACCTATTCATCCACTTTTGTTACACCGCAGGAGTCTCAGCATAGTTTGTTTTTATTATAAGTTACTGCAAAATTATATATGAGAAAGCCTGGATTCCTACGGAATGGACAAGTACGAGAGCATGATCTATTCATCCACTTTTGTCACACCGCAGGAGTCTCAGCATAGTTTGTCTTATTATAAGCTACTGCAAAATTACATATGAGAAAGCCTGGATTCCTACGGAATGACAAGTACAACATTTAGTACAGCCATACAGTTTGCCACCCGCAGGAGTCTCAGCAAAAATTAAAAACTTACCTTAATTTTAGCCTCTTTTTCAACCTTCAGATCCACATTCACTTTATTATGTGTATAATTCTTAATAAACTCCGAAGGTGTTTTTCCTGTATATTTTTTAAACATCCTGTTAAAGTATGTTACATTATTAAAACCACATTGATAGCTGCATTCTGAAATAGATCGGTCCTGTACCATCAGCAGACATGCCTTATTGATTCTGTATCTGTTTACAAACTCTGTAAAAGTGATCTGCGTCGCTTTTTTGAAAAAATTACAGAAAGCCGGCAGTGTGAGATTAGCCAGTTTTGCAACATCTTCAATATCAATTTCCTTGTCATAATGATGTTCTACATAAGTGAAGATATTTTCGAGGCGGGCTTTATTTTTGGAAATAATCGTGTAAGGCATAATTTCTTTATTCAGTAGATCATAATCTTCACATTTCGAAAGTTCAAAAAGAATTTCCAAAAGCAATAAATATCTTTTATAACCTTCTGATTCCAGCATAAGCTTCAATTTTGGGAGCATTATTTTTTTTACTTTATGGTGAAAATGAATCCCGTATTTTGAAAGTTCCAGAAGATTTTTGATGGATCTGGCTTCTACTTCCTGCTGGGGAAACTGAAGGATTTCTTCCTTAAACTGAAGGACAATTTCTTCATGAGGGTCAATGGAGTTCAGTCCGAATCCTGAGTGGGGGATATTAGACCCGATTAACACAAGATCTCCATTTGTGTAATTACTTTTATGGTAGCCGACGTGGCGGGTTCCGCTCCCGGAAATGACACATACCAGCTCAATTTCGGGATGGTAATGATATTCCCATTTGAACTCTGAGATAGGGGAATTATTATGAATAGTGCGGAACGAACTCTTTTCATTAGGAATCACCCTTTCAAAAGTAACTTTCATTTAATTAATCATATTTAATTCTTAAAAATACTAATTATATTAATATAGTTCAAATATTGATTTACTGTGTTAAATTATCGTTAACACAAATGCTTCTATCTTAGCCGACAAGAAGTAACCTGAATGAAAAATATTAAGATCAAGGCCGTTTTATTTTTAAATTATTTTGTCTTTGCCATTCTTCTGAATTCTGTAGGAACTGTGATCCTGCAGGTACAGCAGAATTTTGGAATTTCAAAATCCTCGGCCAGTGTTCTGGAAGGCTTTAAAGATCTTCCGATTGCCATATGTTCATTCATTCTTGCTTCATTTCTTCCTAAAATAGGAATCCGGAAATCAATGCTGATTGCCTTGCTGCTGGTAAGCTGTATGTGTTTTGTAATGCCGTTTACCAATGCATTCTGGGTATTCAAACTATTATTTGCCATCGTAGGTATTTCATTTGCCCTGATCAAAATATCGGTTTTTACTTCTATTGGATTGGTAACTGAAACAGATAAGGAACATTCCAGTTTTATGGGATTTCTGGAAGGGTTTTTCATGATTGGAGTATTGGCAGGGAATGTTTTATTCAGCTTATACATTGACGATCACAATCCGGAATCTACACGATGGCTGAATGTATATTGGGTTCTCGGAGGACTTTCCAGCCTGTCTTTTTTATTCCTTTTCTTTTCAAAACTGGATGAGAAAGAAGCGAAAAGTGAGAAAACAGATCTGTTGGGAGATTTAAGAAACAGTGCAAGTCTGTTCAGTTATAAAAAAGTGCTGTGCTTTTTATTATGCGCTTTCCTTTTTGTACTGGTAGAGCAGAGTTTTCAAACCTGGACGCCTACTTTTTATAAAGAGATTTTAAAAGTACCAACCTCCATGAGTATTCAGGCGGGAGCAGTTTTGGCAGGTGCTTTTGCACTGGGTAGATTCTTGTCGGGGTTTTTCTCCAAGAAATTCAGCTGGTTCTATGTGGTTTCTTTTTGTGTGACAGGTTTTGCCATTAGTTTGCTTCTGGTTCTGCCGTTAACTCACAATATTCATATAGATACCGATACAAGTTGGCTGAATGCCCCATTGGTTGTGTATTTGTTTCCTTTGATGGGAGGTTTGCTGGCACCAATTTATCCGAGTATTAATTCTGTAATTCTGGCATCTATTCCCAAGTATCTGCACAGTGCCATGTCAGGGTTAATTGTTGTGTTCTCAGCAATCGGAGGAACTATAGGTTCCATCATTACCGGTTTTGTGTTTCAGGAATTCAGCGGGCAGCGGGCATTTTATCTGTCCTTGATTCCATTGTCATTACTGATCACTTCAGCGGTTTTCATGAATAAATTAAAAATTAATCCTAAAAAATAGCAATGAGTAATCAACTTTATATAAACGATATTCAAAACCTTTTTGATGACGTGCAGCGATCTGAAATTTTTGAAGATCAGAAAATGATGACGGATGCGGTTCCCTTATTTCCTGTTTCAAAGATCAATGAAGATTATGAAAAAACGAAAAACAGTCCCGGTTTTGATCTGAAGGATTTTGTAATGGCTCATTTTGATTTCTTAGGGGCCAGAGTTTCTGTTCAGAGGGAAGATCACCTTCCGATTGCGCATCATATTGAAAAATTATGGGATGAACTGACCCGAACGGCATATGAGGAAAAAGGAACACTGTTAAAATTACCGAAACCTTATATTGTCCCGGGTGGCCGTTTTAATGAGTTTTTCTATTGGGACAGTTATTTTATTATGCTTGGATTACAAGCTTCCGGCAGGATAGAAATGATGGAAAATATTATTGAGAACTGCTCTTATCTTATTCAGAATGTAGGATTTGTTCCCAATGCAAGCAGAACTCATTTCCTGAGCAGATCACAGCCTCCTTATTTTTCATTAATGCTGGATCTTCTTTTTGAAACAACTCATGATCAGGAAATTTATACAAAATATTATAACACTCTTGAAAGGGAATATGCTTTCTGGATGAATGGGGAAGAAGGACTTGAAAACAATTCCAGTATAAAAAGAGTAGTAAAAACAGCAGACGGAGATATTCTTAACCGGTATTACGATGCAGAAAATGCACCACGTCCTGAAAGCTACCTGATCGATATTGAAGATCATGAAAAAACAACAGGAGCTGAATTTTACAGAAACATAAGAAGCGCCTGTGAGTCAGGCTGGGATTTTTCCAGCAGATGGTTCGCAGACGGACAAAATATACAGACGATAGAAACGCTGAACCTTGCAC
Organism: Chryseobacterium sp. 1B4; assembly: GCF_036631475.1. Taxonomy (NCBI): domain Bacteria; kingdom Pseudomonadati; phylum Bacteroidota; class Flavobacteriia; order Flavobacteriales; family Weeksellaceae; genus Chryseobacterium; species Chryseobacterium sp. 1B4. Next base: position 170,442 of record NZ_JAPNUF010000003.1, read on the forward strand.
AGATTGATCTGAACTGCCTTTTGTGGCATCTGGAAATGTCCCTGGCAAAAGCTTCAGCACTTCAAAATCTGACAGAAAAAGAAAATTATTTTACTGAAAGAGCAGCAGGCCGAAGACAGATGATCAATCAATATTTCTGGGATGAAAACGCTAAGATTTACAAAGATTATCACACTAAAAAAAACACAAAAACACCGTCTGAACATATTGCTGCTCTTTACCCTTTATTCCTTGGTATTGCAGATCAGAAGCAAGCAGAAGCAGTTGCTGAAGCTATAGCTGAGAAATTTCTTTATCCGGGAGGACTTGTGACGACCACAAAAAAATCAGGACAGCAATGGGATCTTCCCAATGCATGGGCTCCTTATCAATGGCTGGGCTTTAAGGCAATGAAAAATTACGGCTTTGATGAGCTGGCAGAAAAAATTAAGACTAACTGGTGTTCCAACGTAGAAAGAGTCTACCAGAATACCGGGAAACTAATGGAAAAATACAATGCATTAGATACGGAAACAATAGCAGGCGGCGGGGAATACCCCAATCAGGATGGATTCGGCTGGACGAATGGAGTGTATTTACAATTACAACAGAACAGAAACTAACTATAAAAAATAAGGCTATGAAAAAAAATCAATCTTTTTAATCGCCGCAACAGCTACGTTATATTTTAATAATGCTTATGCCCAGGAAACTCCGCAGGACTCTGCAAAAGTTTCTTCCATCGATCAGATTGTCATCACAGGAAACTCAAATCCTAAGAAAAAAATAGAATCCAGTACAGCGATTTCCACATTCAGTTCCAAAGAAATTCAGAAGCAAAACCCGATCAGTGCAGCTGCTTTATTACAAAGGGTTCCCGGATTTGCTGTGGAAACATCGGGAGGTGAAGTCGGTAACAACCTTTTTGCAAGAGGTATTCCTTCCGCTGGAGCCTATGAATTTGTACAGGTACAGGAAGATGGTCTTGCCGTTTTTGAAGACGGCGCGCTTCAGTTTGCCAATGCGGATAATTTTTTCCGTGTAGATAATTCCGTAAGCCGTATGGAAGCTTTAAGAGGAGGTTCAGGATCCATTTTTGCAACCAATTCCCCCGGCGGTCTGATCAATTTTATTACAAAAGAAGGAACCAATGATTTCAGAGGTACGGCAAAACTGGAAACCAGTACCTACGGATTAATGCGTACTGATGTGAATGTAGGCGGAGCATTGGTTCCGGATAAATTATTCTTCAATGTCGGCGGCTTTTACAGAACAGACGACGGTATCAGAAAAACAGGCTTCAAAGCCAATAATGGAGGGCAGATCAGAATGAACCTGAAATATGTTTTTGATAAAGGCTATGTAAAAGTATATTATAAAAAACTGGATGACAGAAATACATTTTTCCTTCCCATTCCTTTGATCCAGAATGGAAATAAACTGAAGGGATTCCAGGGATTTGATCCTAATTATGGAACCTACAGTTATAGAGCCATCAGCCAGCTGAACATTCCGCAGGCCGGAGGCGGTTTTTTTAACAGAAATCTTGAAGACGGAATTCATCCGAAAGTTGATGTTGTAGGTGCTGAATTTAAATATGATCTTGGGAATAATTTCAGTGTTTTAAACAAGACAAGGTATACGGATATCAATATGAACTATACCGGGATTTTTCCGGCGGGAGGTCCTAAGCAGGCTTCTAAATATGCAACAGATCAGGTAAAAGACGGCGGACTTGGTATGAGTGACTATCAGTACTCCCTGGTGAGCAACGGAGCTGTTGTAAATCCTGAGTTTGTACAAAAATTAGGATTCTGGGCAATTGATAAGCAGATGAATAACTTTGTGAATGATCTGCAGTTCAATTATAAATTCGATAAAGGAAACGTTACAGCAGGGTTTTACAAATCCAATTGGAAATCCCAGCAGTACTGGAACTGGAGCAATATTCTGACAACAGCTACAGACAGACCTGAACTTCTGAATCTGGTAAACCCGTCTCTTAGTCCATCTGATGATGGATACTCTAAAACTTATAACGGAGTGATGGATATGACATTTTTGCAAAGAAGAACCCAGACCCAGGGAAGTTTGAATGACCTTTATGTAAACTTAGACTATAACATTACAGATGCTTTAAGTGTGAATGGAGGCCTTCGTTACAGCCATGATTATTATAAAGGAAATTTTGCCAATACAACGGCTTCCAACCTGAATAATTCCGGGTTAACAACAGATGGAACTCATGGTTTCAATACCACTACAGCTGATGATAATATGAGTGTATTAGGAAATAAATATACCTATTGGAATTATAATATAGATAAAGTTTCCTTCACATTGGCAGCCAATTATAAGATCAACAGGGAGAATGCAGTGTATGCCCGTTTTTCCAATGGATTCAGATCTCCGAATGAGGAAGCGTACTACAACTATTTTTCCAATCCGACACCGGATAAACCTTTAAAATCGGTAACAACCAATCAGCTGGAAGTAGGATACAAATATTACTCGCGTACTTTTGATGTGGCAGTGATTCCGTTTTATTCTACATTAAAGAACCTGTCATTTACCGATATTTTCTCTGATGGGAAATCTGAAAATACTTTTGCCAATACACAAAACTATGGAGTTGAGGTGGAAGGATATGCCCGCTTATTCAATAATATTTTAGAACTTACTTTCAACGGAACCATTCAAAGTCCAAAATATAAAAACCTTGAAGCAGGAAGTGTTCTGGAAGGTAATGTAGTAAGAAGAATGCCGAAATTCTATTTCAATATTTCACCGGCAGTGAATATCACAAAAGAATGGAGAGCTTATGTAAGCATGAATTACTATGGAAAACGTTTCCAGGATGAGAAGAATGTACAGACATTGCCTTCTTTCACAGAATTTGGAGCAGGAATGTCTTATCAGCTGGGAAAAATACGTTTTGCAGTGGACGGTACCAATATTTTCAATACAATTGGTATCACAGAAGGAGATCCGAGAGCAGGATCACCAAACGGAGACGGAATCATCATGGCCAGGCCGATTATGGGGGCTGCTGCCAGAGCATCAATCACTTTGGATTTCTAAACTCTGTTTCTTTATAACAACAAAACCGTCGGAATTTCTGACGGTTTTGTATTTTTATATTCTCCGGTATTAAGTATCAGGCCTAAGTTAGATTCCGGGTATTTACAGAACCTTCTCAAATGCTACTTCAAAAACGGATTATACTGTTTCTCAAACCCGATTGAAGTAGGATTTCCATGTCCTGAGAAAACCTGGGTATCATTATCTAAAATAAAAAGTTTCGATTTGATCCCTTCAATCAGCTGATCATAATTTCCTTTATACAGATCTGTTCTTCCTATGCTGCCTTCAAAAAGTACATCACCGGAGATCATGAATTTCTGGCCTTCATGATGATATACTACGCTTCCCGGAGAATGTCCCGGAACATGATATATTTTAAACTTTTCACCATCCAGGTCAAGTTCGTCTCCCTCTTTAATATATTCGATATCTACTTTTACAGGATCTACCTTCATCCCGAATCTCACACCGCTTGCCTGAAGCATATCCAGTACTTCCTGATCTTCCTGATGCATATTCACAGGGACCTTGAAGGTGTCAAATGCCCATTGAAGCCCGAAGACATGGTCAATATGAGCATGTGTCAAAAGAATTTTCTGAATCTTCAGTCCTTTCTCAGTAATGAAATTATCAATAGCCTGAGTTTCCTGAGCATTCATATTTCCCGGATCTATTAACCAGGCATTTTTATTTTCGTTATAGATGATGTAAGTATTTTCGCTCGCAAAGTTGAAAACGAAACCTTGAATCTGAAGCATATCTGAATATTTTTTATTCAAAAATACGATATTATTAAGAAAATGGCTATTTTTCGCTATCTTCGTCATAATGAAAACTTTGCGAATACTCTTACTTTCTTTAAGCGGACTGGTTTTTGGGCAGAATATCCAAAGTATCCAGCTGTTCAATCCCCAGACCAATGACGAAACTCCTGTCATTAAAATAGGAGAACAATTGGTTCTTGGTTTTGATGATCTTACCAACGGCAGTCAGATCTACCGGTATACCTTCAAACATTATGACAGAAACTGGAATGATGATAACCTGTTTTTTACAGAGTTTGCCGCCGGAAGCATGAATGCGCTTCTGGATCAGTTTCAGTATTCTTTCAACACACTACAGGCTTATACCCACTACAAACTGGTTTTTCCCAATGATAAGATCCAGCTGAAAGTGTCAGGGAATTATGAACTGATCGTTTATAAAGATTCCGCAGACCAGCCTCTTTTCAAAAAAGGTTTTATCTGGTAGAAGATGTAACATCTGTGGGGCTAAATATTTCGAGATTTTCAGATGCAAAAAATCCCAACGTTAACCAGAGGGTAGAAGTGAATGTTTCTCCGAAAGGAGGGGATATTTCTTCCAACGTCAATTCAATCACGATGAATGTGATGCAGAATAACAACCCGAATATGGTGATTTCTAACCTTAAGCCGAGCAGCGTTTTAGGAAATCAGATACTTTTCCAGCAGATGAATCTCGTTTTTCCGGGAGACAATGAGTTTTATTATTTCGATAATAAAAATATGAACATGGCAGCGGATATGGTGCGCGCCACGGAAATAAAAGATGATGTCAACCAGACCTATCTTCATCCTGTATGGGCATTTCCTTTGAATTATCAATACCAGCCTGACGTAAATGGAGCATGGTATTACAGAAGAAATGACCTGGGAAGAGAAAGAGATGCGGAAAGAGAAGCTGACTATTCATGGGTACATTTCTATCTGGATTCTGATCCTGTGGACAAAGAGATTTATGTTTTGGGAGGATTTAATAATTATAAGCCAACTAAGGAAAATCAGATGCAGTACGATTCTGCTACGAAGCAGTATGTGGCTAAAATATTCCTGAAACAAGGTTTCTATAATTATGTACTCGCAACGAAAGAGGCAAATGGCTCTTTGAACTTTGGTGAAGTTAATGGTAATTTCTGGCAGACGGAGAACCTTTATCAGGCATTTCTGTACTATGCGCCTTTCGGAAGAAATTACGATGGCCTTATGGGATATGGTGAATTCAGAACCCCGATTGCCAATAAACGATAAATGATCTGATATAATCATTATAAAAATTATACATATAAATGGGACTGTCTCTTGAGATGGTCCTTATTTTTTGTCCGTATTAAAACAATTAATCTTATAAACCTTAGATTGAGCCTTATTTTTTTAATTATAATGCACTGCATAGTGAAAAAAATAATTCACAAAATTTTGATTTTAATTAAATTTTTTAACATAAAATTTATATTGTTGAAAAATTATATTTAAATAATTTTCTTTGTTTTAAAATCATTATTGTGTTTTATTTATTGATTTATAATATCAATTGAATTTTATTCATTGTTTTTATTGTTTTATTGTGAAAAGTTTATAAATTCGTCATCACAATCAACCATTATTAATATGAAAACGAAATTTATCTTAGTGGCAAGCGTTGCTGCCTGCTCTTTTGTTTTTGGACAAAACACACCATCACAATTAACTCCGGGTAAAAGCGGTTTACATGCCGAATTTATGAGATTTGAAAAAAATGCGCCGGCATTCCAGGGAAGTCCGGTTTTATTTGATGAAGCCTCTCAGCGACTTTCTCCCGGACAAGGCCGTAAATTAAGCTCAGAAAAAGACGCATTAGGTTTTGAAATTCAAAGGTTTCAACAGACTGTAAATAATATTCCGGTAGAATACGGAATGATGGCTGTACAGACAAAAGACGGAAAAATTGTAGGTCAATCCGGGAAATGGGTTATGAAAGTTCCCAAAGGACTTGACAAAAACGCCAGCCTTGCTGAGAATGTAGCATTACAAAGTGCTTTATCATTTGTAGGGGCAGAATCCTATAAGTGGAAAAACAAAGAAGAGGAGGATTTTCTTAAAAAAGAAACCGGAGACCCTAATGCAAGTTTTGCTCCAAAAGGTGAATTGGTATATTATTCAGATCCTGATGATGACAAGCTGAACGATTTAAGGCTGGCATATAAATTTGATATCTATGCCGAAAAGCCATTAAGCAGACAATATGTTTTTGTAGATGCTAAAAACGGAAAAGTACTGGGAGTAGATGCTATTATTCATGAAGTGAACAGCCCGGGAACAGCTGTTACAGGATACAGCGGAACCCGTAGTATAACCACAGACTCTTATAACGGAAGCTACCGTTTAAGAGAAACAGGAAGAAATGCCGGAACAGCTGTGGAAACTTATAACCTGAGAAAAGGAACCAGCTATTCTTCTGCTGTAGACTTTACAGATACGGACAATAACTGGAATAATGTCAATACCAATAAGGATCAATATGCTACAGATGCCCATTGGGGTGCAGAAATGACAGTAGATTATTTTTATTCAAAATACGGACGTAAGAGTATTGATAATAATAATTTCGCTATTAAATCTTATGTGCATTATTCCACCAACTACTTTAATGCGTTTTGGGATGGCTCCAGAATGACTTATGGTGACGGAAGCTCTACGACAAACGGTGGAAAACCTTTAACAGCACTGGATGTCTGCGGTCATGAAATCACGCACGGCTTAACTTCCAAAACAGCTAATCTTGCTTATCAGAGAGAATCAGGAGCTTTAAATGAAGGGTTCTCAGATATTTTCGGAAATACAATTGAGCGCTGGGCAAGACCTACACAGGCAAGCTGGACACTTGGAGAAGATTTCAATTATGTGATCAGAAATATGGCTAATCCCAATGCTTACAGCCAGCCGGATACCTATATGGGAACTTACTGGAAAACAACCACCACTTCAGGTTGTGTAACGCCGAGCCAATCTAATGATTATTGTGGGGTACATACCAATTCAGGAGTACTTAATTTCTGGTATTATCTGTTAGTAACAGGAGGATCAGGCACCAACGATAAAGGATTTGCTTATAATGTTTCCGGAATCGGACTGGATAAGGCAGGTGCTATTGCCTACAGAACACTGACAACTTACCTGACTTCTTCTTCTACATATGCGAATGCAAGAACCTATTCTCTTCAGGCAGCAGCAGATCTGTACGGTGCCGGAAGCAATGAAGTAACACAGGTTACCAATGCATGGAATGCTGTAGGGGTAGGAGGTGGAACTTCTCCTGCCGGATTGGTAGCATCAACTTCAAACCTTTCAGCTTATACCATCAGCCCGAATCCGGCAACTGACAGATTCACTGTAAATTTTGAAGGTAAAGCAGGAAAAGGAATTGTAGAGTTGGTGAGCCTTACAGGTAAGAAAGAACTTTCTGAAAAAGTTGAAATCACTGATGGAGTGAATAAACTTAACATCCAGTTACCATCCAGCATTCTTCCGGGAGTATACATTGTAACCGTAAACGGTCAGAAAGCAGGAAACCTGATTAAAAAGTAACACCAAATAAATTTTAATATATTCAACAAAAAGGCCGCAAGTTAATCCTTGCGGTCTTTTGTATATTTAAAAACAGATAAATTAAACCAAATAGAAATCGTTCAGTTTTTCTTCACAAAGGATTTTCACCACTTCAATCCAGCGGTCTTCATCATTCAGACATGGAATATAATGGAAGTTTTCACCGCCTCCGTGCAGGAACTGTTCTTTACCTTCTACAGAAATTTCTTCCAACGTCTCAAGACAGTCGGAAACGAAAGCCGGGCAGACAATGGCCAGATTTTTTATTCCTTTTTTACCAATAGTTTCAAGTGTTTCATCCGTATAAGGCTCAATCCACTTGTCCTTTCCTAACCTTGACTGGAAGGAAACAATGGTTTTTTCCTTAGGTAAATTCAGTTTATCGATGACAAGCTGTGTCGTTTTATAACATTGGTGGCGGTAGCAGAACTGATGACTTGGATTATCCTCCCGGGAACAACAGTCATTAAGGTTACAGGTTCTGGTAGGATCTGTCTTATAAATATGCCTTTCCGGAACACCATGGTAAGAGAACTGAAGGGCATCAAAATTTTCTGGAAGTTTCTCTTTAATACTCTCTGCAAGACAATTGATATAAATATCCCTGTTGTAGAAAGGCTGAATATAATTGATCTTCACCTGTGGGAACTTCTTTTTCTGACTTCCTCAGCTTTTTCAATTACAGTTTCCGTTGTGCTCATCGCATATTGAGGATATAGAGGAAAAAGAACAATTTCAGTGATTCCCTGATCCACCAGTTTCTGAATACCGGTTTCAATACTTGGTTCTGCATACCTCATCCCGATTTCCACCGGAACATCTACTATTTTCTGCAGTTTTTCTGAATCTGCTCAGTAATGACAATCAGTGGTGAACCCTGATCTGTCCAGACCGTCTTATAGGCTTCTGCAGATTTCGCAGGTCTTGTCTTCAGGATAATTCCCTGTACAAGCAGCGCACGAAAGATCCAGCGATAGTCAATCACTCTTTCGTCCATCAAAAATTCATCAAGATATTCCTTTACGTCGTTTACAGAAGTTGATCTCGGTGATCCGAGGTTGACCAGTAAAATTCCTTTCTTATTCAATATTCTAATTTTTAATTATGAAACAGACATTGTAAAATCTGTTACTAATTCTGCTACTTTAGCAAAGGTATTACTTTCCAGTAAGCCATTGCTGTCAAATCTGCCTTTTATCCCTTTTATTAATACCTGATGTTTATCATCTGTTACAGCGCCCAGCGTTTTTAAAATCAGCAACAGCTCTTCATGTCCTTTCTCCCCACTGGCAGAAGCAAGTGATTACTGCTGTCGGTTTTTCAGAAAAACTGTTGTGGAAACACACCACTCCAATAGATTTTTTAATCTTCCGGGGATGCTGAAAATATATTCCGGTGTGGAAAATATGACTCCAACTGAATTTTTAATAGCTTCTCTGATCTCCAGAACTTCTTCAGGGGTATGATCATCTGTTAATGCTGTATCAAAATGGGGAAGAAGAGAAAGGTTATCATATATCCGGAAATCTGCATCATTCGTTTTTTCCAGTACCTGCTGCATCAGCTTCAGGTTGCCTGAATTTTCAGAAGCACTTCCTATAATGATAACAATTTTCTTTTCAGGAGGCATTTTTTAACTGTTTTATCCGTTTACAGCTTCTACTTTTTCTACCAGGTCCGGAACGAATTGTTTTAAAATGTTTTCAATTCCGTTTTTCAAAGTAGCTGTAGAGCTTGGGCATCCTGAACATGCACCTTGCAGAAGCATTTTTGCCGTTTTATTCTCCTGGTCATATTCCATCAGGGAAATCTTTCCACCGTCATTTTCTACGGCAGGAGCTACATATTCATTTAAGATATCAGAGATTTTCTGTTCATCTTCAGTATAATCTCTGTTGATGATTTTTTCAACAGGATTTTCATGTTTCTGAGGTTCTATTTTTGAAATCTCACCTCCGTTTTGAAGATATTCGGCGATAAGAGCACGAACAGTCATCATTACCTGATGCCATTCCACAGAATTATCTCTGGTAACGGCTACAAAGTTGTCAGAAATGAAAACTTCCGTTGCAAAATCAAATTCTTTAAAAATAGCCTGAGCCAAAGGAACTTCTTCTGCAGCATCTTTCGATTTTACTTCCACAAAACCGTCCATCAGTAATTTGCTTGAAACAAACTTCATTACATTGGGATTCGGAGTCATTTCAGCATAAATCTGGTACATTTCTTTTTCTTCTGAAGATAAATTCTCGGGTTAGCCAGTAATTCATCTTCAATTACATTTTTCAGACTTTCAGCAACATGTTCCCACTCCACAGTATCCTGCTTTGCCACAGCAACAAAATTAGCCGTAATGAAAATTCTTTCCACAAACGGATAATTGAAAAGTTCCTGTGCCAATGGAATTTCTGATATATCTGAATTTCTGTCCAGCTCTAAAGAACCCGGGATGAGATTGTAATCTGCTACAAATTTCATCACTTTTGGGTTTTCAGTTGGTTCTATAAGTACGGTACGCATTTTTTCGTTAAATTTGAGATACAAAAATACGCATTAGAAGTCAGAAGCTGAAGACAGAGAGTTAGATTTTTGCTATCGCTGTAATTTAGAAGTTAGATACCTGAAATTATATGGCATATATCACATTCTCAAATCGGCTTATTTTCAAATTTTCAAATTAATATTATGGCACTTATAAAAGCACTTTTAGGAAAAGCACCACAGATCGGGGAGAATACATTTTTAGCAGAAACGGCAACCATTATTGGAGATGTTACCATGGGAAAAGACTGCAGTATCTGGTATAATGCAGTGATCAGGGGAGATGTTAATTATATCAGAATGGGAGACAAGGTGAACGTCCAGGATAATGCGATGCTCCATTGTACCTATCAGAAATATCCTCTGAATATCGGAAATAACGTCTCTATAGGACACAACGCGATTGTGCATGGATGTACTATTAAAGATAATGTACTGATCGGGATGGGAGCTATTGTAATGGATGATTGCCTGGTAGAAGAAAATTCTATCGTAGGAGCAGGTTCTGTAGTTACTCAGGGAACCCACATTAAATCCGGAGAAGTCTGGGGCGGAGTTCCTGCAAAGAAAATCAAAGATATCAATGCACAGTTACTGGAAGGAGAGGTAAACAGAATTGCGGATAATTATGTCAAATACTCTTCATGGTATAAGGAAAACGTGAAAGATCATCAATTCTAGTTAAATGTCAATCCGCTGCGCTTGTCAATTTTTTTGGCTACAAACTTCACTATTCAGTTGCGAGTAAAAATTCACGATTAACAAATAGAAAAGCTCCGTCCCCGGGACAGAGCTTTTTCGATTTGATATAGAACCTTTGCTTTATTGTCAGTTTGGGTCAGGCGTGATAAGCCTTATCTTGCCATTGATACATTTTAGGGATGTAGGAGGCATAACCATCATACAGTCTGACACAATATTATACTTTTCATTAAAAGCTCTCACTTTATCCGTATACTCATTGACCCTCGGCAGGAAAGTCTCTTCTATTTTCTTTGGATAGGCTATGTATTGCTGAGGCCCGCCGCAGGATTTTGAACCCATAGGAGTAAATGCCCATTCACCGGCATCCGTACATTTTCACCTGATACCTCAGATTCAATAGAAGCTTTTAATTTATCCAACTGGGCCTGTTCATATTTCTGACTGTCTTCGTCAGCGGGTCTGTCTGCGATATCGACAGGAAGATTGGTATTGGCATTTTTTGATGTAGTACAGGAAACCAAAGTTAATGTAGTACATAATACTATTGCCGGGATATGAAAGAATAATTTTTTCACAATAAACTTTTTTCTTTTTAAGAATTTTCAAAACTTATGCCAAGGTAAGAAAATCAAATTCATTTCCGTATTTTTGACAACGATGAACAATCATTTTTTTGACTTAATAGAATACACCAACAGAAGTGTTTTTCTGACTGGGAAAGCCGGAACGGGGAAGACAACATTTCTTAATGATTTTGTGAGGCGTACCAAGAAAAAGCATATTGTGGTAGCTCCTACAGGTATTGCTGCCATTAATGCGGGAGGAGTAACGATCCACTCTATGTTTGGACTGCCGTTGAGAACCTTTCTTCCTACTACAGAGAGGATAGATACCAGCTTGGCCAATAATATTGCCGATCTGATGCCTCATTTCAAATATCGTAAAGATAAGCTTAAGCTTCTGAGAGAGGTTGAAATCATCATTATCGATGAGGTTTCGATGTTGAGGGCTGACGTTCTGGATATGATGGATTTCTCTTTGCGGTTTATCAGAAGGAATAATCAGAGGTTTGGAGGGGTGCAGATGCTTTTTATCGGGGATTTGTATCAGCTTCCGCCGGTGGTGAGGGATGAGCATATTTTGAAAATGTATTACAATTCACCTTTCTTTTTTGACAGTCATGCCATTAAAGAAATCCCCATTGTTACCATTGAGCTGACAAAAGTATACAGACAGTCTGATGAAGAATTTCTGGAAATCCTGAATGCGATCCGTGACGGAGATGTGGATAATATCGATTTTGACCATCTTAATGAAAGGTATGATCCTGACTTTGATATGGGAAAAGAATCTTACGTTTATTTGTGTTCTCACAATAAAATGGCAGATGAGATCAACCAGGAAAAATTAGCTGAGATAAAAGTAGATCCTCAGGTTTATGAAGCTAAGCTTGTAGGTGATTTTAAAGAGAACCAGTTTCCGAACGACCAGTTTTTAGAACTGAAAATCGGGGCTCAGATCATGTTTATCCGGAATGATATTTCCGGTGAGAAAAAATATTTTAACGGAAAACTGGGGGAGATTATCGGGTTGGATGAAAATGAAATCCGGGTAGTATTGGATGAAAGTGAAAGAGAAATTGTTGTAAAAGAGAAACCTGGGAACAGAAAAAATATTTCCTTGATACAGATAAAAATATCAAGGAAGAGGTATTGGGAAGTTTTGAGCAGTTTCCAATTAAGCTCGCATGGGCTGTCACAATTCATAAAAGCCAGGGGTTGACATTTGACAAAGTAATTATTGATGCCGGAAAAAGTTTCACGGCAGGTCAGGTGTATGTGGCTTTATCCCGCTGCAGAACCCTGGAAGGAATTGTTTTAAAGTCAAAAATTACCCCTGAAGTTATTTTTAAGGATAACCGGATTTTACACTTCCATACCGATACGATTGCCAATGATCATGTAGAAGCCATCCTTAATCAGGAAAAATATGATTACAGCATCAGAAAAGTGCTGCGTACCCTGGATTGTACATGGTTTTTGAAAGAAGTGGAAGAGTGGAACAGCCTTTCCATTGTCACGAAAAATATTGATCATGTTAAAACCAAACAGCTTTACCTCCAGTTAAAACATGAAGCGGTGAACCTTGGGAAAATATTTGAAAAGCTGGAAAGAATCATTTTCCAGAAAGTCAATAATTTTATTGAACAGAAAGAAGAGTGGTCGGAAATTGAAAGCAAATCAAAAGGCGCAGTTAATTTCTTTTTTACAGAGACCAGAAATAAAATATTCGATCCTTTGAAGGAATTTTATGCTGAGATAAAAGGAGCAAAAGGATTAAAACAATACAACGAAGAATTCAAAAGCTGGCTGGAAGACATTGAAGAATATCTGAATAGCTTAAGAGAAATTCATCTTCTTGAAACGAAACTTTTAGATGAAAAGAATGATAAGGAGATCAATCTGAAAATTGCTAAAGTCCCTTCTCAGGTTTTAACCTTCCAGTTGTTTGAACAGGGGAAAACCATCGGAGAAATTGCATTGGAAAGAGGTTTGGTGAAGGAAACCGTTATCGGCCACCTGGCTAAATTTGCAGAGCAGGGATTACTGGATATCTCCAGAGTCATCACTTCAGATAAAATCAAAGCTTTTGAAGATGAGTTTTACAAGAATCCGCATGAAACATTGACCGAGTGGAAAAACGCACTGCCCAATCATTTTGAATTTAACGAAATCCGGATTTTAATTAATCATTATAATTATAAAAAAGAAAAGAACTCGTAAGAGTTCTTTTTTTGATATGAATTTTTGAAAACTAAGGATACATCGCATTGATGGTATTGATGTCTCCGGTAGTAAATCCCGTTCTGTTATAAGTAAAATTGCTGTTGTCAGCTCTGGTAATCGTCGGCAGTCCGTTTTTAGAGTACGAAGTGGGCCAGTACATCATCACCGAATTGATATTAAAAGGACCAATATCCGTTCCGGAACTGTAGATATTAAAATTATAAGCCTGCCCGTTCTGGATGTTGTTCCACAGGATTTTTACATACTGATCCCTGTCTTTACGTGTATGCTCATGATAAAGACCTACCGTATGCCCCATTTCATGAATAACTGATCCTACAGAAATATATTGATCCAGAGAAATGGTTTGTTTTCCACCCTGATATCCGATATGAGCCCAGCCATCAGATCCTGATGAGCTTCCGAATATAAACTCTACATAATTAGACTGGTTGGTACGGTAAATCCATTGAGTATTGGTTTTAGTATTGTACTCATTAATTGCAGTATTGATTTTGTTTACGTTGATAGAGCCCATATTGCTGGCAATTGTGTAGTAAATCTTACCGTTTGGCCACCTTGAATAACTGGCGCCGCCTTTATTAAGTTCACTGCCTCCGGATAACTGTTTATCGGTAAGAACAATATCTCCCTGGAAAAAATTCATTCCGTTTTTCTTTCATAGGTAATTTCTGGCCGTTCAATTGCCCTTTTTTAATGTTTTCGGTATTGAAAGCATTGGTTTGTGCTTCAGAAGTAATTTCCTCATTATTTTTACTGCAAGATGTGAATGCTGCAGCAATAAATAAGATCAAAACAATAGTTTTTCCCGTCCACGATTTCTGATGGAACGGGATTTTAATTTTCTGGTTCATATTAATTAAGATTTGGTACACGAATATAATTAATATTCTCTTTTTATTGAATTATTTTTGTTGAAATATACTTATTCGTATTATTTGTTTAAAAACCATTTAAACAAAACCCTGTAAAATAAAAAAGGTTCTGAAAATACTCAAAACCCTTTTTATTCTTATTCGTTTAACATATCTTGATTGATTCTGTAACCAACGATTTTTATGTCTCCATCTTTATTCTTTTCTAAAGTAAAAGATTCTTCTGTTTTCTTAGTTTCCCTTTTTACATTGTACAGGAAGAAATATTGACTTCGGGCATTGCTTCCCTTCACTACCATTGTTTCCCATTTGGCAAGATTGTATTCTTCAACAGGACCAATCTCATTGACTGTATTCATCAGTTTTACGAGCTTTTCTTTATCAGTCACCTCAAAAACTTCTCACCAAACAACTTATAAATATCCTCCGGGTTTTTTCCATAACGTAATTCCCAATAAAATTTTATTGGAATTTTTTCACCATCTTTTTTGTCGGATTCTCTGTCCTTATAGAATTGATTAAAGGAGCAGCTCATTAAAAAGAATGAGAAAAGAAGTAAATATATATTTTTCCATTTAAATTTTAGTGTCTAAGATTAATTTTCTACGATTGTTGTCATAAAATGTAGCATGATAACTTTCATCTCTGAATTCAGTTTCTGTATTTTCTATTTCATTAAATAAGCTTTTGTCTGTCCGGGAAAATTCAACAATTTCAAAATACTTTTCATCAATATAGTTGAAGTCTACCAGCTTTAGATAGTCATTAATAGAGTTTTTATCGATCATAATTTTTCCACCACCAAACTGATGTCTGTTCTGACCATTTTTCTTAACGCCGGACACCCAATATTCTTCTCCCGTTTCTATATCAAAATGATTAGCGTTGACTCCTGGCCTTTTGAGTTTTTTGAGTGCCTTGTTATCGAAATAAACAGTTTGCCCTGATTTTGAGAATTCCACAAAACCAATCCATGCCGGCCCGTGATGTCCGAGGGATTTGTTTTCGATATACATTATTTTTGTTTTCATGTCATTAAATAACATCGCAATTTACCCAAAATCTTATATATAAAATCAAACAAAAAAGAATTTTATTCCAATAGTTTTTCCCTGAACTGATCAATTGTTTTTATTAATTACAAAAAGTAACTAATGCAGTTTTTATGTTTTAAATTTGTCTGGTTTTTTGAGACCAATGAAAAATTAACCTCAATATGAAAAATTTTGAAATTTCTGTTTTGGATCTTGCACCGGTAAAGCAGGGAAAAAGCATTCACGATACTTTTCAGGATAGCTTATCATTAGCTAATCACGCTGAAAATTTAAATTATAAAAGATTCTGGCTGGCGGAACATCACAATATGGAAAGTATTGCCAGTTCAGCAACCTCTGTTTTAATAGGTTTCATTGCCAATGGGACAAAGAAAATCAGAGTGGGTTCAGGAGGAATTATGCTTCCCAACCACAGCTCGCTCATCATAGCAGAACAATTCGGTACACTGGAATCATTGTTTCCCGGTAGAATTGATCTTGGGTTAGGAAGAGCTCCGGGAACAGATGGCTTAACGGCGCAGGCTTTAGGAAGAAATCCAGCCATCATCAATGAGCAGTTTCCAAGACAGATTCTTGAGCTTCAAAGATATTTCTCCAAAGAAAATTCGGATGCAATGGTTCGTGCAATTCCCGGCGAAGGACTGGATATTCCATTGTATATTCTGGGATCAAGTACGGACAGCGCATGGCTGGCTGCAGAACTTGGCCTGCCTTATGCATTTGCAGGACATTTTGCTCCGGAGCAGATGGAAATGGCTTTTAAAATATACAGAGAGCATTTTGAACCGTCAAAATATCTGGATAAGCCTTATATTATTGCCTGTGTAAATGGAGTAGCAGCGGAAACTTCAGAAGAAGCCCATAAAATTTCCACTACTTTATTCCAGGCATTTATCAATATTGTAAGAAACGACAGGAAACCATTTGCCCCGCCGGTAGATGATATGGACGAAATCTGGTCACCAATGGAAAAATCAATGGTTTTACAGAAACTGAGATATACGTTTATTGGAGATCAGGCAGAAATTCAGGAAAAACTTAAAGATTTCCAGGAAAGGTTTGAGGTAGATGAAATGATGATCAATTCACATATCTATGACCATCAGAAAAGAGTAAGATCTTATGAGATTTTCAGAGCGGCAGCAGACTCTCTGTCCAAAGCGTAATAAACCATCCATAATTAATTGGCAGATGCTTATTTTTATGAGTATCTTTGCACAAATAAAAAGTAAAAATGTCCGATATTAAATTAAATACTATTCCAGAGGCTATTGAAGACCTTAGAAATGGTAAGATAATCATAGTAGTAGATGATGAAGACAGAGAAAATGAAGGAGATTTTCTTTGTGCGGCAGAGCTGACAACGCCGGAAATTATCAATTTTATGGCTCTTCACGGAAGAGGGCTGATCTGTATGCCGCTTCCGGAAAAAAGATGTGATGAGCTTGGACTTGAAGTGATGGTAAGCAGAAGCAGCGATCCTAAAGAAACTGCTTTCACCGTATCGGTAGACCTTTTAGGAAACGGAACATCTACCGGAATTTCTGCAGGAGACAGAGCGAAAACAATTTTAGCACTGATGGATGAAAAATCCAAACCTACAGATTTTATGAGACCAGGCCATATTTTCCCGCTTCGTGCAAGAAAAGGAGGTGTATTGAAAAGAGCCGGACATACAGAAGCTGCTATCGATCTTACAAGCCTGGCCGGTTTAAAAGAAGGAGGAGTGATCTGTGAGATCATGAACGAAGACGGTACAATGTCACGTCTGCCTGAACTTTACGCTTTTGCCCAGAAGCATGATATGAAGATCGTTTCTATTGAAGACCTGATCCATTATCAGCTTAAAAAAGGAAATCTTGTGGAAAGAATTGAGGAGAGAAAAGTAAAGACATTTTACGGAGATTTCGATTTCTATGCTTTCAGGGAAACTTCCAATGAACAGATTCATTTTGCTTTAACAAAAGGAGCCTGGACTGTAGATGAGCCTGTTTTGGTAAGAGTACAGTCTTCTGATTCTTATTTCGATGTACTGACCAGACTGAACAATGGAGAGAAACCATTGCTGGAAAAAGTAACCAATATGGTGAATGAGGCAGGAAAAGGAGCTATTATTTTCATCAATAATGTTTCCAATTCCGAAAATACACTGAGAAAGCTTCAGCAGTTCCTGAATTATCAGGACGGGCAGGAACAGCATCCTACTTTAGCGTACAATTACAGAGATTATGGAATCGGGACGCAGATTTTAAAGAATTTAGGAATCAACAAGTTCAAAGTAATCACTCAAAACCCTAATATTAAACCTCAGGTTGGAGGTTATGATGTAGAGGTTACTGAGATGGTACAACTATAATAAATGAATAGCCAATAGTAGTTTTAACATCAATGGCTGTTTACAATACAAAATATAAGGTTTAGGATTTTCTGAACCTTTTTTTATTTTTAAACCATGACTGAGCCTTTAAAAAAACAAATCCGGGATTATATTGATATTTCAGATGAAAAGCTGGAGAAATATTGCAGTGCTTTCAGCCTTCGGAAAATAAAGAAAAAGGAATTCCTTTTAAAAGAAGGGGAGATCTGTGAATTTGAAGGATTTGTATTGAGCGGCTGCTTTAAAGTTTTTCATACCCATCATAATGCAGCCGAACAGATCTTATATTTTGGCATTGAAAACTGGTGGATCTCAGATATCGACAGTTTTGTGAACCGTATTCCTTCAAAGCTCAATATTCAGGCTCTGGAGGATAGTGAGATTCTTCTTATTCCCAAAAAAGAAAGAGAAATTGTATGCCGAAATGCCGGAAATTGAAAGATTAATGAGGCTTAAATTCCAAAAGTCAATTATAGCATTACAACGCAGAATTATTGACAACCTGAGTAAGCCTTCTGATGAGCGGTATGTTGAGTTTTTAAAGGACTATCCGCAAACAGCACACCGTCTTACCAATATCCAGATTGCTGCCTATCTGGGAGTAACGCCGGAATTTATAAGCAGAATCAGAAAAAAATTGTTAGTAAAAGCTAATCTTTCTTTATACATAATTAAAAAGTCCCGGAAGTTGTAAATACTTTTGGGACTTTATTTTGGATATCTGAAAAGAGGCAGTTCTTTAGTTTAGAGTGATTCCGTCAAAGTTCCGGAATCCGTTCAGAAAATCTTTTACCATCATTCTCTTTTTACCTTCCATCTGAAGTTCCAATGGATAATAGATTCCGTCCTGGGTGTAGATTTTAAATCCGTTCTTTGAGATATCCAGGGTTCCTGCAGGTTTCCCATGATCAGAAAGTTCAAACTTACCTCCGAATATTTTTAAACCTTTTTCTTCATTTTCGATCTTTAAAGTAGTGAATGCTGCCGGGTAAGGAGACATTCCAAGAATGAACTGGTGAATGGTCTTTGAAGGCTGATTCCAATTGATCCTCGTATCTTCTTTGAAAATTTTATAAGCATTTTTAGGATGTTCAACCTTTGGTTGTGGCTTCTCCTGAATAGCATTTTCGGCCAGTCCGTCCAGTGTTTTTACAACAAGCCCTGAACCCATTTCCATCAGTCTGTCATGAAGACTTCCTGCATTTTCATCAGGTAAAATTTCTATTTCCTGCTGAAGAAGAATATTTCCTTCGTCAATTTTTTCGTTAATAAAGAAAGTCGTTGCTCCGGTTTTTCTTCCCCATTGATTACTGCGTAATTGATAGGTGCAGCCCCCCGGTAATCAGGAAGCAATGAAGCATGAAGATTGAAAGTGCCCATTTTTGGCATTTCAAAAGGACTTTAGGCATCATTCTGAACGCAACTACTACAAAAACATCAGCATCCAGTTTTCTAAGTTCTTCCAAAAATTCCGGATTTCTCAGCTTTTCCGGCTGAAAAACAGGAATATTGTTTTCTTCTGCATAGATTTTTACCGGTGATTGGTGAATTTTCTGTCCTCGTCCGCTTGCCTTATCAGCAACAGTTACCACACCTACTACCTGATGATGAGATTGATGGATGGCCTCCAGAGAAGTCTTTGCAAACTCAGGAGTCCCTAAAAAACGACTTTCAATGATTTCATAGTACAAAGATAAGTTTTTGATCTGAGAGTCGGAAGGTTTCAGGTTCGGGGGTGGGAGAGTATGAGAGTGAGAGAGTTTTAGAGATAGGATGGGATGATGACCACTTCACATGCTGCCAGGCATCTTTATCATTACTCATTACTCATTACTCATGATTCAGCGCATACGTTCTGAAGTTCAGCA
Organism: Chryseobacterium sp. 1B4; assembly: GCF_036631475.1. Lineage (NCBI taxonomy): Bacteria > Pseudomonadati > Bacteroidota > Flavobacteriia > Flavobacteriales > Weeksellaceae > Chryseobacterium > Chryseobacterium sp. 1B4. The sequence goes on from NZ_JAPNUF010000003.1 coordinate 190,118, forward strand.
TTCTTACCTTTCCTGAATCTAATAGGAAAATCAGATTTTCCAGGATATTTTCTTTGGAATGATAACTCAGCTGTATAGACAGTTCTTCAATGGTTGCAGATTTTTTTGCTAATAGATTGATGATTTGCTGGGAAATATTTTTTCCAAAGATAGACTGCTTATTTTTTTCACAGACAGAACATTGTCCACAATTTTTTGAATTTTTTCACCAAAATAGGCAAGAATGAGTTTCATTTTACAATAGTCATTGTTTTCTACGTAAAATTTCATCTCTTCCCATTTCTGAATTTTATTCCTCTGAATATGCTCAAATAGTTTCCAATAAGCGTTATTCACCGCTCTCTCATCACGGGGTTTCAGGAATTTGATGCTGGAAAGTGCTCCGTCGATATATTCCAGGTAATTTTTTTGCTGAAGTTCCTTCAGTCGTTCTTTGATCAAAGGAACGCTGATGTTAATTTTATGGCTTACCTGCTGCTCACTGAACATTACTTTATGAGTTGTAATTCCGGATATGGTACGGAAAAGGAGCTCTATAAAGTAAGCGTCTTTTTGTGGCAGCTGGTCTATCTCATCTGCTTTAATGAAAAGTTCGAGTGAAGACAGGCTTTTGTTATCATTGTAATAGACAATTTCCTGATTATGCAGAAAGTTGAGTACATTATTGATCTTTGCCTTCGACAGTTTTGTAAAGTTCTGTATGTTGAGGATGTTTAACTGAAATGTTTTTTCAGGAAGTTCAAACTCGGCTACCTGAAAAATAGAGTAGAGGTAACTGATAATCTTCAAAAATTCAGCTTTGTTGGGTGTCTGGTTTTTTAAGACCTGATCAAAATTCAATAATTCCTGCCTGTTCCAAAGCATGAACGCAAAACTGTCTTTTCCATCTCTTCCTGCTCTTCCGATTTCCTGATAATAGTTTTCCAGAGATGCTGCAGGGGAGTAATGAATAACGAAACGGACGTTATCTTTGTCAATACCCATTCCAAAGGCATTGGTGGAAATCAGCACATGATTGTCACTGTTGTTCCAGAGATTCTGCTTTGCATTTTTTCTTTAGTTGTTAAGCCTGCATGAAAATAATCTACATTTTTCAGCTGATTTTTCTTCAGGAATTCTGCCAGCAGTTCCGCTTCTTTTCTTGTCCTTACGTATACAATTCCGGAGTCGTTGCTGTATTTTAAAATGTCAAAAACACGCTGGAATTTATCAGATACTTCATCCGTAAAGATTTTGATATTTTCTCTTTTGAAACTTTTTTGAAAAACAAATGGATTCTTCAGCTCCAGTTTATTTTTAATTTCTTCCAGTACTTTTGGAGTAGCAGTTGCTGTCAGAGCAAGACAGGGAATCTCAGGATTATTACTCCGGAATCCTTTTATATTCTGATAGCTGGGTCTGAAATCCTGTCCCCATTCCGAGATACAGTGCGCTTCATCTACTGCAATGAAGGATAGCTGTATTTCCTCCATATTTTGGATAAACTGAGCGTTGGTAAGTCTTTCAGGAGAAACATACAGTAATTTTGTAAGTCCTTCCTTACAGCGGCCGTAAATTGTTTCAGCGTCATATTCATCCAGCTCGGAGGAAAGGTATTCAGCTTCTATGCCACGGGATTTAAGCTGATTGACCTGGTCTTTCATCAATGCCAGCAACGGGGAAACTACAAGGCAGGTTCCTTCCTTCAATAGGGCAGGCAATTGATAACATAAAGATTTTCCTGCTCCTGTAGGTAACAGAACCAGAGTATCTTTTTCGTTGATGACAGCATTGATAATTTCTTCCTGAGAATCTCTGAAGTCGGTATAACCCCAGAAATACTTAAGAGTATCATATTTTAGTTTTTGAAAATCCTGCGGAGAAATCATGTTGTAAAAATAAGGAAAGAATCAGGACAAAAAAGCCACGCATGGCGTGACTTTTATATAATATATCAATAAGTTTATTATTTAGCTTCGAAGTATACTCTTCTGTTGGCTCTGTTTTTCCATTCAGGGCACTTCGTTGCTGGTTCACACTCAGGATACTTAAGGTCTTTTTCACCTTTTCCTATTGCCTGAAGTTTACCTGTCTGAACACCGTTTTTGATCAGGTAGTTTTTAACGTTGTTTGCTCTTCTTTCAGATAGTTTCTGGTTGTAAGCGTCAGTACCTCTTGTATCAGTAGCACCGATTACATTGTAAGAACCGCTTGAAGAATTAATATAGTTTACAGCATTGTTCAGGATTGGAGTATTTGATGGTAAAATTCTGTCAGAATTTAAGTCAAACTCAATGCCTTCCAGTTTCGTTTCTGTCTCTACTACAGGTCCTGTTGTAGCTACAGGGCAACCGTTGTTTTCAACAGGTCCCGGAACTGTAACACACTTATCGTAAAGGTCAATTACACCGTCAAGGTCTGTATCAAGAGCAACTCCGGCACCATCCACTCTTGCTCCTGCAGGAGTGTCAAGCTGTCTGTCCCAATCGTCACATACCCCGTCGTTATCAGCATCTCCTTTTTTACATACTTCGATATCCTGGTTTTTATTAGCCAGCACATCAAGTTTGTAATAGATTTCCTGAAGCGGGTCATGCCACATTAAGTGGGATTCGTGTTTTCCTAATTTTAAAGAAACCCCTAAAGTAGCGTTGAAGAAGTTGTCAGAAACCTGCTCGGAACGCTTGTTGATCGCGCTGTAAGCATCACCGCCACCATCAAATTCATCATCACCGGTAACTACATACATCAATCTACCTTCAATATCAATTCTTCTGTTCACTTTAAATTTCAGACCTGTACCAGCCTGCATGAACATAGAACCTAATTTGAAAGGTTTAACTTCAGTCATTAGTCTCTGTGATCCGTTACCTACTTTCTGATATGCTCTGTAGGCAATGGTACCAACACCTGCATATCCATGAAGAGCCCATCTGTAAGGAGAATGGTTGTCTACTCTTCTCAATAGATTAGAGAAGTTGACATCTCCCAAGATTGAGATTGCATCATACTGGGTTCTTGCTCCTACAGCTGTTGCATCCGGTGCCGTTTTTTTAGTATTGAACCATCCTTGTCTTGTTTCACCTCTGTCATACTGTAAGTTGATCCCGAAAGCGTGGGTAATTGCTTTGTCAATACTTACATACGCTGAATATCCAAAAAGGTTTTTACCGTTACCGTTTTTGATAGAGGTTAAATCCGCTGACTGAAGAAGCGGAACACCCACCCCGGCAGAAATTGACCAATCGTTAAATCTTTTAGACTGATTGGTAAAGGGGGAAACATTAGCAGATCCGGAAGAAAATGTATTGGGGTATTCTCCTTTTGAAACTGCCGTTGAGTCTTGTGCATAGGTAGCAGAAGGAATTGCTAATGCTAATGCAACAATTGCTAAACTTAATTTCATAGTGTTATTTTTTTAAGTTAAGTTATTTTAAATGATTTTTTACGTTAAAAAGCGATTTTGTGTTAATTTTTTCAAAACAAACCTGTTGATTTCTAATGTGTTTCATACCAGTTATCCTGAAAATAATGATAAAGGTATGTAAAAAAATTCGTAGTAGAAAAAATTAAACCGAAAAGAACAATTCTTTCCGGTTGATGTATTTGAAATTAATTCTTCTTTTTCTTAGCTTGAACTTTTTTTACTGCTTTTTTACAGGAGTATCTTCATAGTCTTTCTTTTTGATAGAATCCCATTCTGAACTTTCTACAAATCTTACAGTAACTTTTCTGTCTGCCATTCTTTCAGCATCTGAAGCTGATGCAGGAATAGTTGCTTCAGCAGAACCTACACCTCTTGATTTCAGAACATTTTCATTGATACCTCTGTTTTCCAAAGCGCCCACCACAGCAGCCGCTCTTTCTTTAGACAGTCTTAGATTATATGCTGCGTTTCCTTTGATATCTGTATGACCTGTCAACAGGTAGTTTCCTCCGTTTTCTTTAATAATTGAAGCTGCAAGATCCAGTTTTTCATTAGATTCAGGTCTGATAGTAGCCTTATTGAAATTAAAATAAATATCCTTAAGGGTCTTTTCTACTTCTACAGCAGTTTCTTTATTGTCCTTTTTAGCTACAGGGCAACCGTTGTTTTCAACAGGTCCCGGAACTGTAACACACTTATCGTAAAGATCAATTACACCGTCAAGGTCTGTATCAAGAGCAACTCCGGCACCATCCACTCTTGCTCCTGCAGGAGTGTCAAGCTGTCTGTCCCAATCGTCACATACCCCGTCGTTATCAGCATCTCCTTTTTTACATACTTCGATATCCTGGTTTTTATTAGCCAGCACATCAAGTTTGTAATAGATTTCCTGAAGCGGGTCATGCCACATTAAGTGGGATTCATGTTTTCCTAATTTGAAAGAAACCCCTAAAGTAGCGTTGAAGAAGTTGTCAGAAACCTGCTCGGAACGCTTATTGATCGCGCTGTAAACATCACCGCCACCATCAAATTCATCATCACCGGTAACTACATACATCAATCTACCTTCAATATCAATTCTTCTGTTCACTTTAAATTTCAGACCTGTACCAGCCTGCATGAACATAGAACCTAATTGGAAAGGTTTAACTTCAGTCATTAGTCTCTGTGGTCCGTTACCTACTTTCTGATATGCTCTGTAGGCAATGGTACCAACACCTGCATATCCATGAAGAGCCCATCTGTAAGGAGAATGGTTGTCTACTCTTCTCAATAGATTAGAGAAGTTGATATCTCCCAAGATTGAGATTGCATCATACTGGGTTCTTGCTCCTACAGCTGTTGCATCCGGTGCAGCATTTTTAGTATTGAACCATCCTTGTCTTGTTTCACCTCTGTCATACTGTAAGTTGATCCCGAAAGCATGGGTAATTGCTTTGTCAATACTTACATACGCTGAATATCCGAAAAGGTTTTTACCGTTACCGTTTTTGATAGAAGTCAAGTCTGCTGACTGAAGAAGCGGAACACCCGCACCTACTGAAATAGACCAGTCATTAAATCTCTTGGATTGGTTTGTAAATGGGGAAACATTAGCAGATCCGGAAGAAAATGTATTGGGATATTCTCCTGTCGAAACTGCTGTTGAGTCTTGTGCATAGCCAGCCATAGGAATGGCTAAAGCAAATGCAACAATTGCTAAACTTAATTTCATCGTGTATTTATTATTTGATTTCTTTTTTTGAAAAAGAATTTTAAGTTTTTGATTATTTAACCGGGCATCCGTTATTTTCAACAGGTCCTGGAACGGTTACACATTTATCATAAAGGTCAATAACTCCGTCAAGATCCATATCCAAAGCAACTCCGGCGCCATCTACTCTTGCTCCTGCAGGAGTATCAAGCTGTCTGTCCCAGTCATCACATACTCCGTCATTATCAGCATCTCCTTTTTCACAAACAACAAGATCAGTAGCTGCGTTTTCAAGAACGCTGGTTCTGTAATAAGCTTCCTGAAGCGGATCATGCCATGCCAGGTGAGATAAATGCTTACCTAGTTTGAATGATACTCCTAAACTTACTGTCCATGCATTATCTGATCTTCTTGAGTTTAGCATATTATACTTTGAACCTGGTGTAGAAGGGTCATAATCATTAGGGTCTGCCCATCCGCCACCATCGAATTCATCATCACCACTGATGATGTACATGGTTCTTGCTTCAACGTCAATAAGTTTGGAAACATTGTACTTTATTCCTAAACCTCCCTGATAGAAGATAGAGTTGATATCAATATCCTGTTTGATAAACAAAGGGGTTCTTCTTGGAGTAGTGCTCCATCTGAATTCATCATTGTCATGTAATGATGTTCTGAATCCCTGTACGCCAATACCCATATATCCATGGAAAGCCCATCTGTATGGAGAATGGTTGTCTACTCTTCTGAATAAGTTTGAGAAGTTGATATCCCCTAATAAAGAGATGTTGTCAAATTGTGTTGTTGCAGTAGCTATTCCTGATTTTACACCTGCAGCACCGGGAAGCTGGGCTGTTTGTTTCGTTTCTCCTCTCATATACATAAGGCTTAGGCCAAATGCATGTGTGATTTGTTTGTCTACGCTTACATATGCATTGTACCCCCAATTGGTCTTATCCTTACGGATAGATTTTAAATCGGAGTGTACCATAAATGTAGGACCTCCTCCGACAGATATAGACCAGTCTCTGAAGCGTCTGGCTTTATTGTCAAAGGGCTGTACATTAGCGGAACCTGAGGAAAATGTATTAGGATACTCTGTGGAAGAGTTTACTGTAGTGCTGCTGTTCTGTGCGAAAGCTGCAATTGGCAATGACGTAGCCAATAATAATAAACCTAATTTCATACAATATGTTTTATGTTTTAAATAAAATCTTTTAATAATACTCTGAAAAATCCCTTTCAAAAAGATGTTTTTTATGAGGGATTTCTAATCTTTCTGATTTAAAATTTAATTCATTATACTTAATGATATCAATATCTATTATCCTGTCAGTATAGCCTCCGGATACTTTTGAATCATTAATTCTTCCCATTTCAACTTCTATATTCTTTATACAATCAAGCAGTTGAATTGGTGAAAGATGTGTGAATATTACTGTTGCAATATTACAAAAAATATTGAACTGGCAAATTCTACAGGTTCAGACATTAAATATTCGCTGGTTTGTGAAATGTGATTTCCGGCATCACTAATCTTCTTTAATGCGTGCTCTATATTTTTTTTGCTCTCCCAGGTTACTTCCTAGTAACAAAACTACCTTATGCTGCGACATATTGGAAAATTGATTGATTTATGAGAAGTTTCTTCAAAATGTTTTGGCAAATATAGTGGCAATAATCATACTTTGCGCTCTATTTTTCATCTTTTCATTATGATGCTTGTATTCAGTGCGATGGGAAATGATAAGTCGGTGGCGGTGAAAAAGAACTCGGTTCTTACGATTAATTTAAAGACTAATATCATTGATAGCCCTACAGAAGAGGAAATGGGATTGTTCGGTATAGGGGCGCAAAATAAAAGTATCCTTATCTATGATGCAGTGGAAGCTATTAATAAAGCCAAAACTGATGATAATATTAAAGGGATCAGTATAGAAGCAGATGACTTGAATGCGGGACTTACCCAAATTGATGATCTTAGAAATGCAATTGAAGATTTCAAGAAAAGCGGAAAGTTTGTATATGCATATGGAAACGGAGTATCACAATCGGCTTATTATTTAGGATCTGTTGCTGATAAATATTACCTGCATCCGGCAGGAATGATCGAATTGAAAGGTCTTTCTACCGAGGTTACTTTCTTCAAGGATTTTGCTGACAAATACGGAATCGGGATAGAAGTGATCCGTCACGGTAAATTCAAATCTGCAGTAGAGCCTTTTTAAGAAATGATATTTCACCTGAAAATAAAGAACAGCTAAGTACTCTTCTGAATGATCTCTGGAAAAATACTTCCCATAAAATGGCTGCTTCAAGAAAGATTGATACAGCTCAGTTCCGAACCATTACAGATAGCTTATACGGGATGATTCCTGAGCAAAGCTTACAGCATAAACTTGCAGACAAACTGATGCAGAAGTCAGAATATGAAGATCTTATCAGGGCAAAGTTAAATGTGAAAGAAAAGGAAAGGCTGAACAAAATTTCTCTGGCAAGCTATATCAGTTCTTATGCTGATGATGATAAATCTGGTGAAAAGATAGCTGTACTGTACGCTTCCGGTTCTATAAATAACGGGGATGAATACAACGATATTCATTCCGAGAAATATGTGAAGTATATTAAAAAACTTCAGGAGGATGATAAAGTGAAAGCTGTTGTTTTCAGAATCAACTCTCCGGGTGGAAGCGCTAATGCTTCAGATGAAATCTTATTTGAATTGCAGCAGCTGAAAAAGAAAAAACCTTGATCGTTTCTTTCGGGGATTATGCTGCGTCAGGAGGATATTATGTAGCTATGGCTGCAGATAAAATTTATTCAGAACCAAATACACTTACCGGTTCTATCGGAGTTTTCGGGTAATGCCTTATTATAAAGATATTGCGGCTAAAAATGGAATCCGTGCAGATATTGTTGCTACCAATGCCAACTCTATGTATTATTCCGGATTAAACGGAGTAACGCCTTATGGTGTTAATATGATGACAAGAAGTGTGGAAGGTACTTACAAGAGATTTGTACATTTTGTGACTCAGAACAGAAAGAAAACTTTTGAGCAGATCGATAATGTAGGAGGAGGCAGAGTATGGAGTGGTGTTCGTGCCAAGAGATAGGATTGGTAGATGAACTTGGTACGTTAACAGATGCTGTGAAATTCGCAGCGCAAAAAGCAGGATTAAAATCATATCAGGTAGATGCCTTTCCTAAGAGAATGTCACCGTTTGAGCAAATCTTCAAAGATCTGAATGAAGAGGATGTTTCTGCAAGAATCATTAAAAACAAAATAGGGAAATCCAACTATGAAATTTTACAGCAGATCACAGACAAAAAATTACAGTCTGAGGTGAAAATGGAAATGCCGTATCAGATCAGAATCAACAACTAACTAAATTTATATTGTATACAAAAATCCCGGACCTGAAATTTCAGATCCGGGATTTTATTTTTTTATCAGCGTTAATATCAGCTTTTCCTTGTGGCCATTCCGTAAATCCAGAGGATAATTAAAGCGCCTCCGATTGAAAGAATCCAGCTTCTCGGATTCCAGAATGAAGTGACATCTCCCCAATGCAGAATGTAAACTCCTATAGCTCCTCCTACAAATGCTCCCAGAATTCCCAGGATAATAGTGATTAACCATCCTCCTCCCTGAGTCCCAGGCATGATCATTTTAGCAATAGCACCTGCAATAAGACCGAATAAGATCCATGTTAGTATTCCCATAGTTGCAAATTTTTTTAGTGTTAATATTTTAAAAATGATTTGTTTGCTAATATAAGGGAAAACATGATATAAATCATCTTTTCTTGAAGAATGAGTCTACAAATTCCGTACCATTAAAAAGCTGCAGATCCTGCATTTTTTCGCCTACACCAATATATTTAACCGGAATCTGAAACTGGTCAGAGATACCGATTACAACACCGCCTTTTGCTGTTCCGTCAAGTTTTGTTACTGCTAAAGCGTTTACTTCTGTTGCGGCTGTAAACTGCTTAGCCTGTTCAAATGCATTCTGTCCTGTAGAACCGTCAAGTACCAATAGAATTTCATGAGGTGCATCAGGAATTACTTTCTGCATCACTCTTTTAATCTTGGAAAGCTCGTTCATCAGGTTAATCTTATTGTGAAGCCTTCCTGCGGTATCAATAATTACGACATCTGCATTTTGAGCTACCGCACTTTGTACCGTATCAAATGCTACAGAAGCAGGATCGGAACCCATTCCCTGTTTTACGATGGGAACATCAACTCTTTCACTCCAGATCGTAAGCTGATCAACAGCCGCCGCTCTAAAGGTATCTGCCGCTCCGAGAACTACTTTTTTACCTTCTGATTTGAACTGGTGCGCAAGCTTTCCGATAGTCGTTGTTTTTCCAACTCCATTTACTCCTACCACCATGATAACATATGGCTTTTTGGAAGTATCAATATTTCCTGTACCTGCATGCGGATTTTCAAGCAATAATCCTGAAATTTCTTCACGAAGGATTTTATCCAGTTCGTTTACACCTACATATTTATCTTTGGCAACACGTTCTTCAATTCTTTCAATGATTTTGATAGTGGTAGAGGCGCCAACGTCGGAGGCAATCAGTACTTCTTCCAGGTCATCCAGAACCTCATCATCTACTTTGCTTTTACCGACAACGGCTTTCGTCATTTTTTCAAAGAATCCCTGGCTGGACTTTTCCAGCCCTTTGTCTAAGGTTTCTTTTTCTTCTTTTTTGAAAATATTTTTAAACCAACTCATAGTTTTAGTTTATTCTTATTTATTTTTAATCACTGCTGTGGCTTCTACCTCTACAAGCACATCATCTCTGAAAAGCCTGCTCACCTCCACAAGGCTGCTTACAGGAGGATTTTGAAGGTTGACATATAAATCCCTTACTTTTCTGAATTCAGGTGTTTTCTTGATATCTGTGGTATAGATTACCATTTTGATAATATCTTTTCCCGTAGCTCCATACTCTTTCAGAATGTTTTCAATATTTTTGAAAACCTGCTGTGTCTGTTCTTCCATAGTATTTCCCACAAGGTTCCCTTCCGGATCCAGAGGCACCTGTCCCGATAGCAAAATCATTTTGGAACTTCCGCAGTCAATGCTTACTGATTGTGAGAGTCCTTTTATGTCGAAAACTTTCGGCGAACTTTTATATTCTGCAGGATTCATTGTTTTCTGACTGAATGAAAATAGAAAAGTTGCTGTGCAGGCCAGAACAAGTATCTTTTTCATACTTTACTGATTAATAATCTGGTGCACAAAGATAACAAAAAAACTACCCAAAATATGAGTAGTTTTTTTATATTGTAAACAAAGTACTGATTATTTTTAAATAACCATCTACTTCATCAGCATTCATTACTTTTTCTTCGAAAACGTAAGCTCCTGATTTAGAAGACTTAACCATTTTCACCACTTTAGTCATTTTTTTAGACTGACCGCTTTGTAGGGTTGCTACTACTTTCTTTGCCATGGTAAGTTATTATTTATAAATTACTTAATTTCTTTGTGAATGGTAGATCTCTTAAGAACAGGATTGTATTTTTTCAATTCCAATCTTTCTGTAGTGTTCTTTTTATTTTTTGTAGAAATGTATCTAGACATTCCTGGCATACCACTTTCTTTGTGCTCTGTGCATTCAAGGATTACTTGAACTCTATTTCCTTTTTTTGCCATGATTTATTAATTCTTTTAATCAATCCGTTTCTAGTAGCTCTTTCAATAGCTTCCTCGATTCCAATCTTGTTAATCACTCTCAATCCATGAGCTGATACTTTCAGTGTTACGTGCTTATCTTGCTCTGGAAGGTAAAACTTCTTCTCTAATAAGTTAATTTCAAAACGACGCTTCGTTTTGTTATTAGCGTGAGAAACGTTGTTACCAACCATTGCACGCTTTCCTGTTATTTGGCAAATTCTTGACATATCTCGATGTTCTTATTTGTATAATATTTGAGAGTGCAAAATAACGAAGAATTTTTAGATAGACAAATCTTTTGAAAAATATTTATAAATAAGTGGCTGATTAATAATATTGAATTTTTAAAATAGCAGAATCCTTGGGATACAGCAGATAATCAGTACTGATATATTTCATACAGACTTTTTTTCAGCCAAAGAATTTAATATTTTATCTTTGTTTTTAATTAATCTAAATAAAAATAATATGAAGAGGATTTATATTTTTTGTTCTATGCTGCCCATATCCCTGATGGCTCAGAATTTTACTGAGGTGCAAACGGGCATGAATAATTTTTATTACTCGTCGGCTGATATTGCAGATATGGATAGCAACGGTACGTTGGATATTGTGATGAATGGAGCGATAGATTCTGATGGTGACGGGAATGTAGACAGTACCTATAATGAAGTATATCAGAATAATGGAACTACATTACTTCCGTTTACAGGACTGGGAGGAGATGTGACACATCTGGGAGATATTAAATTCATTGATTATAATAATGACGGGCTGATGGATATTATTTCCACGGGGCTCAGCTATATGGATGTTGTTAATTATAAGCAATACCGGTTCAGAAATACCGGAGCGGGATTTGTAAAAGAGGCGGATTTGCCTGGTAAGATTTATGGTTCTCTGGAAGTTTTTGATTTTAATCATGACGGAAAACCTGACTATGCCCTTAATGGAACTCAATATGCGCATGGCGGAGGTTTCGGAAACAGCCTTGATTATTATAAAAATACAGGCAATGATTTTGTTGTAACAGAAAACTGGCTGGCTGGAACTCAGAGTGGAAGCTTTAAAATGTTAGATCTTAACAATGATAATCTGCTGGATCTTGTAATTATCGGGTCGGATATCAACGGAGATGCAGTATCTAAAGTATATATGAATCAAAATGGAATTCTTGTGCCTACACAGGAACTTCCTCCTGTAGCAGTAGGAAAAATAGATTTTGCGGACTTTAATGCTGATGGATTCCAGGATATTGTAATGATTGGAAGGGATATAAATGATGACGGATATTTTGCTGTTCTGATGAATGACGGAACGGGTATGCTGACGCCGCAGGTAATTCCGGAGAATGATATTGCGGATGTAGCATTAAGTGTCGGAGATTTAAACAATGACGGATATTACGACTTTATCATTTCAGGAAACAAGAATTACAATGCTGTTGTGAAAACGTACCTGTATGATATTTCCAATAATAAGTTTAATGAAGGGAATGTAACCGGAATTACTGAGCTGGGAGGTCCGGGACTGGTACAGCTTTTTGATTTTAATAATGACCATCACCTGGATATTTTACTGGGTGGGTTTAATTGGTCAGCATCTGATCTGCCTTCGCTGACGAAAGTTTTTAAAAATATTTCTACATCGGTCAATGAGAAACCTACGGCTCCAACTCAATTGAATCTGACCAAAAACGGCAACCGGTTCAATTTTACATGGAGTGGTGCAACAGATGATAAAACCCCGGTGAATGCGTTGCGTTATGAAATTTCGGTTGGATCTGTACAGGGAGCTCATGATATTGCCAGATATGTGGTGACAACACCGTCATGGTTTCTGGAGCTTGACCCGGCCATTCAGAATGTATACTGGAGCGTAAAATCTATTGATGCTTCAAAGGCGTATTCTGATGCTTCCACACAGAATTTTCTGGGAACAGCAGAAATCAGATCTGAAAAACAGCTGATTATCTATCCCAACCCTGCATCAGATAAAGTGTATATCAAAGGGGAAAAAGTTTCGGAAGCGGAAATATATTCAATGGATGGAAGAAAACTTAATATCAGTATAAATAGAGATCAGTCTGTTGATGTTTCTCATTTACCTAAAGGAGTATATCTGTTAAAACTGAAGATAAAAACGAAATAACCGCCAGAAAACTTACGATTAAGTAATTGAATCAATTCTATCTTCTATCAATGAGAAAAGCCGGACGTCCAGCCGGCTTTTCTCTCTTTTATTGCTCAAAACTCAGGTTGTGTTATTAGGGTAAAAGATTTGTGCAATTCGTGTTTAAAAATTATGCTTTCTTTGTTTTCTTTTTAAACCATTCAATCAGGTAGTAAAACAATAAGAATCCTAATGCAAATATGGAGAACCTCGAAAGAAGGTCACCTGCTCTCGTATAAAAGGTCATGGTATCATACAGATTTACCTTCGCAAATAAGGCTGTCTGGTCACCATAGAAAGTGTCGGCAGTGACCTCTCCCTTTGCATTGATATGCGCTGAAATTCCACTGTTGGCAGCACGGGCAATTTCCTTCTTGTTTCAATGGCTCTCAGTTTAGCATAAGATAAAAGCTGTTTGTGTCCTTCCGTTACTCCCCACCAGGAGTCGTTGGTCATAATTCCTAAGAAATTGGCTCCTTTTTTTACATAATCTGTTACAAATTCACCATAAATGCTTTCATAGCAGATAATAGGTGCCAGTTTTCCTTTGTTGTAAGGATTTGAAAAGGCCACTCTTTCTTTATCTGTTCCCAAAGAAGCCACGGTACCACCCAGATTCAGCATGGCATCTCCCAACAAAGGTTTTAAAACATTCATATAAGGGAATATTTCAACACCCGGTACCAGTTTCCCCTTGTGGTAAACCTGTACTTTTTGGTTAGGGGAAAGCTGAATGGCTGTATTATAACTGCTTACCCAAACACCACCATTGACCTGGTATGCTTCTTTAGGTAAATCTGCAGGATTATAATAAAAACGGTGTGATGAAATTCCTGTTGCAAAAACAGATCCCGGATGGTTGGATAAAAATCCTCTGATATTGTTGAGAAGCAAACTCTTTTCAAAAGCTGTTTCGGAAATAGAACCTCTTCCGGGCAGTGCTGTTTCCGGCGCAATATAATAATCAATCTTACCTGTGGAATTTTTTCAGCAAGCGCTAATAAATCCTGTTCTATCGTTAAACTGTCTTTCGAATATTTTTCAGCATAAGGATCAAGGTCGGGCTGCAGCATCAGAACATTAACCTGTCCGGATGGCTTTTCATCAAAAGTATTGTATTTAATGACCGAGATAATCATCGGCAGAGCAATTAAAGCTGCAATGACCGCCGAGTTTTTAATCAGGTCTTTTCTCTTTCTTCCTGCTTCCCAGGTTCTTACCGTATAAAAAATCAGTACATTAACCAAAAGAATCCAGAAGCTTCCTCCGGTTGCCCCCAATGTGTCATACCACTGGATCAGTTTCGGGTAATCTGAGAATACGTTCCCAAGGTTCAGCCAGGGCCATGTTAATTCCCATCCCAAATGGAATTTTTCAAAGCTCATCCAGATGGCAATCAAAAAACCTAAACCCCAATAGGTACCCTGAGCATTTTTATACCAGTGGTAGCATTGAAACACCAAAGAATATAAAAGAGAATTTACCAGTACAGGAAATAAAACAGCCATCAGTGAGTGGCTTCCATCAGGATTCTTTGAGCCATACAGCCATCCTGTAGTGACTACATTCCAGATCACGAAACATAAGTAAGATAATCCGAAGACAGCCCAGCTTTTTCTTTTATAATCTGAAAATTTTGAAATTCCATGCTCCATCATCATCAGAGGAACAAGAGCGAAAAATATAAAAAACGGAACCCCGTAAGTTGGCCATGAAACCGACAGCAGCATTGCTGAAATAAGTGTAAGCAGAACGTATTTCATTAAATTATTTTAATACACAAATTTAATGTTTTTGAAATGAATATATTAGCAGTTCAATGTTAAAGAAAATATATAAAATCATTATTGTTCCGTATATTCTGTTTCTGCTCTACCTGATGTTTTTGGGGATGGGCAGATTTCAGTACGAGGAAAACCTTATTACTGTAGAACCATTTTTTTCCACCGTAAAATTTATCCAGGGGCCTCATAAGACCATAGATGTAGTGAAGATTGTTCTGGGAAATATTATCATGTTTATTCCTTTTGGATTTCTGGGATGGATGATTCCTGAACTGAAAAAACTGAAGCCTCTGGTATTTGGTTTTATCTCATGTATTGTTATCGTTGAAGCGCTTCAATACTTTACAAGAATGGGAATATTTGAGGTAGACGATATCATCCTGAATACTTCCGGGGTCTATACAGGCTGGCTGCTGTGCGGATTTATTGAGAGGAAATTTAACGGTTAAGTTCTTTGGCCCGTTTTTCAGCATTCAGAATTCCCTGTTTCAGAATTTCTTTGAGGTTGTTTTCTTCATAAGTTTTTAAAGCCGCTTCGGTAGTTCCTCCTTTGGATGCAACATCTTTAATCAGTTCTTCAAGATTTTTTCTGAGTTATTGATTAAATGATAAGCGCCCAGCATGGTCTGTTTTACAAAAAGTTTGGAAAGGTTTTCTTCAATACCCATTTCAATACCTGCCTTGATCATGGCATCAATGATATAATAAAAATAGGCAGGGCCGCTTCCTGAAAGTGCGGTAACACCATCCAGAAGCTCTTCATCTTCCAGATAAACTGATCTTCCGGTACTGTTCAACAGTCTTTCAATATTGATTAACTGGCTGAAAGAAATTCCGTTGGCAGCGGTATACCCGGTAATTCCCATTCCCAGAAGGGTAGGAGAGTTCGGCATGGCTCTTACGACCAGCGGATGATTCAGCAGGGTTTGGATTTTTTCAATATTAATTCCGGCCATGATGGATAGAACCATCTGGTTTTCTTTTAAAGTAAACTGAATATTTTGTGCAACCCTCTGGAAATCCTGAGGTTTTACAGCAATGATGATTAAATCCGCATCAATCTCTTTTACTTCTTCGAAAATGGAAATTTTAGATTTGGGGAATTCTTCAGCTATTCTGGAAATTTTTTCCTGATTTCTGATAATCAGATGAAGGTGTTCAGGTTTGATCAGTTCGTATTTCAGAAATGACTTTGAAAAGAAAGTCCCATATTTCCGGCTCCAAGAATCGCTATTTTCATTACGGATTGTAAATTTTCAGCTAAAATAATGATTTTCCGGAGACTGGATATGATTGATTCTGAATTAATTGTTGGTTGGAAAACGCAAAGACGCAAAGATTTTGAATAAAATGCTGTTTTAAGGCGCAGGAAAATTGAAGATTTTTCAGCAGGAGCAAAATAAAAGTAATATCATAAAGATCTGTATCATCTGCGAAATCCGTGCGAAAATATATTGCATAAATCCCTGAGACTTTAAAATATTCGATACTTACAGATCATTAAGAAATAAAAAAGACTGAAATCATAGGGATCAGCCTTTATGTATTTTAAATTAAATAATATTTACTTCCCGCTCAAGCTCTATCCCGAATTTTTCCTTTACAGAATTAATAATTTCCGTAGAAAAATCAAAAACTTCTTTTCCTGTAGCGTTTCCTGTTGCATTGATGATCACCAGGGACTGTAATTTATGTGAAGCAACATTTCCGATCTGTTTTCCTTTCCATCCGCACTGCTCAATCAGCCATCCGGCAGGAACTTTTACCATATCTCCGTTTGGATAGCCCTGGATATTTTCAAATTTCTGTTTCAATGCTTCAAACTGAGCCAGGGGAATGGTTGGATTTTTGAAAAGCTTCCGGCATTCCCGATTTCTTTAGGATCCGGTAATTTGCTTTGTCTGATATTGATGACTGCCTTGGAAACATCCTGAATAGTCGGATTTTTAATGCCAAGGTTTTCCAGTTCGGATGTGATGGCACCATATTCCGTTTTGATATGGTGATCTTTTCGGGTGAGTTTAAACGTAACCTCCAGAATAACATATCTGCCTTTTCCTTCCTGTTTGAAAATAGAATCCCTGTAACCAAACCTGCATTGTTCAAGATTGAAAGTTCTCAGTTCAAGATTCTCCAGATCCAATACCTGACAGCTGACAAAGATATCTTTGATTTCCGTTCCGTAAGCTCCGATATTCTGCATCGGAGAGGTGCCGACATTTCCGGGAATCAATGAAAGATTTTCCAGTCCGCCGTAATTCTTTTCCAGGCAATACATCACAAATTCATGCCAGTTTTCACCTGCTTTTGCGGTTACCAATACTTCATTTTCATTAATACTTTCCTCGGAAATTCCTTTTAAATTTAATCTTATGGCAAGGCCTTCAAAGTCTTTAGTCAGTAAAATATTGCTTCCGCCTCCTAAAAACAGAAGTTGAAGAGATTGGCTTTTGCGAAAATAAGCGCTTCTTTTAATTCATCAATCGTATTGACTTCAGTAAAATACCGGGCCCGGGCATCAACACCAAATGTGTTATAAGGTTTTAATGAAAAATTTTCCTGCATATTTTATTGGTATTCTTTGGGAAGAATTTTGTCTAGTTGTTCTTTAAGCTGTTGTAACTGCTTGTAATGTAAGGTGTCTGCATAAGCGTTCACATAGATATGTGATTTTTTGGGAGTCCTGATCTGGAACGTCTCATCTATCCCATCTACAGACTGTCGGCTGGGAGAGCTTTTTGTGGTCGAGATCTGTGATATTGACTGATGATATAAGCTTTTTCCAGGTTCTTGCATTAATGGCAGATGACCATTTTTTATGAGTTTGATTGGCTGTCATTCCCTTTTCAGCAAAAACAGAATCTCCTGTGGCTTTGATAATTCGGTAACTTCCGAGATTCCCTCCGATTTCCGATACACTGACAAATGTAATTTCGTATGGGTTTTTATGGGAACCGTACGATTCTGTTTTTTTTGAATCACAGGAAAACAATGCCGACAGCAAAAGAATCGAAAACAGGATTTTCAGACAGCGTTTTTTTGTTGTCGGCATAAGTTATATTTTACAGGCTGAATTCTTCTCTGTACTTCTTTAAAGCTTCTTTAAGAATTTCAGCACTTCTTTTTAAATCTTCTTCTTTCAAAACGTAGGCAATTCTTACCTGCTTTTTTCCCAGTTCAGGATTGCTGTAGAATCCTCCGGCTGGTGCAACCATAATGGTTTCATTATTAAGAGAATATTTTTCAAGAAGCCACTGGGCAAATTTTTCAGTATCATCTACCGGAAGTTCGGCAACACAGTAGAAAGCTCCTCTTGGCTTAGGACAGATCACGCCAGGAATCGCATTTAAAAGATCTACCAATACATTTCTTCTGTGGGTATATTCTTCTCTTACCGCTCTGATATAAGGTCCGTCGTTCTGGTGTGCCGCTGTTGCTGCAATCTGTCCCAAAAGAACAGGGCTTAGTCTTGCCTGGGCAAAAAGCATAGCCGCATTACGGATTTTGTTGGAACGGGTAACCATACATCCTATTCTTACTCCACACATCGAATAGCGCTTGGATTCAGAATCGATAATGATACAGTTTTCAGCTAATTCCGGGAACTCAAGCATTGAGATCTGCTGCTTTCCATCGTATACATATTCTCTGTATACTTCATCAGAAATGATTACAATATCATATTTTAAAGCAATTTCTGCCAGTTTCTGAAGCTCTTCACGGGTATAAAGATATCCGGTAGGATTTCCAGGGTTGCAGATAATGATTGCTCTTGTTTTTTCTGTAATTTTTTTCTCAAATTCCTCTACAGGAGGCAAAGCAAAACCTGTATCAATAGTAGAAGGTACAGCTACTACGTTTACATCAAATGTGCTGGTAAATCCATTGTAGTTAGCATAGTAAGGCTCAGGAATAATCACTTCATCACCTTCGTCACATAAAGTGGAGATCGCAAAATTGAGAGCTTCAGAACCTCCGTTGGTAACAATAAAGTTATCAGGAGTAAGGTCTGAGAAGCCTAATGAATGATAATATTCAGTAAGGGCTTTTCTGTACTCGATATTACCTTCAGAAAGCGCATATTCCAATACTTTTAAATCGATGTTTTTTAAAGCATTTAAAGCTGTTTCCGGAGTTTCAATATCAGGCTGTCCGATATTAAGGTGATATACTTTTATTCCTTTCTGTTTCGCTTGTAAAGCAAAGGGAACCAGTTTTCTTACCGGCGATGGCGGCATATGCAGTGCTCTGTTTGAAATATTCGGCATTGTTCAAAAAATTTGTATGACAAAAATAGGATTTAATTTCTCAATAATAAAATTATGAGTCAACAAGAAAATATTCCCTGAGCTTTTATGTTCTTCGAAAAATTCAGTTATAATGGTAGTTTTCAATATTGATTTTGTATGTGTTTTAAAGAAATGTTATGATTTTGTTAAAAATAATATTTCCGTATTGTTATTTTTCCTTAATTTCGCCATAAATGTGATTAAAATGGTAATAAATTTATTTTCTAGAGTGGTACCTGCTATTGCTCTGTTTTCAGCCTCTGCAATGATGGCTCAGAATTATCAAACTATGCCGGTTTCCTCGGGCTTTACTGCTGATGTGATTGCCAACGGGATAGGTTCTTCATCAGTTACTACAAACAATGACGTAGATGGAGTTTCTTACGCTTTTGTAGCTAAAGATTTTCAACTGACTTCCACAAGTCCTGCCATTACGTATGGTATACCTGTGGATGGGGTTATTAATTCTGTGGTGGGAACCACTCCGGGCCTGAGCTTCCAGTTGGCAAATTTGAATGCCAACAATTCGTTAAGGCTGGCTGCAATCAATGATAACGGAACTCTGACATTTACGGCACCGAAAGCCGCCACTAAACTGTATATGCTTGCCGTAAGCGGAAGTGGAAGTTCAACGGTAAGTGTAGTGGTGAACTTTACTGATGGCAGTTCGCAGGCGTTTTCTAGTGTCAGTCTTGCAGACTGGTACGGAGGTTCCAATTTTGCCATACAGGGAATCGGAAGGATTAAAAAGCCGGGAGCTACTCCTGCTGCGGGTGATGATGTTCCTTCTCCTGAAGGCGGGACCAATCCAAGATTATATCAAAGTGAACTGGCAATAGATGCTGCCAACCAGGCGAAGCTGATACAAAGTGTAACGGTAACCAAAGCAAGTGGTTCAGGCATCCCGAATATTTTTGCTTTTTCAGTAGATGCTTATTCGGATTGTATGCCTCCTGTATTGCAGGCAGTTTCAGGAATCACGGCCAACTCTGCTTTAGTTTCATGGACAGGTAATGCTGCCAGTTATGATGTATACCACAGTACTTCAAACACAACACCGGCAAGCTCAGTAACACCTACTTATCCGGGAGTAACGGGAACAAGCACAACGATAGGAAGTCTTAATTCCAATACGACCTATTATTATTGGGTAAGATCCAACTGTAATACCGCAACCGGCCAAAGTGTATGGTCTTTTGCAGGAACATTTAAAACAGCATGTTCTACTTTCACCGTTCCTTATACAGAAAACTTTGATACGACAAGTACCGGCTCCAGCACCAACAACAATACTCCAAGCTGCTGGGCATATCTGGAAAGTGCATCATTTGCAGGCTATGGATATGTAACTACATCAAGTAACTATTCAGCACCTAATGCTTATTATCTATATAATTCAAGCGCTACTACAGGAAGCCAGATGTTGGTTACACCTCCAACGATCAACCTTTCAGACGGAACGAAACGTGTGAGATTTTATGCAAAAACGGGAACAACAGGGACTACATTATTAATAGGTACTCTGTCGAATCCTGCAGATCCCGCTTCTTTTACCCAAATTGGTTCCCCTATTGCTTTGACATCTACTCACACGCAATATACGGTTAATATTCCTGCGGGTTCCGATTTGCAGTTGGCATTTAAACATGGTTTAGGAGGTACCTACCGTTCTATTTATATTGATAATATTTCTGTTCAGAATATTCCTTCCTGCCTTGAACCGACTGCCGTTACATCATCCAACGTGAATTCAAATTCAGCAACAATCGGATGGACAGCACCATCTTCAGTTCCTGCAGGCGGATATGAGGTGTATTACAGTACAAGCAATACCGCACCGGATGCTTCCACTGTTTTAAATGCTGCAAACTCTGCAACGTCTACAACAACTTCTGCACCGATAAGCACATTACAGCCATCCACAACCTATTATGCATGGGTGAGATCCAGCTGCAGCGCAACTGATAAGAGCATCTGGACTGAAGTTCCTGTATCATTTGCAACTACTTGTCTTCCGGTAACTACACTGCCTTGGAGCGAAAATTTTGATGCAATGACGAATATAGGCTCTGCTATCATTCCAGGATGCTGGAAACAAACTCCGGGAGGAAGTTCATCCAGCTATAATTTTACTTCAGCAAATGCTTCCCAGCAAGCTTATAATGACCCTAAATCTGCTCCAAATTATCTGACAATCTATTATCCATATAGCAATGCCGCTTATTTATGGACACCTACATTTACTTTAACTGCAGGAACTTCATATGAATTCTCATTCTATTGGGTAGGAGACGGCTATGCAGGCTGGCAGAATGAAGTGTTGGTAAATAATGGACAAACTGCTGCCGGTGCAACCAGTTTAACGACATTTATCACTTCTGATCAAACAGCAACAGGAGGAGGTAACAGTACTGAATATACTAAAGTTACTGTTTCGTATACCCCAACGTCTACCGGTGATTACTCATTTGGAATTAAGGCTTTGAATACAACAACGGCGCCATATTATATGGGATTTGATGATTTCTCCCTTACTCAGTCCAATTTAAGTACAGCTGAAACATCTGTTAAGAAAAAGAAGTCAATGTATATCCTAATCCTTTCAAAGATGTTCTGCATATTGCGGATATCAAAGATGTGAAATCTGTAACAGTTACGGATGTAGCGGGAAGAGTGGTTAAAACTATTGATAATCCGACTACAGAGCTTCAGTTAGGAGATTTGAATGCTGGTTTGTATTTAGTGACAATGAACTTTAAAGATGGCTCAAAATCAACAGTGAAAGCCATTAAGAAATAAAATTTTTGAGTTAATAATTTCTGTAGGCAGTTGCATTCGTGTGGCTGCCTTTTTAATGGCTTTTTCACATAATAACTGGAAAAATTATTATCGGAAATGTTCATAAAATTATTATACATTTGTGCCGAAAACTACAACAACCATGAATAAATTTAAACTACTTTTTTAATACCATTATTTTATTCCGGATTTTCCCAGGCTCAGCGAATTGATAAAGAAATGATCAGCTTCCAGCTTTTAAAAGAGCCGGTTTTTCCTACGGATCTTTCCAACAGAAATTACACGATTACAGTAAAATCACCCTATAATATTACAAAAGATGATGTGATAAGAATTTCAAAAGAAGATTATCAGAGAAAGGTGGACAATTATCAGACGAATGTTGAAAATGCCAAGTACGAACATCAGGAAAGATTAAAAGACTACGATGCTGAGGTAAAAAAACTGCAGGAGAAATACAAGCTGGAATCTGCAGAATACAATAAATTATCCGCAGTAGAAAAAATTGCTGCAACCAACGGAGCCCCCGTATTGAGATTACCTTCAAGACCCATTCTTAATATTCCTCCAATGCCGGTTTACCAACAGCCTGATCTGAGAGACGCTTTGATTGTGGATAACAAAATTCTGGCATCACAAATGGATGTGACGGGGTTTTCAAAAGGCGGAAATTATCTTGACATCATGATCGAAATGGAAAGAACAAACTTTCAGGACAACCAGGGAAAAACTTTTGCGAATCAGCCTACAAGAATCGTTGCAAAACAAGGCGGTGCAGTAAAACTGGATAAAACGTATTTCTCGGATTTTACTGAAGTAGCAAGTGTTCCGACTAATGAAATCAACCTGAATGCCCAGGAAAAAGATATCTTCAGAGAACGATGGACCGTATAAGGAATATCATTAATGAAAATTTCGGTTATCAGACCCTCAATTCTACGGTGACTCTGGCGACGGTAAAGAACAAAGGAGAATACGATGACCTGGAAAAAGCATATATCTACGTCACAACTAATCTGAAAAAACTTCAGGCAAAGTCAGACTACGCCCCGAATAAAGTAGCCATGGAAAATATGCAGAAAGGAGTTGATCTTTGGAAAACCGCTTTGACAAAAGTGAATTACAATGATAAAAAGGCCGTTTACAACCAAAAGATCGGGGAATACCTTTATTTTAACCTGATCAGATTGAATATTGCTTTGGGTAATTACCAGGAAGCAGAGAAATACTTAAATGAGTTGCAGGAACATTTAGTAGATATTAAATTGTCCTACGATGCCAATCTTGAACTGAAAAGATTGGAAGAAAAAATTTATAATAACTAAAGAAAACAATATGATTAAACGGATTATTGCTTCGGCATTAATGACAGCTTCTGTGTATAGTTATGCACAGACAAAAGTGACTGAGGGAACAAAGTTCACAGTGGACGCCAATCTTGAAACGGATGATCAACTGGTACTGGCAGATGATTACAACTCTTATATGTTCAGTGCCATCAATATTGACGGACTGATGAGAAATGTTTTCCCGCATAAGAAATTACTGATGAGAAAACTGGATCAGAACGGAAGCCTTGTGGATACTTATGTGAAAGATTATGCCAACAAAACAAATGGTGTACTTCACAACTACCTTGGCTCACAGCAGATTGATGAGGATAAATTTGTAGCATTTACGGAAGAGTATTTCGGAAAAGAAAACAGGAAGGAAATATTTCAGCATGTTTTCAGTAAAAAAGAAGGTACTTTTACCACCAAAAGCATTGCAAAATACAGCATCGAATCTACCAACAAATCAGGAACCACTTATGTTCTTTTTTCAGAAAACGGTAAATATGCAGCAATCTTCAATGACAGGTATGCCAACAAAAAAACAGATAATGTGAATGATGTTCTGGTCCTGGATCTGAGAACACTTTCTCCGGTTTGGAATAAAGAAATCACATTAAGTAATGATTATGTTGAAAAGTCTTTGACACTGACTAACTCCGCGAAAATTGTTGTGCTGAGAAAAGCAGCAGGCTGGAAGGAATCTTATAAGCTGGAACTTGTTTCGAATACTGAGGATAAAGACCTTCCGTTTGATGATAAATATATTCCTGAAAAGTTATATGCATTCAGTAAAAATGACAGCGATTATCTGGTGACATTTGGAAGAAAAAACGCTGCGGTTACCATTGGTGCAAGTACCTTCGGAACAGTAATGTTTTATGATATGAAATCCGGAAAAGCAGTGATCAGCAATACCAATTTAGCCGGAAGCAAAGATATGAGTGATGTAAAGGTCATCAAAACGATTGTAAAAGGAGATGAAACTTTAATGGCTGTACAGCAGGAGACAGTAACAATACCGATGCCTACAGCAATGAACCGTTTCCCTGATCCTGTATATTCCCTGGATGCCGGAATGCTGATCAAGTTTAATAAGGAAGGTGAGGTAAAGCAGTTTGTGGCTGCGGGAACTTCTACAGGAAAAAGAATTCATATTGTTGATGCCGGGGAGAAACTTTATATTTCTGCATTCTATCCGAAAGGAGCATTCGGGAATACAGGATTTTCTATGAAAGTTTTTGATTTTGCCAATCTGAAACCTCAGGAAGTAAGCCTTGATTATAAAGGGAGAAACTTTTTCCAGAACTATGGCTTCGCAGATGGAAATATGATTCAGTATGTTCCGAATGTCAATAAAATGATGTTCCTTCAAAAGAGCAGTAAGGATGTTCAGATGTTCAATGTCTATAATTTTATAAAATAATTGTATTTTAGAAAAAATTTAAAATATGCAGATTCAGTCAGTTTCCATAGAAGATTATATCTCAAAAATTCCTGAAGAAAGACAAAAGGCTTTTAAAAAACTTTTTGATACAGTGAATGACAATCTTCCAAAAGGTTTCGAAGAAGCTACAAATTATGGAATGATAGGCTGGGTAGTTCCTTTGGCAACATTTCCTGCAGGATATCATTGTGCACCCGGAACCCCGCTGCCGTTCATTAATCTGGCTTCCCAGAAGAATTTTATAGCGCTTTACCATATGGGGCTTTATTCGAAACCGGAACTTCTCGATTGGTTTGTGGCAGAATATCCAAAACATTCCAAAAAGAAGCTGGACATGGGTAAATCCTGTATCCGCTTTAAAAAAGTAGAAGATATCCCTTTTGAACTGCTCGCTGAGCTTAGTAAGAAAATGACTCCCGACGACTGGATCGGAATTTATGAATCTCAGTATAAAAGATAAAAAAGGCCCTGAAATCTATTTGATTTCAGGGCTTTCTTTATGCTGGAAGTTTGAAGCTGGAAGTTATAGTTGTGCTTTTAGAATCTATGTTTGTCGTTTGATGGTATGTATTGTAGATTAAAAAATTAATTAAATGATGTGTATTTATTCATCGGCTTTCGTAAACTTCCATCCTCCAGCTTCCTTCCGGTTAAAAATGAATATCCCAGATTCCCGCCTTACGTTCAAGCTCAATCAAAGCGGATGCATTATCTGCAAGAGCCTGATAATAGTCTTTCCTTACATTGTTATAGGTTCTCTGGGCATTCAGGACTTCAAGGATAGAGCTTTCTCCTCTTTTATAGCTGTAAATGATTCCTTCCAGAATGCTTTGGGCTTCCGTAAGCATTCCATTGTGGAATTGTCTGAGCTGTTTCTGGGTGGCTGTGTACTGCTGATAGGCCTGCATTACTTCTGCTTTTATCCCTTGCTCTATCTGTTTATATTCAATTTCTGCCTGAGAATGGGCCATTTCGGCTATTTTCAATCCTGCATTTCTTTTGTTGGAAAATTTCAGGGGAATGCTAATGCCTATTTTTACTGCATTTACAGTTGGGGAAGGTGCAACTTCGTTAATGGCTTCTGTGTGGCGTTCTGCCCCTGCACTGATGCCAAGGTCTATGACACGGCTGGCTTTTTCAAGACTGATCTGGCTTTTGGCAACCTCGGTATTTTGTCTGGCGGCTAATAAGTCAGCTCTTTCATTCAAGGCCTGGAGAATCAGGTCATCAATACTCAAATCCCTGTTGAAGGCATTAAAATTTCCGGCAACCTCTCTGTTCACAATTTTGCTGTCCCCCAGAAATACAGATAAACTGGTGAGGGCCTGCTGTTCTGCACTTTCAGCCTGATATACTTCATTGAGTAAAGAAGCTGCTTCCAGCTTACTTTGTTTGGAAGTCACGAGTGATATGGTTCCCAATCTGTAGCGGATACTGTCGGACTTTGCAAGCTGCTGCATGTTTTTATAAGAATCCTGCTGTACTTCAAGCAAAGCCCTGGACTTTAAAGCATCAATATACCCTAAGCTGGCATCTGCACGAAGGTTCCTGAAGAAATCCTGCAATTGTAGTTTGCTCAGCTCAGATTGGTTTCTGGCCAGATTGACCCTGGCTTTTCTTTTACCGCCAAGCTCAAGTGTCCAGCCAAGTGATGCCCCGTACACATACCCCATATTTTGATTCACACCGTTATTGGTGGTTTCCGTTTCCAATTGAGGATCAGGAAACATATGGGCGGTCTGGATAGCAGCTTCAGCCATACTTACATTGTATTTCTGGGAAGCATAGCCTAGATTTTGACTTCCAACAAGATTCAGGTATTCTTCAAACGGCAAAAGTTCTTTTTCCTGCGCTTTCATACCTGTGATGCTGAGCAATACGCCGGATACTATGATAAAGTGAACTCTAATTTTCATCTGATTCTAGATTTTGTTTTTCGTTTCTGGATTCAGCCATAAAATATATCGCCGGCAGTACAAATAGGGTTAAAACAGTGGAGAACATCAGTCCGTAAACAATGACAGTTGCCAGTGGGCGCTGTACATCAGAACCGATTCCTGTGGCCAATGATGCCGGAAATAATCCGATTACAGCAACCGTAGCAGTCATCAGTACAGGTCTGAAACGGTCTTTTGCCCCTTTGATGGCGGCCTTTTTCAGTTCATATCCTTGCTTACGCAGATCGTTGATGTGAGAAATCATAATCACACCGTTCTGGATCGCAACTCCGAATAAGGCAATAAATCCTACCGCTGAAGAGACGTTCAGGGACATTCCCCGGATATTAAGTGCCAGCATTCCGCCAAATAATGCCAGCGGGACAATAGACATCAGGACCAAAGCCTGCCTGAAATCTCCAAATGCACCATACAGTAACAGAAACATAATGGCCAGTGCGAGCGGAACAATAAATGCAAGTCTTGAATAAGCCCTGTTTTGGTTTTCAAACTGTCCGCCCCATTTGATCTGGTATTTTTCGTGATCGTATTGTACATCTTTTTCAATTGTAACCCGGGCTTCTTTCAGGAATGAAGAAAGATCGGTGCCCCTCAGGTTAAGCTTTACCGTAAGATGCCGTTTGTTCATTTCTCTGGTAATAGTACTTTCACCCGTACTTAATTTCACTTCTGCTACCTGAGACAGTGGTATTTTGGCTCCGGAAGCTGAGGTCAGCATCTGGTTTCCGATTTTATCCGGAGTATCGCGGCTGCTTTCTGGGTAACGGCAGGAAATATCATACACTTTATTGCCGATAAAAATCTGGGAAATGGCTTTTCCTCCCAATGCCACTTCAATAAGGCCGGCAACATCTGCTACATTCAGACCATACTGAGCAATCTTATCCCTGTCCGCCATGATCTGCAGCTGGGGTAACGGCGGCTCCTGATCAATGGCAAGGTCTGCCGACCCTGGAATTCTATTCAAGGTAGACAAAACATCTTCTGCAATACGCCTGGTTTCTTTAAAGTCTTCTCCATATACTTTTACCACCAGCTCACTGTGCGCTCCGGAGATTTTATCCATTACTCCGTCAATCATAGGTTGTGAAAAGCCTACCGTGAATCCCGGCATGTCTTTATAATCTGCCGCAAGTTCTCTGATGAGGTCTGCTTTTGTTTTCCCGGAAGTCCATTCGCTGTAAGGTTTTATTCCAATGGAAACCTCGAAATGAGAGGCTGTCCACGGATCTGTACCATCATCATTCCGGCCCGCCTGTACCATCATATAAGTGATTTCTGAATGTTTCAGGGTACGGACCCGCAGGGTGTCACTCATTTCTTTCGATTTGGCAAGGGATATTCCCGGTGGCAACTGTACCTGCAGCCAGATAGAACCTTCATCCAGCTCCGGAAGAAAATCTTTTCCTACGGTGTAAGACAGAATTCCGGAGGATATCAATACAATAATGATCGGAATAATAACCCTTTTGGGAGCCTGCATTATTCTTTCTATTCTTTTCCCATAGGCAGCAGCGAGTTTTTCCAGCCATTTGTTATGATAGATCTTTTGTGGTTTGCGGTAGATAACATACGCTAATCCCGGGATCAGAAGTAATGCTACAGCGAGCGCACCTAACAGGGCATATCCTACAGTAAAAGCCATGGGGGTAAACAGTTTTTCTCTACCCGTTCAAAAGCAAACAAGGGCAGATAAGCGGTGATGATAATAATTGTTGAAAAGAAAATAGGCTTGGCTACTTCAATCACTCTTTGAGTAATGGTTTTTTCTTCCAGTGCTTCTTCCGGATTCTCTTCCCGTTTCTTCAGAATGGTTTCCAGCATAACGATGGCTCCATCCACAATGATTCCGAAATCAATGGCTCCGAGTGAAAGCAGATTGGCTGGAATGTCAGTAAAATGCATTAATATAAAAGCAAATAATAAAGAAAGCGGAATGGTGATTGCTACCAGCAATGCTCCGCGCCAGCTTCCCAGAAATGCAATCAGGATAATAATAACCAGTACAATACCTTCGGTAAGGGTATGAGAAACTGTGGTAAGCGTTGTTTTTACAAGATCTGTTCTGTCAAGAAAAGGATGAATTTTTACGCCGGGAGGAAGTGTTTCGTTATTCAGTTCTTCAATGGCTTCATGTACACCTGCCAGCACTTGCGAGGGATTTTGTCCCCTTAATAAAAGTACAATTCCTTCCACACTTTCAGAATAATTACGTTTTCTGTCGGTATAGCCGAGAATTCCTTTTCTTTCCAGGTTCCCGTATTTCAGGTTTCCTACATCATTTAAAAAAACAGGAACGCCGTTTTGGGTTTTGACTACAATTTTTCCAAGGTCATTTAAATCTTTTACCAATCCTATTCCACGGATGACATAGGCCAGGTTTCTGCGGGGAAGCATACTTCCTCCGGCACTTACATTATTTTTGGAAATGGTTTCAGTTACTTCTGAAAGAGAAAGTCCATACTGTTCAAGCTTATGAGGATCCAGCTCGATCTGAAACTGGGTGGTTATCCCTCCGAAATTGGTAACATCAGCAATCCCGGAAACCTGTTTGATACGGGGAATAATGACAAATTTTTGTAAATCCGTCAATTCCCGCAGACTGTGGTTATTGCTTTCTATAATATAACGGTACACTTCGCCGATGGGAGAGGTGAGGGGATCTAGGCCGGGCTGTGCATTATAAGGAAGCTCTACATCCGTCAGTCTTTCCTGAATACGCTGCCGTGCCCAGTAATCATCAATTCCATCATCAAAAACCATAGTGATAATGGAAAGCCCGAAGGTACTTTTGCTTCTCATCACATGCATTCCGGGAAGTCCGTTCAGTGATCTTTCCAAAGGAATGGTGATCTGCTGTTCTACTTCTTCAGCGGCCAGCCCCGGAACCTGTGTGACTACCTGGGAAGTTACATCTGCAATATCGGGATAGGCTTCTATGGATAATCTGGTCCAGGAATAATATCCGAAGAATCCCAGTAAAAGGAAGAGGGCAAGCATCAGCCATCTCTTCTGTATAGAGAGTGTAAGTAATTTCTTCATAATTTTCATTTACATTATTTCACATCGGCATATAAATTCCGCCTTCAGTCATGATGATTTCTCCGGGCTTTAAGCCTGCTGTGATTCTTACTGTTTCCTGATTGGTTTCTCCTGTTGTCACAAAACGTTTGGCAAACTGGTTCTTACCGGTTTTTACCCACACATATTGAGAGCTGTCCTGCAGCATTAAGGCTGATACGGGAATCATCACGGCTTTTTCAGGAACTGTTGAAAAATTAACTGTAGCGTACATTCCCGGCTTTAGTTTCCGGCCTGGGTTATCACATTCAATAAGGACTTTGATGCTTCGGGTGTTTTCATCTACCACTTCATTGATGTGATATACTTTTCCGGTAATATTTCTGTCAGGATAGGCACTTACTTTTACGGTAACCTGATCTCCTGTGTTGACAAAGCGGATGTCCTTTTCCTTTACATCACCCGAAATCCAGACTTTTGATAATTCGGCGATCATTATCACCGGATCTGCATCTCCCTTCAGATATTGGCCGTTTACAATTCTGTTGGAAATAATTTCTCCGTTAATGGGAGCTCTTACTACAAGCGGACTTCCTATACCTCCGCCTTTGCTGTTATATACCTTTAAGGCTGAAGAAGCATTGGAAAGAGATGTTCTTTTATTTTTAAAATCGGTTTCCGCTTCATCCAGCTCTTTTTGAATGCCCACTCCGTGTCTGACCAGATCCTGCTGGCGTCTGTAATTTTTTCTGCAAGCTGTACATCATTCACAGCATCTGTATAATCCTTCTGAACTGAAAAATAATCGGAAGAAAGAATTTCAAAAAGCGGGCTTCCGGCAGAAACATTCTGTCCAAGCTGAATAAAGGATTTGGTAATTCTTCCGGAAAAGGGACTTGCAATTTCTGCATAATGATTGGGAATGACCTGAATTGTTCCTGCTGAAATAATACCGTTGCTGTGTTCCTGCTCCGTTACGGTCTGCATTTTAATTTTTTTGAATACAGGATTATTTTCCGGGATTGTGACCTGATTATCCTGAATCATTATTTCCTGTTCGTTGCTTTGCTGAGGTATATTGTCCTTACAGGAGGCTGCAAAGAGAATTATACTGCTTAAGATTATTTTTTTCATGTTCTTAAAACAATTGAGTGCTTTTGCTGATTTTTATTTTTTCTGTATTGTTTTTCCTGGTGTTGAGCAGTTTTTTGCTCCTTGCTTCTTTTTTGGAGGATAAAGTGGGTCTCAGGAATATATTGGTGGAGATGATGAAGAAAACTGTAATAAGGGCTTCTTTAGGATATCCGAGTGCACACAATGCACCTATGGCTGCAGAGCACCATAATGTGGCTGCCGTATTGAGCCCTCTCACGGTAAGGCCGTCTTTCATAATAACGCCGCCGCCGAGAAAACCGATTCCACTGACAATATAAGAGGTAATTCTTCCGGCTGCATCACCACCAATTCTGATGGCTATCAATACGAAAGCTGCAGAGCCGAGGCATACAAGAGTGTTGGTACGGAGACCTGCATTCTTTTTACGCCATTGTCTTTCGAAGCCAATGCCGGCTCCCAGGCAGAACGCAGTCAGTAAACGAAGGGTGAATTCAAAGGTATTCATAACTTTTCCTGTTTTATAAGCTTTTCAGCTGTACGGGAAAAGTGGGTACAACTAAAGCTTTTAAGATTGATAATGACTGTAGGGATCTGAGTCCATATGCTTTATTTTTTACTGTGCAAAAGTAAATAGAGCCGGAGTTTTATGCAGTTAGAAAAGCTTTAGAATATGATTAGAAAATTATTAGAGAAAATAAATTCTTGTTTGGAGCATTAGGAAAGCAATAAAAAATAATTATTTATTAAGTCTTACTGATAAGTGAAAACTGTACCCATTACAAAAGCTAAAAAATCAATACATTTGGTGTCAGTTATTTTATATGATAAATTTCATGATTGACAATATAAAATAAGAGTTTGTTTATCCCGGAAACTTCTTTCCAGAATTTTTTGAATGATATATTTAGACATGAAAAAATCAAATATAGCAATACCGGCTACACTTTTGGCGATTATCTGTGTGCAGG
This sequence comes from Chryseobacterium sp. 1B4, assembly GCF_036631475.1. NCBI lineage: Bacteria > Pseudomonadati > Bacteroidota > Flavobacteriia > Flavobacteriales > Weeksellaceae > Chryseobacterium > Chryseobacterium sp. 1B4. The sequence continues at coordinate 221,806 of NZ_JAPNUF010000003.1, forward strand.
GAGGGGCGTCTATTGCGAAGCAGCTTTTTCCGGCTATAGGGGCTGTTGGTACTGTTACTTTAAGGATTGTACTTTCAGCGGTGCTGCTTACTTTGATTAACCGTCCGAAATTTTTAACATTTAACAGACAGAAGTGGCAATATTGTGCCATATACGGAATCGGGCTGGCAGCAATGAACCTTATTTTTTATATGGCTATTCAAAGGATTCCATTGGGGCTGGCCGTGACTGTGGAATTTGCGGGGCCCTTATTTCTTGCATTGGCTTTATCCCGTAAGCTGCTGGATGTAGTATGGGCTTTGCTGGCTTGTGCGGGAATCTTACTGATCGTTCCGTGGCATAATGACCATGTAGATTTAATAGGTCTTGGATTGGCTTTTCTGGCTGGAATGTTCTGGGCTGTTTATATCATAATGGGAGGGAAGGTTTCTAAAATAATGGACGGAAAGGATGCTGTAACGACAGGAATGATATTTGCGAGTCTGGTAATTATTCCTTTTACAATATGGGATGGTGCTGTTTTCAACCTGACCCCGGCTATTTTTGTGAAAGGTCTTGGTGTGGCTATTCTTTCAAGTGCCTTGCCGTTTTCTTTGGAAATTATGGCTTTGAAAAGACTTCCGGCTAAAACTTTCAGTATTCTGATGAGTCTGGAACCTGCATTTGCGGCACTTTCAGGATTGGTTTTCCTTGCTGAAAAATTATCTTTTTTACAGTGGATTTCTATTGCCTGTGTGATTGCTGCAAGTATAGGAACAACAGTTTTTAGCAGAGCATCTGATCATTAAAGATTTGTCCCATGATAAGAATACATTGGAAAATACAGCTTGTCCTGCTTCTGATCTCACTTTTTTTCGTTGGTTTGGGCATACAAAGTATAGCAGAAGAGAAAATTCCGGAACTCTTTTATTCAGACATTTTTTACACATTATACCTTTTGTGACCAGCAGTATGGTTTTTATCGTGAATATCTGTTCTCAGCGCAAAAAAAGGTAATGAACCCTGTCTCTTCAGAAGGTTATATAATATCAAATATCACTGTGAAAACAGTCTCATCGTATTCTGATACAACGTTGATTCTTGCATGGTGAAGATTAATGATCTTTTCAGTAAGAAATAATCCTATTCCATGCCCTTTTTCCTGCCTGGAGGTTTCACTTCTGTAAAATGGCTTGAAAATATGCTGTAAATCTTCTTTAGAAATGATATTTCCTGTATTGCTGAAACTGATGGTAAGAGTCTTGGAGTGAGCGCTCACGTCAATCAGGCAGGTATGTTCCGGTGAATATTTGCAGGCATTATCAATAAGATTATTAAAAGCAACCTGCAGAAGGTATTCATTTCCCTGGATGATAAGCTGATGTTCTTCTACTGAATCTTCTATGTTCAGTGAAACTTTATATTCTGAATTTTCTTTTATTGTTTTGGTATAAGACTCCAGGAGAACTTCATCCAGGCGTACTTCAGAAAAACTGATTTCATTGGGATCATAGCTCGCTTTGGCAAGATCCATCAGACTGTTGGAAAGCTTTACCATATTTCGGGCATCTTCCAGCGCATATCGGATGGTTTCCTGATATTCTTCTTTGGTTTTATCCTTTTCGGAAGCCAGTTCAAGTTCTGTAATAATGGCTGATAGAGGGGTTCTCAGTTCGTGTGAAATATTGGCTACGAAATGTTTTTGTGAATCAAAGGAATTTTCAAGCCGCTCCAGCATTCCGTTGAAGTTTTGGGCCAGTTCATTAAGCTCATCTTTTTCTTTCGTTGTTTTCAGGCGCAGCTGTAATTTTCCGGCAGTCATCTTTTTGATCTGATTTACCATCTCACTGAGCGGGCTCAATGCTTTTTGGAAAGGAATATTCCTGAAAGATAGATCAGGATCAGAATACTGAAAAAGGAAACAATACTGATGGTTAAAAGATGTGTGAGATATTCGTATCCGTATTTGTCATAAGCCGCGGCCGTTACAGCATAAGATTTTCCTTCATAATGATACACCATTCCGATGACCTGCAGATCATTTAAAAAGAAACTGATTCTTTTTTTCCGGAATATCTGTGAAAGCATTTCAGGGGTTTCCTTTACATAATCTACCCTGGCATCATCATGATAAACCAATTGCTTATTACTATCATAAATTGCTACCTGAACCTCATTCAGTGTTCTGGTATTGTTTTGATAGAGCTTATGCATTTCCTGCTCAGGTAATGAACTTCTGAAAAACAGGTCTGCTTTGGCGATGGCTTCATTCCGGAGTTCGCTGTAAAAAGATTGCTCTCTTGCTTCCTTGGATGAATAATAAATCGAAATGCTGTAAACACTTACAAGCATTGCAGTGATTAAGGTAAAAAGCAGCGTAAGCCGGGTCCTGATTTTCATCCGAATATTTTTAGTTTATTTCCATCATTATTGCACAATGCTTGATTCGTAATTTTCTTCAGAATAAATCCCATGCCGGCCTTGGTGTGAATAAGTTTGGTTGCAAAATCTTTGTCAATTTTCTTCCGGAGGTAATTAATATAGACATCAATAAAATTGGTTCCGGTATCAAAATGGGTTTCCCATACTTTCTCTGCAATTTCACTTCGGGAAAGAACTCTTTCTGAATTTTCAAGCATAAATTTCAGAAGATTAAACTCTTTGGGCGTTAACTTGATCGGGAAACGATCTCTGCTTACTGTTTTCTGCTCCAGGTTCATCTCAATACCGTCATATCTCAGTATAAAAACCTTCTGATGTCTCTGTTGTGAAAAGCGTTTCAGGAGTACTTTGATTCTTGCCACCAGTTCCCGCATTTCAAAAGGCTTGGTGAGGTAATCATCCGCTCCGGCATCAAACCCTTCCAGTTTATCATCAGTAGTTCCCAGCGCGGTAAGCATAATGACAGGAAGATCGGGTTTTAGAGTTTTGATCTCACTGCAAAATTCAAGTCCATCTTTTTTGGGCAGTACAATATCCGTTACAATCAGATCAAAATGATTCTGCAGGGCCAGTTTCATACCTGCGATTCCATCATAAGCCACAGTAACCTCAAACTGAGCTTCCTGGAATCCTTTTGCAATCAATTTTGAAAGTCTGTCGTCGTCTTCAACTAATAAAATATGTGGCATGAGAATATTGAAAATGTTTGGGGTTGATAGGAAGAATACGTCAATATTCCCACAAATGTAATGAATTCTATTTTGTAATTTTGATTCCGGAAGTATAATCAGATGTCAGAATTTACAATGTCTTTCAGAAAAAAAGTAAAAAAATTACAGTTACAGGATTTTGGTTCTGTTTATTGGTCATATTGGCTCAATGTAAAAGCAATTCTCCCGGAACGGTACAGCTCAAAAACGGAGATCTTCTTTTTGTTACGGCAAAAGAATCCGGACTATCCGGGGCCATCAATAACGTCACTCAAAAACAAAAGTCTGCTTCATTTGATCATATAGGAATTCTTGAAAAAGAAGGCAGCCGTTTTTATGTCCTGCATGCTGCTCCAAAGGACGGTTCACAAAAACAGAACCTGAATGATTTTATAAAAGATCAGAAAGAAGAAGGGCAGGAGGTGATGGTTTACCGTTTAAAACCGGAATACCGGAAAGCCATTCCTGAAGCTGTTAAAAAAGCACACTCCATGCTGGGAAAACCTTATAATTTTAATTACATTCTGGATGAAAACTCATATTACTGTTCGGATTTTGTGGAAAGAGCTTTTCGTGAAGAACATATTTTTAAATTGGAACCTATGACTTTTATTGATCCCAAAACAGGAAAAACGAATACATTCTGGGAAGAATTTTATACTAAGAAAAAACTGAAAGTTCCTGAAGGAGAGCCCGGTTGTAACCCCAATGGGCTCGCAGGTTCTGAGAAACTCGAAAGGATAGGAACCCTTTAAAAAACATAGAGAAGCTGAAGAGGCTTCTTTTTTTATGTTAAATTTTTAAAAATATTAGTCTACTAATTTGGTGGACTAATATTTTTTTATATTTTTGTCACAGATTTAAATGCAGAGCGCGATATGATCTGATAATGTTTAACCCAAAAATGTTTAGCGATGGTTACACCTAATCCCGGCCTGCAGGTTTTACAAAACAAAATAAACCTGCCTAAAAAAGAATTGTTACTGGAAATAGAGTTGAATGGCAAAATGAAATTTGAGCATTTGATGAACACCATCTATAATCAATTAGGTATCTGTCATAGAGTGTTATCTGCTAATGTAGAGTATGTGAACGGATATAGTTTTGGTTCCGTACAGTTATATATTAATGTCAGTTCAGAAGACTTTCAGCTGCTTGAGGTCTATCTGAATAAAAATAAACTTATCAATACGACGGTAGAATATACCTGCAGAACATATTTTTAAGTGAGATTCATATAGTTTTAATTACCCAAAGTGTCCGGTTCTTTTACCGGGCACTTTTTATTTAAAGTTATTTGAAAACCAATATAGAGTTGATGATCACTGTTTGATGGGGAGTATTCCTCTCCTCTGGAGGAGTATTGAAAATTCAAAGAATTTTTGACGGAGTGGTAAAAAAAGAAAATAGCCAAATAAAAAAAGCGTTCAGAATATTCCGAACGCTTTTGTATTCAATAAATAATTTTAAATTCTCTCGATGTCAGCACCAATAGCTCTTAGCCTGCCATCGATATTTTCGTATCCTCTGTCGATTTGCTCGATGTTGTGGATAATTGATTTTCCTTCTGCTGAAAGCGCAGCAATAAGAAGTGCATTTCCGGCTCTGATATCCGGGGAAACCATTGTGGTTCCTCTTAACGGCGCTTCCTGGTTCAATCCGATTACGGTAGCTCTGTGCGGATCACATAAAATGATCTGGGCTCCCATGTCGATTAATTTATCAACAAAAAATAACCTGGATTCAAACATTTTCTGATGAACCAGAATACTTCCTTTTGCCTGGGTAGCCACTACTAAAATAATAGACAATAAATCCGGTGTAAATCCTGGCCACGGGGCATCCGAAATAGTCAGAATAGATCCGTCAATAAATTTCTGGATTTTATAATGCTCCTGAGCAGGAATATAAATATCATCATTGCTCTGCTCCAGCTGGATCCCCAATTTTCTGAATGTGTTCGGGATAACACCAAGCTGGTTCCAGTTTACATTTTTGATGGTAATTTCAGACTTTGTCATCGCTGCAAGACCAATCCAGGATCCGATTTCAACCATATCCGGAAGCATCGTGTGCTCAGTTCCTCTCAGATAATCTACTCCTTCAATGGTAAGGAGGTTGGAACCTATACCCGAAATATTAGCTCCCATTCTGTTCAGCATTTTACACAATTGCTGAAGATAAGGTTCGCAGGCAGCGTTGTAGATTCTTGTTTTACCTTTTGCCAAAGCAGCTGCCATGACAATATTGGCAGTTCCGGTTACAGAAGCTTCTTCAAGTAAGATAAATTTTCCTATTAATTCTTTAGCTTTTAAAGAGTAGAAATATTCTTCTTCATCATAATTAAATTCAGCACCTAATTCAACAAGTCCCTGGAAGTGGGTGTCCAGTCTTCTTCTCCCGATTTTATCACCTCCCGGAGTCGGCATATAAGCTTCTCCATAACGGGCAAGCATTGGCCCCATCAGCATAATCGATCCCCGTAATTTTGCTCCGTCTTTTTTGAATTCGCTGGATTTTATATAATCAAAATTTACCTGATCTGCTTTGAAAGTATAATCTCCCTGTCCGTTTTTCGTAACTTTTACCCCAAAATCTCCAAGAATTTCAATCAGTCTGTTCACATCATGAATATCCGGAATGTTTTTGATTCTTACTTCTTCGTCCGTCAGGAGAACCGCACATAAAATTTGTAGAGCCTCATTTTTGGCTCCTTGTGGAGTTATTTCACCCTGCAGTCTTTTTCCTCCTCTTATTTGAAATGTTCCACTCATTATTTTCTGTTTTTATGATTGTTATTATGCCTTCTTTTGTTGGGCTGGTTATTGTTCTTATTATTGCTGTTGTTCCTGTTGTTATTGTTATTATTTCGGTTGTTGTTATTATTGGTGTAATAGATTTTACTTTTTCAAGAGAATCTATTCCGGTAAGATCCAACCTGTTTTCAGACAGTTCTTTCAGGTGGCGGAAAATCACATCATCCGTCACATGTTCCTTATTATAAACATTGTAAGACTTCTTCATATTGTTGGCAATCACTTCAATAAGAGCCTCTTTTTCTTCTCCTGTTTCAAGTTCAATTGCTTTTTCTATCAGTTGAAGAATACTTTTTCCGTAAAACTTAAAGTCACCCTGAAGTTTTGGATATTCCATTCTTTTAGGTCTTTCCGCCAGTTGTTCTCTGGTAGGAAACGGATAGGGAGATTCTACATCCAGATCATAATCTGCAAGAATAAAAAGATGATCCCAAAGTTTATGTTTATAATTTTCTTCGTCGCGAAGCTGCGGGTTTCTCTGACCCATAAAATCGATGATTGCCATAGCCATTTCATTCCTTTCCTCTTTGGTAGGAAGTTCTTTACAGCGCTCAACCAACTGTTGTATAATTCTGCCGTATTCCGGCATATGAAGCTGAGTTTTTTGGGTGTTATATTCCATAGTATGCAAATATATGGATTAAAAGAAAAATTGTTTCGAGAATATTAAAATTTTATGATTTTTTAATGAAAAATTTAAATGTCTTTCTTTCTGATTTATTATCGAAAATTAAAATATTTCCCATTCATTTGAATTTGTTTTTAATAAAATTGTATCTTGTTTAATAGATTCATAATTAATTATTGCGATGAAAAAAACATATTTTTTCCTTTCCCTGCTGGCTTTAGCGTTTGCTCACTCATGCCGGAACAGTGATGAATTAACAATGGAACCTTCCAAAAAGGAAGAGGTCCACAATAAAACGGTAAATGTAACGAACCATGACGGGCGGCCTTTCAGTACAGGAAGCGGTTCAGGCTCTGTACAAAGTAAATTTATTGCCGGGCCCGGTGGCGGAGTGCTGATGCAGGGCTTTTACTGGGATGTTCCTGATGGCGGAAACTGGTGGAATACTGTTAAGGATAAACTGACAGCGTGGTCCAATGCAGGAATTGGGGCTGTATGGCTGCCTCCCGCATCAAAAGCACAAAACGGAGCTTACTCTATGGGGTATGATCCAACAGATTATTATGATTTTGGAAACTTTAATCAGAATGGAAGTGTAGAAACCCGTTTCGGGTCAAGAGCCGAACTGGAAGCACTAATTACCAAAGCACATGATGAAAATATGCAGGTGTATGCAGATATTGTGATCAATCATAACAGCGGCGGACAATCCGAAGCCAATCCTTTTACCGGAACCAATACCTGGACGGATTTTTCGGGAGTGGCCTCAGGAAAATTCCAGAGAAACTATAATGATTTTTATAAAAATGCCTACGGAAATAATGATGAAGGAGCTTTTGGCGGTTTCCCGGATCTGTGCCATGCCAATCCTCATGTGCAGGACTGGCTTTGGGGAAGGGATGATTCTGTTGCCAAATATTATAAAAACGTGATGAAATTTGATGGCTGGAGGTTTGATTATGTCAAAGGTTTTGGCCCGTGGGTTGTCAATACATGGAACTCTAAAGTTGGAGGATTCTCTGTAGGCGAGCTATGGGATTCCAACGTGAATACACTGGATTGGTGGTCCAGTAATGCCAACAGTTCTGTATTTGATTTTGCCGCTTATTATAAAATGGATGAAGCTTTTGACAACGGAAACTTAAATGTTCTGAATGATGATATGATGTGGAAAAGAAACCCTTACAAAGCAGTCACTTTCGTAGCCAATCATGATACAGATATCATCTACAATAAAATGCCGGCATATGCTTACATTCTGACCCATGAAGGATATCCGACTATTTTTTACAGGGATTATGAAGAATGGCTGAACAAAGAAAGACTTAACAACCTGATCTGGATTCACAATAATAAAGCTACCGGAACAACTTCTATTCTGTATACCGATAATGATGAATATATAGCAAGAAGAAACGGATATAATGGTAATCCGGGACTTGTTGTTTATATCAATACTTCATCAAGCTGGCAGGAAAGATGGGTGGAAACCAACTGGAGCAGTCAGCAGATCAAAGATTTTACAGGGAATTCAAGCTGGTATCCGACCACTCAGGGAGATAAATGGGTGAAAATCCAGTGCCCGCCAAATTCTTATTCCGTCTGGTCACTTAATCTATAAGTAATGAGTAATGAATGTGGTGAAAATTAGTTTTATCACTAATCCCAGCTTGTTATTATCCACTAAGCTTGTCATTCCGTAGAAATCTATACAACCTATTTTAATGGGTTGCAAGAAGTTCTTACGGAATGATATTTTTCTGTAAGATAAATTACACCTGAATAAACTTCTTTCTCTGGTGCTGATCAGGCAGATAACACTTCTGATTGGCCAGCTTCATTCTGTTTTTTGAAACAAGATCGTAGGCCTTGTCACTCAGGAACTTAGGAATGATTTTACCTAAAAAAGCGAGGGAGTATATTCCTCCTAAGAGTTTGGCAATCTGGAATATCGCTCTTGATTTAATCAGATAATATTTTCCCGGTTTCCAGAGGTACATGGTATTGAATACATGAGTATCCAGCCCCCTTTCGGATAAAAACTGCTGTCCGAATTCAGACTGAAGAGAAGCAAACATAAACAGGTCTTTCCTGTCCCGCTCCAGAATCCACTGCACCCAGAAATTACAGACACCACAGTCTCCGTCAAAAAATACAATATGTTTATTTTCCCAGTTTTCCACAACTTTATTTATTAAACATGATTCCTCTCTCAGTATCCTCCTTTACCTTTTTGAAATATTGAATAAGATCTGTACGCTGTTCATCCGAAAGTTTGGCATTCTGATGCCCTATATAATAAGATTCAAGCGGCATTTCTTTCTTTTCAACCATTTCTATGCATTCATCCAGTTTATGAAGCTGTCTTTGAGGTTCATAGACTGCAAAGGTAGAAAAATTAAGACTTTTTCTGCCTTCATCAATGTGATTTTTTACCCACCATGATGCAGGGGAAATATTGGCATACCATGGATATGCTGTTTCGTTGGAATGGCAGTCATAACATGAAGTCCTGATGGTACGGGCAATTTTTTCCGGAGTATTTTTTATTTTCAGAAAATCCATGCCGGGTGTGAGCGGCGGATTGGTCTTATCAATGGGGAAGAATTGAATGATGATAAAGGCAACGAGAATGACTACAATTATTTTTTTCATAGCAGGTGTTCATATTTTGGTAAATATAAAGGTAGTTAATTTTTTTATGCTTTGGCTGGAAGTTGTGAGCAGAGAAAACTTACGGGGTCAGTTTTTATTTAACTATTAATTTCCTATTCATTTATACAAATGTGCTGAGGATATTTTTTGTCTGTTATAACTTCCAGCTTCCTCCTTCCTTCTTCCCGCTTTTTCTCTTACATTGAGTTATTCTAAATAGAGCAGAGCCAACCCAGTGAATTTAAAAAATGATTAACTTAATACCACAATTATATCTTAGGTTTAATGCAGTTGGAAGAATTCATTTATAGTTTTTAACTATCATTGAAATAAAAATTAATAGATTGTATTTATTATTTAAACGTTGTAGGTTTGTGATGTTCTTACAACAGAGAATGTAACTGAATTAATCAACATAAAATAAACGACAATGGAAAAAGATTTGAATGACATCAGCAAATGCCCGTTTCATAACGGAACCATGAAGAAGAATAATGTAGCCGGAGGCGGAACCAAAAATTCTGATTGGTGGCCTGATCAGCTTAGAGTAGATCTGCTTCGTCAGCATTCTTCCCTCTCTGATCCTATGGATAAGGATTTTGACTATGCCAAAGCATTTGAAAGCCTTGATCTGGAGGCTGTAAAAAAAGACCTTCACGCATTGATGACAGATTCACAGGATTGGTGGCCGGCGGATTTCGGGCATTATGGTCCGCTTTTTATCCGTATGGCCTGGCACAGTGCGGGAACGTATCGTGTAGGTGACGGAAGAGGAGGAGCAGGAGCAGGGCAGCAACGCTTTGCACCGTTAAACAGCTGGCCGGATAACGTGAGCCTGGATAAAGCCAGAAGATTACTTTGGCCGATCAAGCAAAAATATGGCAGGAACATTTCCTGGGCCGACCTTTTAATTCTTACCGGAAACGTTGCTCTTGAATCGATGGGCTTTAAAACATTCGGATTTGCCGGAGGACGTGCAGACGTATGGGAACCGGATTCCGATGTGTATTGGGGATCAGAAAAAACATGGCTCGGCGGTGATTTACGTTATGCTCATGGCTCAGAAGGAGTGGTAGAAGGACAGTCAGCTGTTCTTCCTACAGATGATAATGCAGATGGGGATATTCATTCAAGAAATCTTGAAAATCCATTGGCTGCCGTACAGATGGGGCTTATTTATGTAAACCCGGAAGGCCCGGATGGAAACCCGGACCCGATTGCAGCGGCTAAAGATATCCGTGACACTTTCGGACGTATGGCGATGAATGATGAAGAAACTGTTGCTTTGATTGCCGGAGGACATACTTTTGGTAAAACACATGGAGCGGGGCCTGCAGATCATGTAGGTAAAGAACCGGAAGGTGCAGGAATAGAGCTTCAGGGGCTAGGATGGGCAAGTACTTATAAATCAGGAAGCGGAAGGGATGCCATTTCCAGCGGTCTGGAAGTAACCTGGACAGAAACTCCGACTCAATGGAGTAATTATTTCTTTAAAAATCTTTTTGAAAATGAATGGGAACTGACAAAAAGCCCTGCGGGCGCTCACCAATGGGTAGCCAAAGACGGTGCTGAAATCATCCCTGATGCATTTGATTCTTCTAAAAAGCATAGGCCGACAATGCTTACAACAGATCTTTCTTTAAGATTTGATCCTGTTTACGAAAAAATTTCAAGACATTTTTATGAAAACCCTGAGGCGTTTGCTGATGCATTTGCAAGGGCATGGTTCAAGCTTACCCACAGAGATATGGGACCGCGTGCCCGTTATCTGGGACCCGATGTTCCACAGGAAGAGCTGATCTGGCAGGATCCTATCCCTAAAGTGGATCACGAACTGGTAGATGAAAATGATGCAGAAGCATTAAAATCAAAAATACTGAACTCCGGATTGAGTATTTCCGAACTGGTATCTACAGCGTGGGCTTCAGCTTCTACTTTCAGAGGAAGTGACAAGCGTGGTGGTGCCAACGGAGCCAGAATCAGACTTGAACCTCAGAGAAACTGGGAGGTCAACAATCCTTCACAATTGAATAAAGTATTAGGTGTTCTGGAAGGAATTCAAAAAGAGTTCAATGATTCCCAAAGCGGAGGTAAGAAAATATCATTAGCCGATCTGATCGTTTTAGCAGGTAATGCCGCTGTTGAAGCGGCTGCAAGAAACGCAGGCCAGGATGTGAAAGTTCCTTTTGCCCCCGGAAGAATGGATGCTTTGCAGGAGCAGACGGATGTAGAATCTATGAACTATCTTGAACCTGCTGCTGACGGATTCCGTAATTATCTGAAAAGAAAATACGCAGTATCTACAGAATCCTTACTGATTGATAAGGCACAATTATTAACGCTTACGGCACCGGAACTGACCGTATTGATAGGAGGAATGCGTGCTTTGGATACAAATTTTGACGGCTCTAAACATGGTATCTTCACCAGCCGTCCGGGCGTTCTTACCAACGATTTCTTTGTAAATCTTTTAGACATGAGTACTCAGTGGAAAGCAATGTCGGATGATAAAGAACTGTATATAGGAAGTGACCGCTCAACCGGCCAGCCAAAATGGACAGCAACCCGCGCTGATCTTGTCTTTGGATCCAATTCTGAATTGAGAGCAATCGCTGAGGTATACGGAAGCTCCGATGCACAAAACAAATTTGTCAAAGATTTTGTGACTGCATGGACGAAGGTGATGAATCTGGATAGGTTTGATCTATAGAAAATAATTTTTTAGATAATAGAATCGGCTGCCCAAAGGGCAGCCGATTTTGATTTATCAGTATAAACAAAGTTCTGTTGTTTTTACATAACTAAAATATTTGACTGAAAAATATTATAGGGCATGGGTTCAATTGAAAATAATTTAAATCTATTAAGGGTTAAAAATGAGATATTTAAGTGATATGAAAAAATCATAACTAAAAAATTGTAGTTAATCAGAAACTACTTTACTTTCGTAATTGTGATATAAAATATTCCAAATATTGAAGTTGAAAAATAACTATGAGCATTTTTATAAGATGATATAAATTCAATAGTATTTCACAGCTTCTTTGGAATTTCTTAATATAAAATATAACACGACAGGTTTCGTCGCTTTGCAGAGGTATCTTTGTTTTGTTAAAGAAAGTTAATAAAAATTACTTAGGGGTGAAGATTAAAAACCCTTAATTTTGAACACATTAAAAAACATAACTATGAAACAATAATTCGACTATACAATTTGTGTATTTCTATATACACAATACATCAATCAACATTTACTTAACATTAATAACACAAGTATGAAAAAACTCTACATGTGTGCATTATCTCTATGCACTATTACGGGCATATCTGCTCAGGAGATACTCTGGCAGAAAGATATAAAGTCCTCTACGCAGGATTTTCTAAGCCAGGTTACCACAACCATTGATCAGCAATATCTTATCACCGGAAGTTCTATACAGTCAGGAAGCGGGAAACCGGAGGCTGGAAGCAAGCAGAACAACGGTTACGATTTTCATCTTATCAAACTGAACCAGCAGGGTGAAGAGGTCTGGGAAAAATATTTCTCAGGACAAAACCATGATTATCTGTCAGCAACGGTTACCACGCAGGATGGCGGATTTCTTCTGGCTGGTACCAGCTATTCAGGAAAAGGGTTGGATAAAAAAGAGGATTCCAAAGGAGGATCAGATATCTGGCTGGTCAGAATCAATGAATTCGGGGATGAATTATGGCAGAAAACACTAGGAACTTCAGCAGATGAAGAAGCAAGAGCTGTGATTCAGGCTACAGATCAAGGATTCTTTGTTGCCGGAAACGTACAGGGCTCTTCAAAAGGATATGGCTCCAAAGATGTTCTGATCACAAAACTGGACAAAGACGGAAAAGAACTCTCACAGGTAATTTTAGGAGGAAAAGGTTTGGATGAAGTAGAGAAAATGATTCCAACCAAAGACGGAGGAGCATTACTGGGTATTTATTCGAGAAGTTCATCTGTTAAAACGAATAATCAGCAATCAACGATCAACACTAATACTTCGACTGATAAACCTGCAACCTATAACCTGTTATCTGCAACCTCAAAGCAGAGCGACAACTTTGGCGAAGGCGACTACTGGATCGTAAAGCTTGACAAAAACGGAAAAGTGGAATGGGAAAAGAATTTCGGAGGAAAAGGTGATGATCATTTGAGAACCCTTGCTTTAACTTCAACCGGCTTTATCATTGGCGGGGAATCCAGATCGGAAAGGTCAGGAAATAAAACCGTAGGGATTGAAGAAGGAACAGACCTTTGGCTGATTTCCTTGAATGAAAGAGGCGATGAACAGTGGCAGAAGTCTTACAATTTGGGTAACCGTGATATCCTGATGGGAATGAATGTAATAAGCGGGGAGTCTAAAGGCATTCTGCTGGGAGGTTACACGCAGGCAGAAGGAAGAGTAGAAACTGATGATGAGACGTTTTGGTTATTGTATACTGACCAGTTAGGGAACGAATCATGGAGAAAACACGTCAAAGGAGAATCCGGAAAGAAAGAAGAAAGGCTTTCCGATGTAAAGCTGAACAGAGACGGCTCTATTGTTCTGGCCGGAACCAGCGCAGAAGAACTGGGCAAAGAAAACTGGAAGATCGTCAAGCTGGGAGACAAGCAGGTTGATCAGCTCATTGAAAAATACGACATCAAAATCTATCCGAATCCTGTATCCGATTATGCTTACATAGAAATTGGCTTTGATTTTAAGGATGCAGATATTCTGTTGTATGACATGAGTGGAAGGCAGCTTCAGAGTGTTAAAACCAAAAACAACGTAACAAAAATCAATACCCAGGCTTTGGTACAAGGGGCTTATCTGGTGACGATAAAAACGGATAACAACAAAACGGCGAATGCCAAACTAATTAAGAAATAAATACACGATGAAAAAGAATATAATAGCTGTCATTGCATTAGCAACCATTTGGGGGACGGCACTTCATGGGCAGGCTTCCTCAGGAGGAAATGCAGCTAAAAGCTATGTAGGTGATATTAATAAAATATTTACGCCTGCTCCTACATCCAACAATCTGATGAAATTTGAAGAGGTGCCTGTAAGTTACTATACCGGAATTCCAGACATCAGTATTCCGCTTTTTTCTATTCCAACTACTGATTCTGAAGTATCTATTGCAATGCAGCTCAAATACCACCCATTGAGTGCTAAACCGGATGATAAAGCCGGAGAAGCCGGTCTTGGCTGGAACCTGATTGCAGGAGGAACAATTTCCAAAACAATCAGAGGCGGAGGTGTTGATGAAAAAGACAGGGTTATTGCATTCTCTAGTCCTCCCAAATCAAAATTTGGAATTTACAATCATACCTATAATCCAACTTACAAACTTTTGAATAATGAGACAATCAACATGGATGATTATTCATTTTTTGCCGGGTTAGGAAGATATGATACAGAGTATGACTTATTTCAATATAACTTTATGGGATATTCCGGAAGATTTTATATTGTAAAAGATGCTTCAGGAAATTATAAAGCAGAAAAACTGGACAAAAACAACCTTCAGATACGATTTGAGAATGACCCTGCCGGAGTAGTTAGTTCTTTTACCATTGTAGATGACAAAGGGATTAGGTATATTTTTAGTTCTATGGAAAGGTCTCAAAAGTCAATTAACAATATAAAAACAGGATTGACAACAGGAACCTCTGAAATTGATGGTAACCTTGAAATAGATGATTATTGGTCTTCCTTTCATCTTACTAAAATTACAGATCAGAATAATGTAGCTTTAGCTTTGTTTAATTACGATCTTTCTTGTGAAGTTAAGTTTCAGGAGCCCACTACCAAAACTGTCAGAAATGCAAAAAATGTAAATTATATTACCGGTGCAAATACAAGCGGAAACCCAGATGGAAATATGCCGGGAGCTATAGAAACTCAAACTATTTATAATACAACCAATACAAAGCTTTTAACAAGTATAGAAATTGTAGGTAAAGGGAATATAACCTTAAATTATGAAAAAGGCAGAATGGATTCGAATTACATTCAACCTGGGGAACTGTATAAGCTTAAATCCATTCAGACCAATTATTCTAGACAGACTCCAGGGCAGTATATCGACAAATATATTTTTGATTATGGATATTCGGATACCATCTATCAACCAGAAAATGAGGTAAGCTCATTAAAAAAATGGTGCTCAATAAAGTAATTAAAACATCTCCGGGCAATCAAAATGAGGAATATATTATAGATTATTATAAAAGCCAGGGATATCTAAGTAAAGACAATTGGGGATATTATAAAAGAAATCCTACCGATATAACTAATGATGTTATTAAATCCATAACCTATCCTACTAAAGGAAAAGTAATTTTTGATTTTGGCTCAAATGACTACAGTCATTTTTATGGAGGGGCATCCATGCAAGATGTAGCAGGATATTGGACAAAGCAGATTAATGAGGTTCCTATTCATTTCGGAACATTTGGCGGGGCTAAACAATCCTTTTTTACGGTAAACAGTGCACAGAATGTTAAAATACATTCTATGATCGGTAATCTGATTTATTATAACTGGATCTTCAAAATTTACAAAAAGACAGGTACTAATACTTTTGTTGAGGTTTATCAAAAAGGGGACGGTAACCAAACCTGTAATGTACCTCAGCCTCCAGCTTGTGAGGTATCTACAGTAAACCCTGATGGAGTAATTATCTCTGATTATACAGCTAATATTTATCTTGAACCGGGAACTTATTTTGCTTCATTGGAAGGGAGTTATTATCCATCTATTCAGGAAGATATAACTGATACTTTCTCAGCAACCACATCAGAAGACGTTTTTATCAATCAAATTAAAAAAAACGGCGGAGGGTTAAGGAGTAATGGTATTAGTTACTTTGACACTCCTGGATCTACAACCCCTGCAAAGGAGTTTGTGTATGATTACAGGGATATTGAATCTCCTCAAAAAAGCAGTGGTTCACTAGTATTTCCAGAACCTATAACAAGTTATTTTGACAGCTATACCTATAAAAACAAGGTGAGTGGTGCAGATATTTTTTATAAGGCTGACTTTGAAATAACAACAAATTTTAATATTATCCCTGTTGAAAAGACACAGGGCTCCGATGTAGGATATAAATATGTTAGAGTAAAGCAAATTGTAAAAGGAGCTAATAATAGCATGATCGATAATGGCAGCACATTATATCAGTTCAGATCACCTCTTGATTTTCCCAATCAGGAAGTCTGGCGCTTCAACCCCCGGTTATTAGCATTCCGAATCTTGATTATCTGAGAGGACAGCTTATTTCTCAAAAAAGTATAATTCATCCGGTCAGATTCTCTCTGAAGTAAAGACTGATTATTCCGTGACGGAAATCGAAAAAAATGATGGGATAAAATTACTGGATAATTTTTATCGAAATTCTATTGGAGAATATTTTATCTATAATACTTATCAGGAGCTATTATCTCAGACAGGAGTTTCAGTACAGCTTACGACTCCCTATAAAAATTACGAAAAGTTTGGTATAGCTTTACCTTCAAAGAAAACAGAAACATCATATTTTTATCAGAATGGGGTGCAGAGCTCGGCAACCAATACTACAAATAATGTCTTTAATGCTTTTGATTATCCTTCTTTGTCAACACAACTTTTTGCAGATGGCAGTTCTTTGGCTACCAGTTATCAATATGCTACAGAAAAAAACAATCAGATGATGATTGGTAAAAACATGGTGGGTATTCCGCTGGAAACCAAAACACAGCAAACCATAGGTAATACAACCAAAGTAGTATCGAGAGAAGAGACCATTTACCCAACCGCTTTGCCTCATGCGGTTACCGGAAACTTAGTGCTTCCCTTATCTGTAAATTCTTATGATAATTTGAGCCCAACTGTTTCTTCTAAAGAAGTTACCTATGAAAAATATGATGAAAAGGGGAATATTCTTCAGTACAGGGAGAAAGATGGCACACCTGTAAGTATTGTGTGGGGTATAACAAAACCAAGCCGATTGCCAAAGTGGTAGGCTCTACTTATAGCCAGATCGAAGGAATGATCAGTACTATCGTAACGAAATCCAATGAAGATGCAGCCGATCCAACCAAAGAAGCTGAATTACTGCAGGCTCTTGATGCATTCCAGCCGGCAGGAATGGTAACCACTTATACCTATGATCCTTTAGTGGGGGTAACCACGATCACACCACCTTCAGGAATAAGGGAGCTGTATGTCTATGACAGCGCCAACCGGTTGAAACAGGTTCAGGTAAGGGAAAGAGACAACGCCGGAACCTTCAGTTATAAGGTGGTTAAAGAATTCAAGTATAATTATAAGCAGTAAACACACCATGAAAAGAATAAAATTATTAGGTCTGCTGTTTACAGCGCTGACAACCTATGCACAAAGTACGACAGAAAACTATATACAATCCAAAACCTGTTTAAATGGTGATTGCAGTAAGAAAACGGAAACCATCACCTATTTTGACGGATTGGGAAGACCCAAACAGATCATTAGTGTAAAAGCAACCGCCACAGGAAAAGACCTGGTGACTCCTATTACCTATGATGCATTTGGAAGACAGGCTAAAGATATCCTTCCTGTTCCGGCTAACACCCTCAATTCGGCAATTCATACCGGGATTGTGAATGAGAGTACGGCTAATTCTTATTATGGAGCGGCCAATGCCTTCACAGAAAAGCAGATAGAAAATTCTCCATTGGACAGGATACTGCAGGTGGCCCAGCCGGGTGATCCGTGGAAGATGAGCAGCGGCCATACCCAGAAATTTAAGTATGAAACAAACCTGGGAAGTGAGGTCAAGAAATTTATCACCACTACGACAACCGGTACAGTAGGAACGGATAATAAAACCGTTTCCTCTGTATCGATAGTACCGGGAAGTGAGTTTTACGCTGCAGGGACATTATACAAAAATACGGTAACTGATGAAGACGGAACTCCTGTAACAGAATTTCAGAACGGGCGCGGTGAAACGGTGCTGGTACGCAGGACGGATGGAACACAGAATATTGATACTTATTATGTCTACAATGAATACGGGCAAAAAGCATTTGTGATTCCTGCACTGGCAGTAAAGAAAATTGAGCAGAATAACAATGTGGTTACCACCGATATTGTCAACAGCCTTTGTTACCAGTACCGATATGATGGCCAGGACAGACAGGTGGAAAAAAGACTGCCGGGAAGGGACGATTGGGAATCTGTAGTGTATGATGCTGCCGACCGCCCGGTCCTTACCCAGGACGTGAACCTTAAAAATAAAGGACAGTGGCTCCTGACCAAGTATGATGCCTTTGGACGTGTTGCCTATACCGGGCTTATTGCCGGTGGGGACAGAGCCTCAATGCAAAGTCAGATTGCCTCAAAGGTGGCAAGTGAAACGCTTTCCGATACAGGATTCAGTAAAAATGGCATTATGGTATATTATACCAACAATTTCCTGTCAGCTTTTACTACGGTGCTAACGGTTAATTACTACGACTCTTATCCAAGGGATACTAAGGAATTTCCCCTGCGAAGATCCTTGAGCAGTACGTTATCAATGAGGACAGAGCTATTAACGGCGGCGTTTCTACAAAAGGTCTTCCCACAGCTTCCTATGTAAAAAACATTGAGGATGACAACTGGACCAAAACCTATTTCTATTACAACACCAAAGGTGGGAAAGTTGCGGAGAAAAGCTGGAACCATTTGGGAGGTTATACCAAAAAAGAATTCAAGCTTGATTTCACAGGTGCTGTAGATGAAAGCTATACTTATCACAAGAAAGGAAGTGCAGATGCAGAAGTAGTGATTAAAGAAAGGTTTGTATATGATGACCAAAAAAGACTGCTGAAGCATTATCATAAGGTGAACAGTCAGACAGAAGAACTGCTGGTAGAAAACACCTACAATGATCTGGGGCAGCTTGTGAATAAAAAGACTGGGAATACCACCGGTACACCTTTGCAGTCAATAGACCAGAGCTACAATATCAGAGGATGGCTCACCAAAGTGAATGATCCTACGAATTTAAACGGGAAGCTCTTTGCCTATGAGATCAAATATCATAATCCTGTGTACTCCACAGTTTCTACGGTAAAATACAATGGGAATATTGCAGAAATAGACTGGCAGGCAGCAGATGGCAGACCGTTTAGCAGGTATAATTATCAATACGATGGATTAAACAGGTTAAAAAGCGGGATCTATTCTGAACCCAATACCACCGTTCCACAGAATAATTACTACAATGAAGCCCTAACCTATGATGTGAACGGGAATATCCAGACTCTAAAAAGGAACAGGCTTTTATCAAATGTGGGAGCTGTAGTGATGGATGATCTGGCATATACTTATGTGGGTAATAAACTTACCAGGGTTAATGATATTTCGGGGAATTATGGAGGTTATCCGGCCTCTGTATCAACTGCCATTCCGTATGACGGTAATGGTAATATGATCAGCCACGAAGATAGAGGAATGCTGCAGATAGACTATAATTATCTTAATCTTCCCAACTATATAAAGTTTAATAAATTATATAATACTCGTGATGGAAACAGTAATGTGAATACAAAATACCTGTACAATGCTGATGGAATTAAATTAAGAAAAATTTATATCTACGGAAGAGGAAGAACCAAATTAAAAACCATCGACAAGACTGATTATCTGGATGGATTTCAGTATACCAATGATGTTTTAAGTTTTGTCCCTACTTCTGAAGGATATTATGACTTTGTTAAAAATCTGTATATTTACCATTATACCGATCAGGTAGGAAACATCAGACTGGCGTATTACAAAGATGCTTCCGGAAACCTCAAAATAGACAGAACGACTAACTTTTATCCGTTTGGATTAGAGTTTGGTGATTATTTAGGAACTTCTCTTTCAATATCTCCCAACTATAAATACTCTACACAAGGGAAGGAAAAACAACAAGAGACAGGATGGAGTGATTACGGAACCAGAATGTATATGTCTGATATCGGACGATGGGTAGTACCAGATCTATTAAGTGAAAAATTTGCGGGAGTTTCAACTTATAATTATGTGTTAAATAACCCAATTCGATATGTTGATCCTGATGGTAATGCACCGGTTGATTGGGTTTTACAAAATATTAATGGTGTTTCAACATGGACATATATGGCAAATGTAAAGACTGTTTCTCAAGCTAAAGCAGCAGGAATTACAGATGCAGCAGCCGTATATTCTTATGCTAATATATCTGGGCAAGGATTTATGGGTACTGGAAAATATAGTTATTCATTAAACCAAGATGGTTCGGTAACAGATAATATAAGTGGTAACAATTTGGGCGGAAGCTTTTCTACTCCGGCAGGAACAAATATATCTACTGGAGCATATGTAGGTCAATGGGATGGAGGAAGTAAAGGACTCTGGGGAGAATGGGCAGCTTCAAATAACCTTGTTGGAAAAATTTCATATAATGTCACAAATAGTTTTTACTTAGGATTTCAAGTTTTGGATACAGGTAATTTTATGGGAGGTAAACATACTTCAGGACTTACAGGGCAACAAGTATATAGTAATTTGGATGGATCAAATCAATATAATGAAGGAGATAGAGCTCTTGCTTTTACCTCAACTTTTAATCCTTTATCATCAGAATTGAAAGTCGCTGGAGTAGGTCAGCAGGTTCTCCCTAAAACAGTTTTTAAATTAGCTGATAATATTGGGCCATTAAATGCTACAAAATTTTCTAGTACATTTAAAGGAACTGCAATTGCAAGAGCAGCTCCAGCAACAAGAGGAGCAATAAATAGGTATTTAAACAAAGGAATAAATCTGGTTAATAACTTTGGAATGTTTAAGTTAGGTACAACAAGTTTAATAAAACCCTTATCAGAGGACAAACACAAAAACTAAAAATGGGAATTTTTGAATTCATATTTCAACAAATACTTATCAATGTAATTGGTAATGGTATCTATTTTTTATTCCGTAAACTTATTGGGGATAGGAGAAATTATAAAGAAATACAAGATCAGACAGCAGGGTATATAAAATTTTTTACAGGCGTTGCATTTATTTTTGTAATTATAGTTTTAATGAAGAAGTTTATTAGGTAGAGAACGATATTATATTTGGTTATAATAGTTCCAATAATCATACAAATCTTTTACTAATATGGTCATGTTTCAAAAATGTTGGGTTCCATTTTTATTGGACTTTGGCAAAGAAAATTATAAATAAAATAATTTAAAAGCAGGTAATCAATAGGTTACCTGTTTTATAAATTTGCAATTACACAGATCAGGTAGGAAACATCCGACTGGCGTATTACAAAGATACTTCCGGAAACCTGAAAATAGACAGAACAAACCATTACTATCCTTTCGGGCTTGAGTTTGGCGGAGACTTGAATATTAATAATACAATATCTCCAGCCTATAGATACTCTACACAGGGACAGGAGAAACAAACGGAAACAGGCTGGAGTTCTTACCGATGGAGGAACTATGACGCTGCAATGGGAAGATTTTTTAATATAGATCCGTTAAGTGAAAAATACACTTACCAGTCACATTATAATTTCTCTGAGAATAGAGTTGTTGATGCAAGAGAGTTGGAGGGTTTGGAGCGCATCAGCATCCATACTGCAAGCTATGCTCCTTTCGATTCATTCGGAGGACCTCTACCAACACTTACCTATTATGGGAATCATTGGGGGTTTAGAGTTCAAGGGCCATTTGCTGGAGACGGTGCTGATAGAAAACCAGGTACTAATCCAAATGCTTCATCCAAAATCTATGGAAGAGTAGATTTGGACTTAGGGGCAAATTCGGCTAAAGATGCATTAGTAAATGTTGTGGCTAGAGGGTCACATTCTAAAGATTTATCCTCAGGAGAGACTACCTTATCTGAAGCTTCTTTAACGGTATCCTTAGTTAAAGATGAAAATCAGGTTAATTTAGATATGCATCTTTCAGGCAATAATGATTTGGTAACTCTTTCTCCTGATATAGATGTTAAGCCTTCAATGACAATAACAACAACTTCACTTTCAAATGGTAATAAAATGTTGCATATTAAAGGAACTGTATCTGGTGATCATTTTCCAGCGAACGAAACTTACATTACAGGCCAAAATGGACAAGGTGTAAGTCTAGGGAATTCGGGACCTCTTGGCGGAAAAATAAAAGAGCCAACTGCCTCACTTCCAGGAGACAACAATAGACCAATGTCTCAGTTTAATAAAATAATTTATTTAGATAAGGATAACAATATAACTCAACCTCCAAAAAATGGTAATATGAAAATAATAAATTTTTATTTGCTTTTGATACTAGCAATATTTTTAAATTGTAGTAATGGTTCTTCCAAAAGCATTTCTTATTATATTCCTAATCAACATAAAGGAATAATTATAATTATTTTTGAAGAAAAAATCAAAAAAGAATCTTCAAATTTCAATATTCCTAAAAATGGAATTCTATACAGTCCATATTTAAGAAATAAAGGAATTTTAAAAAATAAATTCTTTTATACAGAAAATCAGAACATCATTAAAGAAATCGAAGATTATGATTAT
The DNA here is from genome assembly GCF_036631475.1 of Chryseobacterium sp. 1B4. NCBI lineage: Bacteria > Pseudomonadati > Bacteroidota > Flavobacteriia > Flavobacteriales > Weeksellaceae > Chryseobacterium > Chryseobacterium sp. 1B4. Next base: position 244,590 of record NZ_JAPNUF010000003.1, read on the forward strand.
CAAAAATATAATAATAAATTAATTGATGGGCAGACATATGTATTCGATTTTTTCGATGGAAAATTTAGCGTTAAATCTAAGGATAAATACAATAAAACTTCTAATAGTAGTGCTGATATGAAAATGTTAAATTGGATTTATTTTACTATTGGAGACAATATAAAAGAAAGAGCTACATTGCGACAAGAGGCAAATAAAGTTATTGATAGTTTACAAAAAGAACTAAATAAATAGTGAATAAAGTTTTCCCTTGTGAGCGTGTGTTAATATTGTAGACAGAATTAAAGAATTAGAGTTATTCAGAGATACGCAATGATAAAAACAAATAATAATGCAAACAATAATAACTCGAACTAACACTTTTCTCATCTTATTAACTTTTTTCTTCATTGCTTGTCAAATAAAGAATAATGTGGCTATTGATAAATATGAAAACTTATCCTTGGATGAGAAAAAGAAGTCAATCAATACTTAGAAGAAGTAAAAACTATATCAAAAAAAGATGATGAAGTGATTTTGATGCTTCAATACAATTGTTTTTTTGATAAGACTTTGGATGGAGACACTAAAGTAGTTAGTCGACAAACTGGAGCTTCAAATATTATTAAAGACGGAGAATCTATTATTAGAGGTTATACTCATAGAGGAAAAGATGTAGGATGGGACACTATAGCACTTGAATATTTTGGAGGAAGTGGACCTGCTCGCAGTCTATTTAGTGATTTTAATGATTCTAATGATGGACCTTTTGCTTCTCTAGATAAGCCATCGTTTAGCAAGAAAGGATGCAATGAATTCAAAAGAACCAAAAGGAGTTGTTAAAATGGATTATCTTCAAGCTAACCCCATCACAGCAAATTTTGATGGGTATGAGCAGATGTGGGGAAGATCAAATGTGTCTTGGTATAAATTAGGAGATGAAACACTTTTTTAATGACTGATTCTAAGTCACAAGAGTCATTGTTTTATAGATTACCAGTAAATAATTTTGAAAGAACCGAAGGAAAGCTAAAAAGCTTTGGAAATACATATCAGACTTATATATGGACTGAAAGCAACTCCGAAATTCAAAAAAGTAATTAACCCAACCTCAAAGAACGTTTTTAAACAAGCTATAACACCACCATCTATACTAACAAGACCTAGATTTTAAATCGAACAACTTAAATTAATAAATATGAAGAAAAGTATAAGTTTAATTTTATTACCTTTTTTATTTTCGTGCCAAAATATTAGTAATGAAGATATATATGGAAAATATTCACCCATATCATACAAAAATACATATGACACTTTAACGATTAACAAGGATGGGGTTTATAACAGAGTAATTTACAATATAAAAGGGAAGAAAGTGTTGAATTACAATTCGAAATACAAATTAGAAGGTAACACAATAAAGTTTAATGATTTTTATTTAAATTTTGATAAAGATTTAATTGCCTTTCCAGAAGATGTGAATGATACTGATATGACTTATACTACTTTTTTTGAGAAAAAAGATAAGAATATTGTACTTTGCTTTGGCTACCATGATGGGGAGAATTGTTATAAAAAGATTATAGAATAAAAAAAACACTAAGCAAAGTCCCCACTAGTGCAAATGTCTCGTTCGTTCTCAGATAATAAACAAAGAGGTTGTCCAAACTTTTCGGACAGCCTCAATTTTTGTTGATTTTATTCGTACCCCTATACAAGAGGAGTATATGAATATTTGATTCTCAGATGGTATATCTGACTTTTCGGACACTCACTTTTTTTATCTGATCTGAGATATAGATAATTGGTAATGTATGATTATTTTGGCAGTAATGGGCATTATTTCCGTAGCTAAAATACAATCAGATTAAAATAGATTCAATCGGGTTCACTCCAAGAGTTTTTAGAAAGACAGTGACCAAAATCGTGACCAAGTGACCAAAAGTGACTAAAATAAAAAAGCAACTTGCTGTAAATTAGCGAGTTGCTTTTATTTGGTTGTAGACCCACAGGGATTCGAACCCCAGATGACTGAACCAAAATCAGTAGTGTTACCGCTACACCATGGGTCTGTTTCTATGCCGCGAAATTATAGAATTTATTTTAAATATGAAAATCAAAATTAAAGATTCATTAACATAATTACTAAGATGACAGCTTTATGTATTGATATCCAAAGAATTATTTTTTAATAAAATTTTAAAAAAATCTTATCTACCCATGAACAGTAGGTTTGTGGATTTTACTTGCTCAATTTGATGAGTAGGGGTTCACTGTAATTTTTCCCTTGAATAATAATTTCCAGCCTCCATCTTCCTGCTTCCATCCTTCAAAGTTCAGTTAAATAATAAAACCTTATCTTTGCAAAAAAAATTGGGCTCCAAAAGTTGGAGTAACCCATTAATAACATATCCTGAGCACAGCAAAGGAGTATTAAACATTTTTTATGTCAAATATTGTTGCAATCGTTGGACGTCCCAACGTAGGAAAATCCACGCTTTTTAACCGTTTATTAGAAAGAAGAGAAGCCATTGTAGATTCTACAGCCGGTGTTACCAGAGACCGTCACTACGGAAAATCAGACTGGAACGGAGTAGACTTTACCGTAATTGATACCGGAGGGTACGATGTAGGTACAGATGATATCTTTGAAGAAGAAATCCGTAAGCAGGTACAGTTAGCAGTAGATGAAGCCACTTCTATTATCTTTATGATGAACGTAGAGGAAGGGCTTACTGATACCGACCACGAAATTTACAGACTTCTCAGAAGATCCAACAAACCGATTTATATTGTTATCAATAAAGTGGACTCTGCGAAAGAAGAACTTCCTGCTACTGAATTTTATCAGTTAGGAATCGATAAATACTATACACTTTCTTCAGCTACAGGTTCCGGGACAGGAGATCTGCTGGATGATATCGTTAGAGATTTTCCAACCACAGAATATAAAGATCCGTTTGAAGGGCTTCCTAAAATTACCATTGCAGGCCGTCCGAATGTGGGGAAATCTACCTTGACAAACGCTTTACTGGATGTTGAAAGAAATATCGTAACTGATATTGCAGGAACAACAAGAGACAGTATTCAGACTTTGTATAACAAATTCGGACACGAGTTTGTATTGGTGGATACAGCAGGGATGAGAAGAAAGTCCAAGGTAAATGAAGACCTTGAGTTCTATTCTGTAATGAGATCTATCCGCTCCATTGAATATTCTGATGTAGTGATCATTATGGTAGATGCTACACAGGGATGGGAATCTCAGGATATGAACATCTTCGGACTGGCTCAGAAAAACAGAAAAGGAATCGTAATCCTTGTTAATAAATGGGATTTGATCGAGGACAAACAGACCAATACAATGCGTGATTTCGAAAAATCAATCAAAGATAAAATCGGTCAGTTCCAGGATATTCCAATCCTGTTCGTTTCAGCTTTAACGAAGCAAAGAATTCTAAAGGCTGTAGAAGTAGCTATGCAGGTTTATGAAGACCGTAAGAAGAAAATTAAAACTTCAAAGCTGAATGAAGTAATGCTTCCGATTTTTGAAAATACACCGCCGCCGGCTTTGAAGGGAAAATATATTAAAATCAAATATTGTGTTCAGCTTCCTACGCCGTCACCGCAGTTTGTATTTTTCTGCAACCTTCCGCAATATGTGAAAGAACCGTATAAAAGGTTTACTGAAAATCAGTTGAGAAAAGAATTCGGGTTTACCGGAGTTCCGATCGAAGTATATTTCAGACAAAAATAATAGGAACAAATATTCATCAAAGTCTCCGGCAAGCGAAGCTTGCCGGAGACTTTATTTAATAACAGACTTAACCTGATCTTTCAATTCGTTTTTAGTTGTAATTTTGCAGGAATTAATTCAATGAACTGAAATTAAAAATATAATTTTCATGCTTACTATTTTATCGCAACATTTTTCTCTTGTCAACGAATGGATCAACGAACTTAGAAACGTTAATATCCAGCATGACCGGATGAGATTCAGAAGGAATATGGAGAGAATCGGGGAGATTGCCGCTTTTGAAATCAGTAAAGGACTGGAGTACAGGGAAATTGAAATTCAAACTCCTTTAGATACGATAAAAAGCAGGGAAATTGCTGTACAGCCTGTCATTACTACTATTTTAAGGGCTGGTGTTCCGTTGTTTGAAGGAATTCTTAATTATCTGGACAGAGCAGACTGTGGTTTTGTGGCAGCTTACAGAAAACATGATGCCAACGATTATTTTTCAATCAAGCAGGATTATCTTACTTGTCCAAGTATTGAAAACAGACCTTTGATTGTTGCAGATCCAATGCTGGCGACAGGAGCCTCTTTAATTGAAGCCATCAAAGATTTGCTGACTCATGGAAATCCAACCCAGCTTCATATTGTAGCAGCTATTGCTTCAAGGCAGGGTGTTGAAACCATTCAGAATGCCTATCCTGAAGCTCAGATCTGGGTAGGAGCTATCGATGAGCATTTAACTTCTAAAGGGTATATCACTCCGGGACTGGGGATGCCGGGGATTTGAGCTACGGAGAAAAACTTCAGCGGTAATTTTAAGAAAGGTTCCAGAAATCTTTCATTAAGCTTAACAATAAATCAGGCCGTACTTTATCCATGGGATGTTTGGTATCCGGGAGTACGGCTAATTTTGCATCAGGAAGGCTTCGGTAAACATGTGCGCTTTCCTCGATAGTAACCATATTGTCTTTATCTCCCACCATAACCTGAACCGGGATATTGATCGTAGCAAAATTATTTTCCAAAGGAGGGTTTTTGCCCAGATCAACCATTAATGCAGCAATAGCAGGAAGAAGTTCTTTCCATTTTGATCCATGTTGTGATTCTAAAAGCCGGGCATACTGAGGAACTTTCTCAAGAATGACATCAGGATTAAGCATTTTACTTTCTTTTAAAGCCTGCTCTTCAGTCCATTCAAACTTAGTTCCCAGGGTCATAACAGAATTTACATTTTCAGGATTTTTCATAGCATAGCAAAGTGCTATATAGCCTCCCATACTGTGTCCGAAAATTGATACATCCGCCAGGTTATTCACTTTACAATATTCCGAAAGTTCCTGCGTGTACTTTTCAATACTGACACCTTCTGTTGGCAGTTCGTTATTTCCATGACCTGAAAATAAAGGGGTGTGCACTGTAAAATACTGAGAAAGTACATTCAGATAAGGCGCGAAAATATCGCTGTGTCCCAGGGCTCCGTGTAATAAAAGCAGATTTGGCATAGCTGTTTAATTTTCTGAAAATTAGCGAAAAGAATTGAATGGTGAAAATAGACTGAGTAAACAGAGCTTAAATATAACCCGTATCCCGAAACCCGCATCTCCATCATATATCCACCGCCATCACCAAAACACTTACCTTATTGTCTCCGGCATTTAGAATCTCCCATGCAACGGATGAAACTGTATTGCCCGTAGTGAAAACATCATCAATCAGAAGAATATGCTTTCCGGTAACAGGCCGGGTGATGGAAAAAGTATTGACCGTTTCCAATCTGTGCTTCTTATCTTTTAAGGCCTGTGCTCTGGAATAATAATTTCTCCTGATTAATTCATGATCAAAAGGTATGTGATAAAATTTAGACAAAGTTTCAGTATATAAATGAAGCTGATTGTATCCCCGTTCTTTCAGTTTCTTTGGATGAAGCGGTACACTTACCAAAAGATCAGGATGGTCGTCTTGAAAATCCAGTTGTTCTGTAGTCCAGTCTGCCAGAATTCTTCCTGTTTTTTCCCGGCTTCTGTATTTTAGTTCATGAATAATCTTGCGGCTTAAGCCTTCTTCCTCAAACTGTATCAGTGCAAATGTGTTCTCAACAGGAAAAAATAAACTGCATTTTTCCTTTATCGGATTATTTCCAAAATAATGGTAATGGGTAAAATGAATCTGGCTGAAGCAAAGATCACAAACCAAAAGTTCAGCATCGATGATTCTGTTGCAGTGAATGCAGCGGTTGGGAAACAGTATATCTAATATCATAGTGTTTTTACTAAGATATAAAATTATTGTCAGTTTTTGCTTCGCAAAGTCAATGGTGAATAATTATTACCGTTAATATTCGCAAGTTTTGTTAGCTAATTTATATTGTTCGCAAGGATATTTTATCTGATAAAGGAAAAATTTTCGTTGCTGGGCGAAACGCCTTTGTGGCCAAACACTGTAAAACAGTATAAAAAACTTTGCGAATTTTGGGTTTGATATAAATAAGTTATCCGTAGATTTTAAACAATACATAAATCCGGATCACACATCTCGAATCCCGCACCGTACATAAAATTCACAAGCGAAGCGCATTGACGATTCACTATTCATCCATCAATTTTCAAATCTCTTCCTGATTTTTTCCACAGAACTCTTCATGCTTATGTTAAAATGCTCCTTTTCCAGCCTTACCGGCGGAGCTTGCCTTACTTCACAGTCTGCAATACTGCAGGATTCACAGGTAACACCTACATTGATGGTTTTTAAAGAAGCAGACTTGATAAAACCTATTTTTTATGGTTTGAGAATTCAGTAAAATGCCCAGGCAATAACTTCTGTTGCTTCCATCTGAAAAAGGGTTTTTTTGTGAAGTGGAAATCACCAGATAGCTTATTCCCTGATCTTTATAATGAGAAATCTGAGCGTCGGTTAAAGTTTCATTTTCCTTTAAATGATCAAGATTTTTCACAGCAATCCATCTTCTGCAGTAATGTTCATTGGTGGCATTGGCGTGAGGAGCCTGCTGGTGGTTAAGGTGAAGCTCCTTTAAAATCTGGATTTTATCAGAATTTTTCTTTTTACCAGGCATAAATAAAACAGGTCTTTAATACCCATTTCAGCTGAAAGAATATTGGTCAGCCGGTAATAAAATGTTTCGGGAGAGTGGGTGAAGCTGTTGATAAGATTTTCAAAATTTTCCGGCTCCCATTTGCTTTGCTGGAAAAATTCAGAGGTTTTTTCGATAACAGGCTCTTTAGAAATTAATAAAGCGCCCGCAAAATAAGACGCATAAAAATTATTCAGAATTTCTTCAAAGCTCCCGAAATCAAGCCATGAATATGTATTGGGCCGGTTTTTTAATTCCAGTACATTGAATCCAATTTCTTTAGCAAGAATGAATGTTTTCTGATCTTTTTCCAGTTTTTGATTCAGCAGTAAGAGTTTTTCTCAGGAATAAAAAGTGAGCGAAGATTATCCAAAGTGCCATATTTTTCAAAGTCTTCAGATTGAATCTTGTAACCAAACTTTTCTCCAAGAATTTTTTCCAGAATGTCAGGCTTTAAATTTTTCCCGGCCTCCAGCTTATTTTCCTTCGTGAATAAACTTACTTTTTCTTCAATTTCCGGAAAATAATTATCATACAGTTCCTGAAACGATCTTAACACGGCAAAATAAAACCTTTCTTTTCCAAGATTATAATTCTGTGAAATTTCAATCAGCGCATTGATAAAAGCGGTTACTTTTGGGTGCATCACTGATAATACTGATGAGGTTATTTTTGTTGATCCCGAACAGTTCCAACGGAACTTCCTTAAAGAAATCAGATTGCAGAATTTCATTGAAAGGAGCGAGGCTTTTATCAAGCTTGGTAGAAACCAGATCATCAAATGTGCAGCTCAGCGCTTCAGAAAGCTGGATGATCTTATCATGCTTTGGATATTTCTTACCATTCTCGATTTCATTAAGATAAGATTTTGATAATCCTGTCTTTACAGCAAGATCCTGCAAGGACCAGTTTCTTTTCTGTCTCTGCTGTTTCAGTTTTAGTCCGAAAACTGTTTTGATAAAGTCGCTTTCTGAATTCATTACCCAAATATAAATAAATAGATGCGATTATTCGCATAATATTTTTTAATAAATTTAGCGAACGTTCGCTATTTGTGAAAATTTTTATTTATGTTTGTAACATCAAATCACAAAGTCAATATGTTATGGAAACCAAGACTCAATTAGAAATAAAGGCTCAGAAACAATTTGAAGCATTTTTCACTCCGGATATGGTAGATTTTCTGATTGCCCTTCATCAAATTTCAATCATAAAAGATTAGAACTTTTAGAAGAAAGAAAAAAACACAGCAGAAATTTGACCAGGAAAGCTGCCCGTATTTTTAAAAGAAACAGAAGCTGTCCGGAAAGGAAACTGGGTATGTGCAGCACTGCCGGAAGACTTGCTGGACAGGAGAGTGGAAATTACCGGACCCGTTGACCGTAAGATGATTATTAATGCATTGAATTCCGGAGCTTCTACATTTATGGCTGACTTTGAAGACAGCAGCTCGCCGGTATGGGAAAATTGTATCCAGGGACAGATTAATCTTTCTGATGCTATTAACAGAACCATTGATTTTGTCAACGAAAAAGGCAAAGCTTATACCCTTAATGAAAAGACTGCTGTTTTGCAGGTTCGTCCCCGGGGTCTTCATCTTCCGGAGAAACATATTGAAATTAACGGAGAGAAGGCTTCCGGTTCCCTGATTGATTTTGGAATGTATTTTTCAGAAATGCCAAGACGCTTATAGAAAAAGGAAGCGGTCCTTATTTCTATCTTCCAAAGCTGGAACATTATAAAGAAGCCCGCTGGTGGAATGATGTTTTTGTTTTTGCCCAAAATTATCTGGGTATTCAGGAGGGAACAATCAAAGCTACAGTTTTAATAGAAACCATTACCGCTTCATTTCAGATTGATGAAATTTTATTTGAATTGAAAGAACACAGTGCCGGCCTTAACTGTGGCAGATGGGATTATATTTTCTCTTATATTAAAAAGTTCAGAAATCTTCCTGAATTTATTGTTCCGGACAGAGATCAGGTGACGATGACTTCACCTTTCATGAGCGCTTACTCAAAAAGAGTCATTGAAGTTTGTCACAAAAGAAATGTACATGCGATTGGCGGGATGGCCGCTCAAATTCCTGTAAAAGATGATGAAGGAGCAAACAAACAGGCTTTTGAAAAAGTAAAAAGCGATAAGGAAAGAGAAGTGAAAAATGGGCATGACGGAACATGGGTGGCACATCCTGCATTAGTTACTGTGGCTACAGAAGTTTTGACCAATACATGCCTTCAAAAATCAGATCGATAAAAAATTTGAATATCATATTACAGAAAGCAGTCTGCTGGAAATTCCCAAAGGCGATATTACCGAAAAAGGAGTTCGGAAAAATATCAATGTAGGAATTCTTTACCTTGAAAGCTGGCTGATGGGAACCGGTGCCGCAGCCATTTACAACCTGATGGAAGATGCGGCTACTGCAGAGATTTCAAGAACACAGATCTGGCAATGGCTGAAAAATGAAGCCGTTTTAAGCGATGACAGAACGTTGACCCGAAATATGGTTTTACAGTGGGAAAAGAAGAAATGGATCATATTGAAAAATATGTAGGGAAACCCGTTTCAGAAACGGAAAGTTTAATCTTGCCAAGAGCTTTTCAATGAGCTGATCTTTGTGAGAATTTTGAATTCCTGACACTTAAAGCATATCCTTTTATTTAGTAAAAATATTGGTTGATGGTTTTATAGTTGCTGGTTGAAGCCGGATCATCAATTTAACAGTAACAATATAACCAGTCTCTGGCA
>NZ_JAPNUF010000004.1:0-80093 GCF_036631475.1 Chryseobacterium sp. 1B4
GAAAGCGTTCTTGTGGTAAAAAGAACCCACAATGAAATCAAGATGAAGGAAGGAAGAGATCACTGGATGGCTGATTTGTACGAAAAAGCTTCTCCTGATTTCGTCACTGTCATTATGGATTCTGAAGATCCCCTTTTCATTCTATATACTTCCGGATCTACAGGAAAGCCAAAAGGAATGCTTCATACCTGCGCCGGCTATATGGTATACACCGCTTATACCTTTAAAAATGTATTCAATTATAAGGAAAACGATATCTATTGGTGTACTGCGGATATCGGATGGATCACCGGACATTCTTATATCCTTTACGGACCTTTATTGAATGGCGCTACTACAGTAATTTTCGAAGGTGTTCCTACTTATCCTGAACCGGATCGTTTCTGGGAAGTGATTGAAAAACATAAGATCACTCAGTTTTACACTGCGCCTACAGCCATCCGTTCTTTAGCAAAAGTGCAGAATGGGTAGATAAGCATGATCTTAGCTCCCTTAAAGTAATAGGCTCTGTGGGTGAACCTATCAACGATGAAGCATGGCATTGGTTTAATGACCATGTCGGAAGAAAAAAATGTCCTATTGTAGACACCTGGTGGCAGACAGAAACAGGAGGAATTATGATTTCACCGCTTCCTTTTGTGACACCAACCAAACCTACCTATGCTACCCTTCCATTACCTGGTGTACAACCTGTCCTGATGGATGATAAACGAAATGAAATTACAGGTAACCAGGTAACCGGAAATCTTTGTATCCGTTTTCCATGGCCGGGAATTGCAAGAACCATCTGGGGAGACCATCAGAGATATAAAGAAACCTACTTCACAACCTTTCCTGGCAAATATTTTACCGGCGATGGTGCATTAAGGGATGAAGTTGGTTATTACAGAATTACCGGACGTGTAGATGATGTGATCATCGTTTCAGGCCACAACCTGGGAACCGCACCTATTGAAGACAGCATCAATCAGCACCCTGCTGTTGCAGAATCGGCTATAGTAGGCTATCCTCACGATATCAAAGGAAATGCATTGTATGGATATGTAATGCTGAAAGAAACCGGGGAAAGCCGTGATAAGGAAAACCTGAAAAAGAAATTAACCAGCTGATTTCAGATCAGATCGGCCCGATTGCCAAGCTGGACAAGATACAGTTTGTTTCCGGACTTCCAAAAACGCGTTCCGGAAAGATTATGCGTAGAATCCTGAGAAAAATTGCTGAAGGTGACTTCAGTAACTTCGGAGATATTACCACCCTTTTAAATCCTGAAATTGTAGAGGAAATCAAAAACGAAAGAATTTAATTAATCATTATTTAACCAATAGTGGGCCCTGGGAATTATTTTCCGGGGCTTTTTGTCTATATTTTTATAATTAAAAAATTACGACAAGTTTTGTCGTTTCGTGTATATATTTTGGCTTCAGAATAAAATAAAGCCAAATATAAATAATGAAATTAAATATTTAACAGCAGGTTTTACATTAAATCGCATTAATGTGATTTTTGCATCTTAAAAAGTGTTAATTTCGCAAAGTTTTAAAAGCTAATTACTAACTCAAAAAAACATTAAAATGAGAAAGTTTTATCTCAGTGCACTTACTTTGTGCATGGTTCTGGGCGTATCTGCCCAGGAAGTGGTATGGCAGAAAGATATCCAATCCTCTACCCAGGATTTTCTAAGTCAGGTTACCACTACCATTGATCAGCAATATCTTATCACAGGAAGTTCCATACAGTCAGGAAGCGGAAAGCCGGAGGCTGGAAGTAAGCAGAACAACGGTTACGATTTTCATCTTATCAAACTGAACCAGCAGGGAGAAGAGGTCTGGGAAAAATACTTTTCAGGACAAAACCATGATTATCTCTCTGCAACGGTTACCACGCAGGACGGTGGATTTCTTCTGGCTGGTACCAGCTATTCGGGAAAAAGGGTTGGATAAAAAAGAGGATTCCAAAGGAGGCTCAGATATCTGGCTGATCAGAATCAATGAATTTGGGGATGAATTATGGCAGAAAACACTAGGAACTTCAGCAGATGAAGAAGCAAGAGCTGTGATTCAGGCTACAGATCAAGGATTCTTTGTTGCCGGAAACGTACAGGGCTCTTCAAAAGGATATGGCTCCAAAGATGTTCTGATCACAAAACTGGACAAAGACGGAAAAGAACTCTCACAGGTAATTTTAGGAGGAAAAGGTTTGGATGAAGTAGAGAAAATGATTCCAACAAAAGACGGAGGAGCGTTACTCGGAATGTATTCAAGAAGTTCAGCTGTACAAAGTAAAATGTATAATGTACAAAGTCCTCAAAATACATCCGACACCCGACATCTGACAACGGTACAAAAACAAAGCGACAATTTCGGTGAAGGCGACTACTGGATCGTAAAGCTTGACAAAAACGGAAAAGTAGAATGGGAAAAGAATTTCGGAGGAAAAGGTGATGATCATATCAGAACCCTTGCTTTAACTTCAACCGGCTTTATCATTGGCGGGGAATCCAGATCGGAAAGATCGGGCAATAAAACCGTAGGGATTGAAGAAGGAACGGACCTCTGGCTGATTTCTTTAGATGAAAGAGGCGAAGAGCAGTGGCAGAAATCTTACAATTTGGGTAACCGGGATATCCTGATGGGAATGAGTGTAATAAACGGGAAGCAGGAAGACGGAAACGGGAGTTCTAAAGGCATTCTGCTGGGAGGTTATACCCAGGCGGAAGGAAGAATAGAAACGGATGATGAAACCTTCTGGATGCTGTATCTGGATCAGAATGGCAATGAGCAGTGGAGAAAACACGTCAAAGGAGAATCAAGGAAGAAAGCAGAGAGGCTATCTGATTTAAAACTCAACAGGGACGGTTCTATTGTTCTGGCCGGAACCAGTGCAGAAGAGCTGGGGAAAGAAAACTGGAAGATTGTAAAACTGGGAGACAAACAGGTTGATCAGTTAATTGAAAAATACGATATCAAAATCTATCCAAACCCTGTTTCAGACTATGCTTACATAGAAATCGGTTTTGATTTTAAGGATGCAGATATTCTGTTGTATGATATGAGCGGAAGACAGCTTCAGAGTATTAAAACGAAGAATAAAGTGACTAAAATTAATACCCAGGCTTTGGTTCAGGGAGCCTATCTGGTGACGATAAAAACTGATAACAACAAAACGGCGAATGCTAAACTAATTAAGAAATGATACACATGAGAAAACACTTTATTTTTCTTTTGTTGGCATTTTGTATATGCCTGAAAGCACAAAGCAATCCTACAGAATTCGATAAACCTATACCTACTCTTTCTTATTTATCTACTTATGTAGATACACCCATTGATATTTCAACAGGTACTCCAAAAATAGATGTATCTGTTTTTGGTCTTCCAACAAGAAATAAGAATGTGAATATTAATCTGGGAATGTCTTATCACATTAAAAACTCAGCCCGATTTCAAAAATCTTCCGATGTTGGTTTAGGATGGAGCCTGATGAATGTTAATAATGCTATTTCTAAAGTTACCATTGGAGCATTGGATGAAAAAACGGCGAATAACCCACTGACGAATATGGATTTATTCCAGTTCGATGATGTATTTTATTTTAATGCATTTGGAATGTCTGGTAAGTTTGTTTTCATAAAAAGTGGTAGTACTATTACCGTTAAGAATTTAGGAACTTCAAAGGAAAAAATTGAATTTACTAACTCGACCAATAAATTCTATGATATTTTAGATTTTAAAATCACTGATGAATATGGTAATCAGTACTTTTTTAAAAAAGTTTTAGCTATAGAAAATTATTATCACGAAGTTTATCCAGGGGCCTATTATTTAACCAAAGTATTGGATGCTCAGAATCAGGAAATTGTTAATATTGAATATACAGAATATCCTTACTCAGAATATCAACTCGCTATGATGGATTATAAACCTAAAAAAATCATTTCTAAAGATTATGGAATAATTAATATTGAATATGATTATTTTCCAGAGAATAGATATAAGTCCAATACCACTAATATGGCAGATTGTTACCGTGTCAAAAAAGTAGAATTAAAAGACACACAAAACAGACTTGTACAGCAACTCGATTTGGAATATGGAGGTTTTGCTTATTATAAATACGAATTCGGTAATACTGTTACTTATAATACAACAACGCTCGATAAGATCACTAAGAAAAATAGCCAGGGAAATGAAATTGAATCCCGATCATTTGTTTATAATACAACAGGAACTGACAGAAATTATGGACCATCGCCTAATTTTGGGTTTGATGTATGTCCTACTGATCCTGAGCCTATAAGAGAATGGATTGATAATCCAAAATATTCTGCCATTGGAAGTTTGTCAAAAATGATCTTGCCTACTAAAGGCTATGTTAAATTTAATTTTGAATCCAACCAATTTGAAATTCCATCCTGGATTTCGGGAATAGGATACATTAGCGGAAAAGAATCATATTATTTTAAACCAATTACTTCTTTCAGTTTCGATACAAAAATTAACAATACTTTCGCTTTTAACGTAACAACGACTGGAAATCCTCAATATAATTATAGGGCACTTGTTTTTGTTTTCAGGTCAATGGTTATGACCCAAATCCTTTACTTGATCCTGAAGCAATTCCTAATATAACCTTTTTTGTAGACGGTCAGGCAGTAATGCAGACTGCTGATGGCTATGGAAGAATATATATGCCCGAAGTGTTGGAAGGTCAACATAGCATTACGATTTCGGGAAACACGACTGGTGTTGGATCTTTATCTGTTTCAGAAAAAACGGAGGCAGAGTATCCTCAAAGCTATATAAGTAAATATGGGGTAAGAATTAAAAGTATAGAATATTTTGATACTGAATTTTCAGTCAAGCCTTCTAACTCTAAAACCTATTACTATGAGAAGTTTTCGGATATCAATAGTTCCAGTGGTGTACCTTCTCTGTTCAATAGTTTTAAAAAAAGCTCGGATTTTATAACAATGTATGGAGGATATGAACTCAACAGAAATATCATCTATAAAAATGTGAAAGAAGTAGATCGTGATGGAGGATATACTAAATATACTTTCCTTGGCATGGATGATATAAACCCCTCTATGACTAACAGTTATGCGGATAATCTCGATTATATGGAAGATATTAATAATCGAGGATTGTTAAAAAAGAAAGAAATGTTTGACTCAGCTAACCAAATGATAGCTTCAGAAAGCCATGAATATACTACGCAAGCCTTATCTGCCACGCCTATTATGGTGGAGCAGCCTAGCGGGTATATAAAACTTAATCCTATATATGTCCGAAATCATAAGATTACAAATACGCTTTATTTTCCTCAAAATAGATTTGTCACTTCGTTAAAAGAAACACAGATAAACCAGTTTGACTTCAATGTAGATTATGCTAAAGAAACTACAGAAAGAGGGTGTATGAAACTTATTATTTTTATCCACAAGCTAAGTTATTGAACAAATTATTGGATAAAAATATTTATAAATATCTATTAGAGAAAAAAGAAACTTTCAATGGTAAAACACTATCTCGTGTAGAAACTAAATATGATAATGCTACTAATCTGTTTCCAAGTTCAGGGCTATCTTATGATCTTCAGGATATTCCATCTACAGATATTGTGTATGACCAATATGATTCCCAAGGAAATCTTCAACAATACACTACAAAAGACGGTATTTCCACAGTCATCATCTGGGGCTATAACCTGACCCAGCCTATTGCGAAAATAGTAGGAGCTAAATTATCGGATATTCAGCAGTCCTTAATAGATTCCATTGTGACAGCTTCCAATACAGATGCATCTGCTACAGCTAATAATGATGAGACTTCATTTTTATCAGCATTGAATACCTTCAGAAGTAATACCGCATTATCCGGTTATCAGATCACTACTTATACTTATGACCCTTTCGTAGGAGTAAGAAGCATCACCCCACCATCAGGAATTACCGAAAGCTATAGTTATGATTCGGCTAACCGACTTGAAAAAGTGATTGACGTGAATGGTAAAGTGCTGAAAGAAATGAAATACAACTATAAAAACTAAAACCCATAAAAAGAATATTAATTCCTATAGGAATTCTCCTTATGGAACTGCCAAGTCTCAGGAGGGAACAATGGCAAAAGCTAAAAAAAACTATTAAGAAATGAAAAAGATAACACTTTCTATATTTAGTCTATTTTTTTATGAAATTGTGTGTTCTCAACATCATATTGGAAATGAGTTAACTAATATTGTTCCTCCTTCTCCACAATCAGGAGAAATAATTTCATATGGAAATCAGCCACTTAATGAATACAAAGGAATGGCTCAAATAAACATTCCTATTGCAAAAATAAATGAGAAAGATATATTCAATAATATTGAGCTTAAATATTCAAAGCTGGGTGTTAAAGTAAATGATATCCCTAATAATGTTGGGGTTAGCTGGCTTCTTGATATGGGTGGTGTAATTACCAGGACAATATATGATTTACCTGATGAAATGCAACTTCCGTCTAAAAGATTAATTTTCGATAACTTATATGGAATCAATACTTTAACACAATCTCCAAATGGCTCAGCCAATGCGATTTTATTGAATAGTTATATTAAAGATACAACTTTCGATAATGAAGTAGATATATTTAATATTTCGGTTAATGGCCTTACTGGTAGTTTTTATTTAGATAAAGATTTAAACCCTGTATTATTAGCAAACAGTCATCAATTTAAAATAGAAACAATAGGGGATTTTAAAATTACGCATGAGTTTAAATTAACAACAAATGAAGGAATAAAATACTACTTTGGGGGAAGTGATGCTATTGAAAAAACATTTGTGAGAGATGCTCCAGAATTTAGTGGATTTACAAGTTTTTATTTAACAAAAATACAAAGTGTACAAGACAACGAAATAAGTTTTGAATATAAAAATATTGGACCAAAAACAACTCCTATTTCAGAAACTGAATGGAAAACTATCAGAACTCAGACTTTTCAAGATTGTGTAAATTCAGTTAGACCATTAGGATCGAATAAAACTTATTCTGGATTTGTTTTAAAAATATCTGATGCTCGAGTTCTATCTTTTATTAAAGGGAGCCAAACTACCATTAAGATTAATTACGATTCCTTAGATGTTGATAAGTTATCTTCAATAGAAATATTTAACAATAGAAATAACAAAAAGCAAAAAGAGTTTAATTTTATTTATCTAGACGCTCCCTTAAAAAAAAGATTTTTCCTGTCAAATATTAAAATATATGATTTTATAAATGATACTAAAATATTTAATAATGAGTATCTTTTTGAATATAATGATCCGCTTGCTATACCTGCAAGGATGAGTCGTAGTACAGACTTGTATGGTTATTATAATGGAAAATATTCCTCTACATTATTACCTGATCTCAATTTATTAATTGGTGATGGAACTGGTACTCCATTTCCTGAAGTTGCAGGATTGTCTGATAGAAGATCAAATTTTGATTATGCTGTAAAAGGAACACTTAAATCAATAACCTATCCAACTAAAGGCAAAACTTTTTTGAATATGAAGGATTAGGGCAAAAAGAACTTTTGTATGATGGAAGATCTGGTGAGCTTGATGCTGATATAGTTCCAGGAGGAAATGAGACTTCTTCATTTATAGATGGCAGTGAAGTAATGGATGACAAAATTAGTATTAAATTATTTATATCTCAACATTTTATAAGTGGCCCTCCAAGTAATTATACTGCTAATTTCAAAATACTTGATGCTGTAACAAATGAAGTTTTGTATGATCAGAGTTTAATACTGCCTAAACCTGGTTTCCTTCAAGAAGGTCCATCTGAAAAGACGGTAAATTTTGATTTTACAACTAATAAGAATAAAAAGTATAAATTTATTATGAAATTATTAAGACCTAATTACCATGATATTGGTTATTATGATATTTCTTATAAAAATAAATATGCAGAAGTAAATAAAGTAGGACTAAGACTTAAAAAAATCTATGATTTTGATGGTAATAATATCACAAACATTAAAAGATTATACTATACTTCATTTGATAATATTAACAAACCTGATCTTCTTCCTAATAATCTTTATCAGATAGGTGGATATACTACTTACCTTTATGATTTGGCTGGTTGTACGGATGGTAATGGATCACCTACATTTACCCCAAAAGTTATTCAACAAACTATACTTTCATCTCAAAATTCAAATGATTATTTTGATAACCTGCCTTCTTTTCCTGTGGTTACCATTAGTTATGGAGGAGATAATTTTGAAAAAGGAGGAGAAGAAAAAAATTTATAGATGGGTTTTTGATACGACAGATATTTTTATTCTCCTCCTCCTGCTACGGGTACAACTTTCTATGGAGATGCTTCTGATCTTAACTTAATCACAGGTTCTGCTGTAAAAGACTTTAACCGTAGTATTTTATATGAAGATTATAATGGAAAACTAATAGAAAATAGAATTTTTTCCAGCTTAATCAATGGGAAAGCTTACATGAAACAAAAAACCGTTTTTAATTATGACTTTAAAGAGTATAAAACAACTTACAATTTAATGGGAAAACCCGTATATGAGCAATTTTATTTTTCATCTGGACAAGATCCAAATAACATTATAACTAATTTAGCTTTGTTCTACCTTCCTAGAAAATCTTATTCTATTCCTCTGAATAGTAAAATAGAAACATTATATTTCGATAATATCCCTATAGATGAAAACAATGATTCTTCATATAAGAAACTAATAACAACGACAAATTATTCTTATAACAATACCTCTCATTACCAACTGACTTCCCAAAAAACAATTTTACCAGAACAGAATACGATGGAGATTAATTATAGCTATGCTCATGAGAAAAATAATCAGAAGCTGATAAACGCCAATATAATAGGTATTCCGCTGCAGACTATAACAAAAAAGGATAATGTAATAGTATCGAATACGGAAACCAAATATGACAACCCTTTGAATTTACTTCCAAGCTCTGTTGTCTCCACTGATTTACAAAATGTTGTTTCTACTGAAGTGACTTACGATAAATATGACAGCAAAGGAAACCTCCAGCAATACATCACCAAGGATGGCCTTTCCACAGTCATCATCTGGGGGTATAACCAAACTCAGCCCATTGCCAAAATAGAAGGCGCTAAATTAGCAGATATCCAGCAGTCATTCATTGATTCTATTGTGACAGCCTCCAATACAGATGCATCAGCAGGCGTGAACAATGATGAAACAGCCTTCTTATCAGCATTGAATACCTTCAGAAGTAATACCGCATTATCCGGTTATCAGATCACTACTTATACTTATGACCCTTTAGTAGGAGTAAGAAGCATCACACCACCATCAGGAATTACCGAAAGCTATAGTTATGATTCGGCTAACCGACTTGAAAAAGTAATTGATGTGAATGGCAAAGTGCTGAAAGAAATGAAATACAACTATAAAAACTAAACTGATGAAAAAACTCATAATACCTATAGGAGCATTGCTCTTATCCAATATAAG
Source organism: Chryseobacterium sp. 1B4 (assembly GCF_036631475.1). Classification (NCBI taxonomy): domain Bacteria; kingdom Pseudomonadati; phylum Bacteroidota; class Flavobacteriia; order Flavobacteriales; family Weeksellaceae; genus Chryseobacterium; species Chryseobacterium sp. 1B4. The sequence goes on from NZ_JAPNUF010000004.1 coordinate 9,511, forward strand.
CTATGCCCAGCTTTCAATCATTTCAAGCAATGAAAATTATATTCAGACCAAAACGTATCTGGATTATAACGGAACTTCCCCTACAAAATCCTCGGAAACAGTCCAGTATTTAGATGGATTGGGAAGGCCTAAGCAGATTGTCAACTTACAGGCTTCACCTCTGGGAAGAGATGTTGTCACTCATATCGAGTATGACCAGTTCGGAAGACAGGTAAAAGATTACCTGCCTGTTCCCCAGCTTTCTACCAGCAATGGAAACTATTATTCCGGCCCATTGGGAGTGTACCCCACCACTTATGGTAATGAAAAAATCTATTCAGAGAAGGTTCTGGAGAATTCACCTTTAGACCGGGTCCTGGAACAGAGACCGGTGGGAAATGACTGGAACGGAAAATCGGTAAAGTTTGAATATTCTGCCAATATAGGAAATGATGTCTACAAATTTGTTCCTGCAACGGTATGGGAAAACGGAGCCACTAAAACGACTTTAACGGTATCTGCGTATAGTGAGGCCAATCAACTCTACAGGAATATGGTCACAGATGAAGACGGGAACAGGACCTATGAGTATAAAAACGGACAGGGCCAAACTATTTTGGTAAGGAAAATGATTTCTGATACAGAATATGCAGACACCTATTATGTATATAATGAATATGACCAGCTGGCTTTTGTTATTCCTCCCAAGGCTGTTAATCAGAGTCTGACAGACGACCTGCTTAATGCTCTTTGCTACCAGTACCGCTATGATGGAAGAGGCCGTTTAGTGGAGAAAAAGCTTCCTGGTAAGGGCTGGGAATATATGGTATATAATAAAGCTGACCGGCTTATCCTGACCCAGGATACCGAGCTTAAAGGAAAAGGACAATGGCTTTTCACTAAATATGACCAGTTTGGAAGAGTCATTTATACTGGAATAACAAGCAGTACCTCCAGCAGGGTGTCAATGCAAAACAGTGCCAATATCAATGTTAATTTGTATGAAACCAGAACTGCTACAGCTGGTTTGACTTTAAACGGTATGCCTGTATATTATACTAAGGTTTCTACTCCTACCAATGTTACCCAGGTTTTAAGCGTTAATTATTATGACACTTATCCTCCGGGTTCATCTGCAGTTACCAATGTATTTGCCCAGCCTCTTCTTACGGATAATCCGGCTAATGCACAAACTACCAAAGGACTGCTTACCGCTTCCTATATTAAAAATATAGAAGATGATCAGTGGACGAAGAATTTTATCTGGTATGATACCAAAGGAAGAAACATTGGTTCCAGAAGCAACAACCATTTGGGTGGCTATACTGTAGTAAACAATAAGCTTGATTTTGCCGGGGCAGTCCTTCAAACCAATACTTACCATAAGAGAGCTGCTGCAGATCCCGAAAAGCTTATCGTAGAAAAATTCACCTATGATTCCCAGAACAGGCTTCTGACCCACACCCACCAGGTTGGCAGCAACCCTGTGGAATACCTTGCCCAGAATAAATACAATGAAATTTCCCAGCTGGAATCCAAGAAAGTAGGAGGAACCGCTGCTGCATCTCCATTGCAGACCATTGCTTACCAATATAATATCAGGGGCTGGATGACCAAAATGAATGATCCTGCCAACCTGAACGGAAAGTTATTTGGATATGAGATAAAGTATACCAATCCTGTGTATACCAATACATCACCAGGAAGATTTAATGGAAATATCGCTGAGATTGATTGGAATATTTCCAGTGCAGAGGGATTGAAAAGATACAATTACCAGTATGATCCTTTAAACAGGATGTTAAAAGGAGTATATTCCGAGCCCAATTCTTCTGTAGCCCAGAATAATTATTTTAATGAAGAGCTTACTTATGATCTCAATGGAAATATTAAAACGTTAAAAAGATTTTCAGTGCCTGTTTCCGGGGGAACTATCGCAGAGAAGATTGATGATCTGGTCTACAACTATCAGAATGGGGACAAAAGTAATACCCTGGACAAAATTACCCTCCCTCCCGGTGTCATTAACAACAGTTCAGGATATAATGCTTTGCAGGGAACCATGGCCTATAACCTTAATGGGAATATGACGGATCATCCTGATAAAAAAATGAAGATCAGTTACAATTACCTGAATCTGCCCAATAGTATTGCAGTTAATGCAGGGATAATGGATAGCTCTACAACCAGCTACACCTACAGGGCAGACGGAACAAAAGTCTCTAAAACATACAGTAATAACGGGTCCATAGAAACCAATTATCTAGATGGTTTCCAGTATGATAACAGACATGCCTATGATACGTCAGCCTCTCTTTACACCGTTCCGGTATTGAAATTTGTACCTACCTCAGAAGGGTATTATGATTTTACGGAAAATAAGTATATTTACAATTACACGGATCATTTAGGCAATATAAGAGTGAGCTATAAGAATAATGGTACTGCACTGGAGGTTATTGATGCCAATAACTATTATCCTTTTGGGTTAAAGCACCAGAACGGAACTATTGTACCGGTTCCTTTTGGAGGAGTTCCGTATAATTATAAGTACAATGGTAAAGAATTGCAGGAAACAGGGATGTATGATTATGGAGCAAGGTTTTATATGCCTGACTTAGGACGATGGGGTGTGGTGGATGAGCTTTCAGAGAAATTTAATCGTCATACTCCATATGCTTACGTTGTAAATGATCCTATTAATGGTATTGACCCAGATGGAAGAGACGTAATATTTCTTGCGGATTCTAAAGCTGTACCCGTAGCCGGACATGGAGCTGTTATTGTAGGAAATGAAAGAGATGGTTGGTATTATTATTCAATGAATGGAACAGGTGAAGGAAGTAAGCCATACGGCGATTCTAAAAATCCTGATATCGGCACATTTTTAGGAAAGGGATTGAGTCCTAAACAGGCAATGTTAAAGGCGAATAATATAAACCCTAATGAACAGCACCATTACGATAAATTTGTTACTGTTAAGACAACCAGAGAAGAAGATGAAAAGATAAAAGCAAAAGCAGCAGAAGCAGCTAGTGCAAAGAAATATAAAGTAATAGGGCAATCTTGTGCAAATGTAATGCTTAATTGTTTTAATCAAATTGTAGATTTAAGAACTAATAATGCTTGGTATGTTCCACATCAAGTGAATCCTGCTCCCAACGCAATTATAGACAATCTCCAGAAAGGGGTAAATTACTATAATCGTTTTTTTATTCCCACACATAAAGAAATAGAAGTTCGTAAAGTTGGAAAGCTTGAAGTAGGACCTGTAATTGATGAAAAAGGAGTTGAACATTATAAATGATGTAAAATGAAAAAAGGAATTATAATCTTTATAAGTATTATTCTATTTAGTGTACTCTTGTATTATTCTTTTGGTATTTTTTCTTCTTCAGTTGGGTGGTATGGATATCAGAAATGGAAGTATAGAGTTCATACTTCAAATATTGAAAAATCAAAACAAAGAAAAGTTTTTGTTAGAGAGCTGAAATATAAAATTATTGATTCCGCTAATTTGAAAGGATTTTATTTTAAACCATATATTGAGAAGGGTTTTAGATATGGCTATCATTCGATGGAAGAAACAAGAATTGATACTTATACTAAATATCCATATAATTTGAACTATGAAAGAAACAAAAATGATTCTATTTCATTGGATATTTTTCCACAGGATAAAAAAATTAGATAGCTCTGATGTAGTATGGGGATATTTGAAGCAATCCTATTTGCAGGATACTATTAGAATTAAAATAAATGGGGCAGGAAATGAAAAAGGAATAATCAAAATATGGTAATTACTTCCTCTGCGCAAAGCAATTTTGAGCAGATAAAAATAAGCCCACTTAGGAAATGTGAGAGTGAGCTTTGGGAAAAAAGCGCAGATGCTCTTGAAATTACAAATGTAATGATTATTAGCCATTTGGGGTGAACCATTTAAAAACTGGTAATGCCTATTTTGGACAAGGAACTTATAAGAATTACAAGTACAATGGTAAAGAATTGCAGGAAACAGGGATGTATGATTATGGAGCAAGGTTTTATATGCCTGACTTAGGACGATGGGGCGTAGTGGATCCGCTGGCGGAGAAAATGACAAGACATAGTCCTTATAACTATGCATTTAATAATCCTATAAGATTTATTGATCCTGATGGAAGACAGTGAACGGATTGGTTCTGGGATAGTAAAAAAGACATTTACTTATGATGCGTCTATTACTTCTGCAGAACAATTTAATTCACTGAAAGATCAAGGTTTGGTAGAAGGGGAATATTTAGGAAAAGAAGGACAGTTTAATGTTACCTATGGAGATGAAACAATAGGTAAAGTTGCACTTTATAGCGATGGTGATTGGTTAAATATGTCTTCAGGAGATGCAAATAGTTTTGAATATCACGCTTCTGATGGCCCTGAAAGTATGAAGGGACAATTTTTCACCAATATAGAATCTAGTAGAAACTGGGGCGTGCAAGTTCTTGATAAGCCCTTTACCATTGGTTTTGGAGGAGAAGTTACTGTGGGAGCAGGGGTTGGCTTTGAAGTGGGTTATTTTGGAGGAAACTATGATAAAGGGATATACATTAATCTATATAAATCTTACGGATTAAATGTTGGAGCAGGGTTTGCTTACAATGAATATACCAGTCAAGGAGGTTATGGTCCTTTAACCACCTCAAATTTAGGAGGTAATTACTGGAATGGTGCAGTGGGAATTGGTCCATTTTCTGGAAATTATGGAGAAACAAGAAAAGATGAAAATGGAAATGTATCCATGACAGGAGGAAGTTTATCTAATGGCTTTTGGAACTTTTTAAAAAATCCAAAGCTGTCAGCAGGAGGCAGTGTGCAATTTGGTACAACATATTCTTCAAAACTTAAAAAATTTGGTAAATAATGCAGAAGTTTATAAATATTGCAGGTCTCAGCATATTTGGTATGGTTATTATCGGATATTTCTTTTATAAAGAATATCAGAAAAAAGAACCTGAAAGGAGAAAAGAACAGAATTTGAATACTGAATTTTCAGGAACAATAGATAGTATGTATAGGGATTATTCAAATCATGGAGTTACTGTTTTAATACTTATGGACAGAAAAAGATTACAGTTTAATATGTATAAATATGGCCGTTTCCAAAAAAATGACAGTATAGTTAAGCGTAAAGGTGAAGATAGTATTTATGTTTATAGAAATGGAGAAATGAAATCTTATCAGTATTAATTGATAAAAGAGAAAATGGAGTTACTCTATTACTCCCCGCTGGCGCAAGCGTCTCGCTCGTGTCTGTAATTAAGAAAACCCTCGCAAATTGTGAGGTTTTTTGTTTTACTTTCAATTTTAAATAGAAAACAAAACTAAAGAGACGAAAAGTTTTCAAAAGAGAAATATTATCCAATTACTAAAATTAAACACCCGTTCAATAATTATTTTCAAACATTACCTCTATCTATTAAAAACAAAATATTAATTAACAAATTTTATTGGCTCAAATGCAATGATAATCGGAAAATTATTAGTAACTTTAATGGTAACTTAAAACCAATTAACTATGTCAAATATATTAGCTGGACTATTTGAGCATCACAGCGACTACAAAAAACTGGAGGGTGATCTGGAAAATTCGGGATTTGAAAATGAAGATTACATTATATACCTTAATAGTGATTCTAATAATTCACAGTACCTGGCAAGTGTTACGGTAAAAGATAATACACAGATTGACCTTGCACGGAATGTATTTATTCAGAATGCGGCCCTGAAATCATACTTATTTGAAAATATGAGCGTCAGTGAAACAAATTATGATACGATCAAAAAATATATCGACGCAAGAAACAGAGCAGAAATTCATAACAGTCCTGACATTAAGATTAAAACATCAAGCGACGGGATGAATTCTGAAGTAAAATTCTAATCATATAAAAACCTGATAACCGGAGATCCATAGTCTATGCTGCGGATCTTTTATGTTTGAAAAAAGTAAAAAATTTCGTATTTTCGTCTAATTATAGGCATGTGCACAAATGAGTTACGATTTAGAACAAGAGAATAAGGAAATCCTTGCAAGATATAAGGACCTGATTTCTAACACATACAGAACGTTGGATGAGGAAAATAACAAACTCATCCGGAAGGCATTCGATATCGCTCTGGATGCCCACAAGGATCAAAGGAGGAAATCGGGGAACCTTACATCTACCACCCTATTGCTGTTGCTAAAATTGTAGCGACGGAAATTGGTCTGGGTGCTACTTCTATTGCCTGTGCGCTTTTGCATGATGTGATTGAAGATTCCGATTATACCTACGAAGATCTGAAGAAAATCTTTGGAGAAAAGATTGCCAATATCGTGAATGGACTCACCAAGATTTCCATCATGAACCATCAGAATATCTCTGTGCAGTCTGAAAACTACAGAAAACTGTTACTGACCTTATCCGAAGACTTCAGGGTAATCCTGATTAAAATTGCAGACCGCCTCCACAATATGCGGACCCTGGAGAGTATGGCCCCCGATAAGCAGAAAAAAATCGCTTCTGAAACGGTTTATATTTATGCTCCAATGGCTCACCGTCTTGGTTTGTATAACATCAAATCTGAGCTGGAAGATCTTTCTTTAAAATATAACAATCCTGAAGTTTATAACGAAATCACGGAAAAACTGGAATTAGCCAAAGAAAGCCGTGAAAGATATATTGAAGAGTTCAAGAAAGAAGTATCCGAAAGATTACATGAAGAAGGTTTAAACTTTAAAATCAAAGGCCGAGCAAAAGCCATCTCCTCTATTTACAGAAAAATGCTGAAGCAGGGAGTTTCCTTTGAAGAAGTTTTTGACAACTATGCTATCAGAATTATTTATAAATCGGATGCCAAAAATGAAAAATTCCTTGCCTGGAAGATCTACTCTATCGTTACGGATGTATACCACAGTAACCCTTCAAGAATGCGTGACTGGATTACCCAGCCCCGTTCTACAGGATACGAGAGCTTGCACTTAACGGTTTTAGGACCTGACAAAAAGTGGATTGAAGTACAGATCCGTTCAGAAAGGATGGACGAAATCGCTGAAAAAGGGGTTGCCGCCCACTACAAATACAAAGAAGGGTATAAGCAGAGCTCCGATGACAGAAACTTTGAAAAGTGGGTCACTGAAATCCGTGAAGTGCTGGAGCAACAGCAGAACCTTTCCACTTCGGAACTTTTGGACAATATTAAGCTTAACCTATATTCCAAAGAAGTATTTGTCTTTACGCCAAAAGGAGAGATTAAAATCCTTCCGACCAATGCTACGGCTCTGGACTTCGCCTTCTCTGTTCACTCCGATCTGGGAATGAAATGTTTAGGAGCTAAAATCAACGGTAAGCTTGTTCCTATTTCCTATATCCTTCAAAACGGAGATCAGGTAGACATCCTTTCCTCTCAAAATCAGAAACCAAAATCTGACTGGCTGGAATTTGTGGTGACCTCAAAAGCCAAGTCCAAAATCAAGAGTTATCTGAATTCTCAGAAAAATCAGCTTGTAGAAGAAGGAAAAGAAATCCTGCAGCGAAAGCTCCGTCATGCAAAAATCAATTTCAATGATGAAGAAATTAACAAGCTGCAAAAGTTCTTCAATTTAAAATCATCTCAGGAACTGTTCCTTAAATTCCAAAGCAATGAGCTGGATGTCAGCAGCCTGAGAAGATATATAGAAAGTAAAAACGTATTCAATAATTTACTTTCAAGATTCAGAAAATCACCCAATAAAAGCCAGCATTTCGAGGAACCGAAAGAGGAAAACCTTGATATGATTGTCTTTGGGAAGGATGAAGAGAAGCTTAACTACAGCTATGCCAAATGCTGTACCGTAATTCCGGGAGATAAAATTTTCGGATTTATCACCATTTCAGATGGAATCAAGGTACACAGTGACAACTGCCCGAATGCCATTAATCTGAGGGCCCAGTATGACTACCGTGTTATTCCTGCTAAATGGGTGAATGCGGAAAGCTTCAAAAACAGGGTGAAAATTGAGATTGAAGGACTGGACAGAATGGGGATGATCAATGATATCACAACGGTCATCAGCGGAAGTATGGGAATGGATATGAAAAGTATGTCCATTGAATCCAACAACGGTGTTTTCACAGGAAATATCAATCTGGAAGTCAAAAATAAAGGTCAGCTTGAAGAGACCTTTAGAAAACTTAAAAGTATTAATGGTGTTTCCAGAGTGAGACGACTACAATCATAGCATGAATTTATCTCTTTACTTTAAAAAATTTTTCAACAACAGCCAGTCATCAGGAATTATCCTTATTTTCTGTGTGCTTATTTCATTGATTATTGCCAACTCCTCTGCTGCGGAAAATTTTCAGCAATTTTTAGACAAAGAGGTGGGAACTCATCTTTTCGGGCTTGAATATCCTGTCAGCATCTGGATCAATGACGGGCTGATGGCTATATTCTTCCTTCTGGTAGGCCTTGAAATAAAACGGGAACTTATAGAAGGAGAACTTTCATCCTTTAAAAATGCCTCCCTTCCTATTTTTGCCGCTGTGGGCGGAATGCTTGTTCCTGCTGTGATTTACAGTATTTTTAATACCGGGACAGAATACAACAATGGCTGGGGAATTCCTATGGCTACGGATATTGCTTTCTCTTTGGCTATTATTTCAATGCTGGGTAAAAAGATTCCGAATTCTATCAAAATATTTTTAGCGGCACTGGCTATTGTAGATGATCTGGGAGCTATTCTGGTGATTGCCATTTTCTATACTGAGCAGATTCACTGGAGTTATCTCCTGTTATCTTTTGGAGTAACGGCCTTACTTTTTATCTTGAATTTTTTAAAAGTAACCAGAATTATCTTTTATATCATTCCGGGACTGTTTTTATGGTACTTCCTCCATCACTCCGGAATTCATGCTACTATAGCAGGTGTTTTGCTTGCATTTTCAATTCCTACCAACGCTTCCAACGTAGAAATATCACCTTTGGAAAAACTGGAGCATCAGCTCCATATTCCGGTAAGTTTTCTGATTATGCCGGTATTTGCATTAACAAATACCAATATCACTTTTTCCAACGAAATGGTGGCGGGAATTACAAGTACATTAGGGCTGGGGATTATCTGCGGACTGGTATTGGGAAAACTTCTTGGCATCAACTTATTCTCATTGATTGCCATTAAATTAAAGCTTAGTTCCCTGCCCCAGAACAGCAACTGGCTGCAGATGATTGGTGTGGGTCTGCTGGCTGGTATTGGATTTACAATGTCTATTTTTATTGCACTGCTCTCCTTCAAAGAAGAAATTCCGATACAAGATGAGGCTAAATTTGCCATTCTGATTGCTTCCTTTATTGCTGCAATTGCCGGATTTACCATCCTGAGCATAAGTTCAAAAGAAAACCCTGAACTGGAGGAAAATTAATCTTTCTTCCGGTTCTCCAGATTTCTTTTATGTTCCTCATCGCCATCAAAATCCGGTTCGGTAACCTGCGCATGGTATTCTGAGGCTTCTTTCCTGATTTCATCTGACAGCAGCTTTTCTATTCTGAGTTTCCTGATTGCCATATTCAGCTCATTCCCGAATAAAAGAAGATACACGTTTACATTCACCCATACCATCAGCAGGATCATGCTTCCTATGGACCCGTAAAGAACGTTATACCGCGCAATATCCTTTACATAAATAGCAAAAATATAAGTTGTCACCACAAACAGCACAGTAGTGAGGATTGCCCCCGGAACCGCCTGGCGGAATCTTGTTATTTTCACAGTTCCCAGCCAGTAAAATAGTGTCAGAAGTATAAAGTAAAAAAGCGGAAAGGAAACGAAACCAATAATTTTGGAAAGGTTATCTACAAGCCAGGTAATCTCATATGCCGGCGTAAAAGGTTTCATAACAACTTCTGCATAGTAAACTCCAAAAAGGGCCAGAAATACAATGGTAATAAAGCCAATTGTAATAAAAAAGGAAAGGATGAATTCTTTTACATCGCTCAGCTTTTCATCCGAATTTTCATTGAAACCATTGATCAGAGAAAAAGTTCCGTTTGTCGCAAAAAGCAAAGCCAGCAAGATGGTCAGATTACTGATCCCTTTCATATTGGGAACAATATTGGCCTCAATATATCCTCGTATATCCCCTTCCATATTGGAAGGAAAAACATTGTGCATCAATACTTCAAAAATATAAAACTGCAGCTTGGCATAATGCGGCATATAAGGCAAGACAGAAAGTAGGAAGAGAATAAACGGAAACAGACTTATCGTAAAGCTCCACGAAATAGCAGCGGCTTTTCTTCCTATTTTCCCTTTAAAAATTCCGGAGATATAAATCTGAAACATCTGCCAAAGCGATATTCCCAAAACAGGAATATGGATGCTGTCGAAAAACTCTTGAATCTTTAAAATAAATTTAGGAACCTTTACACTCATCGATCTGTTTGTCTTTGATACAAAGGTAGGGGAATTAAATTAAATGGGAAAAGATAGAAGGTAATAGGTGACAGGAATTAGGGGTATTGAGTTTGAGAGTGGGAGCGTTTGAGAGTTAAGATTTTTAAAGTTTAGGGTCTAAAGCTGGGTAACCAACAACAAAAGAACCCGTAACAAAAAACGAATCCCGGAACTAAAAAAGCCAGCAACAAAACAACCAGCAACAAAAGAACCTCGCAACCAAAGCTTGAACTTTCCATCCCGAAACCCTATCTTTGCAGCCTGAAACTTCTTACAATGCGAATCAGCTTACTTTGTATCGGTAAAACAGATGATAAGGAAATTACATCTTTGATCAGTTATTACCTTAACCGCCTGCCCAAACACTGGAATTTTGAAATCATTGAAATTTCGGACGTAAAAAATGCCAGAAGCCTGTCTCCTGACCTTCTTAAAAAAGAGGAAGCCAAATTATTTTTAAATCATATTGATAAAAACGATCTGGTTGTCATTCTTGATGAGAAAGGAAACAGTTTACCAGCCGGGAGTTTTCAGCAAAAATTGATACATGGATGAATTCTTCAGTAAAAAAAATACATATTCTGATTGGAGGTGCTTACGGCTTTTCTGAGGAAATCTACAGCAGAGCCAATGAAAAAATGTCTTTATCCAAAATGACTTTTACCCATCAGATGATCCGCCTGTTTATTGTGGAGCAGCTTTACCGTGCAGATCAGATTTTGCAGGGGAAACCTTATCATAACGATTAAAAGAAAAAGAAGCTCTCAAGAATGTCATTGACCACGTCGAATCTTCGATTTCTGACGAAGGAAGAATCTCACCAATACAGTTTCTGAGATTCTTCACTACATTTCTGAACTGCGTTCGCAGACTTCCAGTCTGTGTTCAGAATGGCAAAAGCCAAATAATTTGACTTTTGAACCAATTTATCTCTATTTCAGGCTGAGCTGTCTCTTTGCTTCGCCTACGACAAAAGCAACGGAATTGGCGATATTAAAACTCCTGATAAGTTTTGACATAGGAATGGTCAGGTGATTATCAAAACGGTCCAGAACATCTTTACCCAGCCCTGCACTCTCCTTTCCGAAAACCAGCCAGTCCCCATCCTGGAAATCAGTTTCCAGATAGGACTTTTCAGCATGTGAGCTCATTAAAAAAACACGTGACCTATCAGGAACAACTTCAATCCATTCTTCTACATCTGCATATTCCGAAACATCAAGGTGTACCCAATAATCCAGTCCGGAACGCTTCAGGTTTTTATCATTAATTACAAATCCAAAGGGATGCACCAGGTGCAATCTGCTTTCCGTTCCCACACACAGTCTTCCGATATTCCCTGTATTATTAGGTATTTCGGGTTCTACAAGAACAATATTCAACATTTTTCTATTTCTTTATTCTTTTTTTAACAGTTACACCAGTTGGGTTTTGTATGGATTAAATTAAAGATTGGGAAGGAGTAATTTTTTAATTATTTTTTGCACATTTAGCATAAAAATCAGCCAGCACCGCTTTTTCATATCCCAAAGCAACTGCTTTATCAAGATTTTCGCAGGCTTCTTTTGGCTTGGAGGTATCGAACAGAATCATAGCCTTGCTCACATAAGACTGTGTAAATTTCGGGTCTATAGAAATAGCTTTATTGGCATCAGTCAGCGCCTCCTTGTATTTTTTCATTTTAAGATAAACATCTGCCCGCCCGTTATAAAGCAATGATTCCGGTTTTTCTGCAAGAAGCTGATTATAATCTTTTAGAGCCCCATCCAGGTCGCCATTATTTTTTTCAGATTGGCAAGCCCTGTTTTTGCAAAAATATTGTCCGGGGCAAAAGTCAGAATCTGGTTAAGATCTTTAATCGCAAGATCTTCTTTTCCCTGGCTGTCATAGATTTTGGAACGGGTAAGATATAAATCAGCTGTTTCAGGATTTACTTTGAGTCCTTTTTCTATATATTCCAATGCTTTCGCTTTGTTTCCTTTCTGGCTGTAAAGTGATGACAGATTGACGTATACAGAAACTGACAAAGGATTTGCTTTCAGGGCAGAATCATAAGATTTAAAAGCCTGAGTGGTTTTTCCAAGCCTTCTCTGTGCTGTTCCCAGATAATCGTAATATTCTGATTGAAATTTTTGGATCTGTTCTTTCTCTGCCAGTTTTAAATACTGCTCTTCAGCACACTTATAATCAGCTTTTTTAAAACATTCTTCAGCCAGTTTTTTATCCTGGGCATAAAAATTAAAAGGCAAACAGAGGGTAGCTGCTAATAATAAAGTTTTTTTCATGAAGTTATAGTTTGTTTGTTGATCACTTTTTTGGCGAGTGCACCAAATATCACTCCCAATAAAGATCCAACAAACGCCCCCACCAAAATATCTATCGGGAAATGCACTCCTAAATATATACGGCTGTAGGAAACTACCACGGCCCATACAAATATAGCATATGGAAACCATTTAAGCTTATTTTTTAATAAAATACTTAAAAAGGAAGCCAAAAAGAATGTATTGGACGCATGGGCTGAATAAAAACCATACTGTCCGCCGCATTTCACGATTCTCATGTGATGTTCCAAAGTGGGGTCATGGCAGGGTCTGAGTCTTGCCACACCATATTTGAAGACACTGGCCAGCTGGTCAGAAACCGTTGCGCCAATTGCCAGAAATATAAGAATAAAAACTAACGATCGTAGTTTATAGTTTTTGTATAAAAAATAAAGGAATATAATGTAAAGAGGCACCCAGATCCAGGTACTTGAAATCAGCATCCAGAACTGGTCAAAAGATGAATTGCCCAAATTATTAAGGTAGAGAAATACCTTCTTATCTTCCTGAATGATTTCCTCCATGGTTATCTGCTTACAGGTCCTTCGTAAGTCTCATCATCTGCCGGCTTGGGTTTTGGAGGCTCATTAGAAGCAACAGAAGAGGGTTCCGTAAGAATATCCTTCTTGATATCATTCACAGGATTGAAATCTTTGGCAGCATCCTTTACCTTTTCGATTTCACGCTTGATTTCAGAAACAAGATTATCTGTTTCCTTCATGATTTCAGTTTTGATATCTTCTACTGCTCCACGCATTTTTCTAACGCCTGCACCTAAGTCACGCGCAATCTGAGGCAGTTTATCCGGACCGAATAATACAACGATTGCAATGGCAATGAGTGCCATTTCTCCAATGCTTAATTCCATGCGGTAAAATTACGAAAGATTATTCCATTTACAGACTGTAAACTAAAAATTTAAACAAATTTTAAGATTTTATATCAGGGTTCAAGGTTTAAGGTTGATGACTTTATTTTACGAGTTACAAGTTGCGTGATTCGGGGTTTGTTTTGTTGCGGGGCTAACTTATAACCTGAAATGCTAACCTTGGACCTTGAACTTTAAGCTCCCCACCCTCTAATTCCTGCTACCTGCACCTATAAATTAACAAATATTTAATTCAAAACAATGAGAATTAAACAATAATTCTGTATATTTATAACACACAAACCAATAAATATTAATTATGAAAAAACTAGTGACTACTTTTAAAGTTTTCGCCGTATTATCGGTATTGGCTCTCAACAGCTGCCAGAATGAAAACAACGAAATGAACCAACAGGAAACAGTTCAGTCAAAGGTAACTGTTGCCGATCTGAAGAAGGAGATCACCCCTCTTGCGTCTCAGATTGTCCCGGAAGCAGTTCAGCACCAGCTGGATGAATCCGGAAAAAATCTTGAAGCCTACCTGAAAAATGATTTACAGATTACAGGAGTACATGTACTGGGTAAAATTACAACACAGCAAGGCATTGAGCTTTCCAAAAACTGACTACAGATAAAGACCAGTTTATTGCATCAGGAAACATCACGGATCCTTCTTCTGTAAAAATCGGGAAAATCAGAGACCTGTATGATGGAGAAAACCTGACAACAGCACAACAAGGATTAAATGAAGCAATGACTGAAGAAGTAAAAGCCGGAATCAATGTTATGGAAATAACATGGAACAGCAAAAGCGGGAAATTTACCACATTATGCTTTTATGGTGATTCTGGTATTATCTGGGATAACATTTTCGGAGGTCTTATTATGATGGATACCCGCGGAAATTCAGCAGCATCTGACGAAGCTTCTAAAGTTGCTTCCAAATGGTATAAACAGTGGTGGACTGCCAACTGGCTATGGGGGTCTAAAAGAGGTGAAGCCGGATATCAGATTACCATTTATTATTCCGGTTCTACAGTGTCCAATGCAGATGTAAGTGATTGGGGTTATATCAGCTTAGGAAAAGCGAAAAGTGAGAGTAAAATTACAAAAAGGACAGGTGCTTACGGGCAATGCCGTTATGCATTGGGACTTTGTACTCCTACAGGTTCTTTAAGCTTTAATTCCACTAATTTTTCTGTATCATTCTCCGGATTGGGCAGCAATATAGTAAGTAACGGGACAAAATCCCTTTATCCATAATCCTCATAAAAATCTGATTAACAAGACCGGGAAGCTTTTTACAAGCTTCCCGGTTTTTTATAGGTTATATTTTCTGATACTACCATATTCTGGCTTTTGATTTCAGGGCTTCTATTGCATTTTCCTTTAATCCGAAAGTATTAATCAGTATTTCATACAACTGGATATCATTTTCTATCGTTACAGACTCTTTTGCACCAACATCAGACCTGATATTCAGGACGTGATCCGTATAGGTATAGCGGGCATTCTCATCTACTTTTGAGAGGATCAGCTTATTCTTAAAATGAGAATCCGGATGTGTAGACAGGTACCAATTCGAAATCTCAAGATCAATAGGTTCTACTTGCTCAGGAATGAAACGGTACACCGGAAGCCATTGCTCTTTCCAAAGCCAAAGAGTATATGTATTTTCTCTATGGGAAACTTTAAATATTCCGTTGGGTGTCTGCTGCTGGTCTTCTTCATTTAAAAGTATGGGCGAAGTAAGTGTAGCAGTTCCAAATCCGCAGTCTACAACATACTTTTTATCTTCAAAATCAACAATAAGCAGCAAATGAGTCTGTGCAGCAACGCTGTCTTCCTGCCTTCCCCATACTACTCTTCCCAGCTGAAGCTTTACTTTAAATCCTAAATATTTTAAAACTCCACTTAAAAGCAGGTTTTGTTCATAACAGTATCCTCCTCTTGATTCAACAACCAGTTTTTAAAGATATCATCTGCATTCAAAGAAGGTACTTTTCCTGTATAAGGGTCTATATTTTCAAACGGGATGTGTTTGGGATGAAGCTGATGAATTTTCTTCAATGTTTCCATGCTCATTTCCGGAGTTCCGGAGAAATGAATCCGTTCGAGATACTTTTCAAAGTCTGATGCCTTCATAATTTTGTTTTTCCTGTTTCAAAACTGAGTAAAACTGCTTCAGTAAAGTTATCAAATAGATTGACCCAAAGCTATAAATATGTTCAGAATAGAACAGATCTATTATTTCTGAAAGTCTTTTTCAGAGGTTACATCAACCAAATCCTTTCTTTTTTCTGAAAAGCAGAATAAGTAATCACAACGCTGAGAGCCATTAAAATAAATGCCAGGAAAAACGGTGCTCCTGAAAACTTGAATGGTGCTTCGTCATGGGTAAAAAAGTAAAACAAATTCGTCATCATCGGAGGTCCGATAATGGATGTAGCGCTCATTAAACTCGTTAATGCTCCCTGAAGTTCACCTTGCTCGTTGGAAGGAACACTTTTCGTGATTACAGACTGTAAAGCCGGTCCGCAGATTCCTCCCAGACAATACGGAATCAGAAATACAAACATCATCCAGCCTTCTGATGCAAAGGCAAACAACAGCATTCCCACTGCGTAGAAAGCCAAACCGTAATAGATACTTTTCTGCTCTCCAAGCCTTGGAGTTGTCCATCTGATAAGACCACCCTGTACAAGTCCTACCAATAAACCTACTACTCCTAACGAAATCCCCACCATTCTTTCTGTCCAGCTGAACTTATACATGGTAAAGAAACTCCAGTTGCTCTGTACTGCATGCCCTGCAATGTAAATTAAGATCAATGAAACGATCAGTCCGGAAATTTCAGGATGTTTCCCTAAAAATTTAAATGAACCTATAGGATTCGCACGTTTCCAGTCGAATTCTCTTCTTTTATCTTTATCCAGACTTTCAGGAAGAATAAAATATCCGTACAGGAAATTAAGCAGACACAAGCCTGCTGCGGCATAGAAAGGAACTCTGGCACCGTAATGCCCGAGAACCCCACCGAGAACAGGTCCTATGATAAAACCTAATCCAAAAGCGGCTCCTATCAGTCCGAAATTTTTAGCCCGGTCTTCATCCGTAGAGATATCTGCAATGTAAGCACTTGCGGTGGTTACGCTTGCACCGGTAATTCCGGCAATAATTCTTCCCATAAACAGCCACCAGATTGTGGGTGCCAATGCAAGGAAAATATAATCTACAGCAAATCCGAAAAGGGAAATCAGGATAATGGGTCTTCGCCCGTATTTATCACTCAGGTTACCAACTAACGGTGAAAATATAAATTGTGTAAATGCATAGGCAAACCCAAGCCAGCCGCCATATTTTGCGGCTTCACTGATATCTGCATGAATGAGTTCTTCAATTAATTTAGGAACAACAGGAATGATGATTCCCCATCCCGTAATATCAATCAGTAAAGTAATAAATATGAAGCCTATAGCTGCTTTTTTCTTTGAATTTTCCATGATGGTGCAAAATTAATGAAATCTGAAAAATAATGATTCTAAATTAAGAGCTGCTCACATAAATACTAAAAAATCAAATGCTTAAAATAATGACAAATAATGCATTACATATAAAAAAGCTTTGTTTTTTTCATATTTCTTTATGTTAAAAAGAAAAAGGCCGTCTCTTTCGAAACGGCCTTTACTAATTTATTGTAGTTTGTATTACTTTGAAACAAGTTCTTCTTTTGCAGAAGTGGATCTGCCGTGTACCTCTTCTTCTTTTCCTGTTTTAAGGAAGTCATAAGCAATTGCAGATGCAACAAAGATGGATGAATAAGTACCGAAACCGATACCGATTAACATCGCAAACATGAATCCTCTCAGGTTATCACCACCGAAAATGAAGATCGCAAGGATAACCAGAATCGTAGTGAATGAGGTGTTGAATGTTCTACCCAATGTACTTGAAATAGAGTCATCAAACAGACCTGCCAATGTTAACGATTTTTTCTCTCAGGTATTCTCTGATTCTGTCGAAGATAATTACCGTATCGTTAATGGAGTAACCCAATACTGTAAGGATTGCAGCAATGAAATCCTGGTTGATCTCCATGTTGAAAGGCATATACTTGTGAAGCAAGGAATATGCTCCTAAGATAATTACCGCATCGTGGAACAGAGCAGCAACGGCTCCAAGGGAGAACTGCCACTTTCTGAATCTTACAAGGATATAAATGAAGATCATTGCCAGAGCAGCTAATACCGCATAGATACCGTGAGTCTGGATATCATCAGCCACTGAAGGTCCCACTTTCTCAGAAGAAATAATTCCTGCATGGTCTTTATCAGCAGATTTGAACTCTTTCAATGTTGTTCCTGCCGGCAACTGTGATTTTAATCCTTCAAATAATTTTTGCTCGATAATCTGGTCAGCTTTTAAAGATTCATCCTCGATAAGGTAATCCGTAGAGATCTTTAATTGTTTGTTGTTTCCAAAAGTTTTAGCTTCTACAGAAGAGTTTTTACCATCTTCAGTTTTGAATAATGCTACTAATTTTTCTTCAACATCTTCAGCTTTTATATCTTTATCAAATCTTACCACATAGTTTCTACCCCCGGTAAAGTCGATACCGTATTTGAAACCGTGTGTTGCAATTGAAATGATACAGATAACTGTAAGAACAGCTGAAACGATGTAAGCATATTTTCTCTTTCCGATGAAATCGATCCAGGTGTTTCTGAACAGGTTCTTCGTAGCCGGAGTCCAAACAGAAAGCCCTTTTCCTTTATTTAATCTTGAGAAGATCATTACTCTTGAAAGCAGTACAGACGTAAATAATGTCATTAAAATACCGATCATCAATGTCAAGGCGAACCCTTTGATAGGTCCTGTTCCGAAGAAGAACAATACAACCGCCGTAAGGAAAGTCGTAGTGTGACCGTCAATAATCGCGTTCAATGCATGTTTGAAACCATCTTTGTAAGCTTCAAGAATACTTTTCCCGGCAAATAATTCTTCTTTTGTTCTTTCATAAATGATAACGTTCGTATCTACTGCAACTGCCATCGTAAGAACGATACCTGCGATACCTGGAAGCGTAAGCGTAAAGTCTCCCGAATCCATAATACCGAAAATATAGAATAAGTTGATCACCATTGCAATTACCGCATATACACCAGCTCCACCGTAGTAGAAAATGATATAAACAATGATAATAGCAAAAGCGATGATGAACGACATTAAACCAGAGTCAATAGCCTCCTGTCCTAAAGACGGACCTACAACTGTAGCCTGAACTACTTTTGCACCTGCAGGCAATTTACCGGCACCCAACACATCTACAAGTTCCTTAGCTTCTTCCTGAGAGAAGTTACCGGAGATCTGTGTTCTACCGTTAGGAATAGCGCCAACAACGTTCGGAGCGGTGTATACTCTGTTATCAAGAGTTACTGCAACCGGTTTTCCAACGTTTTTCTCTGTTAATGTTTTCCACTCTTTTGCTCCTTTGGAATCCATCTGCATGTCTACTACTATTCTGCTTAGCTCATCATAACCGATGCTTGCAGTTTCAACAGCACCGTCTACCGGAGCTTTTTGATTGATGTTACCTCTGATCGCATACAATACCAGGCTTTCAGTATCAGTAGCTTCAGGTTTGTAACCCCACATGAACTGTGTATATTTGATGTTAGCCGGACGTAAAGACTGGGCTACTTTGCTGTTTAAGATTTTGTTTACAACTGCAGTATCAGATAATTTTACATTGGCAACACCAT
Organism: Chryseobacterium sp. 1B4; assembly: GCF_036631475.1. Lineage (NCBI taxonomy): Bacteria > Pseudomonadati > Bacteroidota > Flavobacteriia > Flavobacteriales > Weeksellaceae > Chryseobacterium > Chryseobacterium sp. 1B4. Next base: position 28,894 of record NZ_JAPNUF010000004.1, read on the forward strand.
TGGTTCTTAATTTGTCAAGCTGTAAAAGGCTCATGAAGTTCACATTCTTTGCAACTCCCATAGAATCTCCTTTTGCAGCAACCATAGTTGTTAAGGTCTGGAAATAAGGCGCAATTTCAGGAACCTGCTGTACTTCCCAGAACTGAAGTTTTGCAGAAGTCTGAAGCATTTTTTTCACTTTATCAATATCCTTCATACCAGGCATTTCCACAGAAATTCTAGCTGTTCCAGGTACTCTCTGAACGTTTGGCTGGATGGCTCCAAGCTTGTCAATTCTCGTTCTGATTACCTCAAAAGCTGTTCCTACAGATGCATCGATCTTTCTTTTAACAATGCTTTTTACCTGATCATCAGGAGTGTTATACTTCACCTCAGTAAGGGTTGTATTTCCGAAAATTTCCGGATCTGCCAGCTTAAGGTTTGTACCTTTAGCTTTGTTTACTACATCGAACTGCTCGAAGAAGTTGTCGATGTAAGGTTTTGTAGAATTCTTCTGTGCTTCATCAGTTTTGTTTAAAGCCTCGATAAGAACAGGATTTGTAGAATAATTCGTTAAATCATTCACCAGATCTCTTTGGTTGATCTCCAAAAGAACGTTGATCCCCCTTTCAGGTCAAGACCAAGTTTCATTTCCTTGTCTTTGGCTTTAGTGTAATAAAGTTTTGTGAATCCTAAATTCAAAGTATCCTTAGAAAGTCTTGCGATTTCTTTCTGATACTTCTCCGGATTGTCTCCTGCAATAGCAGTCGCCTGCTTTTCAATTTTGCTGGCGTACCATGTTGGTAATAGCTCGTTTAAGCAAATCAACCCTAGTACAATAGCGACAATTGTAATAAGTCCTTTTCCTTGCATTTTGTTATAACTACGTTAAATTAAGTCGGCAAATATAATGATTTTCTTGTATTTTATGAATTTTTAACAACAGAAATGGTTTATTTTCAGATATATTGGTATTGTGATTTCTATTTAAGATTTAACAATTTTTTCGTGCTATCATAACGAAGTCTTCAAAATATATTGGTATAAAATTTTCATTCTATTTTTCAACACACTAACTATCAAAATATTATGAAAAAATTACTTTTTTGCATCAGTATTTTTTCTTCCTTAATTGTTAATTCTCAAAGCATTAATTTGGAAGAATTTGTCACGGGGCTTACCAGTCCTGTAGAGATTACGAATGCCAATGACAGCCGTCTTTTTGTTGTACAACAAAACGGAATCATTAAAATTATTCAACCCAGCGGGACAATTAACTCCACTAATTTTCTGGATATAAGTTCAAAAATTATTTTTGGCGGCGAAAGAGGTCTTCTTGGTCTTGCATTTCATCCACAATACTCTGCCAACGGGTATTTTTTTGTGTATTATAACAATACGGCCGGAAATGTCACTGTCGCAAGATACAGCGTAAGTTCAACAAACCCGGATGTAGCTGATCCCGCTTCTGAAAAGATCCTTCTGAGTATTCCTAAACCTTTCGACAATCATAATGGAGGAAGTATTCATTTCGCTCCTGACGGAAAACTGTGGATCATTACCGGAGACGGAGGAAGCGGCGGTGACCCGAATAATAATGCTCAAAACAAAAATTCACTGCTCGGAAAAATGCTGAGAATAGATGTAGATGCTACCGGCCCGTACAATATTCCGCCCGACAATCCTTTTGCAGGAGCCGGAGTGGATGGTGCAGACGAGATATGGGCTTACGGACTTAGAAATGCGTGGAAATTTTCTTTTGATCTTACAACAGGAAATGCCATGATTGCAGATGTTGGACAGGGAGCGATAGAGGAAATCAACAAAATGCCCATTTCCCAAGGTGGATTAAACTACGGCTGGCGATGTTATGAAGGAAATAATACCTATAATACAGTAGGATGTGCTGCACAGTCTACCATGACCTTCCCGGTTGCCGTCTATGATCATTCCGGAGGAAAATGTTCTATCACCGGCGGATATGTCTACAGAGGAACCCAGTATCCTTCACTACAGGGAAAATATTTCTTTGCAGACTACTGCTCTACCCAGATCGGGATTATGGATAACAATAATGCCATCACATGGACAGCTCCTTATTCCGGGAATAATTTCTCTACTTTCGGGGAAGATTATCAAAAAGGGCTGTATGTAGCAGCCGTGAACAATGGAAAGATTTTTAAAATAACCACAGGAACTTTGGGAACTCAGGAAAATAATGCTTTTGGAAATATAAAAGTTTATCCTAATCCGGCTTCAAAAGAAATTTTTATTGATGGAATTAAAGATCAAAAGACAACATTGGAAATTATCAGTGCGGAGGGAAGAAAAGTACTGGAAGCAGATCATATCTATGAGGGAAAAGCGATCAATATTTCAGGGGTACCTGCCGGAGTGTATTATATTAATCTGAAATCAGGAGAGCTGAAATCTTACAGCCAGAAATTAATTATTAAATAATAATAGTCTCTGTAAATGTAAACGAAACGTTAAACCTAAAACCAATTAAAAAGCGGTTCAGAACTGAACCGCTTTTCTTATATTGTCATGGAGAAAATCCTCGTTTCCGGTTTATTTCTCATCATTCTCAGGTCAAAAACCATGGCTACATTCCTTGTGAATGCTCTTCCGGCTTCAGTAATTTTAACTTCGGTTCCGTTGATTTCAACCAGGCCGTCATTTTCCATTTCTTTCAGCATTTCCAAAGCGTTTTCAAGCTCAGGGAAAGAGTTGTTTATATCAAAAGTGGTTTCAAGCTGGCACATCAGGTTGAGAATATGTCTTCTTACCGTAAGATCCTCATCGCTCAGAACGTGTCCTTTTACCACAGGAATTTTACCTTCTTCAACCATTTTCTGATATTCCTCAACCGTTTTTACATTCTGGGCAAACGCATACCAGGAATCTGAAATGGCAGACATACCAAGTCCCACCATCAGCTGGGTTTTGCTGGAAGTATAGCCCATGAAATTTCTGTGAAGTTTTTATGAATTAAAGACTGGTAAAGATCATCATGTTCAAGAGAAAATGATCCATTCCCACCTCAATATATCCTAAATCCTGAAGAAGCTTTTTCCCGTCTTCATACAGACGGCGTTTTTCTTCACCACTTGGAAGGTCATTTTCATCAAACCCTCGCTGTCCCACTCCTTTCACCCACGGAACGTGTGCATAAGAATAAAATGCAAGTCTGTCAGGTTTCAGCTCCATTGTTTTTCTGATGGTATGCTCCATTGCTTCCCAGTTCTGGTGTGGCAGTCCGAACACAAGATCATGGCTGATTCCTCTGTACCCGATCTCCTTGGCCCATTCTGTAACGTTTTTCACATTTTCAAAAGGCTGGATTCTGTTGATCGCTTTCTGAACTTTTGGATCATAATCCTGAACTCCGAAGCTCACTCTTCTGAAACCAAGGTCATATAAAGTCTGGAGATGTTCCTTGGTTGTATTGTTAGGATGCCCTTCAAAAGAAAATTCAGGGTGCTCTGCCATATCTACTGTAGAAAAAATTCCTTCCAGTAATGTTCTCAAATTCTCAGGAGAGAAAAACGTGGGAGTACCTCCTCCAAGGTGCAGTTCTTTCAGTTTTGGTCTTTCACTGAAAAGATCAAGGTACAATTTCCACTCTTTTAGAACACTTTCAAGGTAAGGAACTTCGACACTATGCTGTTTGGTAATACGTTTATGACATGCACAGAACGTACATAGTGCCTCACAGAAAGGCAAATGGATATAAATAGAAATTCCCTCCCCTGCATTGCTTTCATCAAAAGACCTGATTACGGTTTCTTTCCATCTTTCCGGTGAAAATGTTGATTCATCCCAGTAAGGAACAGTAGGATAAGAAGTGTAACGCGGTCCGGGAATATTATACTTATCTATTAAAGAGTTCATTGAAAATTAAAATTTTATAGAGTATGAAATTTAACATAATTAAATTTCATCCTACAAAATTAACCATTAGTTATGAATTTTAACCTATGAATTATATTAGGTTCTATTTTATAATGAGTCTAAATACGTATGATCAGGCTTTTGGCTAATAGTGATATATTCTATTCATAATATTTAAAATTTTAATTTCATTACCGCAATTTTATTATTTCCTGCAAGAACAACATTATTGCCATCAATCCATTGGCAGACAAAGAATCCTTTTTCATCAGAAATTTTCTTCCATGTTTTTCCAAAATCTGAAGAATAACTGACATGCTTATCTCCTACTGCAATAATTTCTTTTCCTTTTGATCCCGGTTTAATTTTCACACAAGTCGTATATCCTGCATTCTGCCCTGAGGCCTGAATCTGCCAGGTTTCACCACCATTGTCAGTCGTTGCGATATTATTGATATTGGCATCCTGTTTGGTATAATCTCCTCCAACAGCAATCCCAAACTTATCTTCATAAAAATCGATAGAATACATTCCTTGCGAAGATTCTCCCTGTACAAATGGAGTATTGAAAATTTCAAACTTTTCATTTTTCAGATTCATTCTTACCATTCTGGAAGCTTTCCCTCCGGTTGCAATCCAAAGATATTTTTTAGATGATGAAATATTGGTATTGCTGGCGGCAAAAGCAGCTTCACCATCATTTAATGTTACATTATTTTTAAACATGCTCCATTTCCCATCCTTATATACAGCCAGCTTCAACAGCCGGTCTTTATCTGCATCACTGAAGGTATAGGCAAGTTTATCATTCACAAAATGCAAAGCATCATAAAAAGCCGTTTTTGCTGTATCTTTAAAGACAACCTGTGAGGTCAGAGTTTTTTTATCAATCGCAAAAAACCTTCCCGGACTTTCAATATTGATGGCATAAAAAGAAGTTGTATTCTGACCTAATGTTCTGAACTGAAGCTTTTCTTCAGAAAGTTTTATCTGCTTCTGATTTTTATAATCTTTAAGATCTACAAACCCGAATTTGGAATCCGTACCGCTATACCATACTTTATTATCGTATAACTCAAGGGCTCTGATACTTATTTTATCATTAAGAATAGTTTCGAGGCTTTCCACCTGCTGGGAAAATACTGTAAGTCCTGCAGACAGAAATAAAATGGTGAAAATCTTTTTCATATTATAGTATTGGGATAAAAAAACCGCCGAAGCGGTTTATATTATAATTATTAATCCTGGTTCTGATATTTTTCAGGGTTGTTAAGTTTACCATGTGATTTTCCATAAAGGAAATATACCAGGCCTCCCAGCACCAGCCATACAGCTGAAAGTTCCAATGCATGGGCACTCAGGTTAAAAATAAGGTATAAGTTGATAATTACTCCCAAAGCTACTACAATTTTATAAGCAGGAACTTTGAAAGGTCTGATCAGATTGGGTTCTTTTTTCTCATTACCCAAACCGCGATACAAACCAATGTAAATGCAAACAGGGTCCCGAAGCTTGTCATATCTGCCAATGTTGAAATCGGGGTAAATGCAGCAATAAATGCCACTACAAGTCCTAACAGAATAATTCCTTTATATGGAGTCTTGGTTTTTGGGTGAAGCTGGCCGAAGAATTGAGGAATCAACCCGTCTTTTGCCATACCGATAAAAATTCTGGATTGTCCCATCATCATTACCATTACTACGGAAATTAATCCTACAGTAGCAGCAATCGTTACGATATTACTTGCCCAGTGTTTTCCTGCAATTTCAAAAGCATAGGCTACAGGAGCTTTAATAGCATCCGGATATTTACCTTCAGGGTTGAAGTCTGTATAATGCATCATTCCTGTTAACACAAGAGATACACAGATATATAAAGCTGTACAGATCAATAATGAAGCAATGATGGCAAAAGGCACATCTTTTTTAGGATTAATAGCTTCTCCCGCCTGTGTGGAAACAGCATCAAAACCAATATAGGCAAAGAAAATAGCTGCAGCTCCGGAAATAATCCCTTTAATACCATATGCGGAGACCAAATCCCCTTCAGAGTTTTTGATTTTTACAGGATCCGGGATAAAAGGTTTCCAGTTCTTCACTCCGTCTACAGCGTTATAAAGGTCCGTATTAGAGAAAATAATATATACTCCGGCGATAATTACAAAGATAACGGCTGAAGTTTTCATTAAAACGATCAGGTTATTAGCTCCCGCCGCTTCTTTAGTTCCTTTTACCAATAATGCGGTAATTAAAAGTACAAGAATGAATGCAGGCAGGTTCATTGAAAAACCATCTCCGGTATAACTTGCAGGATCTGAAGTCAGATAGGCAGGGAGATGAATATTAAATATTTTCAAAAATTTGTTAAAATATCCGGACCAGCTCACGGAAACTGCCATACTTGCCATGGCATACTCGAGGATGAGACACCACCCCATGGCCCATGCAAAAATTTCCCCTACGGTTCCGTATGCATAGGCATAAGCTGAACCTTCTACAGGAATAATGGATGCAAACTCTGCATAGCATAATGCAGCAAAAACGCAGGCGATCCCTGCTATGATAAAGGAAATTGCAAGTGCTGGCCCTGCATGATAATAGGCTCCCGTTCCGGTAAGAACAAAGATTCCACCACCGATGATAGCACCCACTCCAATTGCTGTTAAACTCCATTTTCCAAGGACTTTTTTCAGCTCACTTTTCTTCATATCTGCCTCATAGGCACTTAGTGGCTTTTTAACCCAAATTTTCGACATGTTTTTTTATTTATTAAGGATTTACGAAAATATAAAAAATTTATAAACTCTCACGTTAATCGTTAAAATTTCATCATTTATTTTACATTAAAAACTTTAAAAACCTGACCAGCACCTTATTCATAGTATTTCTTTAAGTGTTAAATTTTTCTTTATTTTTGATAACATGAATTTATATGATCTTTTCCTAAAGCCTTATGAGAGCTATGATACTTTACAGATTATGCTGGAAGCTTCAGGAGCTGTTTTAGGAACCCTTAGTGTTTATTTTTCGATTAAAAAAAATATCTGGGTGTATCCTACCGGCATTATTTCTACGCTGATCTATGTTTATATCCTTTTCAACTTCGGCTTGCTGGGAGACTGCCTGATCAATGTGTATTATACCATAATGAGTATCTACGGATGGATTTTATGGGCTAAAAATTCCGAAGATCATATTCATGTGGATGTTACCTGGGCCACCAGAAAAGAATGGTTCTATGCCAGTGTCCTTTTTATATTGAGCCTGGCACTTGTTACTCTTATTTATTATTATAAGCCTTATATTGATAATCAATTTTCTATGGAAGGAACCAGTCTCGGATTATACCATCTGGACTGGGCAAACTGGATGGATGTTTTCACCACTTCAATATTTTTAGTAGGAATGTGGTTTATGGCCAAACAGCGCATTGAAAGCTGGATTTTCTGGATTATCGGAGATCTTATTTGCATCCCTATGATGATTTTTAAGGGACTTGGAATCACTTCGGTTCAATATTTGGTATTTACTATAATGGCGATCTCAGGATACGTCAATTGGAAAAAAGTTTTAAAGAAAAAAGTACAATAAAGTCATGAAAAATTTATTTAAAATAGCAGTCAGTATTTTTGCTATTGCCAGTTTAACATCTTGTTTAGCATATACCGACGGATACGGTAGCAACAATGGAGGTTATTATGGAGATCCTTATTATAACAACGGATATTACTATGCTCCTGCAGGATATTACGGAAGCGGTGGATATTGGGGCAACGACGGCTATTATTACAGAAACAACGTTAATTATTACTATGATAACGGCATCCCTTATTATTATGACAATTATAATAATTCCAGAAGAAAAGTCTATGTAGAAAGAAGATCTTCTTCTTCAAGACCTCAGAACGGATTCCAGAATACCCGTACAACAAATAGTAACGGTTCATACAATAATAACAGCGGAGGATTCAATAATAACAGAAACTCCAACAACAGCGGATTCAGAAACCAGAACAATCAGGGAAACCAGAACAACAGCGGTTTCAGAAACTCCAACAGTAATGGGGGATTCAGAAACCAAAACAGTGGTAATCAGAACAACCAGAATAACAGCGGATTCAGGAACCAGAATAGCGGCGGATTCAGAAATTCTGAAAGCAGCAGCAGGTCAGAATCTTCCGGCGGCGGATTCAGAAACAGCTCAGGCAGCCAAAGCAGCAGTTCCAGCAGACAGCAGAGCGGCGGAGGCGGCTTTAGATAAAACGATTATAAATAAGAAAACGAACAACTAACACTGTTCGTTTTTCATTTTAAATATGTTAATTTTGCTTCTTCATTTAACAAAAAAATATGGAATTTTATAAATATCAGGGAACAGGGAATGATTTTGTAATGGTAGACAACCGTGATCTGCAATTTACTAAAGATAAAGGTATTATTGAAAAACTATGTGACAGACGTTTCGGAATAGGTGCTGATGGCCTTATTCTGCTGGAAAACGATCCCAGTTATGATTTCAAAATGGTGTATTATAATTCTGACGGAGGAGAAAGTACCATGTGCGGGAACGGAGGAAGATGTCTGGTAGCTTTTGCTTTTTTCCTGGACATCTTTGAAGATAAATGCAAATTCATTGCGACGGACGGCGAACATGAAGCTGAGATCCATAACGGAATCATTAAATTAAAAATGATTAATGTAGACGCGGTATCCCATGACGGAAATGACTTCGTTCTGAATACCGGTTCACCTCATTATGTAAAGTATGTTGACAATCTGAAGGATTATCCTGTGTATGACGAGGGATATGGTATCAGAAATTCTGAAACTTATAAAGAAAAAGGAATCAATGTGAACTTTGTAGAAAAAATTTCAGATAATGAAATTTTTGTAAGAACCTATGAACGAGGTGTTGAGGACGAAACTTACAGTTGTGGAACAGGAGTTACAGCTTCTGCTTTAACTTTTCTGCAAAAACATAATCTAACCTCTGTAAAAGTTAAAACCTTAGGCGGAAATCTTAAGGTATATGCTGAAAAAAGCGGTGACTCATTCCGGAATATCTGGCTTGAAGGCCCTGCTAAGCAGGTTTTTAGAGGTAAAACAGATCTTCTTTAAAAACAAAAAACTTTTAATCAACATTAATAGGAATGAAAAAAGCTATTCTCATTATCATTCTGCTGGTTTTTGTAGTGGCAGGATTTTTTGGTTTGAGATTTTATAATAAATATTTAGGAAATAACGTAGAAAAAGAAGGTTATGTGTTGATTCCTCACAGGGCAGGTTTTAAGCAGATCCTCGATTCTATTGCTCCTTATATTAAAGACAGAGAATCTTTTGAAGCAGTGGCTAAAGAAAAAGGTCTTGAGGCTAATTTCAAAGCAGGACGTTATCATATCCAAAGTGGAACAGGAAACAAAAACCTTGTCAACATGATCAAAGCAGGAAACCAGACAGCAAATTCTTACAGGATTGGTGACTTTGGGGATATGTATCAGATGATTGGTAAGGTTACCAAAAAAACGGAAATAGATTCTTTGCATTTTGTAACTGATCTGGATGCTGTTGCGCAGGAGAAAGGATACAAAAATGCTGAAGATTTAAAAAATATTTTTTTATTGATACCTATAATTTTTTCTGGACGGTAAGTCCGAGAGAATTTTTGCCAAGTTCGAAGATCAGTATAATGATTTCTGGACGGCTGAAAGAAAAAATAAAGAACAGCAGTCCGGCCTCACAAGAGATCAGATTTATGCCCTGGCTTCTATTGTCTATAAGGAATCAGGAGGAAAAAAGATGAAATGAAAACGATTGCCGGATTATATTTAAACCGTTACAGAAAAGGAATGAAACTTCAGTCTGATCCTACGGTAATTTATGCAATCAATAAACAGACTAATTTTAAAGAACCTATAAAAAGGGTATTATATAAGCATTTATCTACACCATCACCTTATAACACCTATGCCAATGCAGGGATTCCTCCGGGGCCAATCTGTGTAGTGGATAAAAACTCAATAGATGCTGTTTTAAATGCTGAAAACAACAATTATATATTTATGTGTGCTGATCCTTCAAGGCCCGGATATCATAAATTTACGGCAAGTGCTGAGGAGCATGCTGTAAATGCAAAGGCTTATCAGGACTGGCTCAACTCAAAAAATATAAAATAGGCTAAATAGCACCAAGAAACTTATACAGTTAGAAAAACAATAAATAACCATAATGTTTTGATGATCAGCTTGGTATGGAGACTCAAAACATTAAGGGTTATCCTTTATGATCTTATACAAAAAAATAACCTATGAAGAATAAGACAGAAATTGTCAATATTTTCACCAGAAAAACTTTAGGACTTACGTTAGTACTTTCAGCGGCAGCATTGGCTTTTGCACAGGAGAAGGCTGGAGTTTCAGGAATCATTGTCAACAAAAAAATCAACCGGTTCCTTACGCTTCTGTAACTTTCAGCAATAAGACCAATAAAACTTTAAGTGATGCTGTGCTGACTGATGAAAAAGGACAGTATCAGCTGCAACTTGTGCCCGGAGATTATGAAATTACAGTAGAAGCTATTGATTACAAAAAAAGTGTAGTCAGCAAAAATATTGCAGCAGCAGGTAATATCGGGGCTTTGTCTATTGAGGCAGAACCTACCTCTACTGTTGACGGCAAAACAAAAGAAATACAAGGCGTTGTTATTACTGCTTCAGCAGCAAAACCTTATAAAGTAGAGCTTGATAAAAAAACATATGACCCTTCACAGGATATCGTGAGTAAAGGAGGAAACCTTCAGGATGTTTTAACCAATGTTCCTTCAGTTTCCGTAGATACGGACGGAACGGTATCTATGAGAGGAAGCACCAATGTAAAGTTCCTGATCAACGGAAAGCCTTCTGCCCTTCTTGGGATTGACGATGGGGCAAATGCATTGCAAAGTATTCCTGCCGACCAGATCGAAAGAATTGAGGTTATTACCAATCCTTCTTCTAAATTTGAAGCGAGCGGAACATCCGGTATTCTGAATATCATCCTTAAAAAGAACAAAAAGGTTGGTTTTAATGGTAGTGTGGTAGGATCTCTGGGCTATTTTCCAAGAACGTCTCTTAACACGAACCTGAGCTGGAGAAAGAATAACTGGACCTGGTTCGTAAACGGTGGCGGCGGTTACACAGAAAATAAAACCAAGAACAACTCGGAGACGACCTATCATAACCTGACATTCCCTAAGATTCTTCCTAATACGCAGCCTAATGATGTTCTGATACATCAGCTGCAAAACTCCGCCAATAAAACATATAACAAAAATTATAATGTAAGTGCGGGGTTTGTATACGATTTATCGGATAAAACTTCAATCAATTTTACGGGATTGGTGAGAACATTTGAAGGAGACGGAAATGAGCTTCTGCAGACGTATGACAGTTTCCACAGATTTTTCAAAGATCCTTCAGATCCGAACGGAATTGCGGGAACATGGCAATTATTAAATCCATATGGACAAAGAGAATCTAAAACGATATTTAATAATCTTGCTTTTCAGGGAGATGTAGGTGTGGATCACAAATTTGATGACAACGGTCAGAATTTATCCGTATCATTAAGTTTACAGAGAAACAGAAGCAATAATAATGCAGATATCCTTGAAACCAATGACCTGCTTCCGAATATACAGGATATTACCAGAAGACATTCGGTAAGTAAAACGATTATCGGTAAAGCTGATTATGAACTGCCAATAGGAGAACAATCCAGGCTTGAAGCGGGATATAGATTGGATGTTAATGATAATACTTACGATAATTTTGTGAGCAGTACTTCCAACAACCCTTTTATTCCAAGCTACAATAATAATACAGATTATAAGGAAGTCTTCAATGCTTTCTATCTTCAGTTTAAGAGTAAAATCGGAGAAAAGTTTGCTTACCAGCTGGGTTTAAGAGATGAGCTGTCTAATGTCAGCATCAATTACATCAATCAAAATCCTAATGATAAGCCATTAGATCAAACCAAAAACTATAATAACTTATTTCCGAGTGTATTCTTAAGCTATGATGTATCCAAAAACAATCAGATTTTACTTAATTATTCCCGAAGAATAGACAGACCAAGATCATTCTTCATGGTTCCTTTCCCGAATTACAGCAACAGCCAGAATATTTTTGAAGGAAACATAGAACTGAATCCATCATATGTAGATTCATTTGAAGTGGGATATAATATCACAAGAAAAAAGTTTACGGTTAATCCTACCCTATACTACAGACATGCAACTGATGATACCAAAATGCTGGTCTACAGACCTGATGAAAGCCTGGGAGTATTCTACACAAAACCTATCAACTTAGGAACTGATGACCGCTACGGTTTGGATCTGAACTTTACTTATGATCCTTTTGCATGGCTGAAGATAATGGGAAGTCTGGACATGTTCGGGTATAAAACCAGCGGAATCGCTTATTATGATGCCATTGATAAAAATAAGCTGCAGCAGACACGCAGTATGGATTTCACAGGAAATGGCTTTTCTACCAGAGCCCGTCTTAATACGACATTTAAACTTGACAAAACACTAAGTGTACAATTACAGGGGTTCTATAGAGGAGCACAGAAAACTGCCAGCCAGAATACAGAGGATATGTATGCTCTGAATCTTGGTGCTTCCAAAACGATCTGGAAAGGAGACGGAACAATTTCCTTCAATATCCAGGATATATTCAATACAAGAAGCAGAGAGGTATTCAGTTTTAATGATGATTATACGCGAAGAAACTATATGCAGTGGCAGCCAAGACAGTTTGCTGTTTCCTTAACTTACAGATTTAAGCAGGGAGAAAAAATTGAACAGCCCAAAAAGAAAAAGGATATCAATTCCAACGCAGCGGGTGACGACCAGCAAGGCGGCCCGATGTAATATAACCAAAATAAAATCCCGAAAATTATTTTTCGGGATTTTTATTAATGTTGTTATTTTACAGGTTCTGCTTTCGAGTATTTCTCTTTTTCAGCTTCATAGATTCTTCTTCTCAGATCACTGGTGGAAAACCTATGGTCTCTTTTGTTGTAAAAGATTTCAATTCCTTTTTCTTCACAGTATTTTTTACCGGTAAAGTCTTTGTCCATATAATCATCTCCAATGATTCTTACATCAATCACAAATGATTTTAAAATATCCAGCAGATCTTCTTCCGTGTAATAAGGGATGATCTCATCTACAGCATTTACTGCTTTCAGCTGAATATATCTTTCAACGATAGTCTGGCTTGGCTTATTTTTGTTCGGACGATCGTGGGATGGATCAATCTGAAGTCCTACGATTAAATAGTCACATACGGTTTTAGCTTCTTCAAGCATTTTGATGTGTCCTGCATGCAATAAGTCAAATGACGAAAATGTAATACCTATTCTTTGTGTCTTCATATTAATTTAAAATTAAAACTCCGCTGAAATAAGTGTTCTTTTAAAAGAATAAAACACAAGTGATCCAGAGAAGGTGTTTTTGTAATTTGTTTTATTATTTAATTATTCTTTCCAAACGTAAATATAGCAATACTTAAGTTTATGAATTTCTGCTGTTCAGATATTTCTGCCACTCCCATACTGTTTTTAAAGCATCCTCAAGAGACGTTTCAGATTTCCAGTTGAGTTCTCTTTCAGCTTTTTCAGGATTGGCATATGCTATCGTAATATCTCCCTCTCTTCTGGCGCAGATCTGATAGGGCACTTCCACATTATTAGCCTTTTCAAATGCTTTTACCACTTCCAGCACAGATGATCCTCTTCCTGTCCCCAGATTATAAATATCAATTACCGTTTCTGCCGAAGAGTTTTCTATCAGTTTTTTCAATGCTGCAACATGCGCTTTAGCCAGGTCAACAACATAAATATAATCACGGATAGGAGTTCCGTCTTCTGTAGGATAATCATCTCCCCAGATGTTCAGTTTCTCTCTTATTCCTGACGCAGTCTGCATCACGTAAGGCACCAGGTTATTGGGAATTCCGATCGGCAATTCGCCAAGTCTGGCAGATGGATGTGCGCCAATAGGATTAAAATACCTTAATAGTGATATTTTACTGCCATAAGCTTTTGCAAAATCAGTCAGGATCTCCTCTCCCATCTGTTTTGTTTTCCCATATACACTTTCCGGTGTTTTTAACGGAGTGTTTTCATCTATCGGCATTACATCTGCCTGTCCGTATACCGTACATGATGAACTGAAAATAAAATTAGAGATTTTTCTTTCCTTAAATTCCTGAAGAATATTAATTAAAGAGAACAAATTATTCTCATAATAATCCACAGGTTTTACCTGGCTCTCTCCTACTGCTTTGGAAGCCGCAAAATTGATACATCCGTCAATATGATGGGCATCAAAAACCTGAGTAAGCAGTTCTTTTCTTCTCAGGTCAAAAGGATAAAAAGCAGGCTTCACTCCTGTAATTTCCTCAATATTATTTAAAATAAACCTCTCCGTATTGGATAAATCATCAACAATAACCACTTCAAAGCCGTTATTGATAAGTTCTACTACAGTATGAGAACCAATATATCCAAGGCCTCCGGTAACAAGTATTGCCATTTTTATTTTTTAATCTTCTTTTTTTCCTATATTTTCTATTTCATTGATTCCTATCTCTTCTTTCTCATTATTTTTATTAAGATAAAAGATATAAAAAACAATAAAACCTATAACTCCTGTATTAAAAGTAATTACAAAATTATAATATGAGTTATTAACATAAGTTTTAATCAGGGTATATTCAGCATAACAAACCAAAATAAAGATCACTGCTGCAAAAAAATTGAGAATAGCTTTTGCCCGTTTTATCTTAAAATAAATGATCGCTCCTGAAATTAAATTGATGATAATATAAAAAGAGTATTTTGTAATATTTTCATAGATACTCTCTTTATAATATGTTGAGTAAGATGAGGAATTGTAAGAATTCAATGTGTTTATTACATAGATTGAATAAAGCCCTACAATAAAAAGGTGAAACCCTAAAAAGAATTTATATTTTCTCCCCTTTAAAAAAAATTCCTTCATACTTACTTTTATCCCATAAACTCAAGCACTGCATCCGTAATATACTTCAGCTGTTCTTCGTCTAATTCTGTATGCATTGGTAAAGAAATTACCTGATCCAAAAGCTTATCGGTATTTACAAAATCTGCAGGATTACTTTCCTGGAAGTATGCTTTTTGTTTTCTCAGTGCTACAGGATAATAAATCATTGCAGGGATTTCTTTTTCCGCCAGAAACTTCTGAAGTTCATTCCGTTTTCCGTTCAGGATTCTTAAAGTATACTGATGGAATACATGGGTAGAGTTTTCAGCTCTTTTCGGGGTCAGGATATCCGGGTGACCGGCAAATGCTTCATCATAAAAATCTGCAGCTCTTCTTCTTGCTTCGTTGTAAGAATCAAGGTGAGGAAGTTTTTTCTTAAAACTGCAGCCTGAATACTATCCAGACGTGAGTTTACCCCAACCTCATCATGGTAATATCTTTCGTACATCCCGTGGTTTACAATTCCTCTTAAACGGTGAGCCAGCTCATCATTATTGGTAAAAATAGCTCCTCCATCTCCGTAGCATCCAAGGTTTTTTGATGGGAAGAAAGAAGTTGTTCCTACAGTAGACATGGTTCCGGCCTGTTTTACCGTTCCGTCCGAGAATGTATATTCTGAACCAATTGCCTGAGCGTTGTCTTCAATAACATATAAATTGTGCTCTTCAGCAATTTTTAAAATTTCTTCCATATTGGCACACTGTCCGAAAATATGTACCGGGATAATCGCTTTTGTTCTTGGTGTAATCGCTTTTTTAATCTGTTCTGTGGAGATTGTAAATGTATCGTAATCTACATCTACCAATACAGATTTCAGTTTAAGCAGGTGAATAACTTCTACCGTTGCAGCAAAAGTAAAATCAGCCGTGATAATTTCATCTCCTTCTTTCAGATCCAAAGCCATCAGGGCAATCTGTAATGCATCTGTACCATTGGCACACGGAATCACATGTTTTACGTCTAAATAAGACTCCAATTCATTCTGGAAAGACTTTACTTCAGGACCGTTGATAAATGCCGCAGAATCCATTACATTCAAAACTGCATTGTCTACATCATTCTTTATTTTGTAATACTGACTTTGCAAGTCAACCATCTGAATTTTTTTCATATAATAAATATTTCTGTAAAAATAAGGAATTTAATATCCGATCAAAAATTTTATTGATTTTGTTTTTATCTTTATAGAAATAAATTTTATGAAAAAACTTTTACTCTTTTGTTTCCTAGCAGGTTATCTTACTGTTTCCGCACAAACGGAGCTCGTTTTCGTTTACTTTACGGATAAGCCGAATAAGGCTGCATTTTATGCAAATCCACTCTCAGAACTCAGCCAGAAATCTCTCAACAGACGTACCATACTGGGAATACCGCTGAATGATCAGGATGCTCCTATTGAACAGTCTTACATTCAGAATCTTCAGAATTTAGGATTTACCGTTACTGATTATTCAAAATGGCTGAACGGAGCGGCTGTAAATGCCACTCCTGCACAAAAAACCTTATTGCAGGCACAATCTTTTGTTTCCTCTGTTGAAAGCTTTGCCAGAAATAATGCCGGTACATTGAAAACAGCACCTGCAAAATGGAAGGATGATGCAAGCATCAATAAAACACTGACCAACTTTAATTACGGTTCAGGCGCCGCACAGATTGACCAGGTCAATATACGTCCTCTTCATCTGGCCGGCTATACCGGAACGGGAATCTCTATAGCTGTCATTGATGCCGGATTTCCCACAGTGAATACAGGTGCAGCATTCGCAAGGTTATGGACCAACAACCACATCAAAGCTTCTTATGATTTTGTTACCAAAACGACAGATATTTATAATACTGCTCTCAGCACTCATGGTTCTGTTGTTCTAGGTACTATCGGCGGATATCTGCAAAATACTTTTGTAGGGGCGGCTCCTGATGCGGACTTTTACCTTTACCGCAGTGAAAATGCAGCGGTAGAAATTCCTGAAGAAGAACTATATTGGATTGAAGCGGCTGAGGAAGCTGACAGAAAAGGCGTGGAAATCATTACATCATCACTGGGGTATAATATTTTCGATGACAGCCGTTACAATTATTCTTACGCAAATATGGACGGAAACACCTCTTTTATTGCACGTGGAGCAGGTATTGCTGCAGAAAAAGGAATTTTTGTTCTTGCCGCTGCCGGTAACTCGGGGCAGCAGCCATGGCATTATCTTCTGACGCCATCTGATAATGCTAAAGTCTTCTCTATCGGTTCTGTAGATTCTGCCGGAAATGCGTCCGGTTTTTCTTCTTTCGGGCCAAACGCTCTCGGAGTGGTAAAACCAGACGGAAGTACTCAGGGAACCGGCACAACAACAGTTTATGACAATGCTACGCTGGTGGTGAACGGAACATCCATTGCCACTCCTATTGCCGCAGGAGGTGTGGCGTGTCTTATCCAGGCATTTCCAACGATGAACAGGGAACAGATGAGAACAAAACTGAGACAAACCGCTTCCCTGTATCCCGCTCATTCGGATCAGATCGGATATGGCATCCTTAATTTCGGAAGCTTATACAATCTCGTTCTCAATACTTCAGAAATCGTAAAAAAGGAAAAATTTTCCATATTCCCGAATCCGGCAAAAGGCATCCTGAATATTGCTTCAGAACAGGAAATTCTTTCATTAGAAATTTATGATAACCTGGGAAGACTGATCAGAAAAAGCAACCATCAGAAATCTATAAAAGTTGAGGATTTTGCAAAAGGAACGTATTACCTGAAGATTCAGACAACGGACAATATTTTGTATGAAAAATTCTTAAAGGAATAATGATTTGCCTCCCGCAGATTAACAGATTTTGATATTGTTTTTAATTTGTTGAATGTGCGGGAGATATTCTTTCTAAAACTACATACCCTATGTTTTGGCTGAAGCCGAAGGATGGGCCGATAAAAAAGAATGGGCTGAAGCCCATTCCTGTTGATATCATATTGTACGATATGTACAAAAACCTCGTAATCATTTATGCAGAGTTTCTACTGGCATTAATATTTCCGAACAGTGAACGCGTTACCAGCTTCTCATAAGCTTTTCTGTTGCCTTCTCCTTTCTGAATCTTCATTAAAGCATATTGCTGAATGCTTAACAACGGAAGTACAATCTTTTCACGGATCTTCACAGACTTTCTCGAGAGCGGGTCTTCTTCCTGAAGCATTTTGAATCCGGTCAATTCCAGCATAATATCTCTTGAAAGCTCATATTCATCGAAAAGAACATTCCAGAATGCACCGAATTTAGGATTATTTTTAATGTAGTACGTCAAAGGGAAATAGGACTTGTTCATACTCATCATTGAGTTCAGAACTAAAGTTTTAAAGAAATCCGAACCTTTGTAAAGTTCCCTTACTTCTTCAAACCTTCCCTGCTCCTTCATTTTCTGCATGGCATATCCAAAGCCGAAGAAACCAGGTACATTCTGCTTCAGCTGTGACCAGGAACCTACAAACGGGATCGCTCTCAGATCTTCGAATTTCAGCTCGCTGCCATTTCCTCTTTTGAAGGGCGGCTTCCGATATTTGTTTTTCCATAGTATTCAAGTGTACTCATTTCCTGTAGGTAAGGAACAAACATTGGATGGGCTTTCAGGTCGGAATATTTTTCGTAACTGATATCTGCCAGTTCTATAATTAACGCTCTTTCTTTTTCTGTGAGTTCTTTTTTGGCATTTTTAAATACATCATTTTCAACTCCGGCGGTCAGAAGCTGTTCAAAGTTGTATTTTGCCTGTTCTTTATTTCCAAAAATACTCGTTATGGTTTGCCCCTGAATAGTCAGTTCAATTTTGTTATTTGCAATAGTTTTTCCCTGGGAAGCATAGAAATCATGGGTTTTCCCTCCTCCTCTTGCCGGCGGTCCTCCTCTGCCATCAAAAAAGACCACTTTGATATTATTCTGCTCCGAAAGTTTTGTCAGTATTTCTTTGGCTTTATAAATTTCCCAGTTGGCTTTTAAATATCCTCCATCTTTGGTTCCATCCGAGAATCCCAGCATAATAGTCTGCTGGTTTCCTCTTTTTTCCAGATGCTTTTTATAGACAGGATTCTGATACAGCTCATTCATCACATGTTCAGCATTGGCAAGCCCTTCCATTGTTTCGAAAAGCGGAACGATATCCATATTGATCTCTTCATCTTTATACCCGCATACTTTGAAGAACGCATAGACATTCATTACGTCTTTTACCGCATCAGAATTGGAAATAATATAGCGGTTCATTCCTCTCAATCCGTTCAGATGCTGAATATCTGTAACCTGTGAAACGGTTAATAAAGTATCTTTCACAATGTCTTCAAAATCTTCAGGATTTATCTTTTCAGGAATCTGAATAAGTTGATTGAACTTCTGTTCGTAATCGGCTTCTTCATTCCCGTATACTTTTGCATAAACCTCATCAATAACTTTCTGATGAATCCTGCTGTCCTGGCGGATATCCAATGTTGCAAAATGGGTACCGAAAATCATTACACGGTCTCTGAAATTCACCAAAAGATCTAAAAACAAAGAATTATGCTCATTGATCAGTATTTTTTCGGCTTCCGCTGTTCTCTTTAAAATGTCTTCTGCCTTAATGTTTTTTCCATCAAAAATAGCAGCATACAGCTCTTCACTTAATTGGGTCAGAACTTCAGAAACTCCTCTGAAACTTAATCTTCTTCTGATAAATTTCAAATGACTGTAATAGGATTTCAGAATGGCTGAACGTAATTCTTCTGCTACTCTTTTTGTCACATCTGCCGTTACAAAAGGATTCCCGTCTCTGTCTCCGCCAGGCCAGAAACCAAGCTGGATAATATCTTCATGTAGGTGAAAATGTCCGTTCCCGAAAGTCTTTTTGATTTTGGTGAACAGCTCACCAATGGTGTCGTAGTAGACATATCTCAGATAGGAAATAATACTTAAAGCTTCGTCTATCGGAGTGGGTTTTTCTTTGTTAACAAAAGGAGTTTTTCCAAGTTGTTGCAAAAGCATATCAATCTGAGTAACGGAATCACTGGTAATAGCTCCTCTCAGATCCTGA
Source organism: Chryseobacterium sp. 1B4 (assembly GCF_036631475.1). Lineage (NCBI taxonomy): Bacteria > Pseudomonadati > Bacteroidota > Flavobacteriia > Flavobacteriales > Weeksellaceae > Chryseobacterium > Chryseobacterium sp. 1B4. The sequence continues at coordinate 48,885 of NZ_JAPNUF010000004.1, forward strand.
ATAATCCTTTGTACTGAGCTTGGATAAAACTGGGTGGGGTGCGCTGTAAATACAACTTTTACACTGAAATCTTTTAATTTCTCTCTTACTTTTTCAATCTTATGATCCTGCAAAGAGCGTTCAAAAAGATTGGTAACCGTACCATTGTCGCTTTCAGAATGAAGGTTTGGAAATGCTGCGTCTTCAATACTGTCAAACAAAACCACCTGTCTTTCTATATACTGAATGATCTTGAAAAGCAGTTCCAGCTTCTGCTCTTCAGTCTGAAGATCGGTATGATTCTTAAAAAATTCTTCGACGATATTTTCAGGTGTTTTTCCTGCTTCATAGCCGGTTCTGCTTTCCTCATAAAGAAACGGAAGCAGCATTCCGATATTCGTCATTTTATCATAAGGCAGGCTCATAAATAATGAATTATAGATCTGGAACTTATTTTCCACAATCTGCCTGAATTTTTCTGCGCGTTGGTCGTGTATCATAGTAACAAATGTAAGCGATTTTCAAATTATTTAAATTGATAAATGACAAAAAATTATGTTTTCTTGATGAAATTTCATTAATTTTTACTTTGATAATTTTTAATCCAACTATCATCATTTATATGAAACCTTGTATACAGTATGGTTTCAAATATCCTTATAAGGGAAGTAGTTTTCATAAATTTTCCTTACAATTGGCTTTTAAATGTATATTCGCAAAAATACAATCAAAAATGAAATTCGGAATTATTTTTTATGCGATCCTGGGAGTTCTGGCTTTATTCACAGGCATTTATTTATTACAATACTTTTTTCCTCTTTCTATTATTTTTTATTGCTGCATTTATCAATGTAGTTTTTATTCATAAAGAATATTCTCTTCATAAAAATGATAAAATTGAATATGATGAAAATTCAATTCCTGATGAGATAATCATTAAATATTCACGTTCAGGTAGAATTATAGCTATTGCAACTTATAGTATATTTGTGGTTTTAGGACTATTTTTACTTTCAGGTATTAAGTTCAAATTCAATGTAACAGTGGTATTCGCAGTATGTATTCTTATTGGATTTACTGGCTATTTTATTTTTAAAATAGTTTCCGAAATCAAAAAAATGTCACAAATTGTCATCTCCATTAATGGAAAAGGAATTCAGATAAAAAATAATACGAGATATTTATGGAATGAAATTCAACTTGAAAAGATTATTGTTAAACGTTTAGTAAGCCGTGAATCTAAACATGATTACAAACCTGAAATAAACTATTTATACTTTTTTCACAATAACAAAAAAATAGAAATCAATATCGATGATTTTGATTTCACAGATTATCATCTTGCGCAGGTGCTGAAGATATTTAGAGCCCGTTTTACCCATTCAGGATTAATATAATTTTGATTAACTTTACTGTTAACCCTATCCCATAATCTATGAAAAAAACTTTTATTTTCTTATTGATAACGTTTCTGTTTATATCCTGTGAAAAGGATTGTTACAACGCGCCATTACCTATCATTTTTGAATTCGTGAATTCTGACAATGAAAACCTCATTGCCAACGGGACACTGACCACCTATTCGGTTCAGGATGAAAATAATATGAATGTACAGTTAAGCAAAACATCGGACAACAAGGTTATTCTGGAAAATGTAGGCGCTTATAACGGAACAAAAAATTATAAATTTTATTCTAATATCAAAAACCTTGATTTTTCAATCCAGTCATCTGAATTTAAAGGAGGCTGTGATGGCTATCAAATCAATAAGCTGACTTTTACAGGAATAAATTTTGATGTAACTGACGAAAAAGGATATTATAAAATTGTATTGGAATAATTCTCTTCCTAAATTTGCACTGGAAACACATTCTTTATGAAAGCCATCATCATATTTTCCCTGATCTTCTCCAATCTGCTTTACAGCCAGATCCAGGTTCCTGATGATTATAAAAAAATTCCCGACATTCTTGATACGACAGACTATCTCTACCCGTTTATTGTACCGGATAAAGAGTATGCTTACTGGCGTGTGCTCAGCAATGATATGGATTATGAAAAAGCTGTGATCTATGAAAGCCAGGCTCCCGACTTCATGACGATCAATGAGCCTGTTCCTGAAAGAGGTTTTTTCCAGAAATGTATTGGTAATAATTGTTTCTCATACATTCTTGCATGTAAGAATGAAAGATCGGTTTATTTTTCCAGTGAACAGCAGTTAAGAAATTTTATCGGAACTGTGGATAATCTTCCTGAAGCTATTTTACTGGCAAAAACCTATGGTTATTCAGTGGATACAAGTAATCTTTTTACCGGAGCCTATAAAATTGAAGACCGTCATATTTCCATGTACCTGATGCAGTCTAAAGGCTGTCCGGCTGTAAAAGAGGCTTTTTTAGTTAAAATCAACAGAAAAACCGGAAGACTGGAGGCAAAGAGCAATGGAGTTTATGCAAAAAATGAAAACTGTTCTGCTTTGTAAATGACCCTCTGAAAATACTAAAATTGAAAATCTTATTTTAAACCATTAAGATTTTTAAGCTGTTAAAAGTAATTAAGGGAATAGCCTGTGCTTATTTTTCCGTCAGAGATGGATCTTAACTATCCTTCTTATCTTCATTAACCTTAATGGTTTAATTTTTATTATATATTAACAGCTCCCTGCCCGGAGGCTATCAGATAAGCTTCCTTCAAGGTTTCAGAATAGGTTGGATGAGCATAGGAAATACGAAACATATCTTCTGCAGTCACTTCATATTCCTGGGCAATAACACCTTGTGCAATGAGATCTGCAGCCCTGGCACCAATGATGTGAACTCCCAGCACTTCTCCGTATTTCGGATCTACCAAAACTTTAGCGAAACCTTCCATATCCATTGAGGCCCGGGCCCTTGCGCTGGCAGAAAACGGGAATTTTCCTACATTGTAAGCGATGTTGTTTTTTTCAGGTATTCTTCAGTATATCCTGCCGAAGCCACTTCAGGCCACGTATAAACCACTGAAGGAATACGGTTGTAATGAATGCGGCGTTTTTGTCCGTTTATGGTTTCGGCTACAAAAACACCTTCTTCTTCAGCTTTGTGAGCCAGCATTGCCCCACCAATAACGTCTCCGATTGCATAGATACTGGATGCGGAAGTCTGATTATTTTCATTTACTCTGATAAAACCTTTCTCATCAAGCTGCACATCTGTATTTTCAAGCCCCAGACCTTTTACATACGGACTTCTTCCCACAGCTACCAATACATAATCTGCTTCCAGCGCTCCTTCTGTTCCGTTCTGATCTTTAAAAAACACTTTAGCGGCAGAACCTGTATTTTCAGTTTTATAAACCGCCTGATTGAGACGGATATCAACACCCTCTTTTTCAGGATTTTCTGCAGACTCTTGCCAAGCTCATGATCCATTGCTGCAATCAGGTGATCTGCATATTCCAGAATGGTAACTTTTGTCCCGATACGGTTGAAAATAGAAGCCATTTCCACTCCTATTACCCCTCCTCCGATAATCACCATAGATTCCGGTTTTTCCTGTAGGGATAAAGCTTCCGTAGAGGTAATGATTCTTTGTTTGTCAATTTCAACCCCGGGAATGCTTGCTGGTTTTGAACCCGTCGCAACGATATAATATTGTGCCGTAATTTCTTTAATTTCAGAATCGTTTGCAACTTTTATCGTGGAATTATTAACAAAACTTGCCATTCCTTTCAACCGGGTAATTTTATTTTTATTCATTAAAAAGTCGAGCCCTCCTGTATTTTTTGAAACTACATCTGCTTTTCTCCTGTACATCTGAGAGAAATCAAGTTCTATTGTATCCAGCATGATGCCATGTTCATTGAATGTATGGTGTGCTTCTGCATAATGATGGGTACTGTCCAGTAAAGCTTTAGTAGGAATACATCCTACATTGGTACATGTTCCTCCCAATGTATCATACTTTTCTACAATTACTGTTTTATACCCCAGCTGCGCACTTCTTATAGCAGCCACATATCCTCCGGGTCCTGAGCCGATTACGGCAATGTCATAGTGATCCATTTGATTTATTCCTTTTTTATGATTAAATTTACTTGCAAAACAAAAGCAAAATTAAAACAAACACTTTCATTTTGCAAGTATTATTTTAAAATTAACAAAATGAGTAAAAAAAGATCCGGCTGTCCCATCAGCTGTTCTCTGGAAATGTGGGGCGACAAGTGGTCACTCCTAATCATAAGAGATCTAATGCTGAAAAAGGAATGTACCTATGGAGACTTCCTGAAAGCAGACGAAAAAATAGCGACTAATATTCTGGCCTCAAAACTTCAGAATCTGCTGGACAATGGCATTATTGATAAAAAAGATCATCCGGACAGTAAGTTGAAAATACTTTATTTTCTAACTCAGAAAGGAATAGATCTTATTCCCGTAATTGTAGAAATTAATCTCTGGGGAGACCAATATTTAACTGTTCCTGATGACCGTAAAAAGCTTCTGGAAGATATTAAAAAGGATAAGGAGGGTTTTATAAAAAGAGCAAAAGCTTATCTTTCATCAGAAGTTTACAATGATCTTCAAAAGCAAAAAAATAATAGCTTTCATAAAACTGAGTGATAGCAATTTTAAAATTTCATTAACTCACTTTTCCTTTTTCATTCCGTACATTTGACTTAAAATAAATTTAGAACAATGCTTAATTTCGAGTTTAAAAACCCAACAAAAATACTTTTCGGAAAAGGTGAAATCGCAAAAATTTCCAACGAAATTCCTAGAGACGCAAGAATATTAATGATTTATGGCGGTGGAAGCATCAAAAACAATGGTGTTTACGATCAGGTAAAAGCAGCTTTGAAAGACCATAAAGTCTATGAATTTGGCGGAGTGCCTGCCAATCCTGAGTATGAAGTATTGATGAATGCCTTAAGCTTTATTAAAGAAAAAAACATCACTTACCTTCTTGCAGTAGGTGGAGGCTCTGTGATTGACGGAACGAAATTCCTTTCTGCAGCAGCCAATTATGATGGTGAACCATGGGATATCCTGAGAAAATCTGTAAGGACTTTTGAAGGCGAAGGAATGCCTTTCGGAAGTATCTTGACTCTTCCGGCAACCGGTTCTGAAATGAATTCCGGATATGTGATCTCAAGAAGAGAAACTAATGAAAAACTGTCTTCAGGAGGGCCCGGGCTTTTCCCGCAGTTTTCTGTACTGGACCCGGAAGTGATCAGATCTATCCCAAAAAATCAGATTGTCAACGGAATTACAGATGCCTATACCCACGTTCTGGAACAATATATGACAGCTCCTTCTTCGGCTGACCTTCAGGAAAGAATTGCAGAAAGCATCCTGATCAGTCTTCAGGAAACGGCTCCTAAAGTATTGGCTGATGACTTCAACTACGATGCTGCCGGAAACTTTATGTGGTGCTGTACAATGGCTCTGAACGGACTGATCCAGAAAGGAGTGATTACCGACTGGGCAGTACATGCAATGGGTCATGAACTGACAGCTTATTTTGGTATTGATCACGCCAGAACACTGGCTATTATTGCTCCGTCTCACTACCGTTACAATTTTGAAGATAAAAAAGGAAAACTGGCTCAGTATGCAGAAAGGGTTTGGGGAATCAAAGACGGAACCGTAGAAGAAAAAGCAGAACTGGGTATCAAAAACTGGAGGAATTCTTCCACAGCCTTCATATCAAAACCAGACTTTCTGAATATACAGAAGACTTTAAAGGAACAGCCGAAAAGGTTGAAAAAGCTTTTACAGACAGAAACTGGCTGGGTCTTGGTGAGTATAAAAAACTGACGCCACAGGACGCTTATAAGATTGTAGAAATGAGCTATTAAAAGGATACGGGTTTCGGGGTACAATGTGCGGGTTTGAATTCGAGATTCGCATGAAAGTGCTTATATTAATTTTCAAGTTGAAAATATATAACCCGAAACTCGCATCTCGTATCACAGTATTCATAAAATTATTTAATTTACAAACATTTGTTTAAAAAATCATTATTTCATTACAGATATTTCAAATTTATTTATATTTTAGCATATTCTTAAATTTGTGAAAATGAAAAAACAACTACTTTTATTTGCCTTTTCTGCCCTGGCACTTATTTCTTGTAAAGATGACAACCTGGAAGCTTACGATATGGAGATTATGAAGGGAGACTGGAAGGAAGTAAAAAGGGAAATAATTTCTGGAAAAGATAATAAAACAGTGCTTTTTTCCTACCCGAATACCGGATGTGCAACCAAAAATACGCTTTTCCTGAGAACGGATTATTACGTAAGCTACACGGCATATACGGGAACAGGTGCAGATTGTCAAATGGATCAGAAAAGTGAAGGAAGGTACACTTATGATGCGGACACAAAAATTCTGGGTATTAAGCTTGGCGATGAAGGAACAACTGACTACAGAGTGGATGTTCTGACAAGCAAAGAACTAAGGCTTGCCCAGCAATTCGGAAATTTTGATATGGATGGAGACAAAATTCCTGAAGTTACCTACGTTACTTACAAAAGATAAATCATAGACTCCCGTTAATCGGGAGTTTTTTATTATTTTTATATCTTAATTTAAAACTGAATATAATGAAGAAGATTCTATCAGCATTCCTATTGCTGTATTTTGCTATTGCTTTTTCTCAGGAGAAAAACCGATGTACTGGCAGGACATCCAGGAGTTTAAAAACAGGACCAGCAAAATCCGCCACCCAAAGATGCCATTCTGTTCATCGGAAGCTCCTCTTTACCAAATGGACTGATGTAGCAGATTATTTTCCCGGCAAAACAATTATCAACAGAGGATTTGGAGGTTCCAGACTTACTGACCTCAATTATTTTGCCGATGATCTTTTAGCTCCTTATCAGCCTAAGCAGATTGTTATTTACTGCGGGGAAAATGATTTTGCAGACAATCATCAGCTGAAAGCAAAAGTGGTTGTAGACCGATATAAAGCTTTTTACAAAAAAATACGTGAAAGATTTCCTGATATTGAAGTAGATTATATCTCAATCAAGTATTCGCCAAGCAGAGAAGTGATCTGGCCGCAGATGAAAGTTGCCAACAAAAAGATCGCTGCTTTCATGAAAAAGCAACCTAATGCTGAATTTATTGACATTACAAAAGCCATGGAAGATGCTAACGGAAATGTAAGAAAAGATATTTTTGTGGAGGACATGCTTCACTTTAAGCCTGAAGGATATAAAATCTGGACGAAGGTAATTACTCCTTATCTGAAATAAAACGAAAAATAAAAACGATTCCTGATATGGGAATCGTTTTTTATTTTATTTCTTTCTTTTGATTTAGATTTTGCTTTCTGCTGAGCTCTGTTCGCTCCAAACTTTTTAGGCGCCTTTCTTTTGGAAGGTCCCCCCAGTTTTCTTTGGTGTTTTTGGCTTTCTTCTCGTGGAATGCTCCTCCTCCTTCATTCAGTTTTACCTGTGCAGGATTTTTCATCACGACTTCATCTTTTTCAGAAGCTATTTTGTTAGGATTGATCTTAACGCCTTCCGGGAATTCATTAAACGTCAACTCTTTATCCATTAACAGTTCAATATCAAGAATCAAAGGTTCTTCTTTTTTAGTAACAAAAACCAAAGCCTTTCCTTCTTTATCTGCTCTACCGGTTCTACCGATCCTGTGGATATATTGCTCAGGAATATCAGGTGTTTCGAAATTGATAACATGGGTAATATTTGAAATATCAAGCCCCCTTGCCATTACATCGGTGGTAATCAGACCTCTGATCTCTTCATTTTCGAACCTTTTCATCGCTTTTAATCTGTAGTTCTGCGATTTGTTCGAATGGATCACATCAAACTGTCCAGGGAAAAGCTCATCAATTTTGGTAAAGAGCAAATCGGCATGCTTCTTATTGTTGTTAAAAATCAATACCTTGGACATATCTGCATCATTCTTCAACAAATGTTCAAGCAAATTGATTTTGGTATTAAAGTTTTCAACCTTGTACCCGATCTGTTCAATTTTTTCAAGCGGCGTTCCTGATTTGGCCAATGAAATCTCTACCGGATTGGCAAAATATACATCCAGCATTTCATCTACCGCTTCTGTCATGGTTGCAGAGAAAAGGATATTCTGTCTCTTCTCTTTCATCATTTCAAAAATGTGGGTCAGCTGTGGTCTGAAGCCTAAGTTAAGCATTTCATCAAACTCATCAATGATCAGCTTCTGAACTTCTTTCAGAGAAATAGCATTGTCTATGGAAAGATCCATCACTCTACCGGGTGTTCCTACCAGAATATCACAACCGTCATTGAACAGTAGTTTTTGGGTATTGATATTCTTTCCACCGTAAACTCCGATTACTCTTGCTGTAATATTTTCTGTCAGTTTCTCAAGAATTTCAGTTACCTGCACTACCAGTTCTCTTGTAGGAACAAGCACTAAAACAGTTGGATTTCCTGTTTTGCTGTATTTCCATGTTTTCAGAACGGGTAAAAGGTAAGCTAATGTTTTTCCGGTTCCGGTCTGTGCAATTCCCATTACATCTCTTCCTGAAAGAATAGGCTTTAAGCTCTTCTCCTGAATCGGGGTAGGTTCAAATAATTCCAGATCCGCTAAAACATCAAGAATTTTAACCGGCAGGTCAAAATCTGCAAAAGTGAGTTTTTCCATTTTGCAAAGATAGGTATTTAATTTTTTAGTATGGAAGCAGGAGGCCGAAGCAGGAAGATTATCAGCTGCCATGTTTAAGTTTTTTGAATTTATGGGTGAAACAACTGATGATTATTCAAAGTCATTTCTTCCTCTCCAGCATCCATCATCCAGCTATTTTACTCAATTCACCTTAACACTTTCACTGATAATTTTAATATCATCATCTATCCATTTGCTGGAAGTAACAATGACATAGCCTTTCTTTTTAGGATCTTTTTTAATAGGAAATTTATCTTCTTCCCATTGGTTACAATGAGTCGAAATAGACGGTAATAAAGGCTTCCAGCCTGTTTTACTGAAAGTATAAACATAGAACGGATGCCAGCAGCTGGTACACCAATTCGGATAAAATCCAATCTCTTCTTTCCCGTCACCATTAAGATCGCCTAAATTATACAGGCTCCCCTGGTTTGCAGGCGTAACCGTTATAGAAGGGATATTTTTATCGCTGAAATAAATAGTAGTTTCACATTTCCCTTCACATTCCTCGCCACAGTCACTGACTTCTGTATAGGCATATTCTCTGGTTCCGTTTCCGTCAAAATCTCCCTGAAGTTTTTCTTCATTTCCTTGTTGAGCTATACAAAGTGAGCTGAATAAGGTGATGGATGTTATAATAAGTGTTTTCATTGTTTTTGGTTTAAATACGGGGTATGGTATTCGAGTTACGGGTTTCGAGGTGCAGGATCAGGGTTTATACATTCTTCGGGTTCAAATTCAGCTTCTTTTTATTTTCTGGTTACCCTTAGCAGAAGGATAATGACTAAAAGAATTGAAAATAAAACCTAAAACTGCTACTAATGACAGCTCTCCTATTCTCGGGCCGGATTCCGAAGAAAAACAATTGCCGTTGCAATGATATTGGCTCCCAGGATCATCGCCAGAATCAGATTCACCACACTGGATTTGATCAGTTGGTTGGTTTTTTCAATATTTTTAATTTCGCTGGAAACGGTAAATTTATTTTCATCCAGCTTTTGAAGAACAGAACGGAGTTCTTTCGGGATTTCATCTACGTTATCAGTAAAATTCATCATCCGGTCCATTCCTGTTTTTAAAAGGTTCTTCGGACTGATTTTTTTGGTGAAAATCTTTTTGGTATAGGGATGAAGGCTTTTAACAATATCGAGGTCCGGATTAATACTTCTGCCAACCCCCTCTATCAGGCTGATTCCTTTAAATAAAAGATAAAAATAATCCGGCATATAGAGCCTGTTGTCTTTCAGAATATCCTTCATCTTGTTGATGATTACCTGAACATTGATATCCTGTAATGACGAACTGTGAACAAAATTCAGAATATCTTCCACATCATTTTCAAACCGCCTTTCGTCAGGGATTTCATAGCTTATTGCCATTTTTTTGAGTGAACGGACTATTTTATGGGAATTTTTGGCCACAAAACTTACAATAAGATTTTCAAGAATTTCTTTATCATTCGGCTGAATTTTTCCTACTGCTCCAAAATCAATAAAAACAATTTTACCATCCTTTTTTACCAAAATATTTCCGGCATGGGGATCAGCATGAAAGAATCCGTAGTCCAGAATCTGTGAGACAAACAACCTTAAGCCTGCTTCAGAAACTTTTACAGGATCAATATCATTTGCCAGAAGAACTGATTTATCGGTAACCTTTATTCCATCAATGAATTCCATACAAAGAATATTGTTGTTGGAAAATTCTTCGTAAACTTTAGGAACATAGGTTTCTTTATTATTTTTAAAATTAAGCCTGAACTGCTGGATATTGTTTTTTTCATTGATGAGGGAAACCTCCTCCAATAAAGATTTTTCAAACGTAGAAATGGCCTGCTTCAGATTCAGCTTTTCTCCGATTTCCGAATAGGCTGATATCAGTTTTTCAATGTCTTTGATCAGGAGCAGATCATCTTCAATAACAGACTGCACATTGGGCTTTCTTAATTTTAATATTACCGGACTGCCATCTAGCAAAACACCCTTATAAACCTGTGCAATGGAAGCTGTAGCCAAAGGCTCCTTCTGGATTTCAAGGAAATAATCCTTAACAGAAATATTGAATTCACTTTCCAGAGCTTCTTCAACATCCATATTTACCGTTTCCACTTTGTCCTGAAGTTTCTGCAGCTCCTGAATCAATTCAGGCGGTAACAGATCTTCCCGGTTACTGAATGTCTGACCGAGCTTCACAAAGGTAGGTCCCAGCTCTTCAAGAGCCAGCCTTATTCTTTCATAAACGGTTCCTTTTGAAATGATTTCATCCGAACTGCCCGAAGCTTCCTCCTGCTTATTTCCTCCGTTCATTCTCGCCAGAAGGTCTTTAAATCCATATTTACTTAATACGGAAATCAGTCTCGCGGATCTTTTCAGTTTTCTTTGCGGCTTGTCAAACATAGTGTATTAATAGTAGTTGCAATGTACTCCAAAAACTGTTCCTTTATGAAAGAATTATTATAACAATATTGCAGGATAAAAATTAAAAATAATAACACATAATCAGTATTTTAAAGAAAAAATACACCAATATCAATAAAAACATATCATATATTATAAAAATTAATATATTTACAACGTACAAATTAACAAACTAAAAGTATTAAAACATGAAAAATTTACGTAACAACAAACTTTCAAGAGAGCAATTAAAAGGAATCGCAGGAAGCGGTCTTAGTGGTATCATTATTCCAAACTGCTCTAACGAATGCTGTCCTACTGATGGAAGACCAAGATGCCCAAGACTGATTTGTCCAGCGGTAGTTTGTCCTCAGTACGTTTAATATATTTTAAAAATTTTAGGTAAAAATAAAAACAGAATGCAATTGCATTCTGTTTTGTTATTTAAGATAAGTTTCATAGAGATCTTTACGGCGGTCTTTCATTACCTGCACGGAACCGTTGTGGTGAAGATCTTTTAATAAATTTAAATCCACATCTACAATTAAAGTCATTTCTGTATTGGGAGTAGCCTCACCTTTTACTGCATTGGATGGGAAGGCAAAATCAGAAGGAGTAAATACGGCAGCCTGGCCGAACTGGATATCCATATTGTTTACTTTAGGAAGATTTCTACACATCCGGCAATGGCAACATAACATTCATTTTCTATGGCTCTTGCAGCGGCACAGTGACGTACTCTCATATAGGCATTCTGAGTATCTGTCAGATAAGGAACAAACAGGATCTTCATCCCCTGATCGGCTAAAATTCTTGGTAACTCCGGGAATTCTACGTCATAGCAGATCACAAGCCCTATTTTACCACAATCGGTATCAAAGACTTTGATTTCATTTCCGCCTTTCATCCCGTAATATCTCTTTTTCATTCGGGGTAATATGGATTTTTCTGTATTCATCCATACGTCCGTCACGGTGAAGAAGGTAGCTCACATTATACAGTTCATTGTTTTCAAAGACAGGCATGCTTCCGGAAATAATATTCACATTGTAGCTGATTGCCAGCTCAGAAATTTTATTCTTGATCTGTTCGGTAAGTTTCGCCAGCTCTATCATACTGTCTCTTTCCGAAAGATTGTTGAAAGGGGCCAGCAAAGGAGTGTTGAACAGTTCCGGGAACAGCACAAAATCTGATTTGTAATCCCCATCACATTCACGAAGAATTCTACCTGCTCATAAAAGGCATCTATATCCTTAAAATGCCTCATCTGCCACTGTACCAACCCAAGACGGATAATGCTGTCCTGCATGGTATTCGGTCTTTTGCTGTAATAGATATTGTTCCATTGTAAAAGCACTGCATTTTCTCTGGAGGCTTCATCTTCCGGAAGGTATTTTTTCAGCACCCTGATCGGCAAAAAGTTGTTGGAAAGCTGGAAAGACAGTACCGGATCATAGATTTCCTTGTCTCTCACTTTCCGTATATATTCTCTGGGAGAAAGCTCGTGGCTGTATTTGTGATAGCTCGGAATTCTTCCGCCAAGGATAATGGATTTTAAGTTCAACTGTTCGCAAAGTTCTTTTCGTGCGTCATAAAGCCTTCTTCCCAACCGCAGCTCACGGAATTCAGGGTCTACGAAAACTTCAATTCCATACAGCACATTTCCTGTTGAAGAATGGGTATTGAAGGTATAATTCCCTGTAATATCACTATAGGTATGATCATCCCCGAATTCTTCATAATTAACAATAATGGAAAGTGCTACAGCGGCCAGCTTCCCGTCAACTGTGATACAAATTTGTCCGTTAGGAAATATTTTCGTCAGTTTATCAATACTTTTTTTGGACCAGATAGACTCCGACATTTGCGGATAGGCCCTTTTCATCGTTTCCGCCAGTTCATCATAATCCTGAAGGGTCAGGTTTCTTGTTTCTATTTGCATTTGATGTAATTTTACTTAAATTTAGGGAAAATTTGCTTTAATAGGGTATTACCAAGCAAAACATTAACCAAACATTAATTCGGAATGGCAATAATTTTTCTGAATCAAAGCGAGTGCCCTGTTTGTAAAAAAACTTTAGATAAAGGACAGGATATAGTTTTATTTCCTCCTTTCACCTCGGACAAGAATCATCAATTTTACTTATTTAATGATGAAGGAGTTCATCGTTCTTGTTTGCAGAAAACAAAACTTGGAACAGAAGCCTTAAAATTTTTAGAAATAAATCTCCGATATAAATAAAAAATCCCACCCAAAGCGGGCAGGATTTATATAGTAAATTCAAGTTAAAATTATTCCCACTCAATGGTTGCAGGCGGTTTGCTTGAAATATCGTAAGCAACTCTGTTGATTCCTCTTACTTCGTTGATGATTCTGCTTGAAACGGTATCCAAAAACTCGTAAGGAAGTCTGCTCCAGGTTGCCGTCATAAAGTCGATCGTATTGGCAGAACGAACTACAGCTGTGTATTCATACGTTCTTTCGTCACCCATTACTCCTACAGATTTTACAGGTAGAAGTACAACAAATGCCTGGGATACTTTTTCGTAAAGGTCATTTTTGTATAATTCTTCGATGAAGATATCATCTGCCTCCTGAAGGATTCTTACTTTCTCAGCATCTACAGCTCCCAACACTCTGATTCCTAATCCAGGACCCGGGAAAGGGTGTCTGTATACGAGGTGATGAGGAATTCCCAGTTCTTCACCTACTTTTCTTACTTCGTCTTTGAAAAGCTCTCTTAACGGCTCCAGTAATTCGAATTCCATATCTTCAGGAAGTCCTCCCACATTGTGGTGAGACTTGATCACTGCAGATGGTCCGTTTACAGACTGACTTTCAATAACGTCAGGATAAATGGTTCCCTGAGCTAAGAATTTAGCGCCTTCAATTTTGTGAGATTCTTCGTCAAATACGTGAATAAATTCATTTCCGATAATCTTTCTTTTGGCTTCAGGATCATTTACTCCAGCTAGTTTTGAAAGGAATCTTTCTTTGGCATCCACCATTTTAATGTTCATGTGGAAATGCTCTCCATACTGATCCATTACTTTTTTCCCTTCATCCTTTCTCAATAATCCTGTATCTACGAAGATGCAGGTCAGCTGATCACCGATCGCTTTGTGGATCAAAACAGCCGCTACAGAAGAGTCTACACCTCCTGAAAGTCCAAGGATTACTTTGTTGTCTCCTACTTTCTCACGGATTTCCTCAACTGTTTTTTCAATATAGTTGGTCAGTTTCCAGTTTTTCTCTGCGTTACAGATGCTGAAAACGAAATTTTCTAGCATCTTTGCCCCTTCTTCCGTATGGGAAACCTCCGGATGGAACTGAACGCAGAAGATTTTTTTGTCTTCATTGGAGATTGAAGCAATAACACCTGATTTTGCATTTAATTCAAAACCCGCAGGCAATTCTCCTACTTCGTCAAAGTGGCTCATCCAGACTACAGAATTCTGAGTTACTCCTTTTAACAGAGAACTTTCTTTAACGATATCAAGGTTTGCTTTTCCGTATTCTCCTTTTTCTCCTTTGTTTACTTTTCCTCCCAAAAGGTGGGCAGTCATCTGCATTCCGTAGCAGATTCCCAGTACGGGAACTCCCTGCTCATATAATTCTTTTTCAACCAGGTGGGCATTTTCTGCATTCACAGAGCTTGGTCCACCGGAAAGGATGATTCCTTTTGGCTGTTTTGCTAAAATATCTTGTAATGGTGTATTGTAAGGTAAGATCTCAGAGTATACCCCCATCTCACGGATTCTTCTTCCGATAAGCTGGTTGTACTGGGATCCGAAATCTAAAATAATAATACCGTTGTTCATTTTTGATAATTGATTTGTTTGAAAGATATCAGATTTCAGACATCAGATTTCAGATTTTAATCTGAAGGCTGGAATCTAACATCTGAACTCTTATTTCTAATATTAACTGTTTTACAAAAAAAGACTTGGAATGACTCCAAATCTTTTTTCGTGATTTTTATTAAAACTTTCCGATGTCTTCTCTGTAGAAGCCGTAATCGAAATGTACGTGAGCTGCGTCTTCATACACTTTTTTGCGGGCATCTTCGTAGGTCGCTCCTGTAGCCACAATGTTCAGTACTCTACCGCCATTGGAAACCACTTTGTCACCTTTGCTGATGGCACCTGCATATAATAGTTTACTATGCTTCAACTTATCTTCTCCTGTGATTTCGAAGCCTGTTTCGATATTTCTCGGATATCCTCCTGAGCACATCACCAGACAAACAGCTTTTTCATCCTTGAATTTAAGCTCGATGTCTTTACCATCCATACAATCCTGGATCACATCTAAAAGATTGTTTTCCATAAGAGCCATCAATACCTGTGTTTCAGGATCTCCGAATCTCATGTTGTACTCAAGAAGGTAAGCTCCGTTTTTCGTTACCATCAATCCGAAGAAGATGATCCCTTTAAATCCGAAACCTTCAGCTTTCAGTCCTTTCACAGTAGGCTCTAAAATATTTTTCTCAAAATCTGCATAGTGTTCCTGAGTAAATTCCGGGCTTGGTGCTACTGACCCCATACCTCCTGTATTAGGTCCTGTATCTCCGTTTCCTGCTTTTTTATAGTCTTTTGCTGCTACACACGGAAATAGCTTTTCACCATTAGAGAAAGCAATAATAGACGCTTCAAAACCTTGTAAATATTCTTCAATAACTAAACGGATACCTGCATCTCCATAGATTCTTCTGATCATAAAATCATGAATTGTAGCTTCAGCTTCTTCAAGGGTATCACAAATAACAACACCTTTCCCGCCAGCTAAACCACTTGCTTTAACTACTAAAGGATACTGCTGTGTCTTTACATATTCTATCGCTTCGTTATATGAATCAAATACTACAACTTTAGCTGTTTTGATATCATAGGTCTGCATAAATTTCTTAGAGAAAGCTTTACTTCCTTCAAGGCTTGCCACTTTCTGGGTAGGACCGAAAACTTTAAGATCGTGCTTTTTAAACTCGTCCTTGATACCAGCTACAAGCGGTGCCTCAGGACCTACGATCGTAAGATCAATCTTTTCTTTAATAGCGAAATCTCTAAGTTCTTTGATTTCTGATAAATGAACATTTTCCCTATTACATCGGTAGTAGCATTCCCGTTGGCAAAAAACATTTTAGAAATTCTCGGGTCATTCTGAAGCTTTGCCGCTAAAGCAGATTCTCTACCGCCTTCACCTATGATTAATATTCTCATACTTTATTTATTATCTAGTCTTAATTTACAAATATATAATTTTGAATGCTAAAAATACAATCCCTGATTATTTTTTAATTCTATTTTAATTAGTGGAAAAAGTGTCTGACACCCGTAAACATCATCGGGATTTTGTGCTCATTGGCAGCTTCTATACTATCCTGATCTTTTACACTTCCACCTGGCTGAATAATCGCCTTGATACCTTCCTGAGCACAGAAATCTACCACATCACGGAAAGGGAAAAATGCATCTGAAGCCAGTACAAGATCTCCGGAGAATTTTCTTTAGCTCTTTCGATAGCCTGCTGTGTTGCCCAGATTCTGTTTACCTGTCCGCCACCGATCCCGAATGCCTGAATTCCGTTGGAAACTACGATTGCATTTGACTTCACATATTTTACTACTCTCTGTGAGAAAAGTAATGCTTTTTCTGCTCTTCTGTGGGCTGTACTTCAGTAACTACTTTAATATCGTCAGAGAAGTGGGTATCATTATCCTGTACCAGAATACCACCGTCTACCTTCACCCATGTCTGCTTATCAGAAACAGGGTTTACAATTCTGATGATTCTCAGGTTTTTCTTTTTTCTTAAAATTTCAAGAGCTTCTTCATCGAATTCAGGAGCCATCACAATCTCAAGGAATGTTTTGTTCAGCTCTTCAGCTGTTGCTGCATCAATTTTATAGTTCATTGCAACAATTCCGCCAAAGATGGAAACCGGATCACATTCGAATGTTTTCTGGTATGTTTCCAATGCTGAAGTCCCGATCGCCACCCCACACGGAGTAGAATGTTTTACAGCACAGCAAGCCATTTCTTCTTTGAATTCGTTTACTACCTTCCAGCAAAGGTCCATATCACGAAGGTTGTTGAAAGAAAGTTCTTTACCCCCAGCTGTTCGAAGTCTTTCATCGCCCCGTTCTCGAAAGTAGAAACGTAGTAAGCTGCTGTCTGGTGAGGATTTTCCCCGTATCTTAAGTCAGCAGCTTTTTTGTAAGAAGCATTTAAGTATGTAGGATATTCTTCATCTAAAAGCATTCTTGAAATCGCTGCATCATATGCAGAAGTAAGATTGAATACCTTTCCTGCAAGTTTTTTACGGGTTTCAATGTAAGTATCTCCGTTTTGCTCCATTTCAATTTTCACTGCTGCATAATCCTCAACATCAGTGATTACTGTTACAGAATCAAAGTTTTTAGCGGCAGAACGAAGCATTGACGGGCCGCCGATGTCGATAAACTCTACTTTCTCATGTAAAGAAATGTCTTTGTTTACATTCTCGAAGAAAGGGTAAAGGTTTACGATTACCATGTCAATCAGACCAATTCCGTGCTCCTGAACGGTTTTCATGTGCTCTTCGTTGTTACGAACGGCTAACAGTCCACCGTGAACTTTTGGGTGTAAAGTTTTCACTCTACCATCCAACATTTCAGGGAAATTGGTTACCTCATCAATCTGAATAGGATTTAAACCAGCGTCTTTCAAATGTTTGAACGTTCCTCCTGTGGAGATCAACTCATAATTCTGAGCTTCCAAAAACTGCGCGAATTCTATTAATCCACTTTTGTCAGAAACACTGATTAAAACTCTCTTTTTACTCATTTTACTTTCAATTTTTTACTTTTTACAGTTATTTCAAACTGTGTCCGGGTCTTTCACCTCCGGACTTACTTTTATTTTTTACTTAGATTTTTGATAATGTAGCAATGTATCAGTCTAGCAATGTAACAATACCTTCAACATTGGTAAAATTGGTACACTGGTACATTGTTATATTTATTAGTTTCCCAGAACCTTATTAATCGCTATCGGGAAAATTTCATATTCAATCTGATGAACTTTCTGAGCCAGTGTTTCAGGAGTATCATCTGCTGTTACTTGAAAAGATTTCTGAAGAATAGCTTCTCCTTCATCAATCCCTGGCGTTACAAAATGTACAGTCGCCCCACTCTCTACTTCTTTGGCTTCAATGACTGCATTGTGAACGTTCATTCCCCACATTCCTTTTCCTCCGAATTTCGGAAGCAAAGCAGGGTGAATATTGATTATTTTACCATTCCAGTTTTCACAGAATTCAGGCTTCAGAATGGATAAAAATCCTGCCAATACGATCAGATCCGTGTTTTGCGGGATTACTTTTGCCAATTCGCTGCTGAAATTCTTTCCTCTTGGGATGAGTATGTTTTCTATATTGTGATTCTTTGCTCTTTCCAATCCGAAACATTCTCTGTCAGCTACCACCAGAGTTACTTTTGCATTCTGGATTTCTCCTGAGTCAATAGTATCAAGGATTCTCTGCAGGTTGGTTCCTGAACCGGATACGAGTACAACGATGTTCTTCATTATTCAGATGTTAGATGTCAGATTAAAGATTACAGATTTACCGTCTGGTATCTAAGATCTGAAATCTGTTGTCATTTAAAATTTCAAATTGATTTTCTCTGCTCCTTCAGTGATTTCTCCTATTTCGTAAGCATCATCTAAAAGGTGTAATACTTTTTCAGCGTGTTCAGCGTCTACTACAACGATCATCCCAACTCCCATATTGAATGTTCCGTACATTTCCTCACGCGTTACTCCACCTCTTTTTTCAAGCTCAAGCATTACACTAGGAATTCTGATTTTTGAACCGTCGATAGATGCACAAAGACCTTCAGGAATAATTCTTGGAACGTTTTCATAAAGACCGCCTCCTGTAATGTGAGCAATTCCGCTTACTTTCACTTCTTCCAATACTTTATGAATATCTTTATAATATAGTCTTGTAGGAACTAAAAGGGTTTCATATAATGGTTTTCCTTCAAACTCTTCTTCAAAGTTCGGGAATACTTTTCTTACTAAAGAGAATCCGTTTGAGTGGAATCCTGAGCTTGGTAGTGCAATGATTTTATTACCTGCCTTAATGGTAGAACCATCAATAATCTGATCTTTTTCTACAATTCCTACACAGAACCCTGCCACATCATAATCTCCGGGCTGGTACATTCCCGGCATTTCAGCCGTTTCTCCACCGATCAGTGCACAGTTATTATCCTTACAGGCTTCCACCATTCCCAGAACAATTTCTGCAACGATTTCTGAATCAAGCTTTCCGCAAGCCAGATAATCTAAGAAGAATAATGGTTTAGCACCATGGCAAAGAATATCGTTGGCACACATTGCAAAACAATCTACACCGATAGAATCATATTTTTGGGTATCTAAAGCTACTTTCAGCTTGGTTCCTACTCCATCTGTTCCTGATACAAGAACCGGGTTTTTGTATCCGCCGATTTCATAGAAAGCACCAAAACTTCCCAAGTGGTTCAGTACATTGGAATTGTGGGTTTCACCGACCGCTTTTTTGATCTTGTCAACCGTTTTGTATCCTTCTTCTTTGTCTACTCCTGCTGATTTGTAAGTGTTGCTCATGTCTGCTTAGATTTTTAGATTTCAGATCTCAGATCTCAGATTTCAGATGATACTTATCTTGTATCTGACATCTTGTGTCTTCTTATCTTTTAATATTTCAATTACTTTTATACTCAATTTTAGAAAACAAAAAAGCCGACAATCTTTTCAGATTATCGGCCGTTATTTTATCTCAGAATTTCAGAGTCCACAACTTTCCCTTTATGAGAAAAACATTGTTTATAGGAGGTCTGAATTTTCATCTCTTTTCTTTTTGCAAAAATAGTAATTTTAAATGAATATTCAAATTCTATTTTTCAAGGATGGTTTCAATAGCCGAAATCTTCTTAACTTTCTCTTTTAATTCATTGATTTTCTCTTCATTAGAGATTTTCTGAGTTTCTTTATCAAAGTTATCATTGAAGAAAGGAAGTGAAAAAGTATCCACCACATTTCCTCCGTGGAAAGGAAAACGTTTTGATGCAGCTTCCAAAACTCCTGCTCCGCCTCTGCCTCCCGGAGATGTAGACATCAATAGCATTGGCACTTCATTCCAAACCGTTCTGTCTTTGATTCTGGATACCCAGTCAAATACATTTTTGAATGCTGCAGAATACGTTCCGTTGTGTTCACCTAAAGAAACCAGTAATACATCAGCACCGTCAATTTTTGCTGCGAAATCATGAGCTTCCTGAGGAACACCGTTAGCCAGTTCTCTTTCATGTTTGTAGATAGGCATTTCGAAAGGATTTAAATCGATCACTTCTACTTCTGCATTTTCAAATAATGTTGATGCATAAGCTACCAACTGTTTGTTCATTGAAACTTCTGAGTTACTTCCTGCTATTGCTAAAATTTTCATATGTGAGGTTTATTTTTAAGATTACAAATTTAGTTTTTATTTAAGATAAGACGGCAATTCCATCGGTACTTCCATTAATAATACTTCAGTGTCTTCCACGGCTTCTATATTAAAGCTCTGAGTGTCCCAGATACCTAATCCGTCTCTTTCGTTCAGAACACGGTCCCCTATTTTTGCACTTCCTTTCAGAACAAATGCATACACTCCGTTTCCTTTTTGTTGAGCATATAATTTTTACCGTTTCCTTTTTTAAAGTTGGCCAGATTAAACCATGCATCCTGATGAATCCAGACTCCGTCATCATTTTTATTGGGAGATAAAATCTGCTGAAATCCGTTGATCTTTTCTCCTTCTTTAATACTTTTCTGATCATATCTTGGTTCAACATTAAGTTCTTTCGGGAAAACCCATATCTGGAGGAATTTTACTTCCTCATCTTTATTTTTATTGTACTCGCTGTGCATAACACCGGTTCCGGCGCTCATTACCTGGATTTCTCCTTTTCTGATCACCGCAGTAGTTCCCATGGAATCTTTATGTTCCAGGTCTCCTTCCAAAGGTATTGAAATAATTTCCATGTCCTTGTGCGGGTGTGTACCAAAACCCATTCCCTGAGAAACGGTGTCATCATTTAATACTCTTAAAACTCCAAAATGAGTTCTGTCTCTGTTTTGATAGTTGGCAAAACTGAATGTATGATAAGAATTTAACCATCCATGGTTGGCATGGCCTCTTGAGTCTGCTTTATGATATACTGTTTTCATTTCTGTGATTATTTATGATACAAATGTACGGCATGCAGGTGTTTAAATAGTTGATGTAGGTTAAGAATGGAAATTTGGAGGTAAAAACAGCAAGAATGCGAAAAATAAAAGGGTTGTGAAAGCTAAAAAAATACACAAAGACGCGGTTCTTTCAGCTTTAAGTGCAAACATCCGTGTTATCTGTGAAAACCTGCGGGAGATTATATATTCTGAAGATCAAAAAACAAATAAGTATATGAAGGATAAATTTTAAGTTTTGGCTAAAGCCAATTGATGAATAATTAAGAAAAGCGGGCTAAAGCCCGCTCCTATTGATATTTAAAATTATTTAATTTTTAAAAATGTACCTGCTTGATTTCTTCTTCGATTTCCTTAGGGGTTTCATCTTCAGATTTAATAAAGATCATGGTAACTATAGCCCCAATGAGCATACAGACACCTCCTACTACCACATAATCCATGGCCTGCTTTCCAAAAATTCCGCTTACGACAGGACCTCCGAACAGACCATTGATGATCTGCGGAATCACAATAAAGAAGTTGAATATTCCCATATAAACGCCCATTTTTCTTTGTGGAATGACCTCAATAAGCATGGCATAAGGCATAGCCAAAATACTTGCCCAGGCAAAGCCTAATCCGATCATAGAGATCCATAAATTGTTGACATCTTTAATGAAATACATTGAAACCAGCCCCAACCCTCCACACAATAAAGCTAAAGCGTGTGTCTGCTTTTTACCAATAACTTTAGCAATTGGCGTCAATAAAAAGGCAAACGGAATTGCCCAGAGATTGTACATTCCAAAAAGTTTCCCGGTGAGATCTCCGGCATCATTAAATGCTTTGGAATGGGTATCTTCCGGAGAAAGACCAAAATGATGGGTGGCCAGTGCGCTGGTTGTAAAAACCCACATCGTAAATAAGGCAAACCATGAAAAGAACTGAACAATTCCCAGCTTTTTCATCTGCGGGGGATTGCTGCAAAGTCTTTAAAAATATCTGAAAATTTAGATTCCTGTTTTTCTGCTTCTTTTCCATCTTCAAAATCAGCAAATTCCTGTGGAGAATATTCTCTGGTTGTGATGATGGTATACAGAATTGATATGATAAGCAATGCTGCACCGATGTAAAAGGAATAAATCACATTATCCGCGACAAATCCTGCCGGTGCTTCATTGGAAATCCCCATTTTTGTTAACCAATCCGGGAGATATGATCCTAACACCGCTCCGATTCCTATCAGAATGGTTTGCACTGAGAATCCTATTGTTCCCTGATGTTTCGGGAGCATATCTCCCACCAAAGCCCGGAAAGGCTCCATGGCAATATTCACCGAAGCATCCATCATGGCGAGAAATATTACGGCCAACAAAAGTGCATTGGCGGCAAACATCTGAGTAACAGAAGCTGCATTGGGAAGTAAAATCAATCCTATCGCACACAAGACAGCGCCAATCAGGAAATAGGGCTTTCTCCTACCCAGCGGACTCCATGTATTATCACCCATATGGCCGATAACAGGCTGAACAATGAGTCCTGTAATAGGAGCCACCAGCCAGAACCAGGATAATTCATGAACATCTGCTCCTAAGTTACCCAGAATACGGCTTGCATTTCCATTCTGTAATCCGAATGCCATCTGGATTCCCATAAATCCCATACTCATATTAATAATCTGGAGCATCGATAAGTCGGGTTTTATTCTTTTCCCTGCTGCTCCAGTATCATTTTTCCCCATCATTATTGCCATTATGATTTCAGTTTTTGAATTAATGCATCTTCAATAGGTGCTTTTTCTGTAACGACTTTATCTACTACGTCATTAGGAACCGTCACAGAAAGAACATATTGTTTTACCTTCCAGCTTCCGTTGATTTTCTCTACCACTCCGGAGCCTCTGCAGATCTTCATCTGGGTATCCAGTAATTCGTCAAACCACGCCAGTTTTCCATCTTTACTGAAATAAATATTTCTTTTAAGAGCTTTAAAGTTCCAGGTTTTCTTTTTGTCGAAGTAAGGTTTTGCCCAAACCATAAATGCTTTTTTATCCCAGATTTCGGTGGCATCTGTTCCGATGAAGGTCGATTCATCCGCAAACAGATTAAAATAGGCATTATAATCTGCCTTTGCCGCAGCTGCATTGAAGGTATCAAGCATGGTACTGATTTCCGATTTTTCTTTCTCAAATCCTGTTTTCGACTGTGCTGTAAGTAAAGAAAATCCCAGTAAAAAAAGGATCAGTGTATAAGCAGTCGTTAGTTTTTTCATATATAATAATTATTTTTCAAGTTCAATAATCAATGGAGTTTTTGCCGGAATGTTCATACTGTTTTGTAATGAAATCTCTTTTCCTGAAATAACGTCTTTTCCTTTTGTAAATCCGTTAAGTGATTCTGCAAACCTTTTCAAATCTAATGTCTGATCTTTTTTATTATTGATAACCACCATTACACTTTCTTTTTCATTGTATCGAAAATAAACAAAAACACCTTTCTGAGGAACATAATTTTTAGTTTTTCCACTATGAATTACCTCCTTACCTTTTCTCCAGTTCAGTAATTTTTGAGTAAACCGTAAAAATTCTTTCTGTTTCTGAGTCAGAGTAGATGAATTGAAAGCATTCTGTTTATCTGACTTCCAGCCTCAGGAAAATCTTTTCTTATATCTGCATCTCCTCTTTTTTCTTATTTCCACGCATTCCTATTTCTGATCCGTAATAGATTTGTGGAATTCCTCTTACCGTTGAGATTAGTGCAAGTCCTATTTTGTAAGCTTCCGGACTCCCGTTAAAGATTTCATTCCATCTTTCGGTATCATGATTTTCAAAGAAGACCAAAGTATTATTGATATCCGGATACAGGAAATCGCTGGTAAAGGAGTCATAAATTCTGATCATCCCTTTATCCCAGCTTTCTTTTTCTTTAAGAGCTTTAGGCATATTTTCAAAGAGCATAAAATCCATCACCGATGGTAAGTTTGAATTATAATTTTCTATCGCTCCGATCTTTGAATTTTTCTGCCAGGCGGCAATCTGCGCAGCCGTATAAAGCCAGGTTTCTCCTACAATATTGAATTTCGGATATTCATCAGTAATTGCTTTAGCCCATTTTGCCATGGCTCCTTTATCATTGTAGGGATAAGTATCTACACGGAATCCTCCCAGTTCAGCATATTCGATCCACCAGATTGCATTTTGAATCAGGTATTTCAGGACCAGCGGATTTTTTTGATTGATATCAGGCATGGTCGTATCAAACCATCCGTCCAATGCATATTTTGTATCAATATCAGAGGCATTGGTATCAAACTGTGTGGTTGTTTTATAGTTGGAACGTTTAAATCCTTTTTCTCCTTCATCAAACCAGTGTATCCAGTCTTTGGAAGGCAGATCTTTGATCATCCAGTGTGATCCGCCCCAGTGATTGGTTACATAATCCATCACCAGCTTCATATTCCTTTTATTCAGCTCCTGGGATAATGTTTTATAATCTTCATTGGTTCCGTAGCGGCCATCAATTTTATACAGATCGGTTTGGGCATAGCCATGATAGGAGTATACTTTTTCGTTATCTTCATTCACAGGAGTAAGCCACACCGCTGTTGCACCCAGATTCTGAATATAATCAAGGTTGTTGATAATTCCGCGAAGATCTCCTCCATGTCTGCCATTGGGTAGGCTTCGGTTTGCCTTTTCAGTAAGTTCCGGTTTTGAATCATTCTTTTCATCGCCATTGGCAAAGCGGTCCGGCATGATCAGATACATGAAGTCTTTTGAAGTAAAAGACTCGCGGTTGGCAGATCCGGGATTCCTTTGTTTTAATTCATAGGTATATGATCCAAGATTCTTTTTATCTTTTTTAATATTGATAATAAACTTCGGGACGTTTATTTCATTGGTATCCACTGTAACAAAAACATAATTGGGATTATCCACTTTTCGGATGTCTTTGATCTGTACTCCATCTGAAAGCGCAATCTCGTGATTGGCTACTTCTTTCCCGTAAACAAGAATCTGAAGTTCAGGATTTTTCATCCCTTTCCACCAGAAAGCCGGCTCCACTCTTTCCAGATTTTTCTGGGAAAAAGCTAAAGAAGCTATCGAAAGGGCGAATGCTGCATATATTGTCTTCATATTAGTGTTCAATTTAGCATTAAATTTTCATATACACATTCAAAAATATGTAGGAAACCCTGTTTTTTGATCTTCAATCCTATGAAAATGTCAAGATTAAACATCTTCATTTCGAATTCCACAAAGAATAATTAACTTTTTTACAAAAATTCATATTTAAAATGAGTTTTAACTCCTTTTTATTTTTAGTTTTATAGAAAAAATGTTAGATTTCAGTAATATGTTCAAAACAGAGGGGCCGGATGTTGTTTACACCTGGACCATTCCTGTGTTTGCTGCTATTATTTTCATAGAAATGGCTTACAGCCACTTTAATAAGGAAAAAATCTATGAAACCAAAGATGTCGCAACAAACGTCCTGTTCGCCTTGCTTAATTACGGATTAGACATTATCATGAAAGGTTTTTCCTTATTCGTTATGATGTTTTTTTACCAACACCGGCTTTTCGACTGGCAAGAGGGAATATGGTACTGGATTGCAGTATTCCTCGCCCAGGACTTTGCGTATTATGTTCATCATTATGTAGATCATCATTCCAGAGTTTTCTGGGCGGTACATATTACACATCATAATTCTGATTATTTCAACATCAGCACGGGATTCAGAAGTCCTGTCTTTCAGCCATTATACAGATATCTGTTTTTCTCTCCGTTAGCGTTTATGGGCTTTCATCCATGGCATATTCTGGTGGCTTATTCTTCCATACAGATTTATGGTACTTTTGTTCATACGCAATCCATTAAAAGTATGGGATTTCTGGAATATATCCTTGTTACTCCGTCTCATCACAGGGTACATCATGCGTGTAATATCAAATATCTGGACCGTAATATGGGAATGGGCTTGATCATCTGGGATAAAATTTTCGGGACATTTGAAAAGAAGATCCTGAAGTTCCTGTAAAATACGGTATTTATCCTAAAATGGAGTCAAAAGATCCGGCAACTACCTTATTCTATGAATGGCGGAGAATAGGAAAAGATCTCAGACAGCCGGGGATTTCTTTCAAAGATCGTATCAAGTACCTTTTTTATTCACCGGGATGGCGGCATGACGGAACCGGAAAAACGGTGAAACAGTATCAGAAAGAATATAAAGAAAAGAAAAAGTTCAGATTCCGGTTCAGGTAAAAGAACAGTTATCCGAATCTGAGGAGCAATATCCCCAACTCATTCAACAGGCAGAGGATAAATAACTAAAAAATACCCCGGAACATTAAAAAATCAATGAACCGGGGCACCTTAGTGTATTTTAAAAATTATTTTACCGGCTTGATAGAAATTGCGAAACCGCCGCTTCTTGCCATTTTAAAATTAATTTTTGATTTACCTGTAATCTCTTTCTTGTAGATGTTATAGCTTTGAGGATTATCGATATAATCAGCGTCTTTTCCATCTTCATAGATTGTTGCTTCATATTTCTTTCCTTTATCCAGGAATGAGAAGTCTACTGTATAGTCACGTTTATTTTCATCGGTAATACCTCCCACAAACCAGTTTTCAGTACCTTTTGCTTTTCTTGCTGTCACCACATAATCACCCGGTTCAGCGGCCAGGATTTTTGTATCATCCCAATCTGCTGCCACATCCTTGATAAACTGGAATGCGTCCATATGTTTTTTGTAGTTCTCAGGAAGATCCGCAGCCATCTGAAGCGGCATATACATGGTTACATAAAGCGCCAGCTGTTTTACCAGTGTAGTTTTTACAAAACGGTTATCTCCGGGAAGTAATAATCCAGCTTCGTCTGGAAAATTCCCGGTGTATAGTCCATAGAGCCTCCCATCCATCTTGTGAAAGGAAGAACCGTCTGGTGATCAGGCTTATTTCCTCCGAATGCTTCATACTCTGTTCCACGGGCTGCTTCTGCAGAAATATAGTTCGGATAGGTACGGCTTTCTCCTGTAGGACGTACAGATTCATGTGAGTTAACCATGATTTTATAGTCATTTGCTTTTTCAGCAATTCTATAATAATGATTAATGGTCCATTGAGAATAATGATGTTCTCCTCTAGGAATGATATCTCCTACGTATCCGGTTTTCACGGCGTCATATCCATATTTTTTCATTGTCTGGAACGCTTTGTCTGCCCATCTCTCATAGTTCGTTGCAGAACCTGAAGTTTCGTGGTGCATGATCAGCTTAATCCCTTTTGAATGGGCATATTCATTCAACATTTTGATATCAAAATCAGGGTAAGGTGTAATGAAATCGAAAACGAATTCTTTTGAATGTCCGAACCAGTCTTCCCAACCGATGTTCCAACCTTCGATCAGTAATCCCTGAAATCCGTTTTCTGCTGCAAAGTCAATATATTCCTTAACTTTAGTATTGTTGGCTGCATGTTTTCCGTTTGGAGTCAGCTTTGTAAAATCTGTTTTACCTAAATGAACATTTTCAGCAGTAGAATACGCCCACTGTGATTTTCCGATAATCATTTCCCACCAGACACCCATGTATTTTGTAGGATGAATGTAGGAAGTGTCGGTATATTTTGTAGGCTCATTAAGGTTAAAGATCATTTTGGAATCCATTACCTGCTCTGCTTTCGGCGCTACAATAATTGTTCTCCACGGAGTTACCGATGGGGTCTGAATATATCCTTTCGCTCCTTGTCTGTCAGCTGTTAAGTGGGTTTTGAATTTAAAATTCTGCGCATCTACTTCAAGATGAGAAGCCGGATAATCCAATACAGCTGCTTCAGCAACGTTGATATACAAAGGTTCTTTTCCTTCTTTTTAAGCATCAACGGAGATTGAACTGCGTTTTTCACCAATGCCTGGGAGGCATTTGCATCATATGCTTTATCCCATTTTGCAGGAATCTCGGATACTTTTGTTTCCTGGTACTGATATTCCTGAGAGTCATAATCTGCCACGATCCACCATGCCTTCATATCGGTAGGAAAATCGATTTCAGAATCTTCTTCTCTGATCACAAAATAGTTAAGATTTTTTTGCTGCGGGAATTCATACCGGAATCCAAGCCCATCATTAAATAATCTGAACTTTACCACAATACTTCTGTCCGTAGAAGCCTGATTCAAGGTAACTGCCAGCTCATTATAATGGTTGATATAATTTTTCTTTTCCCCTAAAACCGGCTGCCAGGTTTCATTTTTGGAATCTCTTTTTCATCTGTCTTTGCAAAACCGTTGTTCAGATCGTATTTTGCATCTTCTGGTTTGGCAATCTCAGAAGCGAATTTTATAGCTGTGTCTTTAAATAATCGCAATCCCAATTTAGAATCTTCAACCACTACCGCACCATTGTATTTCAGGTTGTAGTAAGGTATTCCTCCTTTCAGCTGGAAATTCATTTCGAACTTCCCATCCGGAGATTTTAAAGATTGGGCTTTCACACCTGTAAACATCATTGAGAGCAAAAGTGCTCCAACTGTAATTTTCTTCATAATGACTATTTATTAACTTAAAAAAATAAAGTGCTGCGGTAAAGCAGCACTTTGCTTTATTTTTAGTTTAGTTTGATTTACAATTTAGTAACGATTAATTTGTAGTATGCTGAATTGTGTAAATCCAGTTCAATTTTATAATTTCCTGCCTGCGAAACTTTATATGCAGGATCTCCTTGTTACTGTATTCTCTGAACTTAAATAAGACTGAACAGCTGTTCCGGAAACCAAAGTCTGATCTGCATCTTTTGGCTGGAACTTCATTGCCCAATCATCATTGGCTCTGAATTTAAATACTCCGGTATTGGATAATGCAATTGAATTGATCACAAACGTTTTGGTTGCAGGATTGTATACAAAATCCGTATCCGATCCCCATCCCGTAGGTGTTGCATCCCCGATAACTCCGAAGTTTGCTAAAACTGAAGAATAGGTATTTGCAGCCCAATTTACCTTAATATAGTACGTTCCTGCAGCTGGCGCTTTTATATTATCTCCATCCGCTTTCAGTTTTCCTGTCTTGGTTCCATCATCACCTTTATTTCCCGGCCAGTCCTGGTTGATCGCAAATTTTATTTTCCATCCTCAGTACCAGCAACAGTATTGATCCAAATAAATCCTCTGTATTCGTCATTCTTTCCAGGAGAAAACAAATTCGGTGAGTTGGCCGGAGTCCAGTTTGCATAACCAGCTGCTCCAGCATAGCTACCAGGAACATTGATCTTAGGATATACCAAATCCGGATTTGGAGTATAAGGTGTTACTTTAAGCGCGATTACATTAGAGTAAAAA
Organism: Chryseobacterium sp. 1B4; assembly: GCF_036631475.1. Classification (NCBI taxonomy): domain Bacteria; kingdom Pseudomonadati; phylum Bacteroidota; class Flavobacteriia; order Flavobacteriales; family Weeksellaceae; genus Chryseobacterium; species Chryseobacterium sp. 1B4. The sequence continues at coordinate 78,494 of NZ_JAPNUF010000004.1, forward strand.
GCTGCTGATCCTACAGAGGTTTTCAATCTTACCTCGATATCATTTACTACATCTGGAACAGCCCCGATAGAAAACATTGCGGCATTCATTGCTGCGTTAGTTACAACACCTGATGTCAAATCATTCGAAAAATCTATGACCGCACTTTTTTTGAAGCCATCACCTTTGATTCCGAATTCTACTTTTTGAGTAGGAACTACAGCAATATTGAAGGTGGGTTTGGTCCATGTAAAAGTGATTATGGCATCATTGGCATTAAGCTCATTAAGGATAACCGCGCTTTTATCAGCTGATATTTTACCTGCTGATGTTTCATTAATAACCGCCTGATCTTCATCTTTTTCACAGGAAAACTAGTAGTCCGGTAAAAACTAAGGCTAATATTTTGAACAAATTTTTCATTTTTAACAGGATTTTAAATTAATATCCAGGATTCTGAATCAGATTAGGATTGGCTACAATATCCTTCGCTGGGATCGGGAAAAGATTTCTATAGCTTTCTACGGCTTTACCATTTTTCACATTTCCTTCCATGGCCATAAATAATCTCCTGTTGTAAACTTGTTGAAACGGATAAGATCACTTCTTCTGGTCATTTCCCAGGATAATTCTCTGGCTCTCTCATCTAAAATGAAATTCAGATTGATAGAAGAAACGTTTCCGCTTGTATCTCCATAAGCACGTTGTCTCAGCTGGTTAATATAACCAATTGCTGTTGCCTGATTACCGCCAGCGCCTCCTCTCAACACAGCTTCAGCATACATCAGATAAATGTCAGCTAAACGGTATAACGGGATATCAGCTTCAACCCAGTTGGTATGAGCACCAACAGATCCGTTACTTTTAACATTTTTAAATTTGATAAAAGCATAACCATCTGTGAATGATCCTAGATCATTAATTTCTAAATTCTGTCCGGCAGTAAAGAACCTTCCTCTTTTATCACTTCCATTAGTTGGAAACAGTCCAACAAATGCTTTTGTAGTTCTTAAGCCACTCCATCCGCCATTCACTCCAAAGTCAGCAGCTTTCATATCACCACCTATTGCAGCATGGACAAGATAAGTTGTCCCCCCATTGGTTTGTGTATTGATTCCGTCAAAATTTACGCTTAAAATCTGCTCCGGGTTATTGATATTATTATCAGCAAGAAACAGATCATCATATTTCGGTTTTAAAGAATATCCTGCTGCAATCACTTTGTTACAGTATGTAATACAGTCTGTATTTCTTTGGGTTCCCGTATATACTTCTGCATTTAAATATAATTTTGCCAACAGTGCCCAAACAGCAGCTTTATCTGCTCTGCCATACTCATTTGTTTTAGGATCCTTTAACTCTCCTGCTATAGCAAGTAATTCAGACTCTATATAATTAAATAATGCTTTTCTTTCTATCCTTTGTGGCGGATTGACAGATCCCGGTAAGTATGATTCATCTACAAAAGGAACATTTCCGAACATGTCAATCGCATGGTAGTATGACTGGGCCCTCAGGAAACGTGCTTCTGCTCTCATCAATTTTGCCTGAGTCAGATTGTCTCCAGTAATATTATTGGATGCTAATTTTTCATCTGTAACATTCCTTAAGAACTCATTAC
>NZ_JAPNUF010000005.1:0-384337 GCF_036631475.1 Chryseobacterium sp. 1B4
TGTCTAATCTTCTTAAGAATGCAGTCAAATACAATAATGAAGAAGGAACCCTAAATATTATCGTTGAAAATAACAGAATAACATTTCAAAACAGCGGAAGCTCTGTGCCGCTGGATTCGGCAAGGATATTTAACAGGTTCTATAAGCAGGGGTCAGATCATACTTCTACCGGATTGGGGCTGTCTATCGTTAAAACTATTATCAGGCAGTATCCGGGATGGGAAATTAAGTATGAATATGCAGATCATATGCATTACTTTATTCTCACTAAAAATAACAGCAGCTATATTATATAGAAAAGCCTTTCAAAACGAAAGGCTTTCTTATGATAAAAAACTTAGCATTAAAATCCTAAGCTTGTTCTTACTCTTTTAAGGGTTTCCTGAGCAATAGGTCTGGTTTTCTCAGCGCCCTGCTGAAGCTTTGCTTCAAGCTCATCAAGATTATTCATATAATAATTGAACGTTTCTCTTTCCTTCTCAAAACGTACCAGAATCAGATCCAGCAATTCCTTTTTAGCATGTCCGTATCCGAAGTTTCCGGCAAGATATTTGGCTCTTAATTCCTCGGTTTGTTCAGGAGTAGCAATCAGCTGGTAAATAGCAAAAACTTTATCCGTTTCAGGATCTTTAGGGTCTTCTAAAGCTTTTGAATCCGTTTCAATGCTCATTACCTGTTTTTTAAGTTCCTTTTCCGGTAAGAAAATATTGATGATATTTCCTCTGGATTTTGACATTTTCTGACCATCTGTCCCGGGAACATATTTGGTGTCTTCCTGAAGTTCAGACTGTGGCAATACAAGAACTTCACCCATCTGATTGTTGAATCTTGACGCGACATCTCTGGCGAACTCCAGGTGCTGAAGCTGGTCTTTTCCAACAGGAACAATCTCTGCATCATACAGCAAAATATCCGCAGCCATCAGAATAGGGTAAGTAAACAAACCTGCATTCACATCCTGAAGCCTGTCTGCCTTATCCTTGAATGAATGGGCCAATGTTAATCTTTGATAAGGAAAAAAACATGATAAATGCCAAGAAAGTTCACAGGTTTCAGCGATATCGCTTTGTCTGTAGAAATATGTTTTTTCAGTATCCAGCCCACAAGCAAGCCAAGCCGCAGCAATCTCGTAGGTATTTTGTCTTAAAGTCTGCGCATCCTTAATCTGTGTAAGTGTGTGAAGATTCGCAATAAATAAAAATGATTCATTTCCTTCCTGCTTGGATAGTTCGATCGCAGGAATAATAGCCCCTAATAAATTTCCAAGATGGGGTGTTCCGGTGGCTTGAATGCCGGTAAGAATTCTTGACATTTGTTTACAATTTATATTTAAAAATTAATGAATAGCAAATTTACGAGGTTTGCCGGGAATAACGAAGATAAAAGATAAAAGATAAAAGATAAAAGATGTTGTTATTAAAATTCAATAGGGGTGGGCTCAGCCCGGCCAGCTTAATTCAACATCCATCCATTGCCTTTAGCCAAAATCTATCCATCCGGAATAATCATCTCTCTTTTCTCAATCATCTGTGACGATTTCTGCAATCTGTGGGAAAAAATCAAGGAATCATAATCTTCTCCCCTCCGAATTTCGGTTCTACTCCGAAAAGCAGATCCCAATAGGCCTTAGCTTTGGCTGCATACTCTCTCATATTAGTCTTTAACCCTGCATATTTATTTACATCAGCTGCATTGTACCCAAAGGCTTCCATCCCATTTTTTCTGGCCAGAAAAACGGCTCTTTCATTATGGAACTTCTGAGAAATGATGATGAGTCTGGTCTGGCTGAAAATATCCTTGGCTCTTACTACAGAATCCAGTGTCCTGAATCCCGCATGGTCCAAAATAATTTTATCCTTTGGAACTCCTTCCTGTATCAAGGCAAGCTGCATATCTTCAGGTTCATTATAATCCTTGGTACTGTTATCACCACTGACAATAATGTATTGTATTTTTCCGCTTTTGTATACATCACCTGCAGCTTTTATTCTGTTGTAGAAATAAGCATTTGGCTGTCCGTTGTTCAGGAGTTTCCCGGTTCCCAGCAATAAACCTGTTTTTGCTTCAGGCAGATCAGCAATATTATAAGAAATGAAGGATTCGCTGTCTTTTTTAATGCTGTAATTTGCCCAGGCAATAAAAATAATTCCTGCAACCAGAAGAAGCAGGAAAATTTTAAAAATATTTTTGATTATTTTTTCATCCGAAAATATGTCATTTTAAAACTCCAGACCGTTCGGGAAAGCTTTTTTTCTGAATATCAATAAGAATGCTGCTCCCACGGTAATCGCAGAATCGGCAACATTGAAAATATACTTGAAGAACTCAATGTGTTTTCCGCCTATCAAAGGCCAGCTTTCAGGCACATACCAGTCTACCAGCGGGAAGTGCAGCATATCTACTACACATCCTTTCATAAACGAAGAATATCCATGTCCAAAAGGAACAAGTTTAGAAACTCCACCGTAATCAAGCCATCTGTCAACACTTGCATCATAGATACTCCCGCTGTCGAAGATCATTCCGTAAAACATTCCGTCAATAAGGTTCCCGATAGCCCCTGCAAAAATGATGGCCATTGGAATCAGAAGGTAGTTGGATGCTCCTTCTTTTAACCATTTTTTAAACATATACAGCATTCCTCCGATCAGGAAAATTCTTAGGATAACAAGAAAATATTTTCCGATAATACCTCCGAAATGAAATCCGTAAGCCATTCCTGGATTCTCAACAAAAGTAAGTTTGAAACCCGGAAAAACAGAAACACTGTCACCTAGCCCAAAATGAGTTTTAATATAAATTTTTGAAGCCTGGTCAATTAACAACACTAAAAAGGTTATCGCTAAAATCTTTTTCATTACTGTCCTTTAGGTTTTGAAGGCTTTGCTGCCGGCTTTACATTTTTGTTGTCGCTTGCTTTCTTGACTACTTTCTGTCCGTTAAACGAGCTTTTAACGTGAGCTTTTTCAAATTTAATGCCCATTTCCTTCAGAACACTTTTCAGTGCACTCAGTTCCATAGAATTTTTAGGATGTACTATGATAGATTCCATTTCTTTTATTTAATTGTTACATTTTAGACAGCTCATCGAGTCTCTTTCTGTCTTTTTCAGAGAGATCATTCACTCCGTTTTTGCCCATTTTGCTCAGAAGTCTGTCGATTTCTTTCTCCCGTTCACGTTTATCAGCATTGAATTTGTCATCAATAGTATAGTTTTTCTGCGGATCAGGAAAAATCTGTTTTTGATCCATGTCCTGTTGACAAACAACAATACTGCTGCGATGATAACGCCCAAAATTAATAATTCGCTCATGGGTATACATTAAAAATTAGGTTTATAAAGTATCCTTGAATACAATATAAACCCAATATTATTTTACAAACCTTACGGCTATTTCTGCATATTTTTCGCTTCGATGCTCAGCGTAGCATGAGGAACAGCCAGAAGTCTTTCCTTAGGAATCAATTTTCCTGTCACTCTGCAAACACCGTACGTTTTGTTTTCGATTCTGATCAAAGCATTTTTAAGGTCACGCACGAATTTTTCCTGTCTTCCTGCCAAAATAGAATTCTGCTCTTTGCTTAACGTTTCTGCTCCTTCTTCAAAAGCCTTGAAAGTAGGAGACGTATCATCCGTTCCGTTATTCTGGTCGTTGATGAAACTTTCTCGGATAAGCTGAAGATCTTTTTCTGCTTTTTCTATTTTTTCTTTAATGATCGCTTTAAATTCCTGTAAATCAGCATCGCTGTATCTAACTCTTTCGTCTGACATATTCTTTCTCTTTTTAATAAAATTATGAAATGGAATTTGAAATACAATAACTACATGTTAATTTTTTCAATATTTATCTTAAAATTAACCTCATCTATTTCGATTTCGTTAAAATTTGAAAGTGAAGATACAATTTCTATTTTATTTGACAAGACTTCAGAAGAAATATATTCCTCATTTTTCTTAATATCATTCAAGAAAGGAGAGCTTTCTTCCAATGCAATTGAAATTTTGTCTGTCAGTTCAAAGTCTTTGTCTTTTCGCAGGTTTTGAATTCTGTTGATGAACTCTCTTGCGATTCCTTCAGATTTTAACTCATCGGTTAACGTCAAATCTAATGCCACAGTTGTTTTTCCGTCAGAAGTTACTGTCCATCCCGGGATATCTTTGGTAGAAATCTCTACATCATCAAGGGTAATTTCATATCCCTGAACATCTGTTTTTCCTTCCTTTTCAAGAACGGCAATCTGTTCTGCACTAAGATTAGCAATCTCTGCACCTACCAGCTTCATGTCTTTTCCTAATTTAGGACCAAGCGCTTTGAAGTTGGGTTTTATCTGTTTAACAATTAAATGCGATGCTTCTTCCGCATTGATTAACTGTAATTCTTTTACGTTCACTTCCTGCTTGATCAGGTCTGCAACAGCTAGAATCTGTTCTTCTGTTTTAGAATCCAATACAGGAACCAATACTTTCTGTAGCGGCTGACGAACTTTTACATTCTCTTTCTTTCTCAGAGAGAAGACCATGCTTGTAATGTTCTGAGCCAGATGTGTTTTTTCAACCAGATCCTGATCGATTAAGCTTTCATCAGCTACCGGAAAATCTGTAAGGTGTACAGATTCACAGTTTTCTTTTCCTGTTACTTTATTCAGGTCCTGATACAATTGATCCATAAAGAACGGAGCAATAGGAGCGGAAAGCTTGGCTACTGTTTCAAGACAAGTGTATAAAGTCTGATAAGCAGAGATTTTGTCATCAGAATATTCTCCTTTCCAGAAACGTCTTCTGCACAGTCTTACGTACCAGTTACTCAGGTTGTCATTCACAAAAGTGCTGATTGCTCTTGCTACTCTTGTCGGTTCATAGTCTTCATAGAATGCTTTTACTTCCTTGATCAGAAGGTTCAGCTCAGAAAGGATCCATCTGTCGATTTCAGGACGGTTTTCCACTTCTTTTTCCGAATAATTGAATCCGTCAACATTTGCATACAGAGCAAAGAATGAATACGTATTGTAAAGGGTTCCAAAGAACTTTCTTCTTACTTCATCGATTCCTTCAATATCAAACTTCAGGTTTTCCCAAGGGTTGGCATTGGAGATCATATACCAACGGGTAGCATCCGGTCCGTAAACTGCAAGTGTTTCGAATGGATCTACAGCATTTCCTAAACGTTTTGACATCTTTTGTCCGTTCTTATCCAGAACAAGACCGTTACTCATTACATTTTTGTAAGCAACTGAATCAAACACTGCAGTTCCGATCGCGTGAAGCGTATAGAACCATCCACGGGTCTGGTCAACACCTTCCGCAATGAAGTCAGCCGGGAATGCTTTATTATTGTCAATTAATTCTTTGTTTTCAAAAGGATAATGCAACTGTGCATAAGGCATAGACCCTGAATCGAACCAAACGTCGATCAGGTCGCTTTCACGCTTCATTGCTTTTCCTGAGTCAGAAACCAATACCACTTTGTCAACCACGTTTTTGTGAAGATCTACAAGCTCATAGTTAGACTCTGCCATATTTCCGATGATGAAACCTTTGAACGGGTTTTCGGCCATCAGTCCTGCTGCAATTGATTTCTCGATTTCGTTATAAAGTTCTTCTACAGAACCTATGATTTTTTCTTCTTTCAGATCATCTGTTCTCCAGATCGGTAACGGGATACCCCAATATCTTGAACGGGATAAGTTCCAGTCGTTTACATTTTCCAGCCAGTTGGCAAAACGTCCTTCTCCGGTAGCTTTGGGTTTCCAGTTGATTTCTTTGTTCAGGTTAACCAGTCTGTCTTTTACAGCGGTCATTTTCACAAACCATGAATCCAGCGGATAGTACAATACCGGTTTATCTGTTCTCCAGCAGTGTGGATAAGAGTGGACATATTTCTCTACTTTGAAGGCCTTGTTCTCCGTTTTCAACAGGATCGCAAGTTCCACATCCCATGATTTCTCAGGCGCTGTTCCTTCATCGTAATATTCGTTTTTGATATATTTTCCTGAAAACACCTCTGGAACATTTTCCCCTTTGATGAATCTACCCTGTAAATCTACCAATGGTACAAGGTTGTCATTTTCATCTTTTACCAACATGGGAGGAATCTCAGGCTGAGCCATTTTAGCAACTCTCGCATCATCCGCACCAAAAGTAGGCGCTGTGTGTACGATACCGGTACCGTCCTCTGTCGTTACGAAATCCCCTAAGATTACTCTGAATGCATTCTCAGGATTGTCATTAGGTGTAAACCAAGGAACTAACTGCTCATATCTCGTATCAACAAGTTTTTCCCCTGTAAATTCTTTTAATATTCTGAAAGGAATTACTTTGGTTTCCGGAGTATAGTTGGCAAAATCCTCATCTGTACCTTCTGCATATTTTTTACCGAAGACTTTAGGTAAAAGAGCGCTTGATAAAACTACAGTTACAGGTTCAAATGTATATTGATTGAAGGTTTTAACCAAAACATATTCAATATCTCTTCCTACAGTAAGAGCAGTATTGGATGGAAGTGTCCACGGAGTTGTCGTCCATGCAAGGATATGAACATCCCCGTCAACATCGTTGAACAATGCTGAAGAGTCTTTTTTCACTTTAAACTGAGCCACAACCGTTGTGTCCGAAACATCACGATATGTCCCAGGCTGGTTAAGCTCGTGAGAAGAAAGTCCTGTTCCCGCTTTTGGAGAGTAAGGCTGGATCGTGTAACCTTTGTACAATAAGTTTTTATCATACAATTGCTTCAACAGCCACCAAACCGTTTCCATATATTTTGACTTGTACGTGATGTACGGATCATCAAGGTCTACCCAATATCCGATTTTTTCCGTAAGGTTATTCCAGACATCGGTATAACGCATTACGGCTTCACGACAAGCTTTGTTATAGTCTTCAATAGAGATTTTTTTGCCAATATCTTCTTTCGTGATTCCTAATTCTTTTTCTACACCCAGTTCCACAGGAAGACCATGCGTATCCCAGCCTGCTTTACGGAAAACCTGTTTCCCGTTTTGGGTCTGGTAACGGCAAAAAATATCTTTCAATGCTCTTGCCATTACGTGGTGAATTCCGGGCATACCGTTTGCTGAAGGCGGACCTTCATAAAAAACAAACTCAGGATTTCCCTGACGAATCTCAACACTCTTATTGAAAGTTTTATTTTGTTTCCAAAATTCCGCTACATTCTCTGCTACGTCAATAAGGTTGAGGTTTTTGTATTCTTTAAATTGGCTCATTGTAAATATCTCAATATCGTTGATTAATTAAGTCTGCAAATTTACTAAAATTTGTCGGTTTATAATATATGTTTTATTTTGATATCATCTATTAAAAAGTTCAATTTCAGAAATATAAATAAAATGTAAGGTAAAAGTGAATGGTGAATGGTGAATATGTGAATTTTTCTGGGTGTTTTTTATATAAAATTTAGCGTAAATGTATTCAATAGGAGCGGGCTTTAGCCCGCTTAAATAATAAAAGGCAAATCCAACGGCTTTAGCCAAAGCCTAATGATTGCGCAAAGTTCACAAAGATCTTAAGAATGCTGGTGCAGCAACCTCTTGTTGGCCGGAATTTTGTACATTTAAGTAGACCTATAAACCCAAATGCTGTATGAAAATCTTCTCCAAACTGATGGCTGCTATCTGTTTTATCTGTACAATCATCATAAACGCCCAGAATAATTACCCTCAAAACTATTTCCGTAACCCGCTGAATATTCCCATGCAGTTGGCGGCTAATTTTGGTGCTATCAGGACGAACCATTTTCATATGGGGCTGGACTTAAGAACCAACAGTCAGGAAAATTTACCGGTTCTAGCTGCGGCAGAAGGCTATGTAAGCAGGATAAAGGTAGAAAGATATGGTTTTGGTAATGCAATATACATCACTCATCCCAACGGTTATACCACAGTATATGCTCACCTGAATAAATACTTTGGTAAGCTCGATGAATTTGTAAAGGAAAAGCAGTACAAAGACGAAAAGTGGGAACAGGATATTACTTTTCAGCCCGGACAGTTTCCGGTAGAAAAAGGACAACAGATTGCATTGAGTGGAAATACCGGAGGATCTGCTGGTCCGCACCTGCATTTCGAAATAAGAGATACCAAAACGGAAGAATGTCTTAACCCTTTATTGTTTGGATTTAATATTCCGGATTCTGTAGCTCCCATTATCAGTGGATTGTATTGGTATGACCGCAGATTCAGTACATATGAGCCAGGAGCGAACGGAATTGCAGTGAAAAAGTAGGAGGTATTTACACTGCAGATGTTATAAGAGTCAGTTCACCGAAGATAAGTTTCGGAATTAAGGCTGTGGATAAAGCCAATCAGGGATTTAATCTTGGGATTTATAATGCAGAACTATTGATGGATGGTAAGCTGATGTACAGTTTTAAAATTGATAAAGTACATTATGATGATACCCGATATATCAACGGTTGTATCGATTATACGAAATTCATCAGAGACAAAATGGGGATTCAGCATTTGTCTGCTTTGCCGGGGATGAAACTGCAAAATTATAGTGTGTCTGATCTTTCAGGAATTATCAATCTTCAGGATGAAGATGTTCACAATATCGAAATTGTTGTAAAGGATGTAAAAGGTAATACCAGCAGGCTAGCCACCAAAGTCCAGTTGAGCAATGCAGGAACAGGAATTGCATCTTCAGGTAAAACAGTTGTGCCTAATGAAGGAAAAATGCTTACAACCGAAAATGCAGAAATCATTTTCAGTAAAAATGCGTTCTATGATGCTGTAAATTTCAATGCCTATGAAAAAACATCCGCTCATCCGGATGCGGCTTCGAACAGTATTGTTTTACATAATCCATATATTCCGGTTCATGATGAATATATTTTGAAAATAGATCCCAACAGAAAATTATCCAGTACAGAAAAAGACAAAGCTGTTATTATTCTTGATTACGGGAGTGATAAAGATTTCGTAAAAGCAAAATGGAATGCTGACCGGGCAGAAGGACAGTTCAACAGATTGGGTACAGCGCAGTTGGTGATTGATAATACTTTGCCATCCGTTTCGCCAGGTTGGAATGAGGGTGCTTTGATCAGCAGCAGCTCTTTGAGACTAAAGGGAACCGCAAAAGTGGGAGATATTGTTTCATTCCGGGCTGAACTGGACGGAATATGGCTGAGATTTGCCCGTGTAAAAGATGATTTTGTGTATGTCTTTGATGAAAAATGTCCAAAAGGGTCCGGTTCTCATACTTTAAAAGTAACCACCATCAATACTGCTGGAAATACAAACATACAGACCTTTGCCTTCCGGAGATAAAAGCTATGGTAGAAATCTTGAATACATTTTACATGAATACATCTTACAATCATGTAATTTTAAATAAATTTGCTTTTTAAAAATTAAAATCATTGGAATTTCATCCGTCAATTGAGAAAGCAGGGATTCAGGAAATCAAAAAATTTCAGGAAGAAAAACTTCATGAGCTTTTGGTTTACCTGGAAAGCCATTCGCCTTTTTATAAGAAGCTGTTTAAAGAAAATAATATTAATATTGCCGATATTCTTACGTTGGAAGATCTTCAGAAGATTCCTACCACCACAAAGAATGATCTTCAGCAGCATAATCATGATTTTTTCTGCATAGCACCTGATAAAATTGTTGATTACAGTACCACTTCCGGAACATTGGGAGATCCTGTGACATTCGGATTGTCTGATGGTGATCTTGAAAGACTTGCTTACAATGAAGCCATATCATTTGCCTGTGCAGGAATTCAGAAAGGAGATGTTGTGCAGATGATTACAACCATCGACAAACGTTTTATGGCAGGACTTGCTTATTTTTTAGGCTTAAGAAAAATGGGGGCAAGCGTGGTGAGAATGGGACCGGGAATTCCTGAACTGCAGTGGGATTCTATTTTCAGATACAAACCGAAATACCTGATTACAGTGCCTTCTTTTCTTTTGAAAATGATTGACTATGCCGAAAAACATGGGTTGGATTATAAAAATTCAAGCGTGTATGGAGCCGTATGTATTGGAGAAAGTATCAAAAATCAGGATTTTACAGATAATATCCTTTCACAGAAGATCAAAGAAAAGTGGGATATCAAACTTTTTTCCACCTATGCTTCTACTGAGATGAGCACCGCTTTTACAGAATGTGAGTTCCAGATCGGAGGACATCACCATCCGGAGCTGATCATCACAGAAATTCTGGATGATGAAGGCAATCCCATAAAAGAAGGAGAGAGCGGGGAGCTTACCATTACAACTTTAGGGGTGGAAGCCATTCCTTTATTAAGATTTAAAACAGGAGATATTGTAAAAGCTCACCATGAGCCATGTCAGTGCGGAAGAAATACGATGAGGTTAGGACCTGTGATAGGAAGGAAACAGCAGATGATCAAATATAAGGGAACAACATTGTATCCACCGGCAATGAATGATATCCTGAATGATTTCAACAATATCTTATGCTATCAGATTGTTATTCAGGCCAACGAAATTGGACTAGATGAAATTATCATCAAATTAAGCACAGAAGAAGAGCATGAAACCTTTGTAAATGAAGTAAGAGATCACTTCCGGGCCAAACTAAGAGTAAGCCCGAAAATTGAAATTATTGATTTTGATATTCTGTCTAAAACAGTTTTTAATCCAAGCAGCAGGAAACCTATTACTTTTATTGATTTGAGATAAAATTTAAAATAAAGAGTCAATAGAACTTTCTTTTATAATATCTTTGGGTTCTTAAAATAAAAGCTAATACCCTATGAAAAAATTATTATTGCTGGTCTTTTTAGTTATAATGACAACAGCTTTCGGACAAGAGAAAATGAAAATAGTTGCCGGAAGTCTGGGGGTTTTGAAAGATCAGACCGAAGTAAATGTTGAGGTAAAATTTGAGAATGTATTATTTATGAAAGAAAATATTACAGAAGCTCAGTACCTTGAAAACAGAAAAAAACAAGTTATTGAAAATCCTAAAAGAGGCGAAGAAGCCTGGAAAAAATGGATTGAAGAATGGGAAAAATACAAAAAGGAATATTATGTGGATTATTTCGCAAAAGGACTGAATAAAACTTACAAAAATATTTCATTTAAAAAAGATGCAGCCGCAAAATATACCCTGTTGGTAGAGACAAATTGGATTTTTCCTGGCTGGCATGCCGGAATTACAGCAATGACTGCCGAAATAACCGGGAAAATAAAACTGGTGGAAACCAATAATCCTTCTACAGTTTTAGCTGAAATAGAACTTAAAAAGTTTGATAAATTTGTGCAAAATAAAGAATTTGTAATGGAGTATGGAAGAATAGCATCAGCTTATGAATCTGCCGGAAGGTATTTGGGAAGAGAAATCAAAAAATCTTTAAAATAACAAAAAACGGTCTGAATTTTCAGACCGTTTTTTTATGCTTGATTTTGTTGTTCCTGTTTTTCCAGTTTGATGAGGTTCGCAAGATTTTTAATCACTGTATCATGTTTCTTTACGAAAGGATTGTCTTTGTTCCAGACATAACCCGCTAAAACTGCACATATCTTTTTCTTTACATCAGGATTTTCCGGCTGATGAAAGAATAACTCCTGAAGATTTCCGGTATACCACTCTTTTACATAGGTAGTGAAAACATCCACTCCATATAAAATATAGTCTGTGTATTCCTTCTGCCAGTCAATTTTTTCTCCATTAAGCTGTCTCAAGGCAAGTTTGGCGGCCAGCATTCCTGATTCTGTGGCAAAAGCCATTCCTGAAGAGAAAACAGGATCAAGGAATTCAGATGCATTTCCCGTTAAAGCAAATCCGTCTCCAAATAAACTTTTTACCGAGCAGGAATAATCTTTCAAATGTCTTGGTTCAAAAAGGAAATCTACATTCCCGAAACGCTTTACATAATAATCGGAAAGAGAGATTGCTTTTTTAAGGCTTCAGTGGTATCTCCGTTTTCAGATAACTTGTCAATATATTCAGTAGGGCCTACAATCCCTAAACTTGTGTTTCCGTTAGAAAAAGGAATGACCCAAAGCCATACTTCTGTTTCGATGATGTCAAAAGAAATTAAAGTTCCTTCCTCTCCAGGCTCTCTGTTAATGTCATGTACATGAGAGAAAATAGCAGAGTGGGGAGATAGTTTTGAAGGTTTTTCAAGGTCCAGTAAACGGGGCAATACTCTTCCATAACCGCTGGAATCGATAACAAATTTAGCGTGGATCTCTTTCGTTTCTCCATCTTTATTTCTTACTGTAGTCACAGAATCTGTTCCGTCAAACTTAATATCAATAACTTCAGTCTCAAATTCAAGATCAATTCCTTTATTAATCACTTCCTGAGCAAGCGTATTGTCAAAATCAGCTCTGGGAACCTGCCATGTCCAGTCCCAGCCTTCCCCGAATTTGTTGCTGAAATCAAAAATGCAGATTTCGTCACCGCGAAGAAAACGCGCACCAAGCTTCTTTTCAAAGCCCATTTTGTCCAATGCAGGGAAAAGTCCGGCCTCGTCAAAGTGGTCCATTACCCTCGGAATTAAGCTTTCTCCCACTACCAGTCTGGGAAATTTTGTTTTTTCGACTACTTTCACGTTGACGTTATTCTTCTTTAAGTATGAAGAAGACACGCATCCGGAAGGTCCGGCTCCGATTACAAGAACGTCAACAAATTCTTTGCTCATCTTTGATTTTTTATTTTAATAATAACTTTTATCTTTGCCGCAAAATTAGTGACAAATAATTAATATTTTACAAAATTATCAACTATTACTTTTAATTGATGAAAATAAATAACTTTTTAGAACTGAAAGACTTTCAAAAAATTATCATTGAGAATGAAAAAATAGAACTGGATGAATCGCTTTTATCAAGAGTGGATAAAAGTTTTCAGTTTTTAAAAGAGTTTTCAAAAAATAAAGTAATATACGGTGTGAACACTGGCTTCGGCCCGATGGCTCAGTTCAAGATCAGTGACGAAGATACACACCAGCTCCAGTATAACCTGATCAGAAGCCATTCTTCAGGTATCGGAAATCCTTTACCTGCGGAAGAGGTAAAAGCATGTATGCTGGCGAGACTGAATACCTTGTCACTGGGAAATTCAGGAGTACACCAGTCTGTAATTTACCTTCTTCAGGAGCTCATCAACAGGGATATTATTCCACTGATATTTGAACACGGAGGGGTAGGAGCAAGCGGAGACCTTGTTCAGCTTGCCCATCTGGCTTTGGTCCTGATCGGAGAAGGAGAAGTATTTTATAAAGGAGAAAGAAAATCAACCAAAGAGGTCTTTGAAACAGAAGGCTTAGAACCGATAAAAGTAGAGATCCGGGAAGGTCTTGCTTTGATGAACGGAACTTCCGTAATGTCCGGAATCGGTATTGTAAATGCTTATAAAGCCAATCAGCTGACAGATATTTCCCTTAGACTTTCGTGTGCAATCAATGAAATTGTACAGGCTTATGATGATCACCTGTCAGAAGCATTGAACGGAACAAAAAGGCATTACGGCCAGCAGAAAGTGGCAGAAAGAATGCGTGCTCATCTGGCGGACAGTAAACTGATCAGAAAAAGAGAAGATCATCTTTATACACACTTTGAAGAGCAGGAAAAAGTATTTAAGGAGAAAGTTCAGGAATATTATTCTTTAAGATGTGTTCCTCAGATCTTAGGTCCGGTACTGGACACGCTGGAATATACGGAAAAAGTTCTTGAAAATGAGATCAATTCAGCGAATGATAACCCGATTATCAATGTTGAAGATCAGCATGTTTACCATGGAGGAAACTTCCATGGAGATTACATTTCCCTGGAAATGGACAAGCTTAAAATTGTGGTTACCAAATTGACAATGCTCGCTGAGAGACAGTTGAACTATCTTCTGAATGCCAAGATCAATGAAATTTTGCCGCCTTTTGTAAATTTGGGTAAATTAGGTTTCAATTTCGGGATGCAGGGCGTGCAGTTTACAGCAACTTCCACTACGGCAGAAAGTCAGATGCTGTCAAATTCTATGTATGTTCACAGTATTCCGAACAATAATGATAATCAGGATATCGTTAGTATGGGAACCAATGCAGCAGTGATTTGCAGAAAAGTAATTGAAAATGCTTTTGAAGTATTGGCCATTGAAGCGATTACCATCATTCAGGCTATTGAATATCTTGGATTCCAGGATAAGGTTTCATCATCTACAAAAGAATTGTATGACGAAATCAGAAAAATTATTCCTGCCTTCTCAGACGATATGGTGATGTATCCGTATCTGGAAGAAGTAAAGAAATATCTGAAAGGAATGTAACTATTAGCTGTTATGGATTGTCTCTAAAATAGATATCCGGCATCAATTAAAAAAACTAAAAACGATATAAACACTAACGCATGAAATGTGCAATTGTAACAGGAGGCTCCAGAGGGATCGGGAGGGCAATCTGTATAAAACTGGCTGAAGAGAAAAACTATCACATCCTTATCAACTACGCTTCAAACGAAACCGCAGCCAAAGAAACATTGGCTAAAGTGGAAGAACTTGGGGCTACGGGAGAAATCCTTAAATTTGATGTAGGGAATACCGAAGAAACACAGGCTGTTTTAACAGCATGGCAGGAGAGAAATCCTGATGCAGTAGTAGAAGTGATTGTCAATAATGCGGGAATCACAAGAGACGGTCTCTTTATGTGGATGCAGAAAGAAGACTGGAACAGTGTAATCAATACAAGTCTGGACGGATTTTTCAATGTGACCAATTTCTTTATCCAAAAGCTGCTTCGCAACAAATACGGACGAATCATCAATATGGTTTCAGTATCCGGAGTAAAAGGAACAGCCGGCCAGACGAATTACTCGGCCGCAAAAGGAGCTTTGGTAGGTGCTACAAAAGCCCTTGCACAGGAAGTTGCCAAAAGAAATGTTACCGTAAATGCGGTAGCTCCAGGTTTTATCAAAACAGATATGACTCAGGAATTCAATGAAGAAGAGCTGAAAGCAATGATCCCGGCCAACAGATTCGGAGAAGCAGAAGAAGTGGCAGATCTTGTCGCATTTTTAGCATCTAAAAAATCATCCTACATTACAGGGGAAGTGATTAATATTAACGGAGGAATTTACTCATAAATAATCTAACAATATACCAATGTATCGGTGTACCAATGTTGATTGATCTTAATGAAAATATTGTTACATGGCTAGACTGATACATTGTTAAATTCAATATAAACAAATGGAAAATAGGGTTGTAATTACCGGGATGGGAATTTATTCCTGCATCGGGACGTCTTTAGAAGAGGTCAGGGAATCCCTATATCAAGGAAAATCCGGTATTGTTTTAGATCAGGACAGAAAGAATTTGGTTTCAGATCAGGTCTTACTGGTGTGGTTCCAAAACCGGATCTTAAAAATCTTTTGAACAGGCGCCAGCGTGTCAGCATGGGAGAAGAAAGCGAATATGCCTATCTGGCTACCATTGATGCATTGAAGCAGGCGAATCTGGACGAAGAATTCCTGGATGCCCATGAAGTGGGAATCTTATACGGAAATGACAGCGTTTCCCAGGCTGTTGTAGAATCTATCGATATTGCAAGGGAAAAAAAGATACAACATTGATGGGATCGGGAGCGATCTTTAAATCAATGAACTCAACGGTAACCATGAACCTTTCTACGATCTTTAAGCTGAAAGGGATCAATCTTACCATCAGTGCAGCGTGTGCAAGCGGTTCGCACTCATTGGGACTGGCTTATATGATGATCAAAAATGGTTTTCAGGACATGATCATCTGTGGAGGAGCTCAGGAAACCAACAAATATTCCATGGCGAGCTTTGACGGACTGGGAGTATTCTCAGTCAGAGAAGATGAGCCTGCAAAAGCTTCCAGACCTTTCGATTCAGGAAGAGACGGGCTGATTCCAAGTGGAGGTGCAGCCACCTTGATTGTGGAAAGCTTAGAATCCGCTCAAAGAAGAGGAGTATCCATTATTGCTGAAATTATCGGTTATGGTTTTTCTTCAAATGGAGGTCATATCTCCACACCGAATGTAGACGGCCCTGCTCTGGCCATGGACAGAGCATTAAAGCAGTCAGGATTAAACGCTTCAGATATCGATTATATCAATGCTCATGCAACTTCTACCCCGATTGGTGATGCCAATGAGGCAAAAGCTATTTATGAAATTTTCGGTAGCGAGGTTCCGGTAAGTTCTACCAAATCCATGACCGGACATGAATGCTGGATGGCGGGTGCAAGTGAAGTTATCTACTCCATTCTGATGATGCAGAATGATTTCGTTGCTCCGAATATTAATCTGGAAAATCCTGATAATGAGGCACAAAAGATAAATTTGGTCACAAAACAAAATCAAAAAATTGATGTATTTTTGTCGAATTCTTTTGGGTTTGGGGGAACCAATTCTGCACTAATAGTTAAAAAATTTGATTAAAAACATGGAAAGGGAAAAAATTGTTGCTATCGTTAATGATTTTCTGGTAAACGAATTCGAGGTAGACGGAGACGAAATCAGTAATGATGCCAACCTTAAAAATACACTGGGCTTGGACAGCCTGGATTATATCGACATGGTAGTCGTGATCGAATCCAATTTCGGGGTGAAATTAGGAGAAGCAGATTTCAAGAAAATGGTAACATTTGATGATTTCTATACAACGATTGAACATAAGATTGCTGAAAAAAACGCTTAGTTATTGAGTCAATCTTTATTCTATAAAATGTGCCAATGTAATAATATCACAGTGCTTCAGTAATGAACACAACAAGGTATGATTACATTGGTTCTCTGTTATATTAAACTGGATTATGAACAAGTGGAAAGGTAAATCTAAAGGAACAGTGCTCGGATACAGGATATTCGTCTGGTGTATTAGAAATATCGGAATCAGAAGTTCATACGGAGTGCTTTATTTTGTAGCAGCTTATTATTCTCTGTTTCAGAAAAAAGCAACCAATATATTCTTTATTACTTCCGGAAAAGGCTGAATTACGGATACTGGAAATCTAAAGCTTCCATCTTTAAAAGCTATTTTACCTTCGGAAAAGTTCTGATTGATAAAACAGCGATCTCTGCCGGACTCAGAGAAAAATACACCTATGAATTTGACGGTATTGAAAACCTCAGAAACCTTTTAGCAGCTAAAAAAGGAGGCGTACTGATCAGTGCGCATATCGGTAATTTTGAAATTGCAGAACACTTCTTTGCGGATATCGACTTCGACTGCCAGATCAATCTGGTGACCACAGATCAGGAAGTGACGGTGATAAAAGAATATCTGGAAAGTGTTGCTGTAAAGAAGAGTAACATCAAGTTCATTTATGTTAAAGACGATATGTCGCATATCTTTGAGATCAACAAGGCTTTATCCGAAAATGAACTGATCTGTTTTACCGGAGACCGGTATTTTGAGGGATCCAAATATCTGGAAGCAGAACTGTTGGGAAAAGCGCAAAATTTCCGGCTGGCCCGTTTTTGATTGCCTCAAGATTGGGAGTGCCTGTTGTCTATGTTTATGTGATGAAAGAAAATAATCTTCATTATCATCTTTACGCCAGGATTGCTCAGAATATCAAAACCGTGATTCGCAGGGGCTTTTACAGTCTTATGTACAGAATCTTGAAGCTATGGTAAAAAAATACCCCCTTCAATGGTTCAATTATTTTGATTTTTGGGATGATGTTGATTAATTTTTCTATTTTTATTCCGTAAAAACTAACGAAAAACTAAAACCATTAAGATGTACCGAGAATTAAGATGATTAAAAAATATTTCCGGATAAATTTTCTTTGCTTACCGCACAAAGTAAGCTTTAAATATCTTAAATTCCCTGTTTCTTAATTATATTAAAGCACATTCTCTTTTGAAGAAAGAATATGACATACTTGTAATCGGCAGCGGATTGGGAGGTCTTGTTTCGGCTCTTATTTTGGCGAAAGAAGGTATGAAAGTATGCGTTCTTGAGAAAAATAACCAATACGGAGGAAATCTGCAGACCTTTTCAAGAGATAAGCTTATTTTTGATACAGGAGTCCATTATCTCGGAGGCTTATCCAAAGGGCAGAATCTGAATCAGTTCTTTTCCTACCTGGAAATTATGGATCATCTTGAGCTTCAGCTGATGGATGAAGACGGGTATGACAGAATCAGTTTCGGTGATGATGAAACAGAATATCCGCACGCACAGGGCTATCAGAATTTTGTGGAGCAGCTTTCCAGATACTTTCCCGAAGAAAAAGAAAACCTTGAGAACTACTGCGAAGAGATTCAATACGTCTGCAGCCAGTTTCCAAGATATCATGTGGTAGGGAAAGACCATTACAACGAAGAAATCCTGCACCTCAATACCAAAAGATTCATTGAATCTGTTACCCATAACAAAAAACTTCAGTCGGTTCTGCTGGGTTCCAATTTTTTATATGCCGGAGACTCTGAAAATGTACCTTTTTATGTACATGCCTTAACAGTAAACTCTTATATCCAGAGTGCCTACAAATGTGTAAAAGGAGGCAGCCAGATTTCTAAGCTTCTGATCAGAAAACTTCGCGAATATGGGGCAGAAGTACACAAACATTCTGAGGTTTCTGAATTTGTCTTTAATGAAAATAATGCATTGACGTCCGTAAAAACAAAGACAGGAAAAGAATATGCCGCAAAACAATTTATTTCCAATATTGAGATCCGTTCCACCATTAAGCTGATAGGCGAAGAAAGATTAAAGAAATCCTTTCTGAACAGAGTTTTAAGCTGGAAGCCGGTTTCATCCTGCTTTAGTGTTTATCTGGTTTTAAAACCTCACAGCCTTCCGAATTTTAATTACAACAGATATCACTACTCATCAGAAGACCTGGTGTGGAATGCATGCCAATACCAAAAAGAATCATGGCCGGAAACCTATATGCTCTCATCCACGCCTTCAAAACATTACCCTGATTTTGCAGAAAGCCTCACCGCTATTTCCTATATGGATTTTGAGGAGGTGAAAGAATGGGAAAATACTTTCAATACCGTAGCAGATGAACATGAAAGAGGTGAAGCTTATGAAAAATTTAAGCTTGAAAAAGACCGAGAAAATGCTGGATGCGCTGGAAAAGAAAATTCCTAACATAAGGCATGCCATCAAAACAATATACACTTCTTCTCCGTTATCTTACAGGGACTATATAGGAAACTTTGAAGGAAATATGTACGGATACATGAAAAGTTCTGAAAATCCTCTTAAAACAATGGTTTCCCCCGTACCAAAATTGATAATCTGTTTCTGACAGGACAGTCTGTTAATATGCACGGGATTTTAGGAGTAACCATCGGAGCTTTTAATACCTGTGCGGAGATTCTTGGAAAAGATATAATAGATATGAGGTTGACACAAATGATTAATAAAAACTAAAAGTGAAAAAACTAATACCATATATTCATCCTGTAAAAGAACGCTTCTTTATCTTACCCTTTGTTTTTCACTTACATCCTGCGGAATTTCAAAGTCTGTTCATCATATTCCTGACGTAAAGCAATACTCATTAGAGGTTCCTGAAGTAAACAGAATCAACGACAGCACTTTCAGTTACAATCAAAATTATCTTACCAAAAATAAGCAGCAGCTCTGGGAGCTTTACATCAAAGGAAATCCTTTGCAACTTGGCTATAATAATGGTGCACTGACGCAGAGGCTGATGCAGAAGCAGGAAGAAATCTTTTTTCTCAAAAGTGGAAGGATTCGTTCCATCAAAATTTAAACAAAGACTCTTAAGGGGTTTTTAAAATGGTACAACAGAAAAATGTACCTCAATGTCAGAGAAGATTATCAGGCCGAATTATACGGCTTGTCACAATACTCATCTGACCGGTATGATTTTATTGCTCCCAAATATTTAAGAAACCTTTACCTGCACGGAGCCCACGATATCGGGCATGCAATGCAGGATCTGGCCATGGTAGGCTGTACGTCTCTTGCTGTATGGAATGAAAATACGGAGGACGGAGATCTTCTGATTGGAAGAAATTTCGATTTTATGTGGGAGATGATTTTGCAAAAAATAAACTGGTAGAATTTGTTCAGCCGGAAGAAGGAATTCCTTACATGTCGGTAAGCTGGCCGGGAATGATCGGTGTGGTTTCCGGGATGAATAAAGAAGGCATCACCGTAACGATTAATGCCGGAAAATCAAAAATTCCTTTGACGGCAAAGACTCCTATCTCCCTTGTTACAAGAGAAATTCTTCAGTATGCTAAAAATATAGATGAAGCGATTGATATTGCTAAAAAAAGGAAAGTTTTCGTTTCAGAATCTATTCTTGTTGGAAGTGCTGCAGACAAAAATGCCGTAATTATTGAGGTCTCACCTAAAAATTTCGGAGTATACAAAGTGAAGAATACCAGCAGGGTTCTCTGCACCAATCATTTTCAGTCGGATGCCTATAAGGATGACAAAAGAAATCAGAAACATATCGAAGAAAGCCATTCAAAATACAGGTATGAAAAACTGCAGGAACTTTTGCAGGAGGAGAAAAAGATCACTCCGGAAAAAATGGCTTCCATTTTAAGGAACAGATCGGGCTTAAAAGATAAACCGATTGGTTATGGCAATGAAAAAGCACTCAATCAGCTTCTGGCACATCATGCTGTTATCTTTTCGCCTCAGAAAAGACTGGTCTGGGTTTCTTCAATCCCTATCAGCTGGGGGAATTTGTCTGCTATGACCTGAATGAAATTTTTCAGGAAATCCGTTACCGCAAAGTCTCCGGGCTAAAACAGAACTCAATATTAAAAGAGACCCCTTCTCAGATTCTGAGGAATTCCAAAACTATGAGCTGTCTAAAATGTATGGGAAAGAAATCAATGAGGCTGCCGATGATAAAAATACACTGTTGGGAGATGATGTTATTCCTTCCTATCAGGCCATGAATCCTGACTTCTGGCTGGTGTATTATCAATCCGGAAAATATTATTTTAGCAAAAAGAATATTCACAGGCAAAAATTGCATTTGAAAAAGCATTGACGAAAGAAATTACAACGGTTCCGGACAGGAAAAATGTAGAAAAATACCTGAAGAAAACTTTAAACAAACTGAAATGATCCCAAAATATATAAAGCTGCTGTTCTGCGTTCCTTTTGTCATTATCATCTGCTATTCCGCGTACCTGTGTACAGTCTACAATTCGATACCTGCCACCATTCCAATTCATGGGTATGGAAATATGAAAGACAACTACGGAAGTAAAATATTTCTGGTATTTCCGGTGCTGATGAACCTGGCTGTCCTTATTTTTATCTGGTTGATTATCAGAAAGCCGGATAAGATAAAGTTTACTTTTGAAAACAATGAAAATGAAAGAGAAAAAACATATCATATCACACAGCTGGCTCTGGTAATTATTGCGATATTTGTTACCATAATGATGACGCCACTTTCATTTTCGGATGTGGTTTTTAAATAATTAATTTATGAAAAAATTTTTGACCCTGTTCTTTGTCGTATGCTTTTTATTCTCTTTTTCTCAGGACAGAAAAGAGATTGGAAATACTTTTATTAAAGCTTTACTGGTGGATAAAAATATAGAAAAAGCACATTCTTATTTTGATCCTTCGGTAGCGGGCCAGATTCCTGTGGAGCAGCTTAAAGCGATTCCGGAACAGCTTCAGGTCCAGGTTGGAGGACTGAAAAATATCCTTGAAGTGAATAACGAAGGGAATATTTATTATTACTACACCGAATTTGAAAAGACAAAACTGGATATCCAGCTTACCTTTGGAGAGAACAATAAACTGCTGGGCTTCTTCCTGGTTCCTCATAAAACATTTGAAAAACGAGATGAGAAAACAGAGCTCAGGATAAAGAGTGATGCTGTTGAACTTAAAGGTACACTTCTGGTTCCCCCTTCCAATAATAAAAGAGACTGGTGATTTTTGTGCATGGTTCGGGATCCCATGACAGAGACGAAACAATAGGAGAAAACAAACCTTTTAAAGATATCGCCGAATATCTTTTCAACCACGGAATTGCTTCTTACCGGTATGATAAAAGGATCTATTCCTACCCTGAAACATTCAACGAGAAATCTACGGTAGAAGATGAAACCATTAATGATGCGGTAAATGCTGCTCTTTATTTCAAAAATAATCCTGAGTATAAAGGATATGAGATTGTTATCCTTGGACACAGCCAGGGAGCCTATCTGATGCCAAAAATTGCAGAAAAGGCTCAGGTTTCGAAATATGTTTTTATGGCCGGGAATGCAAGGCCCTTGCAGGATCTGTTAGTGGAGCAGTACGAATACCTTCATTCTCTGGACCAGGCGAATGTTCCGGCAGAAGCTGTTCAGGAAATAAAAAAGCAGGTTGCCTTTTTAAACTCATCCCAATTTAATTTTAAATCACCTACATCAGAACTTCCTTTAGGTCAGTCTGCAGCGTATTGGAAATATTTGAAGGATTACAATCAACTTAATGAAGTGAAAAAAATCAAGGCACCCATGCTGTTTGTACAGGGAGGAAGAGATTACCAGGTAACTGAGAAAGATTTCAATCTTTGGAAACAAACCCTGAAAAATAACAAGGCAGCAGTTTTTAAATTTTATCCTGAATTAAGCCATCTGTTTATTGCAGGCTCGGTAAACCTTCTCCAAAAGACTACGAAATAAAAGGAAAAGTAGATGAGCAGTTTTTGGTAGACCTGACAGATTTTATCCTCAAATAAATATAAAATTGGATCATTGATCTTATGAGCCTGGAATTTTGTTTCAGGCTTTTTAATTGCTTTCCGGGCTTACTTTATTCAAAAATAAAAAGAAGTTATTCCTGCAATCGCAGAAAAAGTAGTGCTTAAGATAAAACTGCCGATAACGTATTGCAGCAGATTGTTTTTGATCAGCTCGAAATTTAAATCCTGGTTTAAGATATCACTGTCTCCACTCACAAATGGAGCCCCCAGAAACAGAGAGGCAGCAATAATAAAAGGAATAAAAGGAGGAAGGCTCACATTGGAGGCTACAAATGCAAGGACTTTATTGAGCTTGAAAAGCACAGACAAACTGATCACAAGAAGGGTCTGGAATCCCCAGAATGGAGAAAGCCCTATAAATACTCCCAATGCAATGGAAAATGCTTTTGTACGGTTGCTCCCGTCACTTTCTAAGACATCTTCCTGTATGAATCTTTTAAAGCTTTTTTTTTGAAATTATTCACGAAGTTTCTCGGAATAATATAAAATAAAGTAATCGTCACCAGAATTGTATTCAGAATACTGATTCTGGTAAAATCTTTGAAAGGCCTGAAATGGGAAACCCGTTCTGAAGGGTCATACAAAACCCTGATCGGAACATTCTTTACCGGAACATGCCTCCATGCAGTTCTTACAATGATTTCGATTTCAAATTCAAACTTAGGGGTAAAATATTTATTTGGAATGTTATGCAAAGGATAAAGCCTGTAGCCGGACTGCGTGTCTTCCAGCTTTATACCGGTCTCAAACCAGAACCAAAAGTTCGAAAAACGGTTTCCGAAACTGCTTTTCTTCGGAATGCCATCCTGAGACATATTCCTGTTTCCAATCAGGAGAACGTCTTCTTTTTCCTGAAGAAGAGCTTCTACAAATACCGGAATATCATCCGGATAATGCTGTCCGTCGGAATCAATGGTAATGGCATAATCAAACCCTGACTTCTTTGCGGCCCTGAAGCCTGTTTTAAGCCCGTTTCCTTTTCCTTTGTTCTCCGGTAAAGAGATTACCGTAATCTGAGGATATTGAGCAAGAATGTGTGGCGTAGAATCCGTGGAGCCATCATTGACCACAATAATACTTTCGGTGTAGTTAAGAACACCGTCAATTACCCTCTTCAGGGTTTTTTCATTATTGTAGGTAGGTATTAAAACACATATTTTCTTTTCAGAAATTGCATTTTGTACTTCAGCAAGGGACATTTTTTTATTTTAAAGTGGCTCTTTCAGCTTCTGTAATAGTTTTAGACTGCATTGCAAACCTTTTGATATAGCCCTTCAGAGCTGTATTCTGTTTGCTGTAATTATTCAGCAGGAAAGCTTTATCATCCTTCAGGCTCCCGCGGTATCCTACGATCTTTGGAATATTTTCCTGAACACTCATTCTGATCAGACGAAGCTCTGCATTGTTAGGATTACTTTTAATAATGCCTTCAAGACTTGTAGCGCCTGTCTTTACCAGAGCTTTTCTGTTGCTTTTGGCAATTTTCGCCTCCATAATCTTTGCTGCTGCTTTATATCCGGCAGTTACAGCATCAGAACCGGATTGTTTTTCCGCAGTATCAATAAAGTTTTGGGTATTGGTATTGGATTCGTTAGCCTTAGCATAGCTGTTTCTCAGCGTTTCAAGGTCAGATTGAAAGAAAAAACAAATGCTGCTATGAATGATAAGATTAGTTTCATGATGATATTTTTTTGTAGCTTACAGACAATTTCAATGCAATAGTCTCGCCAAAAGAAGTTGTGTTTTTTACTTTAACATCCTCATTATCTTCATTAATATCAAGCTGGAGCTGTAAATCCGGAGTTTCAAAAGGATTGATGATTGCCATGAATTTTACATTCGATGCTGTTTTTAAGAATAATTTTGAACCGGTAAATTCCTCCGTAAGTTCTTTGATGATCTGCATCATACAAACACCGGGAGTGACAGGATTTCCAGGGAAATGACCTTTGAAAATATCGTGGTCTTTATTAAGATGGATATGAGCAGTAAACTTTCCGTCCTCTGTCTTCTCGTATGATGTTAAAGTATAAAAGTCTGTAAGAATGGTTTGCATGATCTTATTTTTTAGATTAAATATATCATCAGTTTCTTTCCGGAAAGCTACATTCATTTTGGGCAGTTTTCCTGAGGAAATTATTCCGTTTCAGTTATTTGAAATAGTTTTATATTGATTTTAAAGTCCTTGTGCTGCAGCTGTAAGCTATCCGCGAAGATAGGTTTTTTTGCATCAAAAGTAAAATCGATTTTTTCATTGTTATTTTTCGTGTAAACAATCTGTTTTAGCAAATTATTTTCTTTGTTAAAGAATAAATAGTAGATTTTATTATCAGTTTTGGAAAGATAAATCTTAGCATTTTCATTCTCAAAGCTTTCGCTTACCGGATATTGTCTTTTCAGCAGCTGCTGGAAATCATTTTTCAGAAAGTTGATGACAATTTTTTTATCCAGATCAGGAAGTACATAATTCAGTTTGAAATCATGGTCTGAAACTTCAAAATCAATCAGCTTATTCCCAAAATCTGACGTTAAAGCAACACGATGCGTCGTTTCATTCAGCTTTTTGATAATCAGAATACCGCTCACATGGTTTTTATAAATATCCATCTGGCATTTATAAACGTAATCTTCACCGGAAGAAATATAAGTTTTCCACCATTCTTTCAGAAGATGAAACAGGTTTTGCTTCTGTTAACCTATAGGTTTTACAGGAAACAGCCAGGATCAGAATCAGGCTATAAAGAAAACTCTGACGCAGGAATGGAGGCATTGATCTTGGTGTTTTTGAAGACAATATTTGTGGTATCTCCGGAAGCTTCAGTCATATTTACCTGGGAAACTGTAGACTGGCTTTTAGGGAAATACAACTCGATCTGTTTGATGTATTTCAGCAATTGGGTTGTTTTAGGAACAAACTTCGCCACATTGTAATTCCCATTCTTAAAATAGGTTACGGTAAACTCAGGATCATTGAACATCGTTCCGTTGGAACTTCCCACTATCAGCTTATTGATTTTTTCAAATGTTTTGCTCTTCGCATCTACAGACGACTTTTTCCCCTGATCATTGATGTAGATCTTATTGCTTTTAAAAACAATACTGTACTGATAGGGTTTTGTATACTTCCAGCTCAGCATATTGGGTGTCTGCAGCGACATTCGGCCGTAGGTCACAATACTTTTATCCAGAAAATCCATCTTTTTGGTCTGGGTAAAATCACTCTGTAAAGTTTTAATCTCTTTGGTGTCTGAAGAAACCTTCGACACAAATGCTTTAGCTTCAGCTCCTGACATTGCCGTATTCTGGGCAGAAAAGAATCCTGAAACCAGTAAAAATGCTCCGAAAGCAATATTTTTAATCATTTCTATTTGAATTTAAAACTGTATCAACAGTAAAAGTTGAATATTTTTTATCCTCCAAAAATACTAATAAATTGGCCAGCACGCGAAAGGTCTTTTCCGAAGTGTCATGAAGGAGGATAATACTGCCTTTTTTCAGGCCTTTGGTTATTCTGTTGTAGATTTTCTTTTCATCGTCAATGATGGTGTCCAGAGAACGTACATTCCATCCGATGCTTACTTTACGGGTTCTCCTGATCGCTTTCGCAATATTGGGATTGGTCACTCCGAATGGTGGCCTGTAAAGGTCAGTGCTGATATTGCCTGCATTTTTCATAACTTCATCACATCGTTTAATTTCCTCAATCATTTTTGATGTGGATAAAAAGCCTGTGGAACCGGAATGTGAAAGGGTATGATTTCCAATTGTATGGCCTTCTGCAATAATTCTCTGAAATGTCTCAGGATATTTTTCAATCTGTTTCCCGATACAGAAAAAGGTGGCTTTTACCTGATGTTCTTTAAGCAGGTCTAAAAACTTAGGGGTAAATTCAGTAGGTCCGTCATCAAAAGTAAGGGCAATTTCCTTAATTCGGGTACGTTTATGGGTGATACTGTTGACAAAATATCCCAGTTCAATATCAAAAGAACCCCAGACGACTACTGCAGAAAAAGCAAAAAAGCAAAAAAGATATACCCAAAAACTCCCATGGAACGCATAAATAAAAACGTTACAGAAAAGATAGAACAGGATGAATGGATAGTGTTTCATTGACGGTTGTTTTATTACAAGTTTTATAGCCGTAATATTTATTGTATACCATTGTCACTCCGTAGGAGTCAGACTAATTTCTAATTTAGATTCCACGCTTCACTTCAGAACCTTGTTCGCAGACCTTTTGTCTGTGCTCTGAATGACAAATAGACCGTATAATTTCAATTTCAACAATTATGCCTTTTCCAATAATACCAGACTGTGATCATCACCTCCCAGATGATTATAAAGAAGAACGTTCTTTACGTTTTCTTTTTCTTTGCGTTAACCATCATCACTTCCGGAATCTGCTGTTCTTTAAGGATATGACAGGCCATAAAGATTGAAAAACCACTTGCGGTATTGAACTCTCCACTCAGATGCTTGTAATACAGCTGTGCGGAATCCGGAAAGATATCCATCGCTTTTGTATAGTGAGTATCTGAATCTGCATCCCCGCTGAATCCTAAAATAACAGCATCAATAGCACCAGTTGAAAGGCTGTTCTTGGCTAAAAAATTCCGGATAAAATCCTGTACTTCATTCAATTCAACTTTGTTGCTGATATGGATATTCTTAAGCTGGGCATAAGAATTTTCAGTTTTATCTTTACCTATAACAAAAAAGCTGGCTCCTTCACCCCAGATCACTCCGTTGGTGGTGGAATGCAGATAATCAGCGGGAAGATCTGCTTCTTTTTTTATGGTGTTATTTAAACAGTAAAGCTCCATTGTTCTGTCAGTCTGCTCATCTGTAGAACCTACAAGAACATTTTCTGCTTCTCCGTCATTAATCTGAAGTTTGGCATCCAGTAATGAAAACTCCAGCGAAGAAGAAGTATTTACATAGGTAAAGTTGTAAGCATGACATTGTAAGCCCAGAGCAATCTGTCCTGCTACCGTGTTATGGGTAGACTGGATGAAAAAAGTAGGAGTAAGAAACTCTTCATGATTGTCAATCACGTTTTTCAGGAACTTTTCGGAATCCTGTGAGCAGCCCATTCCGGTTCCTACAATAATGGCATCCGGCTTTTCAATTCCGGCTTCTTTCAGTGCATAATGTGAGGCTACAGAACTCATTTTTACTGTTTTGGACATTCTTCTGATCATGGCAGGCGGAATAAACTCCCTGTAATTGGGTTCTATAGCCTTAAGGACGTTTGAAGAATTCTCAGGTTGAAGGTTCTGAAGGATATTTTCGTTTAAAGTGTCCTGAACGGAGATACAGGATGCACTGTTGATGTATACTGTACTCATGATTTTGAAAAAATTAGTGTGGAACAGTTTCCTCCGAATCCGAATGAATTGGAAAGTACATGATTAATGTTCTTTTCTTTCAGTTCGGTTACCGGAGTAAGATCAAACTCTTCCATTTTCGTTTTAAAATTCAGGTTAGGGAAGATAACGTTGTTCTGCAGGGCTAAAATTGAAAATACAGCTTCAATTCCTGCTGCAGCAGCCAGGGTATGTCCTGTAAATGCTTTTGTAGAACTGAATTCAGGAACCATGTTTTCTCCAAAGATTCTGATCATGGCAATACCTTCTGATAAATCATTATTAGGAGTTGCTGTTCCGTGAACGTTGATATAGTCTATATTTTCTTTTTCCAGACCGGAGATTTTCAAAGCCTGCTGCATAGCTAAAAATGCACCCTGTCCGTTTTCTGAAGAAGCGGTCTGATGGTGGGCATCATTGGCATTTCCATATCCTGAAAGATAAGCCAGGACTTTTTTATTTTCTTTTCTGACCACTTCTTCGGACTCAAGCACTAAGAAAGCTGCTGCTTCTCCAGGTTCAGTCCTTTTCTGTTGTTGTCAAAAGGAGTATTGTAGGAATCTGTAAGAATCATCAGGGTATTGAAACCATTCAACGTAAACTTTGAAAGAGAATCTGCTCCGCCAACAATCACACGGTCCAATACACCGCTTTTAATCAGTTTTGCACCCATCATAATAGCATTGGCAGCTGATGAGCAGGCAGTACTGATGGTAGAAACCATGCCTTTTAATCCTAAGTAACCGGCAATGGCCAATGAGGAATTTCCGGCATCGTGTGCGTCAATATATTTTTGCTTTTCGGGGAAGTCTTCGTAAGAGTAGAAGTACTTTTCAGTGATATCCATCCCGCCTACACTGGTAGACGAAATCAAGCCGGTTCTGTAACCATTGATATCTGAAATTCCTGCACTTTCTACAGCTTCTTTCGCAGCAATCATACCCAGTAAAAAGTTCTTGTGACGTTGTTGTCTTCATCAAGATGGAGTTTCTGTACAAGCTCTTCATTGGATAATTTTATTTCACCCGTTTTAATGAATCCGGCGTGACGGGTTTCAAACATTTCGATATCTGAAATCCCATGTTTTGCGGATTGTAATGAAATAAAATTTTCCTCCACATTGTTTCCGATGGAGGAAATGATGCCCATTCCCGTTATGGCAATTTTTTGACTCATGGTATTAAATCATATAACAATGCAACAATCTAACAATACCAATAATTGCTATATTGATACCCTGTTAGATTGTTACATTCATTTATTTTGTTCTGTTGTTCTCGATGAATGCAGCCATCGTATCGATAGATTGGAAAATTTCCTTTCCTTTTTTAGGATCAGCTAATTTTATTCCGTAATCTTTATCAAGAAGAACGATCAGTTCCAAAGCATCAATAGAATCCAGTCCCAATCCGCCTCCGAATAATGGATCAGCATCTTTGATTTCTTCCACAGATACGTCTTCAAGATTAAGAACTTCGATAATTTTGTGCTTCAATTCCGTTTTTAAGTTTTCCATAAATATTATTTTAATGTAACAATATATCAATGTACCAGTTTACCAATAGTTGTTATTGCCTTTAGCATTGGTACATTTTCAGATTGGTACATTGTTAAATTATAATGTGAGCAAATATACAAAAGCTTTGTAATTTTCCTGATACAATTCTACCCAGCCGCACAATACTTTGTCAGCCTTTCCGGATCTGAGAATCTGTTCGGAGTAATCGTTTAAAAAATTTTCATCAAATTCGTCCAAAACGAAAAAAGCATTTTCCGTCTGCATTTTATGTTTAATGCTGATTTCACCAACACAGATGTTAGGTAAAGTATATACAAAAACTGCAGGACTCGGATAGTAGTTGTCAGCGTCGTTGATGCTTTCCTGGTATTTGAAATCGGTGTCCAGACTGGAAGATCTGTTGGCAAAAACAATAGCTGTTCTGGTGTGGTCATCCTCTTTCAGAATATTTTCAGCAGAAAGAAAAGCCAGCTTACTCAGGTTATCCATTTTGTGAAATTTCGGATAGCTGAGGTCTAAGCTTCTGTAGGCTTCTTTGGCAAATTCCTGAAAGGTTTCGCTTTGGCTTTCAAAAATAATATTTCCGTCAACGGTTATTTTTGAATGTTCTATGGTACAGATGTTTGTTTTCTTCATCATGTTCAATTTAACATTTTTCCAGCACAACAGCTGCGTTACAGCCACCGAACCCTGAAGCTGTCTTCAGTATGTATTTTACTTCTGCAGTCTGGTTTTCCTTGATAATATTCAAAGGTTTGGTTATTCCCGTTTCCTCAAAGTTCTTTGATGGAAGTAAGGTGCTGTGAAGGGCACTTTCCATAGAAATAATGCTTTCAAGGAGACCTGATGCACCCAGACAATGTCCGTAATAGCCTTTCATACTGTTGAGAGGAATGTTTTGAAGTCCCATTCTGTTAAAGGCAATGGCCTCCATTTCATCGTTATATAAAGTCGCTGTTCCGTGAGCAGAAATAAAATCAATCTGTTCAGCCGAAACATTTGCTTCTGTCATAGCATTTTTAATACTGGCATATAAGCCATCTCCTGTTCTTGAAGGCCCGGAAATATGATTGGCATCATTGACTGCAGAATCCCCCAGAATTTTAAACCTGAATTTTTCGTTTTGTGAGATTGCTTCGTTACTCTGTTCTTCGTAAAGACATGAAGTGATATACACAGCTGCTGCCGCTTCACCGATGTTGATTCCATCCCTGTTTTTATCATAAGGCTTACATGGCCCGGAACCAATGGCCTGAAACGAGTTGAATCCTGAAATAACAAATTCAGAAAGTTCATCTCCCGCAATTACAAAAGCATCTTTATACTTTCCTGCCTGAATCATATTTTTAGCTGTTGCAATGGCCATTACTCCTGAAACACAGGCATTGGAAACCACCACAGGTTTCGTTTTGAATCCGAAAAAATTGGCTATTTTTTGTGCCAGTTTTGATAAGTAAACGCCTTCCGGCAACTCAGACTGGTTTTTTAGCAGGCTGATATTTCCTTTTGTTGTAGAAAGGATAAAAGCCGTGTCTTCTGATAAGGTATGTTTTTCAACAAGAGGCTGCAGGCTTAAAAGAAGCATTTTTTCCAGTCTTGTAAAATTGTGATTGTTATTCTGAGCGTCGCCGAAGATTCTGCTGAACTCTTCATGAAGTTGATCAGAATCTATCATGGAAGTATAAAAGCATCCTGACTGCCTGTGATTTTATGTAAAGCAACGCCTGATTTTCCTTCCACAAGTGCATCCCAGTTGGAATCTACATTGAATCCTAAAGGGGTTACACAATTGTAATCTGTGATATAAATATCCTTCCTCATAATAGCCCCATTTTATCTTTCCAGTTTTGAAAAAATTCCGGATTATACAGGCATAAGTTTCCGTTGCTGTCAAGAAATACCTGGATGGTTTCACCACTGCACACCAATTGGTCTTCCTGGTTAAAAAGCTCATACCTGTAGATCAGCTTGGCTGAAACAGAATTGATAAAAGTGGTCACAATTCTGAATGTTTCCCCGTATTTTAAAGGAAGAAAATGCTCGCAGGTACTTTTTACAATCGGTGTTACATATCCGGCATTCTGAATATCAAGATAGGTAAGGCCATGCTGACGGCCGAAAGCTTCTCTTCCGTCTTCAAAATATACGATATAATGCCCATGCCAGACTATTCCCAGCGGATCTGTTTCATTGAACCGGACTCTTACTTCTTCAGTACAGGTTAATATATTTTCTTTAGACTGCATTTTGTTTCTTTTCGTAAAATAGGGAAACAGCTACTGTGGCAAGGTAAAATAAGAACAGTAAGACCAGTTCTTTGGCAATTCCACCGATGCCGCTGTTTCTTAAAATAATATCATAGTAAGCATTCAGTCCCCAGTTCATAGGAGAAAATTTCGCTATGGTCTGCATGAATTCCGGCATTAAAAATACGGGAACCCAGATTCCTCCTACGGCGGCAAGAACCACTACGGAAGTTGCTCCGAAAGGGGCAGACTGCTCCTGTGTATCTGCAATCGTTCCCAACAGCACACCGAATCCGATAGCTGCCAATCCGGCAAACAATGTTACAATAATAAGCTGAAACATTTTTCCGGATACATCAAAGAGCCGGAAGATCCATATAAGGAAAAAGATAAATTCCTACGGCCACCATCAGTAAAAACTGAATGATACAGATAATAAGATAAGTACATGTTTTTCCTAAAATATGTACAAAATACAGAGTAGGGCTTATTCTTGCTCTTACGCTTGTTCCCTGGCTTTTTCTTTTACCAGATTGATGGATAAAGGAACTACAATAAAGAATATCGCAAAAAGAGTCCAGGCAGGAACGTTGTGCTGAACGGAATTTGGCATAACATCCATTTCGCCTTTTTTCGGGGTGATTTCTTTAAAGCTGATCAGGTTTTTATTTTCGTCAAGATTTTCTGTAGTTCCCAGCTGATCCTGAAATGCTTTATAAATCTTTTTATTTTCAATTTCGAAAACCATTTTGTTGACGGAATTCATCACTGAGTTTTTGAATCCTGCATTGGTTGCCGGGTCAAAGTATAAGTGAATTTCTTTAGCCTTAGGAGCAGCAGTTTTTACCTTTGCAGAATCTCCTTCGAGCCCGAACGAGCTTACAATGGTCTGAACCTTAGAATCAATATTGGAATTTAAATCTTTCGTTAAATGATCAGGAATGACGATCGCCATCTGATAGTCCCCTGAAAAAACGGCATCCTGTGCAGATTTTTCATTGAAGTTAGTCAGCAGCTGGAATGTCTTACTGTTTTCCAGTTCTGCTTTGATATTCTTTGAAACTTCAGACTTGTCATTATCAATAAAAATGATCGGAATCTTTGATCCTTCAAGGTTTTTAAAGGTAGAATCCTGAATAAGGGTAATGGTTACAATCAAAAGCAGCGGCATCACAAAAATGATGACGATACCTCCGATATCTCTTTTCAGCAGAAGGATTTCTTTGATAAAGCTTCTCCACAGTTTATACAACAACATCTCTTAGTTCTTTTCCGGTTAATGAAATGAAAACATCTTCAAGGTTTTCAGCGCTTGCGACTCTGTTCACCAGTTCTTCAGGTGTTCCTACAGCGTGGATTTTTCCATGATCAATGATGGCAATCTTAGTACAGAATTCTTCCGCTTCTGAAAGGTGGTGAGAAGTATAGATGATACACGTTCCCTGTTTATTTAAATCTAGAAGATAATCAATAATCGCTTTTTTTGACTGAACATCAACCCCTACAGTCGGTTCATCAAGAAAGAGAACTTTGGGATTGTGAAGCGTTCCTGCGATGAGGTTGCAGCGGCGTTTCATTCCACCTGAGAATTGTCCTACCTGCTTGTTGGCAAATTTTGAAAGGCCCATAATTTCCAAAGACTCATCAATCGCTTTTTTGAGCTGATTATGCTTTAAACCATAAAGGCTTCCGAAGAACATCAGATTTTCTTTTGCGGTAAGCGTAGGATATAATGCATATTCCTGTGGAACAATTCCTATGATCTGTCTGATTTTGAAACCATCTTTCTGCGGAGACAGTCCGTTAATGGTAAACTGGCCTGATGTAGGCTTTATCAGTCCGGAAAGCATGGAAATTAATGTTGTTTTCCCGGCACCGTTAGGCCCCAGAATTCCATAGATTTCATTTTTGCTGATATTCAATGTGATATCATTTACAGAGAAATCTTCAGAATTCTTGTATTTCTTATATAAGTTTTTGATTTCAATCATATTTTCCGCCATATCAGATCGCTTTTCTCAGTTTTTTATAGAAAGCTTCTTCCAGGTCTGCAATATGCAGCATTGTTTTTGAAAGTTCATTGTAGATATTGCTTTTCGAGTTTCTGTTTTTATAAACACGTGCAATATCTACGGCAAAATCTCTCCAAAGGTCACCAATAGCAGTTATTTCTTTGGATAGCTCTTTTAACTCATCATTTTTAAGAATAACAGCAGCTTCCTGAAGGAATGCCCCATAGATAAATCTAAACCCGCCACCTCCGGTTCCGATTTCTTCCTGCATTCTGATCAGCTGTCCCAGATAATGGTTGGTTACTTTTGTTCCTTTCTTTTCTGCCCATTTCGGGATGCTTTTCGCTACCCATCTCATAGCCTTTACCCCGATAAGCGGTACCGGAGCCAGCATATTTTTGCAGGTGTCTTTGATTCCCTTTTTAATGGCTTCTTCAAGATTCACATTTTCAGGGATATAAACAGGGTAGTACATGTGCCCTTTCGGAGGAAGTGCTCCTTTTGCGTATCTTACTTTTTCCAGTTCTGCCTCGGAAAGGGATGTCGTATAATCCATTACCGGGTCGCTGATCAGGAATTTTCCGTCTTCTTTTCCATAAACCACCAGGTTGTGGGCATTGAAGTGGAATTTATATTCTTCAGGAAAGTATGTAAGATTGAAAACACCTACCTGAAGCCCTGTAGGTATATTTTGTTCCAGATTTCTTTCGAGCGCTTTCTGGGCATCCTTAGGGTTTGAGAATTTTTCTCTTTTAATTTTAATTCCTAATCTTTTGGCTGCTTTACTGAAAATGGCACCCGGCATTGGGCGGTAGCTGAAGCCCGGAGCAAAATTTACCTTTAAAAAAGGAAGATAGACAAAAAACAGTCCGGAACCGATCCCAAAGATCATGGGTTCACTTAGTTTAAGGCCTTTGTTGAGCAGTAGATTAGAAGCAACACCGTTTTCGCAATGTGCAGTCTGATGGTGTTCAAAGTTTAATTTCATTTTGCTGATCGTATCTTTTTCATAGGTGAAACGAAGCCTTGCTTCATTATTTCCCGTCGAAGTTTTTTAATTCATCCACTGAAATTCCGAATGCATCGGCATATTTTTTCAGTGCAGTTTCGCTTAGTGTTTTAAATACTTTTGGTTTAAAATGTCTTTTTACCCTCCATTGCCACATTCCTGCATATGAAGCAAGAACGGCAATATCCATTTTATTCAGTTCCATGAAATAAACAATGGGGCTTACAGTATTATTGGCAACATTTTTCTTTGCTTCCTCAATTCTTTCATGAATAAGTTCCATCGATTCATCCAGAGCAGCTTTCTTGGCATCCCAGCCTGTACTGTTTGCTGTCGTGTAATTGTCATTTTCATCCGTCACATACAGGACTTCAGTCATGTTGGCGGATTTCAGGTTACTTTCGTCTTGAGGCAGGTCTTGTTTTTTCATCTAAATAATGTTACTTTTTAGATTCCAGATGAGAAATGGTTCACCTGTTTTTTGATTCTTTTAATCAGGTGGCTAAAATAGTGAAAATACATTATATGTAAATCATATTAAATCTGAAGGGGTTATTCCCTCTGATCAGAGTATGTATTAGAAATCTTTTAGCAATAAGTGTTCCACGGATTTATAAAATGTTTCACGTGAAATAATTCATTTCCTGATGATATTTAATGAATGGTATTGATTTGATTATCAGTGGTTTTGAGTGTGTTTTTGTTGGGGTTGAAATAAATAATAATGAATATTTTTAATGTAAGATTTTATAATTACTTCAATGAAAGGTATTGATTTTTAAACACTAATGCCCTACATGAATTGCTCAAATATTCACAAATTAAAAAAAATGAAATTTAACCATAGACCATTCTAAAAAAGCTGTACGTTTTGTACAGCTTTATATTATATATTGGAATGTAATTTACGACTTTACTTCCTGAATAAACAGGTTGATTTCTGCTCTGATCAATAATTCATCATGATTGAATGTTTCACAGAATATGTGGCAGATATTCTCAAACTGCGATATAAGTGAGGCCTTGGAGATAATTTTGTCATTCACCTTTGGAAGAGCAAAGACCTCAATCTTCTTGATATTGGTAATGAACCCGATCACTTTTGTATCTGCTTCAGGATTTTCAAAGAAGCTTTGTCCAAGGATCGATGAGCAGGTTTGGGCCAGGTTTTCAATTAATCCGGCTTCAACAAATTCATTATTGTGAACAAATATATTATCTTCTTTGATTTCAAAGGAAGTCACTACCTTTTCTTTGGTCAGCTCCAGGATATAATCTGCCATAAGCATCGGTTCACGATGCGGTAAAAAGTTGTGTATATTGATGATATTTTCTTCCTTTATTTCCATTACAGTTTATTTTACAGCGGTTTTCATTTGAGATTTTGCAATCACTTCACCGTTCAGTTTGGTCACAATATCTACAAGGGTTACTCCCATTACTTCATTAAGGATCGTTACTTCAGACTTCAGCTGATCGCCAATTTTAGGCAGTTTTTCAGCTTCAAAAGACTTGATGGCTCCTATATATCCGGTAGGAGCGTCTTTTCCAAGAAGGTAATATTTATATCCTGTATGTAAAGCAACGCTTTGGGCCTGATGCTCAATAAGTCCTGATGCCTGAAATAATCCATCCTGGATAAAGAGGTTATCTTCTTTGATTTCAAAACCTGACAGGAGATGATTTTCAGAATACTCAGTCAATTCATGTACCATCACAAAAGGATGTCTTTGTGGAATCAGGCTTTCTACAAAATCTTTGTCCGATGTGGGGAGTCTGTTTTCCATTAGCAAACTGTTAATAAGGCACAAGAATAGGCGAATCTTCCGCTTTCAGGAACACAAAGAAGTACTTTTTCTCCTTTTTCAGTTTCCCGGAGTTCATCAGTTCTTCAAGGGCGATAAAGATAGATCCTGCACCGATGTTTCCTACCTCTGAGAGGTTGTAGAACCATTTTTCTGCAGGGAAGTCCATTCCTTTTTTAGCAAATTCTTCTTTCAGTCCGTCTTTGAAATATCCTGAAGAAATATGAGCCAGTACGTGGTCAACTTTTTCAGGATCCAAATTATGTTTGTCAAAAGAAGATCTTAAACTTTCAGCTCCTTTTACAAGAATATATTTATCCAGAATTTTAGTGTCCTGTTTGATGGCAAAAATAGATTGCTTCAGCCATTCATCAGATGGGTAATCTGCCCATGATTTCAGGCTTCCGTCTTCAAGTTTATCACATCCGGCATACATGCATGCCTCAATTTCATGTGCATATGAATAGAAATCAATGAATTCTATCTTTAAGGAAGTGCTGTTTTCTCTTGGCTTATTTTCCAGCAGGAAAGCTCCCGCTCCATCGGAAAGCATCCATCTCAGGAATTCTCTTTTGAAAGCGATGATAGGTCTTTCTTCGAGCAGTTTTAAATTTTCAGCCTCGTGGTTGAATTTATCAGCAGTCATCCATGCAGACATTCTTTCGGAACCTGCACATACGGCATTTTCCTGTACACCTGCTTTTACAGAAAGGAATCCATAATTCAGAGCATTCATTCCTGAGTTGCAAAGACCTGTTGAAGTATTAATTTCAATAGATTTTCCGATGTTCAGTTCACCATGAACCATAGAAGCGTGTGATGGCTGGATCTGGTCTGGTGAAGTGGTTCCTACGGATAATAACTTCATGTTTTCCTTCTTGAAATTTTCATCAAAAAGGCCTTCGATTGCTTTTGCTGTAAGCTGCGCATTAGTGTGTGTAGGATTTCCTTCCTTATCTAAAGCGTAGTATCTTGTTGTGATTTTATTATTTCTTAGGATAAGTGATTTTGCTTTGGATGGCGCATCATTGATAAGCCCAAGATAAGTCTCCATTTCATCATTCGCTACCGGCTCATTGGGTAAGTATTTTGATGCTTTTGTTATAAATACGTCGTACATTCTATTTTAAATTAATTCCTTGTAAATATCTTTTTTGTTTTTGTCTTTTAAACCAAAATATAGGGGTTGTAAGAAGGTGTAATACCAAAACGACAGGTGAGATAATCCATATCGCGGCCATCAAATATACCTTAAAGAATTTTATCAGCAATGGACGTTTCTCTTTTTCTTGATAATCAGATTAGACCATACTGTGAAAATTTTGTTTCCTACCTTCTCTACACGCACCAGGAACGCACGGATCTCAATGGCTCCGTTTTTAACAAGATCCGGCTGCAGATTAATCAGATCATTGTTATTGAAGTGTCTTTCAATAATCTCGCCATACTTTACAGAACCTGCAATTTCTTCATCAGAAACACCGGCTGCCGGAAGCATTCCTGATTTTTCTTTCTGTCCTGTGGTAAGCCATCTGAGAATGGTCAGCACGCTGGTATAATTGTCATGTCTGTCTACCAGTGCTATATTTCCGACAAGTTTTGCCTGCAGATCTCTTAAGTATACTTTTAGTTTTTCCTGGGAAAGCATCCACATATTTCTGGTTCCGGAAATGGTTACAACAGGAGTATCTCTAAGGATACGGCCTGCGTACCCGCTTTTTAAGAATGAAATAACAGGAATGGATGGTGTGAGATACCATACCTGATACCCGAACAGGATAAGATCATACTTTTTATTGAGGACTTCTTCTGAAGGAGGATAGATTTCTTTTGGAATCTGCAGATAGGATTCGGGGAAAGTGTTGAAAAAAACATCACTTGGCCAGGGAAACGGAAAGTCTTCCTTCAGCTTAATATTATAATAGGTAACATCATATTTCTCCTTTTGAGCTTCAAAAGGCCTGGCGATGTTTTTCACAATATCTTCGAGTTGGCCGGTTTGTGAATAATATATGACAAGTATATTTTTCTTCATTAGTTTTCTTTAGGGTTTACAAAAATATGTTTTTCATATTTATTAGGTAGATTTAAATACTTTTATGGATTCGGAACTGAATTTCAGTGTATAATTTTCACTTCCTGACCAGGTGTTTTTTGTATTTACAAAAATGATGGTTTCAGGAAGTTCCGGAAGGTCATTCATTGTAAAATGTTCATCTGATATAAGAAGAATGTCAATTTTCTTATTGATCTCAGAAAGGTCTTTTATATAATGTATTTTTCTTTTTTACCAGATAGCTGTGTGCGGCGGTTTCCCTCTTTTCATCATTCCGGATCATAGAGAAAATTCTTCTGCCTGCCTGATACAATGTTAATAAAACATCTTTTTGTCCAAAATCATCAGTCATATGAAGGATGCTGGCGTCATTGGAAATATGCTTGTTAAGTTCAAAATATACCGATTTGTTGGTATTGAAATCCTCTTTTACTTCTTTTACCACTTCACTGTCTTTGTACAGGTAACTCAGGAATAATTTCTTCTTAAAATAATTTTCATCCTCAATCTCTTCCCGAAGTTTCGCAAACTCTTCTCTAAAGTAAGCATTGATTTTTTTGGTTCTTTCAGAATAGTTTTTACCAAAACTCATATCATCTTTGCTGATTCTGTTGCCTACTTTTACCGTGATGCTGCCATCATAGATAATAAAGTCTCCTTTTGGCAGAACTTCAGAGTTTCCGTGAATGTAGATGGGAAGAATATCCAGGCCGAACTGTTCTGCAAGGTAAAATGCTCCTTTATGAAATCTTTTGATGTCATTGGTATAAGAACGTTCTGCTTCGGGGAAAACCACTAATGAATATCCTTGTTCAACTTTTTCCTTCAGCTTTTCCATTCCATTTTCAATTCCCTGTGAAACGGGGTAAAATCCAAGAGCTCTTACCAGCTTTCCAAAAATAGGAGACTGGTACACCCAGTCATTTACCAGATAGATGATTTTATGGGTCGTCATTGCAATGGCCAGTGTATCCAGGAAGGATGTATGGTTGGCAATGATCACGGCCGGATTACTGAAATTTTCTGACGGATTTTTAATGACCTTCTTCTTTACAAAAGGATTAGAATAAAGAACAGAAGTTAAAAATCTGGCTAAAATAATTTTGATAATATTCAGGGTCTTTCCTTTGGAATTTTTGACAAAGACGCTGCCGAAAGCGGAAAACAGCAATCCGCCAATTCCGTAATACAGGAATGAGAATACAGACCATATGAACAGCCTGAAAGTAATCGGTGAAAGTCCTTTTTGGGCTCTGTTGGTAATCAGCAGTCTGAACCAGAACGGATATAGGGTAGAGGTAATAATGATAACTGAGAACATTCCGATTAAAGCAACCAAAGCCAGGGAATGCAGGGCCGGATGTTTGGCGAAAATCAGGGAGCCAATGGAAAGGATGGTTGTGAAAACGGCAAGGATAATAGAAATTCTATAGGTGGGCAGTTCATTTTTTCCTGTGGTGTGTTCTTTCTGCA
This sequence comes from Chryseobacterium sp. 1B4, assembly GCF_036631475.1. Classification (NCBI taxonomy): domain Bacteria; kingdom Pseudomonadati; phylum Bacteroidota; class Flavobacteriia; order Flavobacteriales; family Weeksellaceae; genus Chryseobacterium; species Chryseobacterium sp. 1B4. Next base: position 40,170 of record NZ_JAPNUF010000005.1, read on the forward strand.
TGGCCTGGGTAAGGAAAATACTAAAGTCATCACCAACCCCAAAAACCAGTGTGCACACTACAGTGCTGAAAATATTCAGCTCCAGTCCCAGAAAATAAAGTATTCCGGCTGTTACAACCCCTGTTAAAACAATCGGGAACATGGTAAGCACTGTTAATTCAAAATTTCTGAAAAAAACAATAATGGTTAAAATGATCGCAAGAAGAGAATAATTGATCAGGGTATTGAAATCTCTTTTCAGCAGTCCAAGGAAATTTTCATTCATCTGCTGGCGGTCAATAGCAATAGCATCATGCTTCTTTTCGATATCTTTGATAAAAGCATCCCTTTTATTTTCGTTTACTTTTACAACATTCGAAACGGTATAAAAACCATTTTCGCTGCTCATGAATTCTGAAATCTGAAGCGCTTTCACTTTTTGGTAATCCTTCAGGTTTAATACGGAATAATCTTTATGCAGAACTTCATTGAAATTGTCAAATGCAGAACTGTTGAAACCCAATTTATTTCCGTTACTGATCAGTTCAGAAATGGCCCGGCTTTTCTTTTCCTCATTCCAGAAACGATTCCATTCATCAATCTTTTTCTGTTGATCTTTTTCTGAAAGGACAACACTTCCGATCGAATTATAGCTTAAAATCTTGCCTTCTTTCTTCTCTTTTTCAAGGAAGCTGCTTAGTTCTGAGTTTCTGCTTAATGCATCTTCTTCAGAATTTCCGTAAGAAATCGTATAAATAGATTTTGAAGTGATGTCGGAAAGCTTCTGCAGCTTTGCTTCACTGATTTTTAATTCTTTCGGAATGTAATTCAGATCACCAATGTCTTCATTAAATCCTACATGTCTGAATCCAAACAGGCAGGCCAGAATAATAACAGAGCACCCTATGATCAAAGGCTTGTTTTTCTCGTACGGATAAGAGCCGATCTTGTCAATAAAGTTGGTATTCGGATGCTCTCCCTTTTCTTTTGGTTTATAAAGCTGGGGAACGATAATCAATGCTGTAACTGAAGAAAGAATAACGGTAATGGCTGCAAAAGTCCCAAGTCCTTCAATGCTTCAGAACGTACAAAAACCAGGCATAAGAATGAAACGGCTGTTGTTACACTGCTTAATATGATCGGTTGGGTAATCTCTTTATAAAGCTCTTCAATATTATTGTTATGCTTGTAATGAGTAAGAATATGCAGGGCGTAATCTATCGTGATCCCGATCAGAATGGCTCCCACACTTAATGAGATGGCTGAGATTTTGTCCTTAATGAAATAAAGAACCAATAAGGCCAGCAGTACAGAAAATACGGTGGGAAGAAATACAATAATGGGAGTAAAGAAATTCCTGAAATAATAGATCAGAAGAATCAAAAGAACTGTCATAGAAATGACAACTGTATTCTGGATGTCTTTTTTGATCTGTTTTGCATTGGCCACTGCAATTACAGGAGAGCCGAAATAGCTGATTTCTGTTTTTCCTTTGAACTGCTTATTGATGCCGTCTTTGATAGAGTTGAGCTGATCTACAAATGCTTCATTGGCTTTCGTATCATTGCTTTTGTTTTTAGGATCAATGAAAAGCAGGAGATTTTTGCCGTCTTTGGTTACAATATAGCTGTCTTCAAGTTTGAAGTCTTTGCTGATGTTTAAAGCATTTAATTTTTTAATTCCTAAAAAGTAAGTCCCAAAGGATCTTTTCTAATAAACTCTTTAGTGACAAGACTTGTGGGAGAAACCAGTGAGATGTAATTATTCTCTACCTGTTTGGCAATGCTGTCTTTTTGTAGTTTCTGATTAATCTCCTTATAGTCATTTTCATTAAGGAAGAGCGGAAGGTTCTGATTGACAAAATCAAAGGTCTCTGAAATCTCATTATCATTCACTTTGCCCTGAACAGAACCGATGTATTTCTGTAAAGGCTCAATTTTTTTCAGAAAAGTATCTGCCGTTTCAGAAAGCTGGAAGCTGTCTTCGCTGGATTTGTTCTCGATAATGACAATAATCTTATCAGAAAAATTAAGCTGTTTAAGAACCTTTGCTGTAAGATCCGACTTTTCATTTTTAGGAATGATCTGATTGATATCCTCTTCAAAATTGATCTTTGACGCAAAGAAAATGCACAAAACGGCAATTCCTATGGCTGTCAGTACAGATAGAATTTTATTTTTGGAAATCAGATAATATAAAAATATAAAAAAGCGATGCATTGCATTTAAATCAAGTCTGCAAATTTAATTTTTTAAGCATTAGTTCAAAATATTTAGCAATAAGTTTTGACTGAAAATCAATAAAATATTCTAGGAAGATTCAAAAATATTCTACTTTTGCAAAAGTTCCCTTTTGAAAAATGTATTTTAAACCACAATTATTATTAAAAAATAAGAATCTGTTTTAGATATGTTGAAAAGAAATGATGAAAAAATAAACGGATTTCTATTTGTAATAGTACTTCCGCTTCTGTTGTTTGCGATGTCTTATTATGGATTTGAATCCTCTTATACAAGACTTAAAACATCAGAAAAAACGCCTGACTTTTTGTTTTCCTCGGTATATGCTTACAGAGTGATTCCCAATTATCTGAGTGTCCAGATGACGGATCTGATGTACTGCCTCATCAACGGCCCTCTTTCTTTTTTTAAAGATTTTCTGTCAAAGAATGGAACGCCCTTTATCATGGCCTCTTCCTGATGAATAGTGTTTTCTTTATTTTATGTTCCTTGATTTTGAATGCTGTTTTTCAGCTGAAATCAACAGGTCTTCTTCTGAATCTTAATGCAAGAAGAATCATCCATCTTCTATCTGTTTTTTTATTGTAATAACACAGTATGCCCCTACAAACTGTGATACTATAGCGCTCTTCTGTTATCTTGCAGGTGTTTATCTGACCCTGAAATATTCAGATACCGGAAAAAATATTTTCTTTTTTATTCTTATCGGCTTAATTGCAATCTCTACCCTGGTAAGAGAAACTGCCTGTCTGAATATTGCTTTTTTTGCTGCTGTTTTTTTTCAAATTGACGAGCTGAAAAAAGGGAACTATCAGATTATCCGGAAAATAATACCATTGGTCGTTGCTTTTCTGATTCCTTATCTGGGATTGAGGGCTGTACTTGTGCAGGAGGAGACTACATTTGTGGAAGGTTTTTATATCAACAGAAACTTTTCCAGCCCTTTCAACCTTGCGGGATTGGTGTTTGCATTAATTGTGATTTATTTTATATATAAGCTTTGTACAGCACCGGAGAACAGGAGTGTTTTCGGGAAGTATTTTTCTTCTCCATTCCTTATCTTCTTATGATTACTTTAGTAGGGCTGTATTGGGAGGTGAGGCTGTTTCTGCCTTTAATTCTGACCGGGATAATCACAGCATATCATCAGTTTAAAAAAACATCAGAGATTTAGCATGAGTTTACTACATCCATATTATTTAGTTGCAATCCTCTATATGCTGTTCTTCAGTGTTCAGGAAGTGTATGGTAAGAAGGTTGATAAAAAATGGTTCTGGTTCCTTGCTGTTTATTTTATCATTATTGTTGGTCTTAGAAAAGATGTGGGCCCGGATTACGGAAGTTATAAAGGAATTTATATTTACTCTGATACCAAAAGCTATTACAGTATCTTTATGAAGATGCTCCATATGGAAGGAACGGAAACTCTGGATGTGGAATGGCTGTATACCCTGATTAATAAAATTCTTCTGAATATCTTTGATGCTCCTTTTTATATGCTTACGCTGGTCATTGCTATTTTTGCAATGATCTTTAAAGTAGAGTATACGGAAGATAATACTTTTTATCCTTTTACCTTTACTCTTTTTATGTTTATTCCCAACTTCTTTATTGGAGAAAGCGGGCAGATCAGACAGAATTTAGGTACTTTTATCGTTTACTTTGCCATACGGTATATTAAAGAAAGGAAACTCTGGCATTACTTATTTTTTATATTCATAGGATCAGGTATACACAGTGTGTGTTATTTATTCCTCCCTATGTATTGGCTGGCACGTGTTCCGATTAATAAGACAGTGATGCTGATTATGATTGTAGGCTCTGTCTTTTTATCTCCATTTGAGATATACAGAAGTTTTGGTAGTTTCTTAGATGGAATGGCTTCTGACAGTACCCTGGTAGAAGGATTTAACGGATATATGGATCAGACGGTAGAACGATTGAACGGAGGTATCGGAATTCCTGAGGTGATGATGGCTATTCTTACTTTCTTCCTTTTCGCTTTTGATACCAAGATGAAAGAGCTGTATCCTTATTACGAATATCATAGAAACTATGCTGTAGCCGGAATCTGCCTTTACTTTATCTTCAGAAATAACCCTATATTCTCGTCAAGACTTGCGGGAGCTTTCATCGGATTCGCCTATGTTATTATTCCAAATGCAATGTATGTGGTTTCAGGAAAAGTAAAAAACATGATTTATGCATTTATTATTTCACTGGTCGTGTTCAATTTTGTCGTCTTTGCTATCTTTAACAATATCAAAGCAGGACGATTTTCAATAGAGCGTTATCAGAACTATGTCCTCCCATAGAATTTGAAAATTAAAATATATTAATTACAAAGACAGTCATTAGGCTGTCTTTTTTTTGTGAAAGGCTTGTTCATGTTTGTACTGTTTGCTAGTTTTGTTTTGAATTATTAATAACATAATTTAAATATGTTGTTTTTATTTATAAAATAAATCTCTTTTTATTGAAATAGGCTTAAAAATTGTATTTGGGTAATAACACTAAATTATAAGGTATGAAAAGGTTAGCTGAAAAATTAGCGGCAGTCTTCTGTCTGATATCATTGGGAATCTGTTCTAAAGGGAATGTCAGAGAAAGCCTTTCCTCAACTGGGCATATTAAAGCAGTATGGATGGCTAAAAATACGGACTCACTCGCCAGACCGTTACCCGAATTGGCAAAATTATTCCTTCCGGATTGGAAAAAAGCTCCTAACAGTTACATTTTTGACCCCGGTCAGAACAGTGAGGGATTGCTGGTTCCTGTAAAAAAAGCGTATGCAATGTGGGAAGGCGGCGGATACCTTAACGGGAGCGGTATTCCGGCTGGTGTTGTAACAGCGGATGTTTTATGGGAAGATGTTCATGGACTTATAAAATCGGGAGTAAACTATATGCTGGAAATAACGGGAACCGGGCAGGAAGCCAAAATAAAAGTCCCGGTCAATAAAACAAAAAAAGGAAATGCGGTCATTGCTTTCAAAGTAAATGGAGAAATTTATTGGAGCTGGCATATCTGGGTGACTGATGATCCTACAAACGGTTCCACTTACAGAAGTTTCAGTAATATTAAGAGAATGAAATCAGACGGAACCACTGAAGTTATTCCAGATTCCGACTGGAAATGGATGGATAGAAACCTTGGAGCAGTTACAAGTTCGATCACTGCATCAGACTGGAACCGAAGCATTGGACTTCTTTATCAGTGGGGAAGAAAAGATCCTATTCCTCCCTTAGTTACAAGAGGAAATGATTTTTATGAAGCCTCAGGATCTATAGGCAGAATAAGACATAGAGGAGCAAAGAATATGACCAATGCTGTAAGTATTGATGATCTCAGGAAATTCGTTCTGCTTTCTGCAGCGGAAGTAACCAATAATATAAGGCTTTCTGTAAAAAATCCTTTAAGCCTTATTTATGTGAACAAAGATGACAACTCCGGCCAGGCGTACTACAACAATAATCTCAACCTTCCTGTCAATTGGTTTGGAAAATCCACAGCCTTACCCACCAACAGGCTTTCAGAACTTAATCTCTGGTCTGATAATGCACAGGGGAAAATAGAAGCCGTTTACAATACCGATGACAAAGCAAAACCTTACAGGGATAAATCTCCTTATGACCCGTGTCCCAACGGATGGCGAATCCCTTCTATGCTGGTTGCCAACCTGGCTTCTTCATCCTATGTGGACGATATCAGAATAGACTTTTCACCTTTCGGAGTGAGGACCAATATGGCGAAAAATGTTTTTGAGACCAATAAATACCACATTATAAAACCTACCAATGCAGGAGTTCCTGCCTTCATGACGGGATTTAAAATTTATCCCAACTGGGGTTTTGATCTTTCAGCTGTCGGAGGATACAATATGGGGATCTTCCCGGGAAACGGACAGCTTATCAGAGGAGCCCACCAGGGCCAGTATACTGACCAGCATCACACTGCACTTTGGACGGCTACCATGGCCCGGCAGTTTGATGCCTCTCCGGCCGTTACTGTCAGAGGACTTTCCATGATTCCGGATAAAACACAGCCTGATATCCCGGATGCAAACTATCCTAATATTAAAGGACGCTATTATTACTTTCCTATGTCCATAATGTACACTTCGGATGCAAATGGCTGCAGATGTATAAAAGATCCTCTTTACACGATCAATGACTATGATTTTCCAACGGAATATCTGCCTGCAGCTACAGAATATAAAGAAGGATTCAATAATCCGAATACATACCAGATTGTAAAAAGCGGAACTATTACTACTGTCGTGATTCCGGTCAGCAAGGCCTTCTCTGTACAAAGTCAATTACTGAATAACGCTGAAATATTAAATCCTTCAAGTTTTAATAGTTTAAAAGGGAATGTCCTTTGGACTACCAATCCAGGCCTTGTCAGTAAAATTACAGTGGTGAATCCTTCACCTTCATCGCTGCAGGATATTGCCAATTCTAAAATAGCTGTGGAAATTGCCCCCAATGAAAGTGGAAATGCGGTTGTAACACTCCATAACGGAAGTATATCATCACCTGTATATTGGAGCTGGCATATCTGGGTGACGGATTCTCCTGTGGGATCTTACACCTATACTACCGAGGCCCCGGCAGCAGTTACAAACTATGTAAATTATGTAAATAAAGCTGATGTGGTTTTCCAGACGACTTTTATGGATCGGAATCTCGGAGCTGTAGATGTTTTTCCTGCTGTTGCCAACCCGCAGGCTCCTACCGCTGATGAACTTTTAAAAATCCGTGCCTCTACCGGTTTGCATTATCAATGGGGAAGAAAGGACCCTATTCCTGTGTTTCAGTATGCAGATAACAGAAGCTTCTACAATGTGTTTTTAGGAGCAGCTGCAGACAATGGAACGGTTACATACAGTACGCTTAATCCGACTGACTATAATAATCTTTCAGGAAGTTATATTGTCCCTTACAATACCTATGCTGCAGCATCAAATGTACAGGCTGCCGATAAACCGGTAGACAAAATCTCCAGAATATTATCCTATTCTGTGAAAAACCCTTTGGTGTACATGATTCCCAGTACTTTTGCACCTTATAACAGCACGACACCTAATTATACCAGCGGAACAGACTGGCTTGCAACAGAACCTAACTTAGCGCCGGACAGATGGGGCAGAGGAGGTAAAAAATCCCCTTTCGATCCTTGCCCTGAAGGATGGAGAATTCCTGACCTTACCAATGTGGCTTTGGTTTCAGGTGCAGATTTCGGACAGACTCCCTGGTATAAAAAAGATAAAAATGTAGCAACGTCATACAGTATTGCCACTGATTACCTGGGGACAAGGGTGAAAAACGCTGCCAATGCTACAGTAGGATATATCTTTAATAATCCAGCATATCCTTTAGGAAATTATCCTGATTCCGGATCAAGAGGATTCAGAAGTGTGACGGCAAATCAGTCAGCACAGGGAACATTTAATGTGCTCAACTATCAATATCCGGCTGTCTGGACGGCCGCTTTAAATTCCAATTATCTGGGAAGATCAGTCAATGTTTTATTTGATGCGGCTCCTACAACCAATAGACTGATAGTTTTTCATGACAATAATGACCCCTATTTCGGAACAGGATGCCGATGTGTAAAAATAGAATATGATGCCAATGGCAATGAAGAAGGACCGGCTTCAAGGACTACCGTCATACCAAACGGCCCTACATTAAGTACTGAAAATGCCGTACTTAAAACTGCCGATAACAAGATCTCCCTGTATCCCAGCCCTGTGTCCAATATTCTTTATATAAAAGCTACAGAAAATAAAGAGTACGATTTTCAAATTTTTAATGCCCTGGGACAGCTTGTAAAATCAGGACAGTTTATCAATAACCAGACAGATCTTTCATCTTTAAATGCAGGCGTATATCTGATAAGAATCAATAATTCAGAAGCAACTGTTAAAATTATAAAACGATAAGGTTTTAAATAAATAAAAAGGGGGCAATGCCTTTTGTTCCGCTTGTTGCCACCACGAAGATATTTCTTACGTCTATTACGGCTGGTGAAAAATTCTATATCATGATCTGCAGAGATTTGTATAATAGTCTAAAACCTATACTACAAAAGACTTATTTCTTCAGAAAACAGGTATTAAAAGAAGGTGTAAAGCATTCGGATTAGTAAATTAAACCCGTTTAACAAAAAGTATATAATAAAAAAGCTTTACTTTTGCAAAAATTTTTAGTTAGAATGTCGAAAAATTTAGTAATCGTAGAGTCCCCGGCAAAAGCAAAAACTATTCAGAAATATTTAGGAAAGGATTTTGAAGTGAAATCCAGTTTCGGGCATATCCGGGATCTCCCTAAAAAAGGAATGGGGATAGACCTTGCTACTTTCAGTCCTGATTACGAAGTTTCAGCAGACAAAAAGAAATTGGTAACCGAATTAAAAGCTGCCGTAAAGAAAGCGGATATGGTATGGCTCGCTTCCGATGAGGACCGCGAGGGAGAAGCTATTGCATGGCATCTTGCGGATGAGCTGAAACTAAAGCCTGAAAACAGAAAAAGAATTGTTTTCCATGAGATTACCAAAAACGCCATTCTAAAAGCAATTGACAATCCGAGAGATATTGATCAGAACCTGGTAAATGCACAGCAGGCAAGACGTGTGCTGGACAGGATCGTAGGTTTTGAAATGTCACCCGTTTTATGGAAAAAAGTAAAACCAGGACTGTCTGCAGGTAGAGTACAATCTGTAGCCGTAAGATTAATCGTTGAAAGAGAAAAAGAGATCCGTGAATTCATTCCGAAAGCAAGCTTTAAACTTGACGGTATCTTTTTAAATAAAACAGAGCAGGAAATTGCTGCCAAGCTGAAGAAAGATTTTGAAAAAGAAGAAGAAGCAGAAAAATTCCTGGAGCAGGCAAAAACCACAGAATTTAAAGTTCTGAATGTTGAAACCAAACCGGGTACACGTTCTGCTTCAGCACCTTTCACAACCTCTACATTACAGCAGGAAGCTTCTTCAAGGCTTGGATATAACGTGACCAATACCATGCGTCTGGCGCAGAGGCTGTATGAAGAAGGGTTTATTACCTATATGAGAACAGACTCAGTAAACCTTTCTCAGGAAGCTATTGAAGGCGCTAAAAAACAAATTATCTCAGAATACGGATCAGAATATTCTTCTCCAAGAAACTATACTACAAAATCTGCTTCAGCACAGGAAGCGCACGAAGCCATCCGCCCTACAGATTTTGGAGTGAAAAGCATAGGAGATGCTCAGCTGAATAAGCTGTATCAGTTAATATACAGAAGGACACTTGCTTCTCAGATGGCCAACGCCAAGATCGAGAAGACAGTAATTGAAATTGGAAATACATCTTTACCACATCATTTTGAGGCACAGGGAGAGGTGATTATATTTGACGGTTTCCTGAAAGCGTACGGAATTGTGAAGACTGAAGATGATGATGAAGAAAATAACGATAAGTTGCTGCCGAAAGTAAGCGTAGGAGAAGTATTAAGCTACAAAACCATTACTGCTACTGAAAAGTTCACAAGACCGAGTGCAAGATATACTGAAGCCGGATTGGTAAGAAAACTTGAAGAATTAGGGATTGGTAGACCATCTACCTATGCACCTACTATTCAGACTATCCAGAACAGGGAGTATGTGGATAAAAGAGAAATCGAGCCACAGACCCGTGAAGTGATCAAAATGTCTTTGGTAAAAGACAAGATCAAAAAAGTAGTTCTTGAGGAAAAATTCGGAGGCGATAAAAATAAATTCGTTCCTACAGATATCGGTGAAGTTGTTAATGATTTCCTTACGGATAATTTCAGGGAAATCCTTGATTACGGCTTCACGGCAAGAGTTGAAGAAAGCTTTGACGAAATTGCCAGTGGTGATCAGAAGTGGAAAGAAATGATGACGAATTTCTACTCAAAATTCCACCCGAGGATTGAAGATGTAGAAGAAAATGCAGACCGTGCAACAGGAGACAGGCTATTGGGAGTAGATCCTAAGACCGGTAAAAATGTACATGCAAGAATCGGAAGATTCGGGGCGATGATCCAGATCGGAGAAACGGATGATGAGGAAAACCGATCTTCGCATCCCTGATGGCAGGTCAGAATATTGCAACCATTACTTTTGAAGAGGCTCTGGAACTGTTTAAATTACCTTTCGATTTAAATGCAGTTGACGGACAGCCGGTTTCTGTAGGGGTAGGCAGATTTGGACCTTATGTAAAATGGGGAGAAACGTATATCAGTATCCCTAAAGGTGAAGATCCGCTTTCTGTAGATCAGAAGCGTGCTGAGGAAATTATCAGTGAAAAGAAATTGCTGATGCTCCTATTGCTACTTATAAAGGTGAACCTGTAACAAAAGGAACAGGAAGATTCGGACCATTTATCAAGTACAGGGATATTTTCGTGAATGTTCCGAAGAAATACGATTTTGAAAATCTTTCTCAAAGCGATATCAATGAACTGATTGATGCCAAGCTTGAAAAAGAAGCCAACCGATACATCCAGCAGTGGGAAAAAGAAAAAATTTCCATTGAAAACGGAAGATGGGGGCCATTCATCAAATTTGGAAAAGCCATGTTCAAAATTCCGAAAAAAGCAGACGATACAAAATATGAAGCTGAGGAATTGAAAGAACTTTCTTTAGATGAGGTGAAAAAATGGATTACAGATCAGGATCCGAAAGCCTTTGCCGAAAAGAAAAACCAGCTGCCAAAAAAGCAACCGCTGCGAAGAAGACAACTGCCGCCAAAAAGCCGGCAGCCAAGAAAAAGTAAATGTAAAATAATGATATAAAGCCGTTAACATCAGTTGACGGCTTTTTTTATGAACAAAAGCATCCATGTCTTACTCAGTTTCTATGTTTTTTGTATGTTTGTTTCATCAAGCAATTAATCAATTATTACATTCAAATTAAAATATGGATTTCGAAGACTTTATCATTTCACCAAGAAATTTCAAAACCGAAAGCTGGCAGATAGGAAGTCGGATTACTAAAGATATCAGAGAAGACAGTATTGTTCTTCTGTTTGTGTCAGATTACAGAGGTGCCGGAGGTGATGCTGAGGTTCAGGATTTTACGGCTGTGAGAAAAGAATTTTATAAGCTTTCACAGATGGATTTCGAAATTCCTGTGGTAGATCTTGGAGATCTGGTATCCGGGAAGTCTGTTCAGGATACCCATTACATCTTACAGGAAGTTCTGTCGGCATGTCATTATAAAAGAGCTATTCCGGTGATTATCGGTGGGTCCAACGATTTTGCCTTTTCACTATTTTCAGCATTGAATTTTCACAAGAAAAGTATCAATTATACCCAGATCAGCAACATCATTTCCCTTCAGCAGGGAGAAGCGATCAATGAGCATACTTTTTAAGCAAAATTTTCGGAGCCAAAAATTTCTCCATTAAAAATTATCATCACTTAGGTTATCAGAAACATCTGAACGAAATGGATTCCGTAAGGCTGATCAAAGAAGTAGAATTTGATATTATCAGACTGGCTGAAATGATGAATTCCACAGAAAAGACAGAGCCTTTCTTCAGAAAAGCAGATCTGGTAACTGTAAACTGTGACGCTATCGAAAGCTTTAGCGAACCTTTCTCAATGAATCCGCAGGTAAATGGATTGAACAGAAGGGAAATCTGCGCCTACATGAAAGAAATAGGATTGAGTGAAAATCTGAAGTCCGTAGGAATTTTTAATTATAATATTTATTCGGAAAACCAGCTGAATCACCAGCTTTTAGCACAAATGTTATGGTATCTGATTGAAGGGATCAATATCCAGCATTCCCATCCGAAAGAAAGGAACTATGAGCTGTTCTATGTGTTGATAGATGACAGGCAATATGCATTCAAGCGTGATACTTTCAGTAATTTATGGTATTTTGGTGATGATGAAAATATAGAAAACTGTATTCCCTGTTCCAGAAAAGATTTTGATGAAGCTAAAAAAGGATGGCTGAATGCAAGACTGACGAAAATTTAATGTATGACAAATGTTCCCTCAAGAGTATCCATTATCGTTCCCGTTTACAATGTCGAAAATTATTTGACAAAATGTCTTGACTCTCTGGTGAAGCAGAGCCTTCCGGATATTGAAATTATTGTAGTGAACGATGGAAGTAAGGATAACTCTGAAAAAATTATTGAAGGATATGCGCAAAAGTATCCGGAGAAAATAAAAGCGTATGCCAAGGAAAACGGAGGTTTAAGCGATGCCCGTAATTTCGGGATCGACAGAGCAACAGGTGATTACATAGGTTTTGTAGACAGTGATGATTATGTTACTGAAACTATGTTTGAGGAAATGCTTCTTTTAGCAGAAAAGCATAATGCTAAAATGGTGATCGCAAATATCCAGAAAGTGGATGAGAACGGCAAGGTTGTCCAAAAGCTCACTCAGCTTCCCAATATGCCTGAAAAGATAGCTCTTGAAGAGAACTTTTCAGTATTTGCAGATATCAGTTATTTTGCATGCAACAAGCTGTTCAAAAAAGAACTTTTTAAACAGAAAAGATTTAAAAAAGGCGTTCATTTTGAAGACATCCAGCTTATTCCGCAACTTTTGCTGGAATGTGAAACCATAGCACAAACCCAGAATTTCCATTATCAGTACCTTGAACGTACCGATTCCATTACAAAAACCCATACGGAAAAAGGGCTTGACATGCTTAAAGCAGTCTCCGACGTAGAAAAGGTATTCAGAGAATCCCCATATTCCCATAAAAAGAAGAATTGAAAAATTTTCAGATTTTTGAAGGGGTTTATTCGTTTCTGGCCTATCTGGCGTTTGTGAAAGAAGAAGGGATATTTTATAATATGTCTGATCAATTGGCTCTTTTTATGAAGGAAAGACAAATAAAAATTCAAGATATATTGAAGTATAGTCGTTTTGGTAAGAATTATCTTTTATCTTTGCCGTTGAAGAAAAAGATTTTTTATCTGTTATTTTTTGCCGGACAGAAAAGGTTGATAAGAAAATTAATTTAGTAAACACAAATGTAAGTACTGTTATTTCGCCCAGTAGAAATGATAATGAAGACCTTATAAGTCCTGCATTATAAGTTTTATTGAAGAAATGCAAGTGCTGAATAAGAAAAGAATGAAAAACTTTGAATTGTTCTTAAGCGGATCGGGAATACCTATTTTCTACGTAAAAATAGGGCTGGGTTTCGTTTTCTCCTTTTTAATTACATTTTTCTCTATTCCTACCATTGTCAAGATCTCCAGAAGAAAAAACCTGATGGATGAGCCTGGAATAAGAAGTTCGCATCTTAGAGAGATTCCCAATCTGGGAGGAATCGCCATTTTTTATTCCATAGGAATCTGTGCTTCCATTTTTGCTTATGAGTTATTTGATCTCTATAAGTTTTTGTTTGCCTCACTAATTATTCTGCTTTATGTCGGAGTAATGGATGATATTGTGGTTATGAGGGCTTATAAAAAGCTTGTAGCGCAGATTGTTGTATCTGCATTGATCGTTATCGGATCAGATATCAGAATTAGAAGCTTATTTGGGATATTGGGAGTGTATGAGCTGGAATATTTTGTAAGTGTGATCTTCAGTATCATAACGTTTATTATCCTGATTAATGCTTTCAACCTGATTGACGGGATAGACGGCCTGGCAGGCGGATATTCTGTCATCTGCAGCGCTTTGTTTGGAATAAGCTACTACCGTTTAGGAGAATATAATTATCCGCTGGTAGTGCTGTCTGTTGTTATTATCGGGACTGTACTGGCATTTTTATACTATAATTTGTCAAATTACCGGACCCGTAAAATATTTATGGGTGACACCGGATCTATGCTGCTTGGCTTTTTGCTGGCCTTTACCTCTATTTGTTTTATAGATATTTTCATCGATAAAAATCTGGTGGATGTACCAAGGTATCACCTTCAGTCTGCTCCGGTGGTTGCAGTTGCCATTCTCATCCTTCCGATTGTAGATACATTAAATGTGATTATGATCAGGCTTTACAACAAAAAATCACCGTTTGATGCTGATAAAAACCATATTCACCATAAGCTGCTGAAGCTGAATCTTACCCACAGAAGGTCTACTTTTTATATTATTCTTTACTATCTGATGATTGTTGCCGTAGCGTATTATCTGAGACACATTAATGTCAATATTTTATTATTGGTAGTGCTTTCACTGGGCTTTTTGGGCGCTTATCTGCCGGATTTGCTATATCGACTGAGAAATAACAAAAATTAACAATTAAATATTACTTTTGTAAATAATATTATATATGATGAAAAACTTTAAATATTTATTTTTAATATTCCCTCTTTTAGTTACCTCATGTATTACCACAAAGGATGTAAGATACTTGCAGCCGAGTGAGAGTCTTGTAATTAATGAAGAAGGTCTTGTTCCCTACAACATCCCTGTGTACAGGATTACCAAAAACGATATACTTAACCTTAATATTGTGACCACTCCCAAAGGAGATGCCGCACAATTTTACTCCTCTTACAATACCTCCGGAGGTATTGGAGGTGGAGGTGCAGCCAGCCCTGCAATAACTGGAGGTAGTGCAACAGGAGTGAGCGGAAATGGCGGAGGAAGCAGAGGCGGGAATATAAATTTTTATTTCAATGGTCTGAAAGTTGACGCCAATGGTGAAATCAATGTTTTTGGTATCGGATATGTAAAAGCCGAAGGAAGAACATTAGATGATATTACTAAAGAAATTCAGGAAAAAGTAAATGAAAATTTCCAGGAAGGTAAATCTGAAGTACGTCTGAATACAGATGGTATTACGTTTTATATCCTTGGTGATGTGGAAACTACCGGTCTTTCAGGAGAAAAAGTAGTTCACAAAAACACACTAACCATTACCGAAGCTTTAGCCATTAATGGCGGGCTGAACAGAACGATAGACAGAAAAGAAATCGTTATTCACAGAAAACTTCCGGAAGGAATCAAAATTGCTAAAATAGACCTTACCCGTGAAGATCTTATGAACTCTCCTTTCTATTATGTACAGAACGGAGATGAAATCTATCTGAACACAAGAGCAAAAAGCTTGAATGGATTCGGAAAAGATCCTATTCAGACTTTAACTACGGGAGTTTCGGTAATTACTACAGCATTGTCTATTTATTTACTTCTTAAAAATCTTTAGCCATGATTCCAGAAAGAGTAACCGCTGCAGAGAAGAGCAATTCTCAGAAAGAAAAGTATGGGTCGTTTGCATTATTTGATTTAGAGCACTTTTTAAGAAGAATCCTTAAAAACTGGTACTGGTTTGTACTCATGTTTTTTATCGGCTATGCCATTGCATGGATTTACAGTAAATACTATGCACAGAACATTTATGCATCTGATTTGTCTTTAAGTACTTCCAGTAAAGGTTCTGAGTTCCTACCAACACAGTCTAACCAATCCATCAATTTTATTTGGGGAGACACCGGAAATCAGGATGGTCTTTATCTGAAGAAAATGCTTTTATCCAGAACACATAACGAATTTCTGGTAAAAGAACTAGACCTTTTTGTAAACTATTCTACAAAGGGACTTATAAAATCTACCTATCTGGATAAAAATGATTCACCTGTTTTTCTTCAGATTGATAAAAAACACCTTCAGCAGATCAATTATCCTATTACCCTGATACCAAAAGGTAATGGGGCATATCAGGTGGTTTTACCGGAAGAAGGAGAATCTACCAATTTATATAATTATGAAGTTGAAGGCTTTCAGAGTATCAACTCTTATAGCAGGCCGGCTGATAAAATTATTAAAGTCAATGAGTGGTACAATGCTCCTAACCTGAGATTCAGGCTGCTCCAAAATCCTGTTCCTACTAAAATTCAACTGGACAATATCATTGTAAGTTTGAACTCAGTAAATGAGAGTGTGAATGAGATTATCTCTACTACAGGAGTGGATTTTGATAAAGAAATCAGGTCTATCATGATTATTACTAAACAAGGGTATAACCTTAACAGTACAGTTAATTTCCTTAATAAGTCTGTTGCAGAACTACAAAAAAGAGATTGGCTGACAAAAATGTTGTCAATAAGAATACAGATATCTTTTTAAAAGAAAATCTTGCCAACATTCGTAAAAAACTTGATTCAAGTGCGAATGTGCTGAATTATTTGAAAACTTCAGAAAAGCTTTATAATATTAAGGACAGGGATGAAAAATCTCTTGAAAAAATAAAAGAGCTGGAAGCTAAGAAAGCAGATATTATAAGCAAAATCAATTCCCTGAACAATATCAAGAACACACTGCAGTCTCAGAATTTTGATAAAATGATTGGAACCAATGCTGCCGGTTTTGAAGATGGAATATTCTCCGCAACGGTTTCAGAGCTTAAAGCTTTATATGCCAAAAGCGGAAATGGCTACCATTTATAAGCCTTCATCAGAGCCTATGAGAGAAATCAACAGACTGATTGATGAAGCAAGAATGGGCTCATCCAATAGTTTAAGAGGCTATTATAACAGATATTACGACGAAATTAATAAAATTGACCGTGAGATTTCAGGAGCCAACTCAGATTTAGCTTCTTATCCTGAAAAAGAAAGAAAATATCTCGATGCAGAGAGAGGATATAATATGATTGAGGCCACATACAACAGCTTACTGGGCAGACAGAGTGATACTCAGATGAGAATGGCTACCAATCAATCCGATATTACAGTGATTGACCCTGCTAAAAATCTGGGACAGAGGCCTATCGGACCTAATGTAAAGCTGGCTAAGACAGCTATTATCTCAGGAATGCTGCTGCTTCCGTTATTGTTTATCTTTATTGGTGAAGCGTTTGATAATAAAATCAGAAATATCAAAGAACTTCTGAGTGCTACCAAAATCCCGCTTCTTGGAGTGATCGGGAATAACAGCAATGAAAATATGCTTACCGTGCTGGATCAGCCAAAATCATCTGTTTCAGAAGCCTTCAGGGGAATAAGAGCAAATATGAGATTCCTGATGGATAATGAAAATAAAAAAGGAAAAGTTATTTTGATCACATCATCCATTGGAGGAGAAGGAAAAACCTATATTTCTATCAATTTGGCGTCTGTTATAGGATTAAGTGATAAAAAAACAATCCTGTTGGGTATGGACCTTAGAAAACCAAAAATCTTTGGTGATTTTAAGATTGATAATAAATATGGTATCTCAAACTACCTGACCGGAGAAGTAGGAATAGATCAGATTATCAATAAAACGAGAATTCCTAATCTTGATGTTGCCACTTCAGGACCTATCCCTCCAAATCCATCTGAGCTTTTAATGAGCCAGAGAAATATCAAATTTATAGAAGAACTTAAAGAAAAATACGATTTCATTATAATAGATTCACCTCCGGTAGGATTAGTGGCAGATTCATATGAACTGATGAAGTATTCTGATGCAAACCTCTATGTTGTGCGCCATGAATACACAGAAAAGTATATGCTGAAAATGATTACCGAAAAGTATCACAATAATGAAATTGATAATTTGGGACTTGTTTATAACGACTACAATACGAAACAGGGGTATGGCTACGGATATGGTTATGGCTACGGATATGGTTACGGTTATGGCTATTTTGATGAAGATAAAAATTATAAAGAGCCGTTATTGATAAGAATCAGAAATAGAGTACAGGTATTATTTAATAAAAAATAAAGCATTAAACCCTCATTTAATGGGGTTTTTTCATATATACGGTATTTTCATTCTATGAAAAAAGAATATTTTTGCCACTTTGCCGTTTACTTTATAACAAATTATGTTTTTTTGTTTATTTTTAACTAAACATTAAGATTATCATTAATATAAAAATGTTTTATATTTGCAAAAATTAAATTTTAAAATAACCATAAATCCATATTCTTTTATGAATAAAAAATTATTGTTTAGCTTCCTTGCCTTCCTTGGAGTGGTAGGTGTTAAAGCACAAAGAAACGAATTGGGAGTTCGTCTAGGTATGAGTAACCTAGTGGGAGATGTAGGAAGGACAAATTATATTTTACAAAAGCCGTTGGATTTAAGCAGAACGTCAGATTGGGGTGTCCCGTTTTATGGTGGTTTATTATATAGATTTAATTTTAACCCGCATCAGACTGTTAGATTGGATTTAGGATATAACCAGATCCAGTTTAGTGATAAAGCGGCAAAAGAAGATTATAGAAGAAATAGAAACTCATACGGAAAAAATAACGTGTATGAGGCGAGTTTAATGTTTGAATATAACTTTTTTCCTGTTAATAATGAGCAGATCAGCATGTTAAGCCCTTACATCTTTGGAGGGGTAGGAGCTTTGATGTTTGATGCTCCCAAGGCTACTCTTGTGAATGATTTCAGAAGAGATGCGGATGGTGTGGCACAGGCTCCGATCAATGAATTGGATTTTACCACTACAACCAATTATTCATTAGGGAAAAAAGTAACCATGCATATCCCTTTTGGTGTAGGTTTGAAGTATAAATTCAACCACTCATGGGCTGTATTTGCAGAAGCTACATTCAGATATACATTGACGGATCAGCTGGATTACAGTAAAATCCTTTCCAAAGATGTAAAAAGTTCTTTTAATGCTGATATTCTGGACCCTGCTACGGGAGGTTCATTATTACAGTCAGGAAATTACTATGCAGTTTCTAAAGAAAGAGAAGCAGAGTTTATTAAAAAGAGAAATATTGGAGATACCAGATCTAATGATTGGATAAATACGTTCAGCTTAGGACTTACTTATTCATTCGGAAGACCTCCATGTTATTGTGAATAATATGTCGTTGATTAAAGATAAAATAAATTCTGAGAATTTACCGAAACACGTAGCCATCATTATGGATGGTAATGGAAGATGGGCAAAATCTCGTGGCGAAGAAAGAACTTTCGGCCACAAAAATGCCATTAATGCTGTAAGAAATGCCATTAATGCCTGTAATGAGATCAATATCCCCTATTTAACATTGTATACCTTCTCATCAGAAAACTGGAGTCGTCCGGCTGAAGAAGTGAATACCCTTATGAACCTGTTGGTAGAAACCTTACTGCTTGAAGCAGAAGAGATTTTCAGCAAAGGCTTAAGGATGCATGTTATAGGAAATCTGGACAAGCTGCCTCCATTGGTAAGAGAGCAGTTGGAACGTGTGGTAGAACTCACAAAAGAAAACACAAAAGGAAACCTTGTATTGGCTATAAGCTATGGCTCACAAAATGAAATACTGGAAGCCGTAAAAAATATAAGCTCTGATGTAAAAGAAGGAAAAGTTGAGATAGAAAATATAAACGAAAGTTTATTCGAAAGCTATCTGTACACAAAAGATTTTCCTCCTGTAGATTTACTGATCAGAACCAGCGGTGAAATAAGGATAAGCAACTTCCTGCTTTGGCAGATTGCTTATGCAGAATTACAGTTTTTAAATGTTCTGTGGCCGGACTTCACCAAAGATATTTTCTTCCAATGTATTGTAGATTATCAAAACAAAGAAAGAAGATACGGTTTAACCGGTGAGCAAGTAAAAGGCCAATAAAATTTTAAGAAAAGAAAGACTCGATAAAATGAAGTTTAGACTATTACCCATCATTATGTTTGCTGCTTCTGCACATTTTTATGGACAAGTAACTCCACAAGACAGCACAAAAGTAAATAATGCTGTACATGCAGAAAATGAGGCAGGAACCTATACACTTAAAGACATCGTTGTAGATGGGGTAAAAAAATATACACCAGCTCAGATCTTGAGATTCACGGGCCTTACTAAAGGAGAAAGTGTAGACATTCCGGGACAGAAAATCAGCAACGCTGTAAAAAAACTTTGGGATACCCAATCTTTTTCTGAAGTGGAAGTTTATGTTCAAAGCATTGAAGGACAGACTATCGTCCTGAAATTTTACCTACAGGATCTGAAAGAACTCGGAGAAGTGAAATTTGCAGGGAAAGGAATCGGTAAATCTAAAAGCGAAAAGCTGGCGAAGGATAATAACCTTAAACCGGGAACCAAAATTACTCAGAACCTGGTTTCAAGCCTTAAAACCAATGTCCCTAAAGACTATATTAAAAAAGGTTTTGCAGATGCCAAAATCACGATTCAGGATAAAGTAAATGCAGGAGACCCTGCTTTGGTAGACTGGACGATCAATGTAGATAAGGGTAAAAGAATTAAAATTGACCATATTGAATTTGAAGGAAACGAAAATGTAACCGACAGAAAACTTAGAAACAAAGCTTTCAAAGAAACTAAACAAAAGCGTTTCGGGATCGGAGGTATTTTAAAATCCTCAAAATTCATTGAAGATAAATATCAGGAAGATAAACAGAATCTTATCAGTTATTATAACTCTCTGGGGTATAGAGACGCGAAAATCGTTTCAGACTCAGTATGGAGAAACAAAAGAAATAACTACGAAATCAATGTAAAACTTAATGAGGGTAAAAAATATTACATTGGAGACGTTACGTTCACGGGTAATACGGTATATTCTACAGAATACTTACAAAGATTATTAGGATATAAGAAAGGGGATATTTACGATGCAGTAGGATTCAACAAAAAAGTTGGAGAAGACGGAGGTAAAGAAGATGATTCAGATATCAAATCTGTTTACATGAATAACGGTTACCTTTTCTCTAATGTAACCCCTGTTGAAAAATCAGTGTCAGGAGATGCGGTAAACCTTGAAGTAAGAATTAATGAAGGAGAGCAGGCTACATGGAACAAAGTAACATGGCAGGGGAATACCACAACCCATGACCACGTGATTCTTAGAGCACTAAGAACAAAACCCGGAGAGCTTTTCAAGAAAACAGAAATTAAGAGAACGTATTTCGATTTGGCAGGGATGTCATTCTTTGACCCTCAGCAGATCGGTCAGGATATTCAGCCAAACCAGGTGGATAATACTGTTGATATAAACTGGAAGCTTGTAGAAAAAGGATCTTCTCAGGTTCAGCTGCAGGCAGGTTACGGTGGTAACAGCTTTATCGGAACTTTAGGATTGACATTTAATAACTTCTCATTAAAGAACTTCCTTAAATTTAAAGATTTCAAACCGGTACCACAGGGAGATGGGCAAACATTCTCTATTCAGGTGCAGGCCGGCCAATACTTCCAGAACTATGGAATATCATTCACAGAGCCTTGGTTATTTGGTACAAGAGCAACAGCCCTTTCTGTAAGTTTGAACAACTCCAGAGTAAGATATACAGATCAATATGGAAGTGCCCAAAAATTGAATATTTTCTCTGCTTCAGCAGGATTGAACAGATTATTGAACTGGCCTGATGATTACTTCTCATTGTATACAGGATTACAGTTCCAGAAGTATGACTTCAACAATTATCCGTTCCAGTTTGGTGAAACTACAGAATATAATGGTACCGCCAATAACTTTAGTGTCAATTTAGGATTGAGCAGAAATTCAGCAGGTATCGACCCGATTTTCCCGACAATGGGATCCAATATAGAGCTTTCAGCAAAACTGACTCCTCCATACTCATTGTTTAAGAAAAAAGACTACTCATCAATGTCAGCCATTGACAAGTACAAGTGGATGGAATTCTACAAAATCAAATTTAAAGCAGACGTTTACAATGAGATCATTGGGAAACTTGTTTTAAGGTCTTCTGCTGAAATGGGATTCATGGATGGATACAACAACCAGTTGGGAGCTCCGCCATTTGAAAGGTTCTATATGGGAGGTACAGGTCTTTTCGGGGGTAGATATGATGGTAGAGAATTGATTCCTTTAAGAGGTTATGAAAATGCCACTACAGAAGGAGGCCAGGCAGAAGATATTACTCAGAAGGGAGGAGGTACAATCTACAACAGATTTACTCTGGAATTAAGATACCCGATCTCAATGAGCCAGACTGCAAAAATCTATGCATTAACATTTGCTGAAGGAGGTAACGTATGGAATTCATGGAGTACTTACAGCCCGTTCCAGCTGAAAAGATCAGTGGGGATTGGTGTAAGAGTTTATATGGGAGCATTTGGATTGATCGGATTTGATTTTGCATTAGGTCTTGATAAGACATTATCAGGTGATAAGTCCGGATGGAGAAACCACTTCTTGATGAACCAAACATTATAATTACAGATATGAAGCACTTTAAAATAATCTTCACATTCGCATTACTTTTGCTTTTCGGGTTAAACAATGCCCAGAAAATAGGAGTAGTGGATACCAACGAAATTCTGAATAAATTACCTCAGTATAAAGAAGCTGAAGCAAGATTAAATTCTCAGATCGACACCTGGGAGTCTGAACTTCAGAATCTTCAGTCTGAATATGAAAGAAAAAAGCTGCTTTTGAAAGTGAAAAAGTATTATTGATAGGCGATCAGCTTAAACTTCGGGAAAAAGAAGTTACAGACCTTGATAAAAATATTAAAACGACAACAAGCTTACGTTTTGGAGCTAACGGTGAAATTACAAAACTGAGAACAAATCTGGTCCAGCCTTTTCAGGATCAGATCTGGGGAGCCATCAAAACAATGTCCGAAAAAAATGGCTTGGGCATAGTTCTTGATAAAAGCAATAACATTAGTGTTATTTTCCTTCAGTCAAAGTATGATTACACCGAGAAAGTATTGTCTATTCTGTTGAAAGGAACAGACAAGAAGGAAAAAACAAACAGCAAAGGCAAAAAATAACGATAGAATTAACTTTTGCTATATTTTAAAATCTAAAAACAAATTAAATTATTTATTTACCAGTTATGAAAAAATTAAGTGTATTATTTGCAGCAGTAATGATGGTTGTATCTGTAGGTATGGCAAAAGCTCAAAAAATTGCTACTTTAGATGTAATGGGAGTTCTTAACGCAATGCCGGAGAAAAAGAAAGCAGATGCTGATCTTAAAACATTCTTAGATACTAAACAAGCTGAGATTAAGAAAAAGCAGACGCAGCTCAGACTAAATATCAGCAATATCAGACAGAAGCTCCTAAAAAAACAGCTGATGAAAACAAAGCTAGAGAAGAGGAGATGAAAAAACTAGCTGATGAAATTCAGCAAATGCAGGAAAAAGCTCAAAAAGATCTGCAGGCTAAGCAAGATGTAGCTTTCGGACCTATTGAGAAAAAATTAAATGATGCAGTAGAAAAAGTAGCTAAAGCTAACGGATACGATTATATTATGGATGCAAACTCAACAGCATTCCTTTATAAAGCAGGACCGGATGCAACTCCAGCTGTAAAAAAAGAATTAGGAATTCAATAATTTCAGCAAATTAACAAAGATTTATAAAACCAACCGCCTCTTTTAGAGGTGGTTTTTTTATTTTTGCGGAATGGAAAAAGAAGTATCAACAACGGTCAAGGTTAGGTTTAGTGATTGCGATCCGATAGGACATTTGAATAATGTAAAATATCTGGATTATATGTTCAATGCCAGAGAAGATCATGTAGAAACATTTTATGGATTCACTTACGAAGAATATACCAAGAAAACCGGCTGTACCTGGATTGCCATTCAAAATGAAATAGCCTATTTAAAAGAAGTAAGATACAATACGCAGGTAGTAATCAGCAGTAAAACCATCGATGTTCAGGATAGAACGGCAAAAGTCGAAATTCTGATGAAAAGCCTGGATGAAAAAACAATCCATGCCGTACTTTGGGTGACTGTTATTTATTTTAACGTCAAAACAAGAAAATCTGAAGTCCATCCTGAAGAGATCAAAGGAATTTTTGATAAATTCTATGTAGATCTGATCCAGAAAGACTTCCAGTCAAGAGTGAAGTTCTTAAGGAGCCAGAATGCCAAAAACTCTTAATCTTATTTCTTAAAGGTTCCAATTTAGAAATTAATAATAAACAAATGAAAAAAATAGCAGTAATAGGTAGCAACGGACAATTAGGCAACTGCATAAAAAAGATAGCTCCTGACTTTGAGCATCAATATGAATTCTTATTTACCGATTCCTCTACATTAGATGTTACCAGTGAAGAACAGGTGAACGATTTCTTTTATGAAAACAAACCTGATTACTGCATCAATGCTTCTGCATATACAGCGGTGGATCTGGCAGAGAAGGAAAAAGATAAAGCTTTTGCTGTAAATGCTGATGGAGTAGCCCATCTTGCTCAGGCATGTGCAGAATATAAATCCATTTTGATTCATGTTTCTACGGATTATGTTTTTGATGGTACTACCAATCTTCCGTATTCCGAAGATGATTTTACCAATCCGGTAGGGGTGTATGGAGAATCAAAAAGAAAAGGCGAAGAGCTTGCTTTGGAAATCAACCCAAAAACGATTATTCTGAGAACCTCATGGCTGTACTCTGAATTCAATAAGAACTTTGTGAAAACCATGCTGATCCTTTTCTCTCAGAAAGATGAGTTGGGAATCGTGGCTGATCAGTTTGGGCAGCCTACCAATGCGAACGATTTGGCAGAAGCAATTATGCAGATCATCCAGGCTCCGCAAAAAACCTATGGAATCTTCCACTTCTCAAACTACCCGGAGACAACCTGGTTTGAATTCGCCAAAAAAATTGCTGAGTTTTCAAAATCACCGGTAAAATTAAATGCCATAACCACCGAACAGTATCCTACTCCGGCCAAAAGGCCTGTAAGAAGCACTATGTCTTTGGATAAAATTGAAGAGACATACAAAATAGAACCCAAACATTGGGAAAACAGTCTTGAAGAATGTGTTGAAATACTTGCACACCAATAATAGATAATATGAAGAATATTGCAATCATCTTTTCCATGTTATGGATCCAGCTGTGGAGCGCCCAGAATGTTTATATGACCAGAGTTGAAAAAACAAATGACAACTCAGATAAATTCTTTTACAGAAAAGAGGACACTGCCACAGATGCTGTTTATTTAGGAGAAGTAGAAGTACAGGGATTTTCAAAAGATGATGCACTTGTATTTTCTCTCGTATATAAAAAAGCAAAAGAGATCGGTGCCAACACATTTCAGTTAAAACCTTTCGAGAATGTTGACGGTACGCCTCAGCCATTCAATGCTGCCAATTATAAAGTTGCTTTATATTATACACCTAAAGAAAAATTGGGGACTAAGCATGGAGAGATGTATATATTTGCATCCTCTGAAAAAGATCAGAAAATAAACATCAACCGTAAAGACTATACCATTCCGCCAAGAACATTTTTAAAATTAAAAGTTGTCCCGGGAGAAATCTATACCATCTCAACAAAAAAATTGTTAGGCTCTACAGTAAAAGTTCAGCCAAAAGCCAATGATGATAATCTTTATTTCCAGGTTTCATCTTTGAAAGTAAAGTCAGATAATACAGGAGTGGGAGGTCTGAATCTGAAATCCGGAGATATTATTGGTCTGGAAAAGTCTTATGCGGAATTTTTAAGCGTAATTTATAAAGAGAATAACCCATAAAAATCAATGATAAGAGTTATTTTAGGATTTATCTTAAAAAATAACTATTCAAATAATTTTTTTTGTTTAAAATTTTTCTTCCTGCCTGCCAGCGCTTTAAGCTGAAATATTACGAAACGGTAAAATTTAAGTTAAATAAACTTGTTTTGCGTTGTAAGAAGTTGCTATCTTTGCCCCACTGAAAACGAGAGTAGATCAGTAAGCGCAGAAGAGCCTTTGGATAGGCAGAGACAATATGACTCCGAAAAGAGACAGACGAAAAAAACTTCAAAACTTTTTGTAAAAAGAGTTGCGGGATAAAAAAGAGTTTGTATCTTTGCAGTCCGAATAAATCGGAGCGCAGGAGCAGGGTGATTGAGATGTTGGATAAGGATTAAGGTTACTTAAAAAACTTTAAAATTTTCTTTAAAAACATTTGGTCATTACAAAATAAAGTTTTACTTTTGCACTCGCAAATACGGAGCGACACTGACAGAGAGATTGCTTCGTTATAAAGCGGAAGATATAAAGATCATTGACATACAATATAACAACCAAGTAAGGAAAAACTAAAGCGTTAAAAACTTTGAGTGAGTCAGACAAACATACAATGGAGAGTTTGATCCTGGCTCAGGATGAACGCTAGCGGGAGGCCTAACACATGCAAGCCGAGCGGTAGAGATCTTTCGGGATCTTGAGAGCGGCGTACGGGTGCGGAACACGTGTGCAACCTGCCTTTATCTGGGGGATAGCCTTTCGAAAGGGAGATTAATACCCCATAATATATTGAGTGGCATCACTTAATATTGAAAACTCCGGTGGATAGAGATGGGCACGCGCAAGATTAGATAGTTGGTGAGGTAACGGCTCACCAAGTCTGCGATCTTTAGGGGGCCTGAGAGGGTGATCCCCCACACTGGTACTGAGACACGGACCAGACTCCTACGGGAGGCAGCAGTGAGGAATATTGGACAATGGGTGCAAGCCTGATCCAGCCATCCCGCGTGAAGGACGACGGCCCTATGGGTTGTAAACTTCTTTTGTATAGGGATAAACCTAGATACGTGTATCTAGCTGAAGGTACTATACGAATAAGCACCGGCTAACTCCGTGCCAGCAGCCGCGGTAATACGGAGGGTGCAAGCGTTATCCGGATTTATTGGGTTTAAAGGGTCCGTAGGCGGATTTGTAAGTCAGTGGTGAAATCTCACAGCTTAACTGTGAAACTGCCATTGATACTGCAAGTCTTGAGTGTTGTTGAAGTAGCTGGAATAAGTAGTGTAGCGGTGAAATGCATAGATATTACTTAGAACACCAATTGCGAAGGCAGGTTACTAAGCAACAACTGACGCTGATGGACGAAAGCGTGGGGAGCGAACAGGATTAGATACCCTGGTAGTCCACGCCGTAAACGATGCTAACTCGTTTTTGGGCTTTCGGGTTCAGAGACTAAGCGAAAGTGATAAGTTAGCCACCTGGGGAGTACGAACGCAAGTTTGAAACTCAAAGGAATTGACGGGGGCCCGCACAAGCGGTGGATTATGTGGTTTAATTCGATGATACGCGAGGAACCTTACCAAGGCTTAAATGGGAAATGACAGGCTTAGAAATAGGCTTTTCTTCGGACATTTTTCAAGGTGCTGCATGGTTGTCGTCAGCTCGTGCCGTGAGGTGTTAGGTTAAGTCCTGCAACGAGCGCAACCCCTGTCACTAGTTGCCATCATTAAGTTGGGGACTCTAGTGAGACTGCCTACGCAAGTAGAGAGGAAGGTGGGGATGACGTCAAATCATCACGGCCCTTACGCCTTGGGCCACACACGTAATACAATGGCCGGTACAGAGGGCAGCTACACTGCGAAGTGATGCAAATCTCGAAAGCCGGTCTCAGTTCGGATTGGAGTCTGCAACTCGACTCTATGAAGCTGGAATCGCTAGTAATCGCGCATCAGCCATGGCGCGGTGAATACGTTCCCGGGCCTTGTACACACCGCCCGTCAAGCCATGGAAGTCTGGGGTACCTGAAGTCGGTGACCGTAACAGGAGCTGCCTAGGGTAAAACAGGTAACTAGGGCTAAGTCGTAACAAGGTAGCCGTACCGGAAGGTGCGGCTGGAACATCTCATTTTAGAGCGTCAAAAGACGTTAAACAAAATCAGTATCGTAAGATACAAAGTACTTGCTTCAAAGTAAAGCTTTAGTTTTTTGTTTGGTTGCTATATAACAATACAAAACCCACTAGAAATTAGTACAGGGAAGAGATACAAGAGCCGAGAGCCCAGACCCAAGACGATAGAAAGTCTTGTATCTAGCATCTTGGATCTAAAAGTCTAAAAAGACAGTCTCGTAGCTCAGCTGGTTAGAGCGCTACACTGATAATGTAGAGGTCGGCAGTTCGAGCCTGCCCGAGACTACTAATTAAAAAGACGGGAAGATGAAAGAGTCAGGAGTCAAGACACAATTAAAAAGTCTTGTATCTGGCCTCTGGGGTCTCTTAGTCTACTAGAGGGGGAATTAGCTCAGCTGGCTAGAGCGCCTGCCTTGCACGCAGGAGGTCAAGGGTTCGACTCCCTTATTCTCCACAGTTTTGGAAGTTTGATTTAAAAGTTACGGATGGAGCCAACAACAACATCTGTTGATCAAGCTGAAAGAAAGAAATAAAGATCATTGACATTAACGGTAAAGACATCACAAAGAGAAAACCGAGCGCATAAAGCGCTTGAGTAACCAATAGGAAAGAAATCGTTAAGGGCGTATGGCGGATGCCTAGGCTTTCAGAGGCGACGAAGGACGTGGTAAGCTGCGAAAAGCTGCGGGGATTGGCACACACGAATTGATCCGCAGATATCCGAATGGGGCAACCCGGCATATTGAAGATATGTCACCTCGTAAGAGGAGCAAACCCGGAGAACTGAAACATCTAAGTACCCGGAGGAAAAGAAATCGAAGAGATTCCGTAAGTAGTGGCGAGCGAAAGCGGATTAGCCCAAAAGTCTTTATATATTTAGAAGAATGTTCTGGAAAGAACAGCCAAAGACGGTGATAGCCCGGTATTCGAAAGGTATATATTGATGATAAATGAGTAGGGCGGGACACGTGAAATCCTGTCTGAATATGGGGGGACCATCCTCCAAGGCTAAATACTCCTGAAAGACCGATAGTGAACAAGTACTGTGAAGGAAAGGTGAAAAGCACTTCGAATAGAAGGGTGAAATAGAACCTGAAACCGTACGCCTACAAGCGGTCGGAGCAGCATTAAGCTGTGACGGCGTGCCTTTTGCATAATGAGCCTACGAGTTAATTTTACTAGCGAGGTTAAGGTATTAAGTACCGGAGCCGAAGCGAAAGCGAGTCTGAATAGGGCGGTGAGTTAGTAGGATTAGACGCGAAACCTTGTGATCTACCCATGGGCAGGTTGAAGCTCTGGTAACACAGAGTGGAGGACCGAACCGGTTGACGTTGAAAAGTCTTCGGATGACCTGTGGGTAGGGGTGAAAGGCCAATCAAACTGGGAGATAGCTCGTACTCTCCGAAATGCATTTAGGTGCAGCGTCGATGTTAAGTTTATTAGAGGTAGAGCTACTGATTGGATGCGGGGGTTTCACCGCCTACCAATTCCTGACAAACTCCGAATGCTAATAAATGTTCGTCGGCAGTGAGGGCATGGGTGCTAAGGTCCATGTCCGAGAGGGAAAGAACCCAGACCAACAGCTAAGGTCCCCAAATATATGTTAAGTTGAAACAACGCGGTTGGACTGCATTGACAGCTAGGATGTTGGCTTGGAAGCAGCCATTCATTTAAAGAGTGCGTAACAGCTCACTAGTCGAGCGGTCCGGCATGGATAATAATCGGGCATAAACATATTACCGAAGCTATGGATTTATAATTATTATATCTGGTAGGAGAGCATTCTATTTGCGCCGAAGCAGTACTGTGAGGTATTGTGGAGCGGATAGAAAAGAAAATGTAGGCATAAGTAACGATAAAGCAGGCGAGAAACCTGCTCACCGAAAGACCAAGGCTTCCTCAGCCATGCTAATCAGCTGAGGGTTAGTCGGGACCTAACGCGAACCCGAGAGGGGTAGTGGATGGACACAGGGTTAATATTCCCTGACTTGCTCACAATAAAAGGGGACGGTTGGATGTATCTGCTGGAGACTGACGGAATAGTCAAGGCCTAGCCTTCGGGCGAAGCTGCTGTAGAGTAATCTGATCCAAGAAAAGCCGAAGTGAAGCAACCCGTACCAAAACCGACACAGGTGGTCGAGGAGAGAATCCTAAGGTGCTCGAGTGAGTCGTGGCTAAGGAACTAGGCAAAATAGTCTCGTAACTTCGGAAGAAGAGACGCCATCAGCAATGGTGGCCGCAGTGAAGAGGCCCAGGCGACTGTTTATCAAAAACACAGGACTCTGCTAAATCGAAAGATGCTGTATAGGGTCTGACACCTGCCCGGTGCTGGAAGGTTAAGGAAGGTGCTTAGCGTAAGCGAAGGCATTGACTGAAGCCCCAGTAAACGGCGGCCGTAACTATAACGGTCCTAAGGTAGCGAAATTCCTTGTCGGGTAAGTTCCGACCTGCACGAATGGTGTAACGATCTGGGCACTGTCTCAGCCACGAGCTCGGTGAAATTGTAGTATCGGTGAAGATGCCGATTACCCGCAATGGGACGAAAAGACCCTGTGAACCTTTACTATAACTTCGTATTGACTTTGAGTAAGTAATGTGTAGGATAGGTGGGAGGCTTTGAAGCAGGCACGCTAGTGTTTGTGGAGCCGTCGTTGAAATACCACCCTTTACTTACTTGGAGCCTAACTTCCTATGGAAGGACATTGCGTGGTGGGTAGTTTGACTGGGGTGGTCGCCTCCAAAAGAGTAACGGAGGCTTTCAAAGGTACCCTCAGCACGCTTGGTAACCGTGCGTAGAGTGTAATGGCATAAGGGTGCTTGACTGTGAGACCTACAAGTCGATCAGGTGCGAAAGCAGGACATAGTGATCCGGTGGTTCCGTATGGAAGGGCCATCGCTCATAGGATAAAAGGTACTCCGGGGATAACAGGCTAGTCTCCCCCAAGAGCTCACATCGACGGGGAGGTTCGGCACCTCGATGTCGGCTCGTCACATCCTGGGGCTGGAGAAGGTCCCAAGGGTTGGGCTGTTCGCCCATTAAAGTGGCACGCGAGCTGGGTTCAGAACGTCGTGAGACAGTTCGGTCTCTATCTATTGCGGGCGTTAGATGTTTGAGAGGGCTTGATTCTAGTACGAGAGGACCGAATTGAACAAACCTCTGGTGTATCAGTTGTACCGCCAGGTGCACCGCTGAGTAGCTACGTTTGGAAGAGATAAGCACTGAAAGCATATAAGTGCGAAACTCGCCTCAAGATGAGACATCTTTTAAGGGTCGTTGTAGATGACGACGTTGATAGGCTACAGGTGTAAAGACAGTAATGTCATAGCCGAGTAGTACTAATTACCCGTAGATTTATAGTCTATGGTTACTGTATCGAAAATAAAAAGACAAGTTCTTTATGCGCAGAAAAGGTTTTGTCTTTGTGAAAGTTTTTATCGCTTAAAACAGATGTCAGATGTAAGACATCAGATAACAGACCATACAATCTGAAATCTGAGATCTCCCCTCTGATATCTTATATACCTTCTTTAGGGTGGTTTTAGCGGTGGGGCTCACCTGTTCCCATTCCGAACACAGAAGTTAAGCCCACCAGCGCCGATGGTACTGCTAACGCGGGAGAGTAGGCCGCCGCCAGTTTTTATTTTATTTTTAAAAATCCTTTATCATAACGATAAAGGATTTTTTTGCTTTATACCCAAGACAGGCTTAAGCTATGAGTAATGAGTAATCAGTAATAATTGATGAATGATAAACGATACACCAATCACTCATTATTTATCATTCATCGTTTATTGTTCATCATTCATCGTTTATCCCACGTTGTCACTCCGCAGGAGTCTAAACAATGCATTTACATTTGAAATTATAGTTCATTATAAATCTTCAACATCCAAAGCCTTTGACCACTCAACTTTGGAACCTTGAAACTCTGATAACTAAGTCTGGATTCCTGCGGAATGACACAACTGGAACAGGATTAAGACCATTGAGACAGAAGCATTAACCCATGTTTTATAACTCTTTATTACTTCCATCCCAAACCCCAGAAATCCATACCCCGGAACCCGTATCCCGAGTCTTGTAACATCATACATCATTGATCTCTTATCAGTAATGATGTACTGCTGTCACTATTACCGTTTATCATTCCCTCCACGTTGTCACTCCGCAGGAGTCTAAACAAGCCACTTTACATTTGAAATTATAGTTCATTATAAATCTTAAGCATCCAAAGCCTTTGACTGTTCAACTCTGGGACCCTGAAGCTCTGATAGCTAAGTCTGGATTCCTGCGGAATGACACAATTGGAACAGGATTAAGACCATTAAGACAGAAGCATTATAACCCACGGTGTATAACTTTATAATTTATGGTATGGATTAAAACTCAGAAGCACATACCCCGGAACCCGTATCCCGAACCCCGGTTCCCATCATTAATAACTTATCATTCATCGTTTATCATTTACCACTCATCACTTACCCCCTGTCACTCCGCAGGAGTCTAAACAATGCATTTTACATTTGAAATTATAGTTCATTATAAATCTTAAGCATCCAAAGCCTTTATGACCACTCAACTCTGGGATCCTGAAGCTCTGGTTACTAAGCCTGGATTCCTGCGAATGACACAATTGGAACAGGATTAAGACCATTGAGACAGAAGCATTATAACCCACGGTTTACAACTTTATAATTTATGGTATGGATTAAAACTCAGAAGCACGTACATACCACAGAACCCGTATCCCGAGTCTTGTAACATCATTCATCATTGATCTCTTATCAGTAAATGATGTACTGCTGTCACTATTACCGTTTATCATTCCCTTCACGTTGTCACTCCGCAGGAGTCTAAACAAGCCACTTTACATTTGAAATTATAGTTCATTATAAATCTTCAACATCCAAAGCCTTTGACCACTCAACTTCGGGACCTGAAGCTCTGATAACTAAGTCTGGATTCCTGCGAAATGACATAGTCGGAAGTATTAGATTACTATGTAAATTGATCATTCTTAATCGGGATCTGACAACTCAAGATTTACGATGAGTACTTAATGATCATTTATAACATATCCAACTGTCACTCCGCAGGAGTTTAAGTAAATCCATTATTTTCTTTAACTCAATTCCTACAAAGTACCAGATTTAGACTATAGCCCATTTAACTTCAATTTTACTTAATTATTTAAGTATCAAAAGCTTTATACTCATATTAATGATTTAATATGTTATGATTAACAAGCTTTGGTTGCTTTTATTAATGTATTTAGCATAAATAATTAATGATTGTATATTAATTTAATGAGAATTACGTTTATTTGTTGAAATATCTTGTGATATTGTTAAATATATACCAAATCTAATTTTTATGAAAAAAACCATTTTTAAGGTTGGACTGCTCCAATCCTTATTCTTTTTCGGTGGATTGTATGCACAAAGTGATTCAACTAAAGCGTCAAAGATTGATGAAGTAGTTGTTACAGCTTATGGGGTAAAAAAAAAAAAGCACTTGGATATTCTTTCCAGGATGTGAAAGGCCAAACCCTTGTCGATGCAAAAGAAAATAACATAACCAATGCATTAGTAGGAAAAGTTGCCGGAATGCAGGTTATTAAAGGAGGTTTTGGACCTGGTTCTTCTTCCAAAATTAATCTCCGGGGGTTTAATTCTTTTACAGGAGACAATCAGCCTCTTATTGTGGTAGATGGAGTCCCGTTAAGTAATAGCTTAGGGGCAAAGGTTAAGCAGAATGGAAAAGACTCTAATAACGATTTCTGGAATCCGGATCTTGATATGGGTAATGGTTTAAGTGATATCAATCCGGACGACATTGAAAGCCTTTCCGTTTTAAAAGGTGGTGCTGCTTCTGCTCTTTATGGTTCCAGAGGTGGAAACGGTGTGATTTTGATTACAACCAAAACCGGTAAAAGAAAAGGAGGATTAGGAATTACATATTCTACAAGCTTAGGCTTTGAAAATATTTTTATGAAACCTGATTTGCAGCATAATTTCGCCCAGGGAAGTAATGGTTTACCCAATCCACAAGGGGTTGATAATACAACTTCTTGGGGACCTGCCTTTGAAGGATCAAGTATGACGGTCCATGATAACTTAAAAAACTTTTTAAGACAGGAACTACCGCACAGCATACATTGAGCTTTCAGGAGACCTTAGGCGAAGGGTCAAGCTTGTACACTTCTGCTAATTATTTAAACAGTAACAGCCAGATTCCCAACTCAAAATATGAGAGGTTCAATTTTATGGCAAAAATGAATGCTAATTTTGGAGCTAATAAAAGATGGACTACTGAGGTGAAAGCCCAGTATATGAGTGTTAAAGGTACAAACAGACCTTCTGCAGGGCAAGGTGATGGAAATTACTATCCAAGAATCCTTCTGATGCCTCAAAATGTTGATGTAAGAGATTATCGTGAGGGGCAGATGCAAAATGGAGTGACATCTCGCTGGATAACCTCCAATGGAATTAATCCCTATTGGACGGCTTATAATGCATTGAACGCTGATAAAAAAGACAGGTTTTTATTAAACGGTTATCTTAAATATCAATTTAATAACTGGTTGAGCGCTGATGTAAGATTAGGAACGGATTTTTATTCTTTAAATACTGATGCACGTGTTTGGACAGGATCTGGCCGTAATAATTCTTACTCTACTGGTCAGGAAAAGTTTTATGAGAATAACTATATCATAAGTCTTAATGCTAAAAAAGATAATATTGCTGGTAAATGGGGAGGATCGCTTTCTGTTTATGGACAGATGATGGAAAGCAGGGATAAGGCATTATATTTTTCCACGCAGAATCTTATCATTGCCAATGTTTTCAGCACATCTAATACGAGTGATCTTGCTTCTGTTACGACGACTGAAGTTGATATGTGGAAAAAAATTAATTCAGTATTTGCGGCTGCTGAAATTAATTATGACGGATATTGGTTTCTGAATGCTACGGCAAGAAATGATTGGTCTTCTACTTTAAGTATTAATAACAGGTCTTATTTTTATTCTTCCGTCAGTACTTCATTAGTTTTGACAGATATGCTGAAGAAAATAAATGGTACAACTTTAAATGCCTTAACATTTGCTAAGCTTCGCGCGGCCTACGCAGTCGTAGGAAACTCTTTACCGCCTCAAAGCTTGTACAATACATATCTCGCTTCCACTGATCCAAACGGACATATTGTACTTGCAAGAAATAAGATACTTTTTAATCCGGATTTGCATGCGGAAAAGCTTAAAACTTTTGAAGTCGGGGCAGATATGAAGTTTTTTGACAGAGTATCTCTGGATATAAGTTATTTTAATAATAATGCTACCGATCAGCTTATAGCTATTCCGATAAATCCACTTTCCGGATATGAAAGAATGATGATTAATTCAGGAGGACTGCATAATAAAGGGTTTGAATTCGTAATGAATACAGATATCTTTAAGAAGGAAAGTTTTGTGTGGAATGTCAATGCCAACTTTTCAACTCTAAAAAGTAACATCGATAAAATTGATGGAATTGTTTCAAAATATCCTTTATCAGGTTTTGATAACGTTGCTTTCTTCGCAGAAGTAGGAAAGCCTTACGGGGCCATTTATGGAACAAAATTCCTGAGAGTAGAAGATGCCAGCAGTCCTTATTACGGAAAATTGATTGTGGATCAAAACGGATTACCACAGGCAGCTCCTGATCAATATTATCTGGGAGATCAAACCCCAAGAGCTTTGTTTGGTTTTACAAACAGCTTTGTTTATAAAAATATTGGACTTTCATTTTTAATTGATGGAAGAATCGGAGGTAAATTTTTCTCTGCAACGCAAGCTGCATTACAAGCGAATGGGCTTGCCGCAGACACTGCACCCGGAGGAAAACGTGATAATATGATCTTGGATGCCGTAGTGGAGGGAAATGGCGGTTATACAGCAAATACTAAAGAAATTACTCAACAGGATTATTGGGGAGCTGTAACCGCTGGAAATTTAGGAATTACAGAGCAAAACATTTATGATGCTACCAATATTCGTTTAAGAAATATTCAGCTGACCTATAATTTTCCTAAAAGTATTTTCCAAAAACTAGCCTTACAGAGTGCTAAAGTAGCTTTTACGGCAAATAACGTATGGATGATCTACAGTAAAGCCAAAGGAATTGATCCGGAATCCGTATTCGCAATTAACTCTAATGCTACAGGATTTGAAAACCTTGCTTTTCCTACTTCAAGATCTTATTTATTTACAATCACTTTAGGCTTTTAATTAACAACTGAAACAATGAAAAAATATATCTTATCATTTTTTACGATTGGTTTACTATGTACTTCATGCAATGACTTTGAAGACATCAATAATAACCCGTTTGCTGTAGATACTAATAAGGCAGAACCTGAATATTTATTAAATAACTCAATTCTCGGTGCCCAGCAAGATCCTAATATTGCAGAACGTGTTTTTGTTTTATACTGGAAAACGGCAGCAAGACAGCATTTGACAACCGGAATTGCAGGTGGAACTTACGACGATTCCTGGACTTCCGAATATTGGAAATACATTTCAGACTGGCTGAATAATGCGAATGCGGCCATTCAGTTGGCTAATGAAAAAAAGACGGCCGGACAGGGAAAACCTTATTATGATAATGTCATTCAGGTTTCCAGAATTTGGAGAGCTTATTTAATGAGTGAATTTTCGGATAATTTCGGACCACAACCTATTCAGGCTTTTCAGGGAACGAATCCTACTTTTAATTCTGAAAAAGAAGTGTATTATTTTATTTTGGAAGAATTGAAAGATGCAGTCGCAAAAATGGACACAACGCAGGGAGTACCATCAAATGCTAATGCTTATGATATGGTTTATGGGTTTAACTGGACTCAGTGGGTAAAGTATGCCAACTCTATGAGGATGAGAATTGCCATGAGAATCGCCGAAGTAGATCCTTCAAAAGCAAAAACAGAATTTGAAGCAGCGGCTAATTCAAATATGTTTATCGCTTCAAGTGCAGATAACTTTAAAGTTGCTGAAAAACCGGGATGGGATGCCTTAACAGGTGTAATGTCCAGAGAATGGAACTCTCAAATTTTATCAGCAACCCTTAATAATTTATACATTGGGCTAGGAGGAGTAAATTCTACAGACCAATTACCAGCGGCTCAACATACACAGGTAAAGGCACCTGATTATATTGGTATAAAATATGATCAGCAGTTCACTACAATGACCAATGACCCAAGTGCAGGATATTGGTTGGACGGATTACCCAATAAAATCGATCCGAGAGCATATAAAACATTCTATATTCCGGGTGATCTTACAAGCCCGGTTTACTCATTATATCCGACTTATACCAATCAGGCAACTACCAACCACGGAGATCTTACGTTTGAAGATAATTCTAAAATAACAATAAATACCGTAAATACCTGGAATGCCTATACCATTGGAAATTGGGGAGTAAAAGGACAGAGAAACGGCTTGAGAAATGTAGTAGGATGTATGCCGGCTTTAGGTAAGCAGTACAGGGAAAGTAAGAATGCAAGAATATTTTTTGCCAGCTGGGAAACCTATTTCCTTTTGGCGGAAGCTGCATTAAAAGGCTGGACAGTTCCAATGAGTGATGAAGCTGCATATAATAAAGGAATTCAGGAAAGTTTTGTTTATAATGGAGTTTCACAATTCTATGGTCAATATATTACTTCAACGGATTATAACCGTGACGGTACTTCTGTTTCTTACAGCCATATTACAGAACCGGGAGTGAGCCATACGATGAAATATAAAGACCCCGTAACCGGGAACTTAGTTTCTGTTGAAATTAAATATCCTGTAAATACCATTTATAAGAATGGATCGGTAAAGAATGATAAACTGACAAAAATTATTACCCAGAAATATATTGCCAATATGCCTTGGTTGCCGTTAGAATCCTGGAATGATCAGAGAAGACTTGGGCTGCCGTTTTTTGAAAACCCAGCCATCGAAACTCCATTGCCAAACCTGCCTAATCTGAACTCAGGAAACTATATGACGAATTCTATTCAGAATTTCCCTCAGAGATTAAGATATCCAAGTACTTTCAGAAATACTGATCAGTCTGGATATGACAAGGCTGTACAATTACTTGGCGGCACAGATGCTGTACTGACCCCTCTTTGGTGGGCCAAACATTAATTAAAGTTTAAATACAAAAAAACAATCCTTTTCTGATTTTGAAAGGGATTGTTTTTTTGATACAAAATTGACTGAATATCCCTTTAAATGGATTATTCAATTAATTATGATAAGTATGGACTGACTTTGGAGTTTTAATTGGCTCCAATTGTGAAAACTACTTGTGTACTGTATGCAGCAGCAGGAATTGTCACGGAAACGCCGCCTATCTCCAGCTGTACATTAATACCGGAATAATCTACACTGTTACTGAGTCCTAGTACTCCACTGAAAGTTATTGTGGAAAGTGTTGCGGCAGTAGCTTGCGGTATTTCTATATAATTAGCCGTTCCGCCATTAATTGTAGCGCTACACAATACACAAAGACCGTTGATTGTTGCTGTACCTCCACTTCTTTTTGCATAAAGTTTCAGAGAGCTGTTCCAGGAAGTGGGAACATGCTGCATGCTGATCCTGGCTCCGGAGCTTGTAAGAAGGTTCAGAAAAGATCCGGGTAAATGGCCTGATAATGTTAGCAGGCTGGGATTATCATAAGTTCCGGCATAATTAGTTCCGGCTTCCGTAATAGTAGGTACAGTTGCAGTCCAGCTGGTGCCCGTAATATTTATGGTTTGCCCCTTAAGAATGTTTCCCGTTATTAAAATAATAAGGTATAGATATCTTTTCAGGGACGGTTTTATGATGGGATTTTTAGTGTTCATTTTTCGGTTTACTCTGTGATGGTGTAGGTGATGACAATAGCCGTATTTGCCTGTGCCACTAAATTAGCATAGGTATTTGTAGCCAGTGAAATGGTGAGTGCATGTCCGTTATTGGCACCATTCCCTGTATAAGCTCCTCCAATACCACTAATGATTGTGACAGGAGTAGTGGTAAGGATCACCTGGCCTGATGATGTTCCCAATGTTCCTCCACCGGCTCCGGATGCTGCTGCAGCCTGAAGTCTTATATTGACTCCTGCTATTACTTTATTTACTGAGGCTGTAATTCTTCTGGTAAGTCCGCCGGGAGTAATGGCAGACGTATAGTTGACCCATTTTGACGTATTGGGAGTTGGGGTTCCAAGCGCATTTCCTGCCTCGGTAGGAGCCGTAAAATTCAGCGTAATACTTCCTGCGGGTTCAATATCCATTAAAGTTACTACGGGCAATGTAAGGCTGACAGTAGTACTTGCGGTCTGGGAATACATGGAGCCAGATACAATAAATGCTATTATTAATAGTATGGAACGAATCATTTTTTCTTTTTTATTTCATTATATCCTACTTTCAGGGATTCCTGCTGATATTTGATTTCTAACTGATGCTTGACAACATTGATGGTTATTTTCTTTGTTTCCGAAGGTTTTAATGTAAACATAAATTTGTCTGTAGATATTTTATAGCGCTTATCCAGTCCGTTACGGTAAACTTTAACAGTCCAGTCTCCCGGCCGGAGATAAGTGAAATCAAACTCTTCCCCTATATAGCATACTTTACGGAAAGCCTGGTCGTTATTGCTGGCTTCTACAATAATACTTTCTCTTTTTTCTTTCCTTTTCCTGATTGCAGCTGTTCAATATCTGCCTGATCCTTTTCTCCTGTTTCCAGGAACCTCACGTATCCCTGAATATGGGCTGCAGCTGTTATTCCGAAATTAAAAATATTCTCCTTATTCACGAGTGAAAGGGCGGCTGGAAATGTCTGGGTGGGGATGTCATTGATTTCTGTGGTTGAACGGTCTATTTCAAGGAAATAATTACCAGGAATAACATTTTTAAACATATAATTTCCATCCTTATCCGTAACAGACAGATAACTTCCAAGCATTAATCTGATTCCATCTGTCTTTTTAACCCCCAGGTTGGCAACATTGCCCGACAGCGAAGTATACTCAGCAGTTTTTTGCACCGGAATATTGGGACGCCATGTATAACGCATCGAAAATATAAAATCTTTATCCCCGATTTCTCCTCTTTGCAATGAATATCTTCCAGAAAGATCAAGTTCGTTTCCCGGAAATAATTGCTGGTGAAAAAGAAGCTCAAAAAGATTCCTGTCTTTAAAATATTCCTCCGGCATATAATTGTTCTGATAAAAAAGGCTTAAACTGGTCTTATCAGAGAATCGGCTAAATATCCTTGCTCCATAATAAAGGTTTTTTTGATTCTGAAGCTGATATCTTGAGCTGATGGCATAACTCCCGAAAATGTTAAAAGAGGTTCTGAATTTTTGGAAGGAAAGATTGGCAGAATAGAAACTGGAATTACCGCTGAAACCTGTCAGGTAATTATCCGTTTTACCAAACTGCCCATCAAGGTTGATCTGGAACACTCCGATCTGCTGATTGATACTTACTTTGAAATAACGCTCATAATAGTCAAACTGTTTGGGCTCCAGGCGGTCTTTATACGTTTGATGGCCATTATTAAGTGTAATAAAACCGTTGGGCAGATATCTGTACTGTATGCCATATTGGAAATACTTTCTGTAGGGTGCAGCCAGCAACAGGGTATCCCGTTGGAAGTTTTTTGCATCCTGCATATAATTGGCAAATACACTGATTTTTTTGTGATATTGTAATACACATTTCCATTAAAGGTATTCGTATTGGTAAAATATCCGGCAAAATCCGGGCTGGCTCTCATGTATATCAAGCTTCCGTTTAACTTCTTGAAAACGGCTTCTGCCTGAAGCAAATAAGCCGTTCCGTCTGTTTTCTGCGTTGTACTGTACGCTAATTCTCCGGACAGGTTGATGTTTTTCGAAATTTTAAATTTTCCTTTTGTGTAGGGGAGATGAGCATCAGAATCAAGTCTTACCTCTCCATACCTGATTTCTTCCTTTCTTGGTGTTTTAAAGAGATAACCTACAGAAATTTCAGACTCTTTCCGGATCCTGAAGGCTGAATAGATATTCAATTCATCTTTTATATCTCTGAAGAATCTGGGATGATTATAAAATCCGCCAAAGCTTACTTTATTAAAATCATACCGGATTTCTGCCCCGCGTCCGTATCTTGCAAACTCTGTGAGATAGGATGAAGAATAGGTTTTATCACCGAGATGAAGAAAAAATTGTTTCGTTGATAATTCACAAAATATTCCTCATATTGGGTAAAAGTGTTAAGTTCAACAGGATTATGTGTGACAGCCCTGAATTCGACCTGATTTTTATTGTCTTTATCAAGAGTCCCCTTGCCATAGATTTCGCCCTGAAAACCATCATGATAAATTCCCATATTCTGCATCCCGATAAAGGATAAAGAAAAAGCAACCGGCAGCCTGTGATAAATATCCTTTTCAGAGGGTTTTAGCGATATAACCTGTGTGCTTGAATAGTAATCCTGGCTTTCTTTTGGATTGGCAGCCGGATGTACCGAAAGATTTAGGTTCTGAAATTCATTTTGAATGAGATCCGGGCTTGTGGCTTTGTGAATGCTGATCATTTTTGATTCATTAGGAGCCAGTATGAGCGATGACTCATGGTCAACAACTGCATTTTTACTTTCCAGCGCAATGCTTTCGGTTACATTACCATTATTTTTTAAAAGGAAAGAGGCCTTAATGGTTTCTCCGGCTCTTACAAACTCAGGGGAATCCAGAATGGTGACCAAAAGATTCCTGTTTCCGGAAACTGTGATTTCCGAAGTCTTTGTAAAAGATATTCCGTTGTTACGATCAACAATATTCAGTGTTACAGAATAGGAACCTTTTCCTGTTTCTATACCGATGCGTAATGGAACCAGATATGCTGATGTTTCATAAGGAGCAAGCTGAAATTCCCCTTTAGCTAAAATAGGATGTATAGACGAACTTGATGTGCTGACTGAAATATCATAAGTCCTGCTTTCTGCTGAATTATTTTCTAATGTAAAGGGAATAGAAGTGGACATTCCCGGCATTAAACTATCTTTTTTACTGGTCAATCGGTTGGATTGCTGCTGAGAAAAATAAATGCCGGGAATGATAATATGATAATAAATAATGTCCAGGTTCTAATCATTTTTTACTTCTAATTCCACATTCAGCGCAAATGCATTTTCCTCTTCATCTGTGGCTATTATAGCGGCTCTGTATTTATCCGGTGGTACGGTATTGATAT
Organism: Chryseobacterium sp. 1B4; assembly: GCF_036631475.1. Classification (NCBI taxonomy): domain Bacteria; kingdom Pseudomonadati; phylum Bacteroidota; class Flavobacteriia; order Flavobacteriales; family Weeksellaceae; genus Chryseobacterium; species Chryseobacterium sp. 1B4. The sequence goes on from NZ_JAPNUF010000005.1 coordinate 82,094, forward strand.
CAATGTAAAATGTTTTGGAAGTATTTGGTAACAGTCCCATCGTTAAACTTGAGTATGTTCCCACTTTTTCACCTGTCTTACGGTTATAGATTTCAATGGCTGCCGTCGGTTTACAATACAGATTGCCATTATTGGCAATTGCGATCTTTACGGTTTTCTTTCCTTCTTGTTTTTCTACTTTTACACTTTCAAATTTAAGGTCCGGTTTGGCCTTTTCAGTTTCAATATCTGTAATGACCTGAATGGCATATCGTATAACAGAAGTAATACTTACACCAGGCTTTTTGTCGCTGGGCTTTATCTCCTCTACCGGTTCTACCATGATAACGCTCCAATAACTTCCCGGATCCATGGCCTCATTGGGAACAGTTATTTCATAAAATACCTCAGTCTTTTCCTTACCTTTCAAAGTAACCAGATTGGTATTGAGTTTCAGCCACTCCCCGTTACTGCGTTTATTGGTATGTAATGCCGTATAGTTGATCGTTCCGTCAGCATGGTAGGTGTAATCCTGTAAAAATATTTTTACACTCTGAGGATTGCTGCCTGTATTTTCAATGGCAATTTTCCCTTTATAAACCTTTCCGTTTTCTATTTTGTAAGAATGCGTAAGCCCGTTGAGAATCACAATGCCGGCATGTAAAAAGCAGAACTGCAAAATCAGGGTGATCAAAATAAGAATACGCTTTATCATATATAAAGTTTGGAGTTAAATCATAGTAATACAAAACCAGGAAGAAACTGATAACAACTTCTCCTTGTTTTTGAATGAAAAATAGAATCTTGTTTAAATTCTAATTGTCTGATATTGTATAGGTAACGGTAGCTACTACAGTGGCTGTTGCCTGTAAATCTGCGTAGGCTGCTACTCCTCCGGGGCCGCTTCCTGCAGCAAGCGCATAGGTAAGATTGTGGCCGTTGTTGGCGCCATTCCCTGTATAAGCACTTCCAATCCCGGAAATAATAGTCTGGTCAGCCGCACTTAAGGTCAGCAGACCTGCAGATGTTCCTAACGTTCCTGCACCTGCTCCGGTAGCAGCAGCAGCAGTTACGTGGATATCAACTCCCGGAATGATAGCGTTCATTTTTACACTTACGTTACGGGTAGGGTCTGCAACAGATTTAATGGAAGAATAATTAAGCCATAAAGTAGTGTTGGCCGCAGCAGGAATAATAGGATTTCCTGCTTCTGTAGGCGCTGTAAAGCCAAGAGTAATGTTTTTTGTGGCAGCTGGCTCAATATCTACCAGGGCCACTTCAGGAATAGAAACTGTGACTGTATGGGTATCTGTATTGGTATCCTGTGCGCTCAGATTCCCTGATAGAGCAAGCGTAAATAAAGACGCTGCAATAGTTAAATTTAGTTTTTTCATGACACTGTTAATTAGTTAAGTGAAGATAAGAAAATTCAGTATACGGTGAAAAAATATACCACATTTTTTATATGAGTATTTATTTGTCATATGTAATGCATTATAGTTGTGAAATAACTCAAAAAAACCTGTACAAATTTGTACAGGTTTTTATTACTATTATAAGCCTTTTTTAAGCCCAGTGCGGATCGGAAACGGAAACTTTTCCGGTTTCTATTCTTCCGGCAAAATGCCACAGGTGATCGTTTAATTTGACTTTCAGATCATACCAGCCTTTATATTTATCAAGATCGATAATAATTTTTTCTTCCGTTTTTTGTACAGCAATGGATTTCTTCGTTTTTCTGTACAGATCTTCCAGGATTATAGAAATATTTTTCTTTTGATGAGTTCTGATGGTCAGTTCGATCTGATTTTTGAAGTTGTATTGGTCAAAATAACCTCTGTTTCCGGAATATTATCTCCTTTAAACTTCCTGAAAAAGCCATTGGGACCGAAAATTTCGTAATCATATGCTCCTGAATGTACAGCATGGGATAGTGTCTGTCTGGAATATAAGGCATATGAAAAATGATAACTGCTATTGTTGAATTGAGTCCTGTCATACACCAAAAGCGGAACTCCATTCTCTTTTAAATTGGACATTTTGATCTTTTTCCCTTCCAAATTGACATGGAAATGATAAGGTAAAGGATTGGATGGTTTCAAACCTCTTTCCTGAATATCAAGTAAATTCTCATTCAGTTCATTTTCAGAATACCATTTCAGGTTGGGTACCGGCTTATTTTTGGCAGCATTGATGGTTTTGGCGTAATCTTTCTGATTCAGATAATCCATCCGCGGAGCTTTTACACTGGAAGAATTAAACGCAGAGGTAAGATCTCCGCATACCGCTCTTCTCCAGTCACTGATATTCTCAACATGAACATTCTTATTGAATTTTTTCATGATGAATTTCTCCAGGAATTGTAATACCGAAGTGTGGTCTGATACTTCGGAATTAACAAAACCGCCCTTTGTCCATGGGGAAGCAATGATCATGGGAACCCTGTAGCCCAATCCTACGGTTCCTTCAATTTTTTCATAATTTTTTAAAGAGGGATCGGACATATATTCCTGGGACCTGTCTACATATTCTGCACCTTCTTTTCCGTTCATATCAACGGGCTGGCTTGGATTCATCGGAGGGGCGAAAGGCAGTACATGATCAAAGTAGCCGTCGTTTTCATCATAATTGATGATAAATATTGTTTTTTTCAGGTTTCAGGATCTTTGGTCAAAATATTCAGAACCTCGGAAATATACCATGCTCCATACCACGGTGATCCCGGATGGTCAGAAAAATGTTCGGGTGCCACCAGCCATGAAACCAGCGGAAGCTTTTTCTCTTCCACATCTTTACGGAACTGGAATAATACATCACCTTCAGGAACTACAAGCCTTTCTCCGTTTTCATCTTTTCCTATTTCCAGCTTCCAGTAATCAGGATCATTTATATTGGTGGTGAAAGCTTTTTCGTGAAGGTTTTTCTCTTCTTCTGAAAGTTTTGAATAATTATCAGGATGGTATTTTACCTGGTCTTCCTGAACTTCAGCCAGCATAGCTTCCAGCCGTTTTTTCTGATCAGGATTTTTTTCAATTTCCTTTTTCAGATAGGTTATGATATTGGGGATGTTTTCATAATATCCTTTCGAAAACTTAACATTGAATTTTGAAAACCATTCAATCGGGTTATCGGTAAAATTACTCAGCCAGGCTTCCTGCTCGCCGGACATTCCTTTTGGAAGACTGATTTCATTCTGGTAAATTCTCCACGAAACATTCTGCTGTTCCAGAATCTCCGGGAAGGTTTTCCATTTGGCCTGTCTCGCTTTATCGTAATCAATATTTTCATTGACAACATTGGCTTTCACTTTTCCGTTTTGCTGTTCTCTCAATGTACCCGACCAAAGGAATAATCTGTTAGGAGTAGTCCCGGTAAGGGAAGAACAGAAATACTGGTCGAATATGGTAAATGCATCAGCCAGCTGATAATAAAACGGAAGGTCCTCACGGTTGTAATAGCCTAATGTCAGCGGAATATTTTTATAATCTTTATTGCCTGAAGCTTTGGCCTGAAGCCACTGGTCAAATTTTCCTTTGTTAAGCGCTTTTTGCTGATCTGCCCATGAATGAGGCAGAGAGCTCATCCAGGTAGATTTCGTATTTCTTAAATCCAGACGGGCGGGAGATGCATATTTCCCTTCGTCATTCTTTTGAAAGAAAACAGAATGTCCATCCTGCTTTACAAAAGCTCTTTTATCTAAAAAGCCCCTTACTCCTTTAAGAGCACCAAAAGCATGGTCAAAAGAACGGTTCTCCTGCATCAGGATTACGACATGTTCTGCATCATAAAATGTAGACTGGGCAGCCGGATCAATGGCTAAAGCTTTTAAAATGGAAGGATGCAGTACGCCTGAAGTTCCTAAACCTGCTAATAAAAGACTTGATTTCTCTAAAAATTCTCTTCTGTTCATGTTCAATCGTAATAAGAAAGAAACCGCAAGTTAATAGGATTTTCCTGCGGTTTCTTCGTTTTTATATAAAAATAATCAGATTTTTATTGTAACCACCATGGTTTGGAGTTGATATTATCATTACCTCCGTACTGAGCGTTTAAAGCAGCTTTTAGATTATTGCTGTTATAATTGTATTCAGATTGCGGGTATCTGAACCTGAAAGGTGCAGCAACTCCGGACTTTAACGGATAATTCGGATAGCCTGTTCTTAAATAATCATAATAAGAAGTCCACTGCGCCTGATGGAACATAGTCATGTATTTTTGAGTCATGATCTTTTCCAGCTGTGTCTGTAAAGGATCGGCGTCATTATAAACGACTAAAGGCGTTGTAAGGTACTGATTCACATCAAAACCTGAGAAATATTGTCCCGGATTTTTTACATACGTCTGATAAAAACTGAAACTGGCTTTGATCGCATTATCATAATGTGTTTTTGCAGATCCGGAAATCCAGCCTCTTGCCGCAGCCTCGGCCAGGATAAACTCAAGTTCTGAATAGCTTAATACAGAAGCAGGTTCATTGGTAGGATCTTTATAGAAGCGGTCGTTTACTTTGGAAATATTTTTAGCAGTGATCAGAGCCGCATTGTCAGAATACGGCGAAGTAGGATTTCCACCGTTATAAGCTGTATAATCTGTGATTGCTTTTCCTGCTTCTTTTGCTCCCGTAGTCTGTGCTGCAAAAGTAAACAAACGCGGGTCATGTCTGTCTTTGAACATATTGATGAAATAATCTGCCATATACAAACTGGAGCCGTATCCGCTGTTATTAAACATCGTGTACCTGCTGTCTGCGGCATCAGCAAACTTAAGTTCGCCGTTATCCGCAATGGAGGTCATAAGAGACTGGCTTCCTGCAATGGATGCAAATTCTGAAGCGATATTATAGCTTCCTACCGTTGTTTTTTTAGATAAAGTGATCAGAATTTTCAGACGGAAGGAGTTGATCAGTTTTTTCCACTTTAAGGCATCTCCGTTGTATACAATATCCCCCTCAATTTTGTCGCTGGTATTAATAAGATCATTGGCTTCTTTCAACTCTGATAAAATTCCGGCCATGATCGCTTCCTGTGTGTCATATTTAGGCTGTGTGATTCCGGATTCACCTTTGGCTGCCTCAGAATAGGGGGCACTTCCCACTTTTAAGCTGATGTTGAAAAAATGATAGGCTCTCAGAAATTTCCCGATGGCCAGATAATTTTTATTTCCTCTTTTCTCTGCTTCCTGCATCATTTTTCCTGTATTCAGGAGTCCTTTGGTATACACTTCAAAAGAGGTGTCATTCCATTTCATATACTGATAAGAATTCTCGCCGTCGGTACCGATCATCATTCTTGAAGCATACATATTATCTCCATTGACCTGAAATGTATATTTTTCCACATAGGTTAGAAGATATTTAGGCTCAATGCTGGCCTGGTCATTAGGATTTTCATTGATGGTGTCAAGGTTGGATTCGCATGAAGCCAATGTCAGAAGTCCTGCAGCAACTATAGACCTCATCAGCCATTTTGCCGTTTTACCTTTTTGTCCTTTTATATTCTTTATGGTATTTTTCATTGTCTTGATGTACTTTTTAGTTAAAACTTAAGATTAAAACCGATTCCGAACCATCTGCTGGATGGGTCCTGGATATCATTAGCGATATCTCCGCTTCTGCCTGACCTGATCTGGAAATCCGGATCGGAGTAAAGGTTCTTGGATTTTTTCCACATCGCCAGATTGTAGGCAGAAATATTGGCAGTAAAGCCTTTTACCATTCCTTTCGGGTTTAGTAACGAAGAAAAGTCATATTCCAGGACTACAGATCTGAGCTTAACGAAAGTCCTGTCGAAAACGTTGGCAAATTCTTCGCTTTCATCCTGTGTTACTCTTGCCTGGTATGGATAATTCTGTGCCCAGTCCTGGAAGCTGATTGCTTTTGTATGCGGAGTATAAAGGCCTGTCGCAGGATTGTAATTTACCCCATCCGGTACAAAATAATACGTTCCCGGATTTGCATACTCAAGATCTCTGTACGCTACAGAATTAGGATGTTTTCCTCCCCACCACATCTTTTCAACAACCTGCGATCTCATGACACCGCCGATGCTGCCATCGATTCCTATATTTAAAGTAAACTTCTTGTATTTAAAGGTGTTATTAAAACCAAAAGTCCAGTCCGGATTGAAATGTCCTAAGTTCGTTGGGGCATTAGCTCTTGTTGGCATTCCTGTATTGGCATCAAGAATGACTTTTCCGTCCGGAGACTTTTGCCATGTATAGTCATAATAGCTGTCCATTCTTTCACCCAACTTAATATTTTGATAGTTGGGCATATTATCATAAATGGAAGTCAGCTTTTGTTCATAAGTACTCCAGTTGATTAAGGTTTTCCAGCTGAAATCAGCTGTTTTTACCGGAACCATACCAAGAGTAATTTCAAAACCTTTCGTGGTATACTCATTCCCGTTTACATATTGTGAAGTGAAGCCTGAGGATTCAGCTGCCGGGAACTGGAGAATATTATTATAATCCAATGTTCTGAAATAAGTGGCATCCAGGGTAATTCTGTTATTCAGGAAACCTGCACTTAACCCTAATTCATATGATTTTGTCTGTTCCGGCTTCAAAGAGTTTTCTACGTTCAGGGTTGTTGGATAATAATACGTAGGATTTCCATTGAATGTGATTCCCTGGTTATTCAGATAATAATTCCTGATCGCATAAGGCTGGAAATCATACGCTACTTTGGCCCATGAAGCGGAAAGCTTTAACATATTGATGGACTCCGGCATTTTTACCAGGTTTGAAATAACCGCACTTACGGATGCAGAAGGGTAGAAGTAAGACCTGTTGGCTTTAGGAAGTGTGGATGACCAGTCATTACGCCCTGAGATATTAATGAAGAAAGCGTTGTACAATCCGATATCAATTGTAGAATAAGCACTGTAAATCAGCTTTTCCTTCAGGTAGGTATAATTTTTCAGTGTTCCGATAGAGTTTTCAAAGGTGTATACTTCAGGAATTTTCAATCCGTCCGTAGACCTTTCATTATTGTTGTTTTTATAATAGAAAGCAGAACCTCCGGCATTGATGGTGAAATCAAAGTTATCAGATATTTTTTTCTTGTAAGTTGCCAGGATATCGTAGTTAAGGTTCCATGTTTTATTATCTTTCAGAATGTAGCCGCCACTTCTCGGTGCACTGTAATTGAAATAGGAATAAGGGCTCAATATTTCCGTTTTGCTGTGGTTTTCCACAATGGATATTTTTCCTTTTACCGAAAGATCCTGCGTAGCTTTATACTCTAAACCTGTCTGTGCATTGATGATATTCGTTCTGTTCTGATTTTTATAATACTCAGCTCCGAACCATGGGTTATTGTACCATGCGTAGTTCCAGTTGGCCTGTGCTCTTCCTTCTTTTCCTGGGATCCACATATGATTTTTAAGCGCTTTGCCGTCTACATCACCTCCCATCCAGATCAGGATGGTGTACATGTGTCCGCTTGGGTTGTAATCGTAGTTGGGGATGTTAGGGGTGAAGGCCTGGTTGAAGTTAAATTTTGTATCAAAGATTAATTTTTCACCAAGATGGTTTTCAGAAGAGAAGTTGATTCCGTATTTCTGAAGATAGGAATTCGGGACCCTGTCATCATAATTCATGAAATTCCCGGAGAACCTGTAGACGTCCTTGTTATTTCTGTAGCTGATAGCAAAGTTATTATTGTTGATAACCGCAGGTTTTAAAAAGTATTTAAGTTATCATGGTATTTCCAGTCGATCGGAACTCTTTCATACCTTGATTTATCATCATACTGGGTTCCTGTTACAGCTCCGTACCACGGAACGACCTGGCCTGTTACTTTATCCCTGATCGGACTGTTCCACTGGGCAATCTGCAACCCGGGAACAAACTTTGGACCCCAGATCATATCTCCGTCATTAACTCCCCCGTCAGCCCCATCCCAGAATTCATATTTCCCATGAGAACCGTTACCATATTCGGTCTGAGTTTTCGGGAGATTGGTAAACCCTCCTGTGATCATCGTATTTTGGGAGAATTCAACAGAGAATCCCTTCTTCTTCGCATTTTTTGTGGTGATCAAAACGGCTCCGTAGCGGCCTCTTGATCCATATAAGGCAGAAGCTGTAGCACCTTTCAGAACGTTAATATTTTCAATATTGTTGGGATCTAAATTCTGGAAGACCTCTTTTTCCACAATGACACCGTCAATAACAAAAATAAGATTTGAATTTCCTCTCAGCGTAAACTGTGGAGCCTGCTGCATTCCTGTTGGATTGGAAACATTCAGACCTGCAACCTGTCCGGAGAATAAATTCCCGATACTTGGTGTGGTAATCGTTTCAAATTGCTTTGTTCCCACTTCCTGAGTGGCATAACCAATCTTTTCTTTTTCTTGGCAATACCCAAAGCGGTAATAACGACTCCTTCAATCTGCTTTTCGTTCGGCTTTTTTAAAACAACGGAATACTGTTTTTTGGAAGAAACCTCAACGGTATAAACAGAAAAGTCAGGAGCAAAGAATTCAAGAATATCTTTGGGATTTGCAGAAATGGTGAAATTACCGTTTTCATCAGTAGTTGCGGTCTTTCCTGTATTTTTGTCGGTGATATTCACACCGGAAACACTGGAACCGTTTTCTGATTTTACATTTCCGGTAATATTGATTTCCTGGGCAGAAAAATAAAGAGGAAGTAAAAAAACGGCAAAAGTGGCTAGAGTTTTCTTCATTTTTTTGAAGACAAATTTAGCAGGGCACTGTTACCTGTATTTTAATGATGTATTAAAATAAAAATACGATTTAATATTTTTTAACAGGAAGAATTAATAGAAAGGTAAAATTGAAAATGCCCTTTGTATAAGGGATTTTGCTTTATTATATATTATTATAAGGTAGGAAGCTGGGAGAGGGAAGCAGGAAGTTATTGCGGTGTTGTCAAGTTCTTGAAGCCCTCAGTAATAAGTTTTTGAAGAAAATCTTTCTATAGAAATAACAGGATAGTAAAACAGTGACTTCGATAACTTCCGGCCTCCAGCTACCCTCTTCCTTTCTATTTCTAAAACCTGCTCAGAATTCCCCAGTGGATTTTTGTATCATTAAACTTAAAAGGACTTTCCAATTCATTACCATTAGACAGCGCTGGAAGAGGGAGACAGGAAGTTATTGCGGTGTTGTCAAGTTCTTGAAGCCCTCAGTAATAAGTTTTTAAAGAAAATCTTTCTATAGAAATAACAGGATAGTAAAACAGTGACTTCGATAACTTCCGGCCTCCAGCTTCCCTCTTCCTTTCTATTTCTAAAACCTGCTCGGAATTCCCCAGTGGATTTTTGTATCATTAAACTTAAAAGGACTTTCCAATTCATTACCATTAGACAGCGCTGGGAGAGGGAAGCAGGAAGTTATTGCGGTGTTGTCAAGTTCTTGAAGCCCTCAGTAATAAGTTTTTGAAGAAAATCTTTCTATAGAAATAACAGGATAGTAAACAGTGACTTCGATAACTTCCGGCCTCCAGCTTCCCTCTTCCTTTTCATTACCATTAGACAGTGCTGGGAGAGGGAAGCAGGAAGTTATTGCGGTGTTGTCAAGTTCTTGAAGCCCTCAGTAATAAGTTTTTGAAGAAAATCTTTCTATAGAAATAACAGGATAGTAAAACAGTGACTTCGATAACTTCCGGCCTCCAGCTACCCTCTTCCTTTCTATTTCTAAAACCTGCTCAGAATTCCCCAGTGGATTTTTGTATCATTAAATTTGAAAGGATTTCCAAATTCATTACCGTTAGACAGCTGGAAGCTCATCAGGCCGATAGGAATAAAGAAATTGAAACCAAGCCCGACACTGTAAAGTTTAGGCCTTACATTCAAAGATTTATTATTGAGCTGTCCATATTGCCCGAAGACATCGAAGAAGGCCTGATTACCGATAAGATACCGGTATTCCAGGCTTCCATAATAATAGAAGTCGGCGGCGAGCGAGTTTTCATTGAATCCACGCATGGAATTCCACCCTCCGAAACGGTATAATTCATTGGTGGAGAATTCTATTTTTGAATCCATCATGGCTCCTTCCCCTTTAATATTCAGGAAATGGTTTCCGGAAATATGATAATTGTGTTCCCCAAAGAAATAAAACTGGTTTTGATTAGCTTTGATATTATCTTTAGAATAGGTGGTTGTCAAAAAATCATATCCTGCATTGATCCTTGTCTTATAAAGGAAAAGATCAATATCGGTAGGTTCCGTCATTTCAAACCATACCCCGATCCCTTTTTTGTTATAGTCTTTCCCCTGAACGTATAAGGAGTCAATAATGGTAGAGCTTTCCAGGGTTCCTCTTAAACCTATTTTGTTCCGGTTATTGATGTGATAATAGAAAGCAGGAAGGAACTTCACATTGGCAAACGTAGAGTCCTGCCTGTAGATATTCACTTTCGCATTCATCCCGACATTGGATTTGAACAGGTACGGAATATCCACCTGGAGATCGAAAGTCTGTCCTTTATCCGGGTTTCTCTGCCAGTATAAATTGACGGTTTCAAAACCGTTGAACATATTCCTGAAATTCACATTCATCGTTCCGTTTAAGGTAAACTTGGAAGTTTTATCGTTCCCGAAACCGATTACCCCGTCAAAAGTATTGGTCTTTTTCTTTTCCAGGAACAGAAAAATGCTGGTGGAATCTTTTGTGAACAGAGTTTGCGGCTGCCGTTCCAGCGTTAAAAAAGGATGGCTCTGGAAGGTTTTATTGATGGCTAAAAGGTTTTTGTCATCATAATTTTTGCCTTTAAATTCCTTTTCAAGGTTTTTAATAAATCGTTTGGGAACTTTTTCATATCCTTTTACTACAAATCCGTTGATCGTTCTTTTATCGTTTTTATTGATGTCAAGTTCTACGATCGGATAGCCGTTTTTCTGACCTTTATATTTAGATTTGATTCTGCTGAAAGAATAGCCCTCATCAATATACGTCTTGTTGATACTTTTTTTGGTGGAATCTAAATTTTTAGTGAAAAAATCTTTCTGAATTTTCAGTTTCTGAACCAGAGAATCTGTGAGGTTTACATAAGTTTCATTAAAGTTCTTTCCTTTATCATAGAAAATTTCAGTACTGTCTCCCTTTACTTTTACGTCTTTCAGTCTGGTAAAGAAATAGTTATTCTGTGCTAATGAATCCAGGAATTTTACTGCAGAGGTAGAATCTTTTACTTTTTTCTGATCTTGGTTTCTGTATCAATCAGCCAATACTGCTTCTTCTGCGCTTGTGTAAAAACGCAGAACAGTACAAAAAATATTTTCAGAAACAGTTTCAATTTATCATTATGAATGTTAAGGGAATTGAAATCTTCAGTAAAAAGATTCTTCACTGCACTTCTGAACTATGTCCGCAGACTTTCAGTCAGTGTTCAGAATGACAATGCGCCTTATCAATCAACTAATTTTTATCCAGTTTATTATATTTTTTCATCAAATTCTCATAAGTTCCCTGCGGAAGAATCCATTTCAAAGGAACCCCGATTTTCTGCCCGAATTTACCAAAATAATAATGAGCTTTCCATTTATCTTTTGCTAAAAGTTTTTCAACGTATTCTGCTACTTCCAAAGGATCAGTTCCGTCATTTACGTGGGAGTTCATCAAAGCATATACTTTGTCAAAAACGTTTTTGTAAGGCTGGGAAATCTGTGCAATCACTCGGTTGTCTGCTATATTGGTTTTTATATCTCCAAGATGCAGAGAGCAAACGTCGATATTCCATGGATATACTTCATATCTCATTGCTTCGGTTACTTTATCCAATGCCGATTTTGACGCTGAATAAAATCCACGGAAAGGAAGACCCATTTCACTTCCGATGCTGGAAACATTAATGATCTTTCCAAATTTATGCGCACGCATGTTCGGAAGGACAGCACTCATCATCTGTACAGGTCCGGCAAGGTTCAGGCTGAACAATTTTAAAATATCTTCTTTCGTAGAATCTTCTACTGCGCCTACCATTCCCATTCCGGCATTGTTGATCAGAACATCAATTTTGCTTTCTGTTTTTAAAACCTCCGCAACGGCATTCTGTACAGCGGTATTATCTGTTACATCCGTAGGTATGGATTTGAAGTATTTACTTTCTGTATGCTTCCGGCTCAGGCCATATACTTTATGTCCTTTTTTACCAAAATATTCTGCCAATGCAAACCCGATTCCTGATGAGGTTCCTGTAATAATGATGGTCATTGAATTCGTATGATGTTTAATGTTTTATTTTTCTTCTGATGTCAAAGAGACGTTTTTTAAATGTCTTTGTTCAAAAGTAAAATCTATTTTCAGCAAATGTAAAAAAAGAAAAATGAACTCAGTTATTTATTATTCCTGAAATAATTTTAACGTTTTCTTCATTTGTTTTTCTGTTTTGCATAAACTTAAAGTAAACTTAATCTCAACCATGCATACAATATTTGAGGAATGATTACTTTTAATTACATATATTACTGAAATACAGTTGTTTAATTTTGTTTTGTGGTAGAGGGTGTCTGAAAAAAGCCAAAATTTCTTAATAAAAACATAAGAAAACCTTAATGATAGGTGGGTGCAGGCTGTTCTAATTTTGCACCTAATCAAAAAGGATATCATGAATGTATTTAAAATCCCTGTCTCTGTAACTTATTTAACAGGTAGGGTATTACTTATTGGTGCAATATCAGCTTCACCGATGTTCCTCGCTCAGAAAAAAGACAGCTTAAAAGAAAAATCCATCGACGAGATTGTCGTGGTTGGGTACGGAACGCAGAAAAAAGTAAAGTTTCCGGGGCTGTTTCGGAGGCTTCACTGGATAAGCTTACTTCCAGATCTTTATCCGGAGTAGGGGAAGTTCTTCAGGGCAAGGCTCCCGGAGTAACTGTTGTGAATGAGGGTGGAGATCCCAACGGATCACCTAAGGTCAATATCCGTGGTTTGGGGGGATCAACGGAGAAACTCCTCTGTATGTAGTGGATGGGGTAGTTTTCAACGGAACACCGTCTATCAATCCAAACGATATTCAGGATATTTCTGTACTGAAAGATGCTTCTGCAGCCATTTACGGAGCCAGATCCTCCGGAGGGGTTATCCTTATTACCACTAAAAAAGGAAAGAAGGGAAATCTTACCGTAGATTTTGATGTTAAATATGGCGTAAACCAGGCATGGAGGCTGAAAGAATCCCTGAATGCAGCAGAATTCCAGGATGTCATGTACAAAGCCTATGAAAATGCCGGAAAACTGGGAAGCTTACCGATGGCTTTTAATCCCAATCAGTATCCTGACGGAAGAATTACCAGAACAGACTGGATGAAAGAAATTTTCAGAACAGGAACTATTCAGGAATATAATGTAAACCTTAGCGGAGGAAGTGAAAAATCCAGATATTTTGTAGGGATGAACCACAGAAGCCTAGAGGGAATTTTATTGAATACCCAGGCAAAACGATACAATTTCAGAGTGAATTCTGAACATAAAGTTAAAGACTGGCTGACGATCGGAGAAAACATGTACTACAATTACTCTGACGGAAATACAGCCGATACCAAAAGTGGATATACAGGAGCTTTGGTTGCTGCCATGTATTATCCGCCGAATGTTCCGGTATATACACCCAGTGGTGCATTTTCAGGACTTCCGATTGATGTGGCTGGTGGATATGGAGATATGATCAATCCTGTTGCTTATCTTAAAAGGATCAGTATCAGAAATCCTACTCATGAGATTTTGATCAATCCTTATGCTGAAATTACGCTGGCCAAAGATTTAAAATTCCGTTCCAACTTCTCACAGACTTTTAAACTGGGAGATGTAAAGAACTTCACGTACAGAGTTCTGGAAGTCGGGAAAATTTTTGATACCAATAATTTGGAATACCAATCCAACAATTCTTCTACAGCACTTGCAGAACAGTTGCTGACTTATAAAATAGCTTTAGGACAGCATAATTTTGACTTCCTTGGAGGTTTTACTTTCCAGAAAACGATTGATGACGGCTTTGTGGCAAAATCGTATGATTTCCGAAGTGAAGCTGAGGTTTTCCAACATCTTCAGAATGCAGCAGACACCAATAAAGATGTTTCCAGCTACCGGTTCAAACAGACTTTGGTTTCTTATCTGGCAAGGGTAAACTATGACTATGCAGGAAAGTATATCGTGAGTTTATTGGGAAGACGCGATGGTTCTTCACTGGTAGCCAAACAAAACAGATTTGCTAATTATTATGCTGTTTCCGGGGCATGGGTGGTTTCGAAAGAAAACTTTATGAAGGATATTTCATGGCTTTCAAGCCTGAAGTTGAGAGGAAGTTATGGTATTCTTGGGAATCTTGGAGGAATTTCACCACAAGCTGTAAATCCTTTGATGACGAGAGATAACAACGTTATTTTCGGACAGGATCCTTCTCAGAATATAGCTTATTATGCCACCACACGTCCCAACCCGGATCTGAAATGGGGTAAATCTGAGCAGACCAACTTCGGGGTAGATGCTTCATTTCTTCATAACAGTCTTTCTTTACAGTTTGACTACTTCGTGAAAAATTCCAAAGATCAGATCTTCAACGTAAGCTTACCGAGTACGGCAACGTACAATAATCAGTATGTGAATGCCGGATTATTCCAGGATAAAGGATATGAGCTGGGGATCAATTACAACAAAGTAGTCTCCGATGATTTTACTTTCTCAGTTGGAGCGACAATGAGTCAACTAAAAAATACGGTGAAGCAGCTTGCCAATGTAGATGAGATCTTTATCAATGACAATGGGGTAAGAGGAGTGTTGAAACCAACCCGCGTGAAAGTAGGTGATCCTCTGTATTCTTTCTATGGTTATAAGACCGGAGGAATTTTCCAGACTCAGGAAGAGATCAATAATTATAAAGATGCCAACGGAAACCTTATCCAGCCGAATGCAAAACCCGGAGATATCAAATTCCTGAAGAAAGAAGGAAATACTGGTGTGCTTAATAATAACGATTTTGTCAATCTTGGTAGTCCTTATCCTAAGTTCTCTTACGGATTTTCTTATAACATGACCTGGAAAAACTTTGATCTGAACTTATTCTTCCAGGGAGTTTACGGTAATAAAATATTCAACGGAATGAAGTTTATTTCCTTGAATCCGGGCGGTACAGGACAGAATTATAATATGGACAGAGATATCCTGAATGCATGGACTCCTCAGAACACCAATACCGATATTCCAAGGCTGGTACACGGTGACCCGAGTGGTAATTACTCCAAAGTATCAGATTTCTATGTGGAGGACGGGTCTTACCTAAGACTGAAGAACCTTACCATCGGATATTCATTACCAAAAGAATTGTATAGAAAACTGGATGTAAACAAAGTGAGAATTTATATGACTTCTAACAACCTGTTTACGATAACGAAATATACAGGATTTGATCCTGAAGTAGGAATGAACTCCTACGGAGTAGATACCGGAAGATATCCTCAGGCACGTTCATTCATCTTTGGAGTAGAGATCGGACTATAATTTTTAACCAACAAAAAGTAAGAAAATGAAATTTTTCAATAAAATATTTTTAATATCAGGAATATCCGTAATGCTTTTATCCTGTACAGGAGAGCTGGATGTTCAGCCGGAAGGAACCCCTACTGAGGCCAGTTTCTGGAAAACGGAAAACGATCTGATTACCGGAGCAAATGCCATGTATAAGCCTTTGTTTGACGGAGAATTCTACGGAAGAGGTTTGTTCTGGTTTATCAATGCCAGTGATGATATGGTAACAGGAAGGGCAAAAAGTGAAGCAGATAATGCAAAAAACTTCAGCAGCAATTATATCGCAGCAGGAGACCTTGAAACCCAATGGAATAAAAGATACAATGTGATCGGAGTGGCTAACCGTGTGATCCGTAATGTTGACAATATCCAGACTTCACAGGCTATTAAAAACAAATACCTTGGAGAAGCTTTGTTCATGAGCAGCAGAATGTATTTTGAACTTGCCTATTCTTACGGAAACGAAAAAGCAGGAGTTCCGATTATCGACCGTTCAAAGGATCCGGATCCCAATCCAATTCCAAGAGCAGCCAACGTAATGGAGAATTACACTTACATAGTGAATGATCTGAAAAGAGCTGCAGAATTATTACCTGCCCAGGCAGAGCTTCCTGCAAAAGATTATGGAAGACCTCATAAAGCGGCAGCATGGGCATTGTTAGCAAAAGTATACCTGTTTATGAAAGACTGGAATAACGCAGAATTCTGGGCCAACGAAGTAATGACCAAAGGAAACAGAGCTTTATTGGGTAACTTTGCTGATGTTTTCAAAGCTGAAAATAACTACAGCTCAGAATACATCTGGTCTGTTCCGGGAACACCTAAGTTTACAGCCTGGGGCAGTATCCTGCCGGGAGTAATGCTTGAAAACAAAGGTTGGGGAGAATATAACGGATGGGGATATTTCCAGCCGACAAAAGAACTGTATGATGAATACGAAACCGGTGACCAGAAGAAGTGCTACCATTCTTAAAATTGGGGATAAGTTTACTTTTAACGGAAAGGAAAGAATCTATGCTTCCAGTAATTCTCTTACCGGATACCAGTTCAATAAATATATGGATGCCTTCAAATATCAGCTGAACAGCGGCCACGTGAGTGCCAACGGAGATTATCCGTGTACAGACCTTGCCGTTCCGATTATGCGTTATGCGGAGGTTATCCTGATCAAAGCAGAAGCTTTACTGATGCAGGGGAAATCTGCAGATCAGGAGATCAATATGATCAGAGTGCGTGCAGGTCTTTCTCCGAAAAACGGATGTACAATGGCAGATCTGAAGCATGAAAGACGTTGCGAACTGGCAGGAGAATGGGCAGACAGACACAGAGACCTTGTGCGTTGGGGAGATGCTCAGGCAGCTTATGCTAAACCTCTGCATGGTATCAATGGGCAGGTAGTCTGGGCCGCAAGAAACTTTAATCCAGCTGTACATAATGTTTGGGCAGTTCCACAGGCTGAAATCGTAAACAGTCACGGGATCATTAAACAAAATGAGGGCTGGTAAAATTTAATCTATATATAAACCACTATATCATTGCAGAACACTCTGTGATGATATAGTTTTTTTCAAAGGTATGGAGATAGGTCGTTCCATCTGACCTATAAAATAATAACGATAAACGAATGAAATTATCAAAAATTTTAGCCGTTCTGGCCCTGGCTGTTTTTTCCGAAAACCAGGCACAGAATTATTTAAATTACAATGTAGGGAATGCACATTCGCATAATGATTATATGCAGGAGATCCCTTTTTGGCAGGCTTATTATGCCAATTTTGGTTCTATAGAGGCAGATGTATTTCTGGTCAAGGGAAAACTTTGGGTAGCCCATACCGAAAAAGAGCTTTCCGCAGACAGAACCTTAGAGAATCTCTATCTCGACAATATTTCAAAACAGATTAAGCTGAATAAAGGAAATATCTATCCTGATGCCGGTAAAAAGCTTCAGTTGCTGATCGATATTAAACAGGATTATAAAACGTCATTGGCAGCTTTGGTCAATACTTTAAAAAAGTATCCTGAGATCACCGGAAATTCAGGAATTAAAATTGTGATTACCGGAGGCCGTCCTCAGCCGGAAGATTTTAAAAGCTATCCGAGCTACCTTTATTTTGACGGAGATCTTGATAAAAACTATTCGGCAGATCAGCTGAAAAGAATCGGAATGTTCAGTGCAGACCTTCCCGGATTGGTAAAATGGAATGGGAAAGGAATTCCAAGGGATGAGGAAACTGCAAAAATTAAAAGTGCGGTTGACAAAGCTCATGATCAGCAGAAACCAGTTCGTTTTTACGGAGCTCCGGACTTTCCGAATGCATGGGTAAATCTGATGGATTTAGGAGTAGATTATATCAATACCGATCATATTCCTGATCTTAAAAAATTTATGAACACTATTCCGAAAAACTTTTATAAAAATACAAAAGAGTACAGTACGTATACGCCTACCTATAAAACAGACGGGGTGGAGAAAAAAGTAAAGAATGTGATCCTTCTTATACCTGACGGAACTTCTTTACCACAATATTATGCTGCCTTTACTGCGAATAAAGGAAAGCTGAACGTTTTCAATATGAAATCCACAGGACTTTCCAAAACCAATTCATCCAATGCCTATATTACAGACTCGGCACCGGGTTCTACAGCATTTGCAACCGGTGTAAAAACCAAAAACACTTTTGTCGGTGTTGATAATATGGGAAAAGCACTGGCACAAATCCCTGATATTATTGCGGAAAAAGGACTGGTTTCCGGACTGATTTCTACAGGAGATGTTACAGATGCTACTCCTGCAGACTTCTATGCTCATTCAGATAACAGAAACAGTTCGGAACCTATCCTGAAAGACTTTGCCGCCTCCAAAACAAAAATTCTGATCGGTGGGCCTACAAGCGGATTATCCCAGGAAAATCTGCAGAAATTCAAAGCAGCGAAAATTGACCTTTACCAGGATCTTAAATCGGTAACTAAAATAAATAACCGCATTCTGGTGATTGATCCTTTGGCTTCACAAAGGGTTACCAATGGAAGGGGAAACTGGCTTGCTGATGCATTTGATCTCACTTTAAATGATTTAAAAAGCAATAAAAAAGGCTTCTTTATGATGATTGAAGCTTCGCAGACAGATGGCGGAGGCCATAGCAACAATATAGAGCAGCTGGTCACAGAATTACTGGATTTCGATCATGTGGTAGGAAAGGCTATGAAGTTTGCTGATGAAAATAAAGAAACATTGGTCATAGTTGTAGGAGATCATGAAACTGGAGGCTTAACGCTTTTGGATGGGAGTCTCAAAGATGGGTGGGTATTCGGAAACTTCAGTACAAATGACCATACTTCCATTCCATCAAGTGTTTTTGCTTACGGACCGAATTCAAAAGAATTCACAGGACTGTTTGAAAATATAGAGATCTTCAACAAAATACTGGCAGCTTACGGAATTCAGAAGTAACTTTTGATTTACACTTTTTTACTTTGTAAAGAAAGACTGTTTCAATCCGAAGCAGTTTTTTCTCTCAATTTCATTTTAAAATAAAAAGGCTGCCTCAAAAAGAGACAGCCTTTGAATAAATCTAACAAATAATAATTTAGAAATTGGTGTTAACGATCAACTGGGAAAGTTCAGCATTCACAAAATCAATCGGCATGATTCCGAATGTTCCTGAGTATTGGTCTGGAAGAATGTTTTAAGTCTTGGATTAATATTATTGGATACCGTAGGAATACTTGGAATACCGAAGATTCCAGGCTTATAGCCGCTGGTGAAATTAACGAAAAGCTTGCCATTTGTATCATTCTTTGCTTCATTAAGCAGACTGGAGATTCCATTCCATTTGTCATCATTGTTTGTTACCTTATAATAATCCTGTACTTTTAGCTGTACGCCTGAATTGTTGATGTCAAACGTTGTATTGTCGGCCCATGGTGAAGCATTGATCCCTTTCGTTGTTCCCGAGGAGAATCTTCTGAACAATTTGATCTTGCCTCTTACAGATCCCAGCGTAGGAATATTCGCTCCTAGATCCCACTTAGACGGGTTTTTCTGTACATAAGAATCAAAGGTCTGTTCAAAAGTTCTGGTGGTGTTGGAAGCATCATATTCTTCTTTTACAGACATGATAATTGTTTCAGACGGATTGCTTTGAAGGAATGCATAACACGCATTTAATACGTCATCAAAATTCATATTCTGATAAATGGAGCCATGATGAATGGCGAAAGCATTGTCAATATGTCTGCAGCGGATATCCAGAAAACGTACACCGGCATTCAGCTGTTCTGCAATGCTGAGGTCTTGGGTTTTAGCTGTACCTGATACAACAGGGGCATCGATACGTGCTCCGGAATCATGAGTACCGGGTATAGAGATCTTTGAAATAGAAATATTATCCTGAAGACCGGACATCCAGTTATTCAGGGAAACAGGTAATAATGAAGCCCTGTTGTTTGCTTTTGCTAAAGAAGCAGTCCTGATTTCATTAGAATCCCTTTCCATCATACTGTCATTGGAACAGGAGAAGAAGACAGATGCAGTTACCACCCCAAGAGTAATGTTGGTGAAACGTTTCATGCTTTGTTTGAACATAGTTTTTATTTTTAATGCAGCTTAAAAATAAGAATATATCAAAGTATAAGGAGTTAATTTAACTTTAAGAGATAATTAAGTTGGTATAAAGTCGGGAAGTTGGAAGGCTGCTCATATTGAAAAGCTTTCAGTATTCAAAAAAATAACAATTTTACTATGAAATATGGATCAATAAGTAGTTACCAGAGAATAATTTCGAGCATCCAGCTTCATGCTTCCATCTTAAAAAACAAAATCCTCCTTCAAACCGGGAAGTCTGAACTTATGTTCCCCGATAATAAAATCATTCATTTTAATTAGAGCCGGGAATTTATGGATAAATTCTTTGTGGGAGTTTGCTGGTATTTTTGCGTTTTCGTCGCAGGATGAATATTCCCTGTCAACAATAACTTTACCTGTAGAAAAATTGATTTCATTCGTAAAGCTGAAATCACAGGTGTCTTCAAAATGGTCATGAGAACCTATCAGATAGAAATCTCCGTTCTGAAATCTGAAGGTATGTTTGTATTTCTGAGTATGTCTGGAATTGGTAAAAAAGGTTTGTCCGATATGAAGGCTGTTATTTTTTATGCTGAGTTCAAGTGTATTGTCAGAAGGATAAAATCCGGTTCCGCTTGAGAAAAGAACGGTGGAATTTTCTTTCCAGACGGTAAGGGTGCCGTTTTCATTTCTGAGAATATAGAAAACCCTTTTGTAGTCGGCTGTTCCTTCCAGGTTTCTTTCATCTGATGCCTTTATTTTTGTATCGAATACCAGTATGGTTTCCTCTTTTCCATCTTTGTCAAGGTCACCTTTTGCTTCTGCAATTTTATTATATGCTTTTGGAACTGAAAAGTTTTTCAGATTCTGAGCATATAAGTTTGAAACAGATAAAACAAACAAAAAGGAAAAGAAAGATTTTATCATAATTATTCAACTTGATTAAACTGAAACATTAAGATTATAATAAGGTGTTGAGGGTATTAAGGCAAGCTTCGCTTTAAAATTAAAAAATATAACTTTAAGCAGATTTATTAAATGTGGTAACCCGAAAATACAAATCATCTTCGGATTACCACACTTTATAGTATTCATTAATGGGTCAGTATACTTTCAAGATCTTCCCAGAACATTGGATAAGACTTCTCCACTACATCTTCATCCTCAATAGTAAGTTCTTGAATCAGACAAAACGGAGCAAAGCTCATTGCCATTCTGTGATCCTGATAGGTTTTGATAGAAATATGGTCCTGTGGCTCTGTGAAACTGATTGATTTAATGGTCAGATCTGTAATTTCTGTTTCAGTACCCAGTTTCTGAAGTTCATTGTATAAGGCAAGAAGTCTGTCGGTTTCCTTTACCCTTAACGTTCCCAGTCCGGAAATCTCAAAAGGAATTTTCAGTGCTGCGGCTGTTACACAAAGAGTCTGTGCAATATCAGGGCAATTATTCATATCCAGAACAATTTTTTCCGGAAAAGAAAAATCATGCTGAGGTTCCAGCGTTAGCTGATGTTCATCTTCAGAGAATGTAGTTTTGATTCCGAAGAACTTCTCGTAGATGCCGGCAATTGCAGAATCTCCTGTGTTGATTCTTTGTAAAAGCTTTTCAGATGAATGGTTTTTCTTCCCAACGCACAGATAGAGTAGAAGTAAGAAGCCGAGCTCCAGTCACTTTCCACTTCATAATGTGCCACCTCTGAATTATCGGGAGTGAAAGATTCTACTTTGATGGTATTCCCTTCAAAACGGCTTCGGATTCCGAACTTTGTCAGAATATCCAGTGTCATTTCAATATAAGATCTTGAGGTCACTTCACCTACAAGATTAATTTGCAATCCGTTTTCAAGCTTTCCGGCAATAAGAAGCAGAGAGGTGATAAACTGGCTTGAGATATTCGCAGGAACATTTACTGAAGTATGAGCGATCTTTCTTCCTCTGATTTTTAAAGGAGGAAACCCTTCATTTTCCATATAATCAATTTCTACTCCAAGATCCCTCAAAGCACTTACCAGATTTTTGATGGGTCTTTCTTTCATTCTTCCGGAACCGGTAAGTATTGTCGTTTTACCTTCCTGAATAGAATAGTAGGAAGTAAGAAAACGCATTGCGGTTCCTGCATGATGAATGTCTACAACGTCTGTATTCTCAGATAGTGCCTTTTTCAGTAACTGAGTATCCTGGGAGTTGGATAAGTTCCCGATTTTTATATTGCTAAACAGGCTTTCCAGAATCAATAAACGATTCGAAATACTTTTCGAACCGCTGATCTGTACTGTTTTATCTCCTGATAATTTTGATTTTTCCAGCTTCTTCATTATTATTTTCTACATTAAAAAATGATGAGTTAAAAATATAGGAATAATTTAAAACTCATCATTGATCATTATTTTAATTTTTCATTATTCTGATGCCGGTCTTTATCCCGGTCAGTTTTGATTTTCATTTTTCTGTCGAAAGCATCCTGCAGATTGACTCCGGTCTGATTGGCCAGGCACAGCGTTACAAAAAGTACATCTGCCAGCTCTTCACCAAGATCTTTATTCTTATCGCTTTCCTTTTCGCTTTGCTCACCATACCTTCTGGCAATGATTCTTGCAACTTCACCTACTTCTTCTGTCAGCATGGCCATATTGGTCAGCTCATTAAAATATCTTACGCCGATGGTTTTTATCCATTCATCTACCTGCTGCTGTAACTGAGTAATTTCCATTATTGATAGGCTCCTAAAGTTGGGTTAGTGGTTCTGGATACATTCACTATATCAAAAGGGACCGTTGCTGCAACAGCCGCATTTCCTTTTCCAAGCGCCGGAGAACCAGGTTTTACTCTTAAATTCATTTTAGCCATAAAATAATTGACAAACTGTGGATCTGTATTCTTGGTAGTTTGAATCACTCGTGGATTATTGTCAAAAGTGAAGCCCGATCCCGTTGCACTGGTATATTTTATTAATGAATTTTGAAGCAGGAATTCAAATTGCTGTCCCGGAGTCTGTTCAAAATGAATAGCATCATCCCGGTCAGAATACACAATACTGTTTTTGATGTCAAGCAGTTGTAAAGCTCCCTGCTGTGTCTGCCCTGCATCATTCTTCCATTCATTGGCTGCAAAAATCCCGGTTCTGTCAAAAGAGCTCATTGTTTCAGAATAGTTGGCAATGGTAGCATGGGTATAGCTGTGTTTTCCGCCAAGGAAAATTCCGATACATGATAAGCCGCAGTTATTCATCACCAGGTTGTTGGCATTCACCGTAGAACCTACCGCATAAATTCCGTATTCAAAGAATGTATGGATAAAAGAATTGGTAATTGTCGCATTGGTCTGTCTCATATCAAGCCCTCTTGTTCCTCCGAAAAGTCTTGCATGGTTCATCTTAAGGGTAGAATTGGCTTCCATTCTGATAGAATTCCAGTTTTTAGGAATCGTATCATAACGAGGATCATTTCTGTCTCCACGAAGGATAACCTGGTCAGCCTGGGTTCCGTTGATATTCAGAACAGCTCCGGAAGATACCTTCATTCCGCTGTTTTTATGGAAATACACTTTAGTTCCTGCATTGATATCAAGGGTGACATTAGGATTAACGGTTAAATTTCCGTAGATGATCTTTGCTTTATTATTGTTCCATGTCGTGGAAGTGGCAATTACATTTGGATTTCCGGGTGTCTGGATAAAAAACTCGGCATCCTGAACCACAGAAAATAAAGTCACATGCTGCTGCCCGGTTGGGCCGGTGAAAAGAATTTTGTCTTCAGCAATAGCTTCCGGTCCCGTAGCTTCCGGTGCAATCTCAACAAATATATAAAGACTGTCCTTTTTCTTAAAGGAACATTATTGAAATCATATCCCGGTTTTCCATCTACGTTGATTCTGTATAATGAGGCAGCTCCCTTTTCAAGATTTACCCTTGGGATCATGATATCCTTATCTTCATTATTATATACTTTTACAACATAGGTTTCTGAACGTACCTGATGGTATACCGTATCACAGAATACCGTGTCGCTGGAAAAACGCAGTTCCTGTGTAGGGCTGTCGAACGTAATATCATCTTTATTACATGATACCGCTGCAAGTAACATCCAGAAGGAAAAAGCCAGTAATAATTTGAATTTCATTGAAATTAAGGTTTAAGTAAGTTCCAAATTTAACGAAAATACTTTAAATTTCTTATCTGTAAAAAATATTGAATCGAGTATTTGGAATTTAGAAAAAATGTTGTATTTTTGCAACCTAAAATTTAGCAGAGAAATATCCATTACTATTTCGAAAGCAAAGTTTAATTTTTTTAAAAATAGTATTATGAAAAACGGAATCCACCCAGAAAATTATAGACTTGTTGTTTTCAAAGATATGAGTAACGACGAGGTGTTTCTTTGCAAGTCTACTGCAGAAACAAAAGACACTATCGAGTATGAAGGACAAGAGTACCCTCTAATCAAAATGGAAATCTCTTCAACTTCTCACCCTTTCTACACTGGTAAAGTAAAACTAGTTGACACTGCAGGTAGAGTTGATAAGTTCATGAACAAATACAAAAAATTCGCTAAGTAATTTTTGTACAATTAAAATATTAAAGTCTTCCAGTTTCTGGAAGACTTTTTTTATTGTAAATTTGTTAACCTTGAATTTTAAACCTTAAACTTAAAAAACTGAATGATGCAGTTAGTATTTTCAGACGCACAATATTGGGAAGATTTCCTTCCGCTTACTTTTACCCGTCCGGTTGCCGCTATGCGATGCGGAATTCTTACATTCGCTGAAAGATGGCAGAAAATTCTGGAAAACACAGAAATTACCTACTTCACAGAAACATATCTTCAGGATAAATTTAAAAGTCCGGAGGAAAAAGAAAGTCTTTTTTTAGTTCCTAATTTCCTTCCCACAGAAACTGTAATTCAACAGATTAAAGATCTTAAGCAGGGAGAAGCATTGGTCTATGAGGACGAATTGATCGCTGCAAAAATCAATATGAAAGGGTTTTCTCTGAATCAGATTGAGAAAATGACAGATATTAAAGAAGATCTTATTTTCTTTAAAAGACCGAAAGATCTGTTTACCTATAACCACCACGCCATTGATTTTGACTTTGATCTGCTGACTAAAGGAAGAACCTCACAGGAGCTGTCTTCAACCAATGGATTCCTAGGGGATAAAAAAGATCTGTTTATTGAAGAAGGAGCGTATGTGGAATTTTCTACCATCAATACAAAAACAGGTAAGATTTATATCGGTAAAAATACTGAGATCATGGAAGGCTGCCATCTTCGCGGACCTATAGCGCTTTGTGATGATTCCAAATTTAATCTCGGGGCAAAAATCTACGGGGCAACTACAGTAGGACCACATTGTAAAGTAGGAGGTGAAGTAAACAATATCATTATATTCGGATATTCCAGTAAAGGACACGAAGGTTTTGTAGGAAACTCTGTAATAGGAGAATGGTGTAATTTCGGAGCTGATACCAATTCTTCCAATATGAAGAACAACTATGGAAACGTAAAATTCTGGAGCTACAGGACCAAAGCTTTTGAAGATACGGGATTACAGTTTGCAGGTCTGATCATGGGAGATCATTCCAAAACCGCGATCAATACCCAGCTGAATACAGGAACAGTAATTGGAGTAGCCTCCAATATCTTTAAGCCGGGCTTTCCACCAAATCTTGTAGAAAACTTTTCATGGGGCGGACTGAAAGATGACGAAAGGTTCAAACTTGACAAAGTATATGAAGTGGCAGAAAGGGCCATGGCAAGAAGAAAAGTAGCTTTATCAGAAGAGGACAAAGCAATTTTGAAACATATTTTTGATACGTATTAATTCGGTTATAATAAAAACTTCAAATTTTTTTGAAGTTTTTTTATTTTTGATGTAATAGATCTGTAACGGCAATTGTCTTACCTATAAGAAACAAAACTCATGACCCAAGAAACTTTCAAGAATACGGTGTTTATTCTCAAAGACGAGATGTATCGTTTTGCGAAACGGTTTGTCATGAGCAGTGATGAAGCAGAAGATGTCGTACAGGATCTCATGATGAAGTTTTGGCAGAAGAGGGATGAGCTTGAGCAGTTGGGGAATTTTAAATCCTATGCGCTGAAGTGTGTCCGGAACGAATGCCTGAACAGATTGAAACATCACGATGTAAAGATCGGCTTTGCGGATATGCAGCTTCACCGCTCGGAGCTTTACAGTATGGAAGTTGATAACCTTAAGGAACATATTGTAGGATTTATCAATCAGCTCCCCGAAAAACAGAAGATGGTCATCCACTTGAAAGATGTAGAAGAATATGATGTTTCCGAAATTTCTGAAATGCTGGAAATGGAGGAAAATGCAGTAAGGGTAAACCTGATGCGTGCGAGACAAAAAGTAAAAGAACAAATCTCACAACTGATGAGCTATGAAAAAAGATCAATTACAAAATAAATACGACGAAATCTTCCGGGAGATGAAGGAAGAAAAAATGGACTGGAGCTTTGAGGATTTTCTTCAGACTGCAGAAGGTGCGGAACCTGAACAGGATACTACACCTGTTATTCCGCTGGACGGAAAAAAGAAACCCTCCTTTCCCAAATGGTTCTGGATGGCAGCCGGAGTAATACTGGTTTTCAGTATCGGGTTTTTCCTGAATAATTATAATACGGATGTTCAGGATAAAGAAAAGCTGGTAAAAGATGAAATCCTGAAGCAGAAATCGGGGTTTATTGAAGAAAACAGTGATCACCAGGAACAGGTTGCCGTTAACCATACCGATTCTATTTCCGGAACAAAAAAGATTCCGTATTTCAGGATAATCAGGTAGCGGAAAAAGATGTAATGGATGAAATCCTTCCAAAAAGAGGAAGACTTAAAAGGAAACCAGACCAAGATATGTCAGCAATGCCTCAAATAACAAAAATTTAAGCGATTCTGCAGCTGCGTACAATGACTCTTATGTGATTGTAAACGGAAAAAGAATCAGCAGTGAAAAAGAAGCCATAGATGTTGCCAAATATTCCTTTATGAAATTAGGAAATGAATTTAAAAAAACGGTAGCATCTTCTCAGAAAAACGAAAATCTTGACAGCGAATACTAAAAATCAGATCAATCTCATGAAAAGAATATTTTTTATAATAGCCATAATGCTAAGCAGCTTTGCAACTTCTTTTGCACAGACTGATAAACTGAACAAGCTTTTTCAGGATTTTGAAAAAAATGGGGAGTAACATCCATCAATATCAAAAAACCGATGTTCAAACTATTAAACACCATCGATGTTGATGATGCTTACGTAGGAAAAATAAAGCCTATTTTGAACGATGTTGATGGTCTTAAAATTCTGATCATCCCCAAAATTACCTTTCCGGACCGCCTGAAAGATGAGAATCTTGCCAATGTAAAAATGAACGAAGAGAAGACAGACAGGGTGAATAAAGCTTTGAAATCTCTCAATTTCAATGAGCTGATGTCAATGAACAGTGACGGGACTTCGATGAAGTTTCTTGCAGAAGATGAAAAAGATAACTATCTGGAAAATCTGGTGTTCAACGTTGATTCCAAAGAAGAGAATATTATTTTTATTCTTAACGGAAAAATGAAATTGTCTGATGTAAACAAGATCATCAATTCCGGAGAAACAGCAACATCCTCTGTTACATCTTCGGTAAGAAGCAGTCTTACTTCAGATAATACATCCTCCTACCTGAACGGCGACAGCAGAAATGTAGGTGAATTCTCAAGAATAGATGCCAGTGTAGGGGTAAATGTTACCTTTAAACAGGAAAATCCAAGAAGTGTAAAAGTAATTGCTGATGCGGACAAGCTTCAGTATGTCATTACTAAGGTGGAAGATGGGGTTTTAAAGATATATGTTGACAATAAAGGTGTAAGAAATCTAAGATTTAAAAACCTGAATATTAATGTTTCTGCTCCTAATATTAATAGCATAAGAACATCATCAGGAAGCGTCTTTACAGCAGTGAATCCTGTTACAGAAAACAGCCTGGCAATTGAAGCGGAATCCGGTTCTATTATTAAAGGAAAATTCAATGTAAAAGAAGCAGCAGCAGTGGAAGTAAGCTCCGGTTCTGTATTGGATGTTGATATAAAAACCTCAAAACTTGTATTGGATGCTTCAAGCGGAGCCAGTATAAACTTATCCGGAGAAGCGGCTTCTGCAGTAGTTGATGCCAGCAGCGGTGCTTCCTGTAAAGCAGATGATCTTAAAATTGCTACAGCGGTGGCAGAATCTACTTCAGGCGCAAGTCTCTCTCTGTTAGTGACCGATAAATTAAAGGTGAGTGTTTCATCAGGAGCCTCTGTGAAGCTGAAAGGAAATCCGGAAGTAGATGCGAAAGTAGACAAAGTTTCCGGAGGAAGCTTCAGACAAATCAAATAAAAACTACCCTATGAAAACTCTTAAAAACATTTTCTTCGCTATTCTGGTTGTAGGTATGCTTCAATCGTGTATCGTTTCAGAAAAACCGAATATTGATTTTTTCAGAATTCAGAATATGATTTTAAAGGAGCACAGTTTGCGAGTGTTAATGTTCCCATGTTTCTTGCTAAATCTTATATTAAAAAGGCTTTAAGGGAAGAAGGGGAAAGTGAAGAGACAATCAGTCTGATAAAAAAGGCCTCAAAAATAAAGGTGCTTACTGTGACCAACGGAAGCAGAGAAATGCTTAATGACTATGCCCGGTATCTGAATGATCACCATTATGAAGAATGGGCCACTATACATCATGACGAAGATAATATCAATGTAAGGGTAAAGCAGGATGGAGATGTGATTAAAAATATGCTGCTCACCGTAGGCTCTGATACTAATGAAATGGTATTTGTAGATGTGAAAGGAAATTTCACACCAGATGATATCTCAAGAATGATTAATTCTGTTTCCGTTAAATAATCCTGATAATTCCAAATCTTCATCGCATGGAAAAATTAATAAGAGAAGTCCGGATCCTTAAAATCTATGCAGCTGTGCTTACCATATTATGTCTCATGTTTTTCTTTCTGGCATTTAAAAACCAGGCATCAAGCGAACGCTTTAAAGAAATAGATGTAGAACGAATCAATATCATTGAGAAAGATGGTACTTTAAAAATGGTGATCAGTAATAAAGAACGCCAGCATCCCGGATTGGTAAACCATAAAGAAATGAAACCGCGTGAAAGAGAGGCAGGGCTTATCTTCTTCAATTCTATGGGGGATGAATGCGGAGGTCTGGTATATGATGGAAATGACAAGGGATCCGGAATGGTATATTCTGTAGATCAGAGGAATACAGATCAGATTATGCAGCTTCAGTATTCTGAATCAGCAGGAAATGATAAAAAAAGAGCATATGGATTGAAGCTTTGGGACAGACCGGATAATTTTCCATTGGAAGATCTTATTAAAGCGGGAGATTCTATCAAAAAACTGAACAATCCGGAAGCTTCAAAAAAGCATTTGCACAACTACAGGAAAATGGCAAGCTGGGAAGTGAACGTTTCTTTGCAGGTAAAATGGCTAATGGTGATGTGGGCATTTTTATCCGTGATACAAAAGGTAAAATAAGATTAAAAGTGTATGTGGATAAAAATAATCAGACGCATATTGAAAATCTGGATGAAAATGGAAACTTGGTTAAATAACCTTTATCAAAAATTATAACACGTAACAAGTAGTTTCTACATATTCAATTATTTTGTACCGTAACCGTTCTGCTAAAAAGAACGGTTTTTTTTGATTTAAGTTATTGATTATTAAATTTTATTTAAACTATTAAAAAGGATTTTCATATCTCACCAAAATAACCTAATTTTGCAAAGAAAGTAAAGATGTCTATTCATAACAAAATTGTAGAGACAGCCATCACTTTCGATGACGTTCTTCTAGTCCCTTCTTATTCAGAAGTTTTACCTAATCAGGTTTCATTAAAATCAAGACTTACCGACAAAATTACGCTGAATGTTCCGATAGTTTCCGCTGCGATGGACACTGTTACTGAAGCTGATCTGGCTATCGCCTTGGCAAGAGTCGGAGGGTTAGGCTTTATTCACAAAAACATGACGATCGCTGAGCAGGCTGCTCAGGTAAACCGTGTGAAGCGTTCCGAAAACGGAATGATCTCGGATCCGGTTACATTATCTAAAGACCATACTTTGGGAGAAGCTAAAGATCTTATGTCAAGATATAAGATTTCAGGGCTTCCGGTAGTAGATGCCGATAATGTTCTGATCGGAATTATTACCAACAGAGATGTAAAATATCAGGAAAATCTTGATATGAAAGTGGAAGAGATCATGACCAAAGAAAACCTGATCACTTCAGACAAGGATACCAATCTTGAAAAGGCGAAAGAAATCCTTCTTAAGAACAGAGTTGAAAAACTTCCTATTGTAGATAAAGATAATAAACTTGTAGGGTTAATTACCATCAAGGATATTGATAATCAACTGGAGTATCCTAATGCTAATAAGGACCAGAACGGTCGTCTTATTGTAGGGGCAGGAGTAGGAGTAGGTGAAGATACACTGGCGAGAATTGAGGCTTTGGTACAGGCTGGTGTTGATATCGTAGCAATCGATTCTGCACATGGTCATTCTAAAGGGGTTTTAGACAAAATTTCAGAAATCAGAAGAGCGTATCCGAACCTTGATGTTGTAGGAGGAAATATCGTAACTGCAGAAGCTGCTAAAGACCTTATTGAAGCTGGTGCTAATGTACTTAAAGTTGGAGTAGGGCCGGGTTCTATCTGTACAACAAGAGTAGTTGCAGGAGTGGGAGTACCTCAGCTGTCTGCGATCTATAACGTTTACGAATATGCTAAGTCAAAAAATGTAACGGTAATAGCTGATGGTGGAATCAAGCTTTCAGGAGATATCGTTAAGGCTATTGCTAGTGGTGCAGGAGCAGTAATGCTTGGTTCTCTTTTAGCGGGTACGGATGAAGCTCCAGGAGAGGAAATTATCTTCCAGGGTAGAAAATTCAAATCTTATCAGGGAATGGGAAGCCTTTCAGCAATGAAAAGAGGAGGTAAAGAGAGATATTTCCAAAGTGAAGCTAAAAAATTCGTTCCGGAAGGGATTGAAGGTAGAGTACCGCATAAAGGAAAACTGGAAGATGTGATTTTCCAGTTGACAGGAGGTCTTAGAGCAGGTATGGGATACTGTGGTGCAAAAGATATTGAAACACTTCAGGAAGATTCTAAACTGGTAATGATCACAGGAAGCGGATTAAAAGAATCCCACCCTCATGATGTAATTATTACACAAGAAGCTCCGAATTATTCTTTATAAAACGATAATTCAAAATTAAATAAAAAAACCGCACTTATTGTGCGGTTTTTTTATTTTGTGACTATTTTATAATGATTTGATTTTCAGTGTTTTGTTTTCACATTTCGGTTTTGTTGTATTGTTGATTTATTTATTTCTTTGACTATTTTTTGATTATAATTTAAATAAAATAACTGCTGTTTGTGACTGTGTTAATTTTATTTTTTATTTAAAATGTAACAATATTTAACTTTTTTCTACTAACTGTAATAAATTTTAAATTATTAACCTTTTTTTTAGTGAGTAATATTACTGATTTACATTTAGTATTAATAAATTTGCAACTTGTTTAATTTTTTTAAAATATTGAAATGAAGAAAACTATCCTTTGTGGGGCATTGTTACTATCCCTTTCATTATCTGCACAGCAAAAAAGAGTGGTGTGATTTTGATAATGAACAGAGAGTACACCAAAAACAAAATGAGGAAATTGATGAAATGATTCGCAATATCCGTAACAAAATTATTAGCAGTAATCAGAATACCGCTGCTAAAAATGGAAACGCATATAAAATTGTAAATGGAGTTTATGAAATTCCTGTAGTAGTACACGTGATAGTACCTACAGGTTCTGCTCTCGGAACAGCTTACAATAAAACGGATGCACAAATTCAGGCTTGGCTTGATCGTTGTAATCAAATGTATGCAGGTACTTATCAATGGGCGCAGGGAATTCCTGCTGATTTTGGTACTGCTGCTACAATGCCGATTAAGTTGGTATTGGCTAAAAGAGACCCGAACTGTAATGCCACTACGGGGATTGTCAGATATAACGGTGGGACTCTTACGGGATATGATACGTATGGAGTAAAGCGTAGTGGTACAAATGGTGTTACTACAGATGAGGTAAAAACAATTGCTCCGCACTGGCCTGAGGCTTCTTACTTTAATATCTACATCATGAATAAAGTAGATGGTGGAGGACAATACGGAATTATGGGCTGGGCCGGGCTGCCTCAAAATGCTGATGCTAACTACGAGTCCTTCATGAAATCTTTTGTGGTTACACTACAGGACGATATTACGCTTGCTCACGAATTTGGACATAGTATGGGACTGCTTCATACATTTGGTAATGCTAATGCTCAACCGCCACAAGGAACAACTTCTACAACTTACTGCCCGGCAGCTACCAATAATTGTGCTACAGCTGACGACCAGGTTTGTGATACAGAAAGATCAAGAAGTTTACTGAATGATTTTCCTGCCCCTACCAACAGTGACATGAATTATTGTACAGGATCAAATTATCAGGGAGTACAGTATAACATGATGAATTATACCAATCCAACGGCATTTAAATTTACAAATGGACAACATGACAGAGCTGCTCTTTACTTCTTTTTAATGAGAGGCTCTCTGAGTACTTCATTAGGGGCAACTGCTCCTTCAACTGCTGCTTCCATTGGTACACCTATTGCCGCAACCTGTAATCCAAGTGGTATATTAAATGCATCAAGTAATTATTTTGTAGGGCCAACTCTTGTAAAATTGGGAAATATTAATAATGCCACAACCGGATATTGGCAGGGTTCTACCGTTTTTTATGAAGACTATACAGGATCAAGCTGTTTAAAAGCTACATCAACTGAGCTTTCTGCAACTGGAACTCATACTCTTCAGGTAAATGTAACGGATTCAAATAATGAAGTAAGAGTGTGGATCGATTATAATAATAACGGTACTTTTGAAGCTTCTGAATTGGTTGCTTCAGCAGATAATATTGTGGCAGATCCGGTTACAGCTATCGGTACTTACAGTACTACCATTACGGCTCCTGCTTCAGTGGTGCTTAACACTCCGCTAAGAATGAGAGTTCTTGTAGATGATGAGAACCCTAATATGACTCCTTGTGGACAATTAATGTATGGTCAGGTTGAAGACTATACAGTGAAATTTGTGACCAACTTAGGAACAAGCGAAGTAAAAGCAGATAACGGAGATTTAACTATTTATCCTAACCCGGTTGCAACCGGAGATAAAATCTTCATTAAAGCTAAAAATGGTAAGAACCTAAAAGTTTCTATTTCTGATATGTCAGGAAGACTGATATCAGCTCCATCTGTAACTGAAGAAGGAAATGGTGTTTTCAAAGTTGATCAGCAGTTAGAAAAAGGAGTTTATATGATTCAGGTTTCTAATGGAAAAGATTCTAAATCTTCTAAATTGATTATTAAATAAGCTGATTATCACTTACAATAATATAAATGTCTCCATTCTTATGGGGACATTTTTTATTCAATTTTAACATATTTAAATCTGGGCTTGATAACTTTGTTCAGGAACTGCCCTTTAGATCTTGCCTTTCCGAACTTTTCAACAATATCTGCGGAGACCTTCAGATAGTCATAAACCGCTCCTGACTGATATATAATTCTCAATATTTCAGTCTCAGGGAAATAAATGAAATGGTTGACAACACTTGATGGCATAGTATGATCCATGCAAAAAATATTCCTTATCCTGAAAATAAAAAGCCTCCGGAAATACCGGAAGCTTTAATTATGTGTAAAAACAGCTTATTTTTCAAAAATTTAAATTGATAAGTCTGAAAATTTCTGGTATTTATTTTTAATATATAGCCGCCAGGCACAAGCTGCGAAACATCAATTCTGGAATCAAAAATATCTGATTTTACAAGACGCCCATCCATATTATAAATCTGGACAGACATACCGTTATCAATACCGGAAATACTGATAAAATCTGTTACAGGGTTAGGGAATACCTGAATTTTATTTTTCGTAAATTCTGATGTTCCTAGCGTTGTAGTCTGCACATCACCCGTCATTGTAGAATTTGCTGTGGTAAGATTTCCATTACAAAGCCCAGTCGTAAATGCTGTATTCTCAATCCAGGTACCAATATTGTTGCCAGGAGGAAAAGAAACTGTATTATTTCCTGTTGAATTATAATAGATGAGTTTAGGATTTGTAAATGTACCATATCCCTCATCAGCAAGAAACTCCCATCTTGTAAGTATTATTCCATTGTATTTTAAATTCACAGGTGCCTAGGCCGCTGCAGGGTTCTCCGTCTACAGGAGTGGTAACATAGATGCTTTTGTTATTTGTGTCAACTCCGGTTTTATTAAAATAAAAGTTTGATCATCAAATAAATTAATGCATCCTTTAAAAGTTATAGTCTGAGCAAAAGCTGTGCTTCCGGTTATCAGACATAATAAGTAAAGAATTTTCATAGGAATTAATTTTGTGATGGATAGACTCCGGCCAATGCAATGATACATTTCAGGGTAATAAAAGGAGGTCTGTTCTCATGGGGCTGGTTTCCTCCTGTATTTCCTACCATCGTACTTTTCATCGTAGTGTTAGCAGCCGTATCAGAATATTCTTTATCAAGACCTTTTGTATCAGCAGGTAAATTATTGGTAGGGGTACTTTGATTTCCTTCCGCCGTTACAGCATTTACAGTATGATTGTGAGCCGGCATTTGTGTTATCAGTAAGGTTACACTTTCAGTTCCGCCGGTCTGTCCCATTGTATAGGTAGTAGGTCCTCCCGGAGCCTGTCCGTTATGAACAAGTACCCTTCCTCTCATATCAGGTAGGGCAAATGTGGTAGTTCCGTTCCCTCCATAAGTGGTTCCTAACAATGAAAAAGTGCTTGATTCTGAGCGATGGGCAGGAGCTGCCCATTACATTCTGCCCAGTATTTTGGAGCAAAATTATAAGGTACAAAGGCTATTTGCCCTAAAAATGGTTCTGATGCCTGAGCTTTTAGGGCAGGAGCAAATGCACTGCATATCAGCAGCGTACATGCAAAAGTAAGTTTTTCATGATAACAAGGATTTTAAGTAATATAAAATTAGAAAATATTTCGCATAAAATACTTAAATAAAAGAAAAACCTTTCACTATAAAGTAAAAGGTTAGATTTTATTTATTGAAAGTGATATTATTATAGATTTTTCTCTAACAAATAGTGCTAATGTACTCTACTGATTTTTCAAGTTATCTTTAAAATCCTCAATTCTGAAATCTGTCAGTGCATTTCCTTTTTCAATTTTTCCTTGGAATACAGTCTGAAATCATTTTCTGTTTTTTCTAAAAGATAGTCATAAGGTCCAATATGAGAAATTAACTTTACCAGAACCGGAGAAATCTCAAGACATATAAATAGCCCCATGATAAAGGCGGCAGCAAGTCCTATAATAGCAGAATTTTTACCAAGCTCATCTAATGCCTGAAGTCTGGCTGCAAATCCGTTGAACTTATCTTCAAAAGTTTCTGTAGATTTTCTTTCTGTTTCCAGATTGGTGTATACTTTGGAAATTTCCTTGTCTAAATATTCCAGTCGTGGAGCTGACTGTTTTTGGAAGTTCTCAAGATCCTGTCTGCGTTGCTCTTTCAATTCCTGCTTACGCTTGGCATTGGGGCCATAACCTTCTTTTCCGCTGGTTAACCCGGACTGCTTTCCCAGGATTTCCTTTTCAAGTTCTACAGAAGCAGAATCATAAGCCTTCTGATACTGAGCTATTTTTCCTGAGATCTGTTGTTTTTCTGTCTCAAAAGGGCCGCTTTGCTGAAGAATTCTCCCGTTCATTTCTCCCTGAAGCTGTTTTTTATTTCTTTGTATAATGGTGTTCAGCTGTTTGTTTACTTCTTTTCAAAAATTTTAAGTTCCAGCGGCTTTGAAATGATAATTCCCAGAAATGTAGCAAGTATAAGACGCGGAATGGCCATCAGAATCTGATTCCACCACGTTCCGGTTTTTTTAATGGAAGAAACAATATAACGGTCAAGATTAAAGATCATCAATCCCCACAGAATTCCAAATCCTACGGCTGCCCAAATATTGTCAAATACCGTATACATGGCATAACCTGCAGATAATGTGGCGAACACTGCAGTAAAAAGCACAATCCCCCAATTCCGGAAAATTTATTCCATTCGCTTGGAGTCTTTCTTAAGATATGGATGTTCCCGCCTGAACATACCATCAGAAATTTTTGGAACCAATTTATTTTATGAGTCCCTTGATTTATAGTTTGTTGGTTTGTTTTCATACCTGAAAATTTATACAAAGGTAGTACTAAAAATCATACCAATGTAAAAGATAGTATTATGTTTTACCAAGTAATTATATGTGTTTGTATAAAATACTGTCTTTGAGAGGATTAAATTTTCTTTAAAAGATTTGTGAAATAATAAGCATTACTTCAATCTGTCAGGATTCTGTTTTAAAAAACTTTCCCATCCGGAATATGATTTGGTATCCGTAATGGTTCCGGAATTGAAATGATGGCATACTGCAACCGCAAGACCATCAGAAGCATCTAAATATTTGGTAGGAAACTCTTTTAATTTAAGAAGATTCTGCAACATTCCTGCTACCTGTTCCTTACTGGCATTTCCGTTTCCGGTAATGGCCATTTTGATTTTCTTTGGAGAATATTCTGTAATCGGGATATTCCTGTAAAGACTGGCTGCCATGGCAACTCCCTGGGCGCGCCCCAGCTTCAGCATACTTGTACGTTTTTTCCGTAAAAGGAGCCTCAAGGGCCACTTCATCAGGATGAAACTCATCAATAAGAGACAGTGTCCTTTCAAAAATATATTTAAGCTTGGTTTCGTGATTGGGGTATTTTTTTAGATCAGTTCATGAATAGAAACCAGCTCCATTTTCCTTTTTTACGGAGATGATACCAAATCCCATTACAGTTGTTCCCGGGTCAATCCCTAAAATTATTTTCTCTGAAATCATTGCTTCAAAGATAAGACTTTCTATGTTGTAGTATAAAAAAGTATCTTCAACGATTTTTATTCTTAAAGTTTAGTAACTTTAAAGAAAAATAATCATGAAAAATGTATTTAATGTACTTATTGTTCCTGTATTTCTGTTATGCAGCTTTCAGAAAGAAAATAATTTAGCCCAAAAGAAACATTCAGAAAAAGTGACAGCAAAGAGCGACCGGATTATTTACTTGTTTTTCAAGGCTGGTAAAGATCAGTCGGGCAATACAAAATTACTCTCCAGAGCACAAAAATTACAGAAGGAAGATTAAAATATATGCCTTCTTTTGAAAGGGATAATGTCCGTCAAGGCGATCTCATCATCACACTTACAGGTCCTGATGGTAAAGAATCGGGAAAACAGCTTGTAAAGGATCCTTTTAACCCGGAATTGGAAGTGTATGAAAAAGAAGGGATTTCCAGACATAAAGCTTCTCTTCAGAATACAGAATTCAGTACCCGGTTTTCTTATTCTGAAAATGTTCAGTCCGTAAAAATTGAAAAGGCAACTGATGATGGTGTACAACTAATATTCACCCAAAAACTATAATTATGAAAAAATTTTATTATCCCTTTTGATAGGCGGCAGCTGTTTTGCCCAGACATTTGAGACCGTTCCCCTTTTACAGAACGGAGATAACAGTAAAAGAATTGTTATTGCAGTGTTAGGAGACGGGTTTACCTCGGCACAGCAGTCTGCTTTTACCACATCAGCTCAAAATACCGTCAATTATCTTTTTACAAAAAGTCCCTATACAGAATATAAGAATTACTTTAATGCCTATGCAGTAAAAGTAATTTCTACAGAATCCGGGGTAAAACATCCGGGAACAGCAACAGATGTTACAGAGCCTGTAATTCCTGTAACCAATCCTGGTAATTATCTGGGTTCTACCTTCGATGTCGGAGTTCACAGATGTATATACAGTAATACAACAAACAAAGTAGGACAGGTTCTGGCCGCTAATATCCCTGATTACGACATAACCTATGTGTTGGGTAATTCTACAGAATACGGAGGTTGCGGAGGTACTTATGCTTTTGCTTCATTAAACGGTTCTTCCAATGAAATTGTTGTACATGAGCTGGGGCATTCTTTTGGAAAACTGGCCGACGAATATTGGTTCTCGGGTTCACTGGAGTCTCCGAATAAAACACAGAATTCTAATCCTGCAACGATTAAATGGAAAAATTGGGTTGGATTGAATGGAGTAGGAGTATACGCTCATGCAGAAAGCCCAACATGGTTCCGCCCACATCAGAGCTGTGAGATGAGATACCTTAACCAGCAGTTCTGTTCCGTATGTAAGGAGGCAATTATTGAAAGAATTCATACTCTGGTTTCTCCTGTAGACTCCTATACACCCGCAAATAATGCGACTGTTGATGCTGCTTCCAATGTTACTTTTACGGTCAACGAAATTCTTCCTATTCCAAATACTCTTGTGAATACCTGGAGTTTAAACGGAACAACACTGGGAACGACAGGAAACAGTGTTACGATTACTCCGGGACAGCTTAATAGCGGAAATAATACCTTAACATTCTCTGTAGTGGATAACAATCCGCTTTTGAAAGTAGATAACCACAGCACACTTCACGTTACCAATGTTTCCTGGACGCTGAGCAAATCAACTCTAAAACTTTCAGAAGTGAAAGCAGAAGAGAGACGATTCAGTATCTATCCGAATCCTACAGACGGAGAATTTTTCATTAAAGGAAAACAGGAATTTGCAAAAAATGTGAATGTTGAAGTGTATGATGCTTCCGGAAAACTGATTCCATCCGGATTTGAACTGAAAGATTCTGTAATATGGGTTGATATTAAAAACTATCCTGCAGGGACTTATCTGCTGAATGTAAAAGAAAATAAAAACCTTATCATTTCCCAGAAAGTCATAAAAGAATAATTATAAAAACCGGCTCTTGCAGCCGGTTTTATTTTTCCAGTCCCTTTTCTGCAATAGGAACCCATCTTCCATCATGACGTAAAAGTAATATTTTATCAACTAAGAATTTCGTTTTATATTCCTTTGTTTTATATTTTTCCCACGCTTTGAGATAATTCTCCCAGGTTAAATTTCTGTATCCGACAGTCATATGTGGATTAAAAGAATATTGACCAAAATTAAAATGTTCTTTTACCTTATGGTAAAGTTCTGTTAAATGTACATTTTCCTTTGGATGAATATAAAGTACGGGATTTTAGGATTGGGAAAGCTCCCGAATCTATCCAGTTCAATTTCAAAAGGACCCATTTCTGTATTGATTTTCTGGAAAGCTGTGTGAATATCACCTTCCAGTTCAAGTTCTCTTGAAAAAGGTGGGAGAAGAGTAATATGGGCCTCATTCTGCAGTGCTTTGGAATTGTCATAATGAAGGGCCAGATCCCTTTTAAAGTTTTTTACTTCTTCAATAATCTCTTGTGGAGGATAGATTGCTATGAAGTACATTTTTTTCATAAGGAAAATTAAAATTTTCTATAGTAAAATCATATACATAAGAAAATTATGCATAAGTTTGTAATGTATATAAACCGTTCCATGAAAAAGAATAGTCTTTACAAAGGTACTCTTCAGAATATTATTTTGAAGCTTCTTACAAAGAAGTTAAAATGTACGGATATCAGATTACCCAAAGAGCGAAAGAGCTTACTCTGGGTGAGCTTGAAATGACTGAAGGTGCACTCTATCCGTTATTGCATAAGCTGGAAAGTGATGGAATGATCACTTCCGAAATCCAGAAAATCAATGGAAGAGACCGGAAATATTACCTGCTGACTGAAAAAGGGAAAAAACAACAGGCGGAACAGGAAACTGAGATGAAAAGTTATTTATTCAATTTACAGACAATATTCAATATATGATTACTGAAGCACAGGAAAATAAGATTACAGATTATCTGGTAGCCCAGGAGCTTTCATTGGATATTCTGGTAGAAATCAGAGATCATATGGTTAGCCAGGTTTCGGATATTCAGTTCAATGAAAATGTCAGTTTTGAAGAAGCTTTTCTAAGAGTGAAAGAATCCTGGAATGGCGAGTTTAAGATGGTGGATTATCTGTTATTTTATCCG
Source organism: Chryseobacterium sp. 1B4 (assembly GCF_036631475.1). Taxonomy (NCBI): domain Bacteria; kingdom Pseudomonadati; phylum Bacteroidota; class Flavobacteriia; order Flavobacteriales; family Weeksellaceae; genus Chryseobacterium; species Chryseobacterium sp. 1B4. The sequence continues at coordinate 122,267 of NZ_JAPNUF010000005.1, forward strand.
GCTAAAATTCCTTTGATTGCGAAAAGAATTATTCACGAGAAATACAACTTACTTTTCAAAAAATCTTTAATGGTAGGATTACTGGCTTCAGGAATTAATGTATTGTTACTATTTATAGCAGGAGACCAAGAGGAATATACATTGTTTTTCAGGCTTCTTAATGGATCATTTGTATTGATAACAGTATTGATCTGGATTTTTAATTATGAAATATGGAAATACATTAAAGCTAACTTTAAATACAAAGGAAAATGTCTTTATACAATGTATCAGCAGAATCTTGGATTAATGGTTGTATGCGCCAGTTCTATGACACAGGTGGCAATAAAGAGCGGGCATTATGCTTATCAGTTTATCCGTGAACAAAATTATAATGATATTTTAACGGCTATGATTACATTAATCCTCCCATTAATATTGCAGATTGCTCTTAGCTTTTCTGTACTTAACTTTATTGAGCACAAAAAGAATCTGGTAAAAATGCAGGAATTTCTAAAGTCAGTATAAGCAAATTGACCACAGATATTATTGTTTCGATCTCAGTTGTGTAAGCGTATTTTCAAGATGATCAGTGATCTTTTTTACTTCAATGTGAGGTCTGAAAATTACTCCTTTTCCTCTTTCTTCATCAGCAATATTAGACAAAATTATAACAGAGGTTTTGGTGTCCGGATAATAGATATTCAGAGAAGGTGAACCTTTTACATAACCACTGTGGAAATAAGAATTGGGCTGGCCGATATTCAGCATAATTCCATAGGCATAACCCATTTTTCCAAAGATGGCATGATGTCTTTCCGCACTTTTGGCCATAAAAAGTTTCAGTGTTTCCGTTTTTAATATTTTTCCGCCATACAGAGCATTGTTCCATGCATGAAGATCCTGAATGGTAGACAATATTCCGCCGGCCGGAGTCCCGATTTCCTTTCCTCCCAATCTTTTCGGCATGTTGGGAACTTCCTGAAATTTGCCGGGTGTCCCCATATAGGCACTTGCAAAATTATTTCCTTTAAAAATATCTCCAGTGGAAGAATGTGCCATTCCTGCCTTTTTGAAAAGTTCCTGAACATTCTCATCATATGATTTCCCGGAAACCTTTTCCACAATTTTTCCAAGAGTATTGAAGCCGTCGTTTGAGTAGAAGAAATCTGATCCGCTCTTAAACATCAGCTTTCCGCCCATGATATTTAACCCTGAGGTGTGGTTTAACAATTGATGAATCGTTACATTCTGATATTCTTTGGTCTGAAATTCCTTCAGATATTTTGAAACTTTATCGGTTACGTTCAGTTTTCCCTGTTCCATCTGCAGTAAAATTAAAACGGCAGTGAATTGCTTGCTTACAGAGCCTATGGCAAAAATAGTATTGCTGTCAATTTTTGTTTTTCTTTTAAAATCCGAATAACCGTTTTCTCTTCTGTAAAGAGGTAAAGAATCCTTGAAAACGGCAATGCTTCCATTGAAGTGATACTTTTTGAAAGCAGAATCAATCTGTTGTTCCAAAAGTGTTTTCTGAAAAGCTGAGATGGTAGAGTCTATAATTGCTTTTTTATCAACGGGAGTGGCTTTTGGAGTTTCAGTGGTACAGGAAAATAAAAAACAGAAAAGGGGCAGGAATATTAAATTTTTGATCACAGGTGTTGTATTTTTAAATGATGATTGTATTCTTAAAGATACTAAAATATCCAAAAGGGCATTATAGGATGCAAATTGCGTGCTAGAAAGGGTTTTTATACCGGCTCTTTATCATTTTATGGTTCCCTTTTAATATTTTTGAATAATATTTGTCACAAAATTATGAATGAACATTTGAAAAATGATTCAGTAAACGTACACCATCTGCTGAATATTGTCAAAGAACAGGGAATAGAATACCTGAACTCTATTGAAGAAAGACCTACATCTGTAACCAATCATACATTAGAAAAACATGCACTGCCTGATGCTGGACATGGAACAGAAGGGGCTCTGAGGATTTTCAATCAAAAATTTGAACCGGTAATGGTAGCTTCTTCCGGGCCAAGATACTGGGGATTTGTAACCGGCGGCGCTACTCCGGCATCAGTTGCGGGAGACTGGCTTACGACTATTTATGATCAGAATACCCAAACTATGAAAGGTCAGGGTGATATTTCAGGAGTCATAGAAGTGGAAGCAATACGGCTTTTGCAGGAGCTTCTTCAGCTCCCGGAAAGCTTTTGGGAGGCTTTGTAACGGGTGCTACCATGTCCAATTTTACCTGTCTTGCTGTTGCCCGTCAATGGCTTGGGAAAGCACTTGGAAAAGATATTGCCAGAGAAGGAGTTTCTGAGAAAATAAAAGTGCTGGGTGCCACTCCTCACTCCTCTTCCATTAAGTCACTTTCGTTATTAGGGTTGGGGAGCAATAACATGATTCAGATTAAAATTCAGGAGGAAACAGTGAAGCCATCTGCCTACAGGATCTTGAGGAAAATATCCTGAAACTGAACGGAGAGCCATTTATCTTAATTTCCAGCGGAGGAACGGTGAATACAGTAGATTTTGATGACTTTAAGGCAATCAGCAGGCTAAAAGAAAAATACAATTTCTGGTGGCATATTGATGCAGCTTTTGGCGGCTTTGCAGCCTGCTCAGCAACACACAGGCATCTTGTAGAGAACTGGGAATTTGCAGACAGTATTACAGTAGACTGTCACAAATGGATGAATGTACCTTATGAAAGTGCTGTATTTCTGATTAAAGAACAATATAAAATCCTGCAGATTGAAACTTTTCAGAACTCCAATGCTCCTTATCTCGGAGACCCTTTGGATAATTTCAATTATTTAAATTTCCTTCCTGAAAATTCAAGAAGGCTGAAGGCATTGCCGGCCTGGTTTTCTCTCATGGCTTATGGTAAAAAAGGATATCAGGAGATTGTAGATGATAATATATCCTGGGCTGAAAAATTTGGAAGCCTGATTGAAAACAGTAATGATTTTAAACTGCTCGCTCCGGTAAGATTGAATACCGTTTGCTTTACATTAAAAGATGAAGCAAAGCAGAATGAGGTTGATTTATTTCTGGAAAAGGTCAATGATACAGGAAAAGTCTTCATGACTCCAACTTTTTACAATAATCATAAGGGAATAAGAGCAGCTTTTGTTAACTGGATGACCAGTGAAAAGGATATTCATACCGTATTTGAAATTATGAACGAAATTTTCGCTTCATTAAGATAACATCTTGAAAAGCCTGTGAATAATAATCCACAGGCTTATTTTGCTAAAAGATCACAGAACCAGAAGGTATATTCCCCGTCTTCCTCTTCAGGAGTTGTTTTGGGTTTAGGATAGGTTTTCTTTACCGTTTCTCCGATTTCAAACCGGATCGGCTTTCTGAAAACAGGACCGTCAAAAGTAAAGGTGTGAAATTCTCCGTTTTCTCCGCACGGATCTACATTTTCAGGAAGATCATCAATAAACTTCTCATCAATAATCCGGCCTGCAAAACTTTGATCAAGGTAAGATCCGTTCACACACGTTACAATCGTTTTAAAACCAAGGTCTAAAAATTCATGGATGAGGTCGGATGTATCTTTTTTCCAAAGTGGGAATATGGCTTTCATACCGACCGCATTTAATTGGTCTTCTCTGAATTTTCTCAGGTCCTCCAGGAAAATATCCCCGAAAATGGAATGGGTAACTCCTTGAGCCTGGATCTTAGCCATCGTTGTACTCATGATTTGCTGATATTCTTCCATAGATGGTTCTTTAGGAAGTTCCATTTTAATTAATGAAATTCCCAGGCTTTCAGCTTGCTTTTCTAAAAGAGAAATAGGTACTCCATGCATGGAAATCCTTTGGAACTCCTGATTAATACTGGTAAGTAGAGTGCTGATCTCATATTGATCCTCCTGTAATATTTTGTAAAGGGCAAGAGCAGAATCTTTTCCGCTGCTCCAGTTGAATAAAGCTTTTGGTTTCATTGTAAATAAAGATCTCCCAAAAATAAGGAGATTCAATGGATTATTTTTGATTTGAAGAATTGATTTGGAAACAGGTGAAATGAATGATGGGTAATTCTGTTGATTATCAAAATAAAAACCTCAAAGAATTACTTTGAGGTTTGATTTATAAAAAATGTATGTCCATTAAGGTTTACATATTTCTTCTGTACTTACCGCCCACTTCAAATAAAGCATTGGTGATCTGTCCTAAAGAACAGTATTTCACAGCATCCATCATCACTTCAAATAAGTTCTGCTGGTTGATGGCTGCGTGCTGAAGTTTTCTTAAGGCTTCCTCAGACTTGTTTTCGTTGGCTTTCTGGAAGTTATGAAGAGATTCAATCTGTGCCTGTTTTTCCTCTTCTGTAGAACGGATAACTTCTCCCGGTAAAACCGTTGGTGAACCATCTTTTCCTAAGAAGGTATTTACTCCGATGATCGGATATTCACCGGTATGCTTCAGCCATTCGTAATGCATAGATTCTTCCTGGATTTTTGAACGCTGATACATCGTTTCCATTGCTCCGAGAACACCTCCTCTTTCCGTAATTCTGTCAAATTCTGCATATACTGCTTCCTCTACAAGATCCGTTAATTCTTCAATGATGAATGATCCCTGAAGCGGGTTTTCATTTTTAGCTAAACCTAACTCTTTATTGATGATCAGCTGGATTGCCATCGCTCTTCTTACAGACTGCTCAGTAGGTGTGGTAATGGCTTCGTCATAAGCATTGGTGTGCAGTGAATTACAGTTATCGTAGATGGCATATAATGCCTGAAGGGTTGTTCTGATATCATTGAAATCAATTTCCTGAGCGTGCAGAGAACGTCCGGAAGTCTGGATGTGGTATTTCAACATCTGGCTTCTTTCATCAGCTCCGTATTTTAATTTCATTGCTTTTGCCCAGATTCTTCTTGCCACACGGCCGATTACTGAATACTCAGGGTCGATACCGTTGGAGAAGAAGAAAGATAAGTTGGGTGCAAAATCATTGATGTCCATTCCGCGGCTTAAGTAATATTCCACATAGGTGAATCCGTTAGCCAGGGTAAATGCCAGCTGGGAAACGGGATTGGCTCCTGCTTCAGCAATATGATATCCTGAAATGGAAACAGAGTAGAAGTTTCTTACTTTTTCTCTGATGAAATATTCCTGAACATCACCCATTAATCTCAGGGCAAATTCCGTAGAGAAGATACACGTATTCTGAGCCTGGTCTTCTTTTAAGATATCTGCCTGAACAGTACCGCGAACGGTGGCAATTGTTTTGGCTTTAATTTCTGCATATACTTCTGCAGGAATTACTTCATCACCTGTTAATCCTAAAAGCTGCAGTCCTAAACCATTATTGGATGGAGGAAGTTCACCATTGTATTTTGGTCTTTCCAAACCTTTATCATCAAATTTTTCTTTAAGTTTAGCCTCTACTTTAGCTTCTAAACCGTTTTCTTTGATATATTTTTCAACATTCTGGTCGATGGCTGCATTCATGAAGAAAGCCAGCAGCATCGGTGCAGGACCGTTAATTGTCATTGAAACGGAGGTCAGTGCATTCACAAGGTCAAAACCGGAATACAGCTTTTAGCATCATCCAGCGTCGCGATAGAAACTCCCGCATTTCCGATCTTACCATAAATATCCGGTGGTAAAGCAGGATCCTGACCATACAATGTTACAGAGTCAAATGCTGTAGACAAACGTTTTGCAGGCATTTCTGCGGAAACATAGTGGAATCTTCTGTTGGTTCTCTCAGGACCTCCTTCTCCTGCAAACATCCTTGTCGGATCTTCACCGGTTCTCTTGAACGGATAAATTCCTGCCGTATAAGGGAAACTTCCCGGAAGGTTTTCCTGTCCTTTCCATCTGATCAGATCGCCCCAGTCATTGTATTTTGGTAATGCTATTTTTGGAATTCTTAAATGAGATAAAGATTCAGTTGAGGTTTCAACTTTAATTTCTTTTCCTCTCACAAAATAAGAATAGAACTCGGCATGGAAGGCTTTTTTCGTATCATCCCATGTTTTAAGGAAATCGATGTTCTCCTGCTGAAGCTCTTTTTCTGCTTTTGGTATTCGGCATCCAAAGCTTCATTGGAAATTATATTTTTTACTCCTTCAATATGATACATTTTTCTGGCAAGCTCAGCCTGCTTTTCAACATTGGCATCATATTGTTTGTTGTTTTCAACAATTTCAGAAAGGTAACGGACTCTTTTCGGAGGGATAATGGTTACTTCATCTGTGATTTCCTGCTCTACAAAAGTATTTAAGTGTAGATCAGAAAACTTTTCGTTTACTTTTGAAACTAATCTGTTGTATAATTCAGTAGTACCATGATCATTAAACTGGGATGCTTTTGTTGCATAAACCGGCATATCTTCCAGCTGGCTTTCCCATAAAAGGTGGTTTCTCTGGAATTGTTTTCTTACTGCCTGAAGAGCATCCAATGCACCACGCTTGTCAGATTTATTTAATGCGACAAGATCTGCATAATCTAACATATCGATTTTTTCCAGCTGTGTGGAAGCTCCGTATTCAGGAGTCATTACATACATGGAAACATCAGCAAAATCTGAAACTTCTGAACCGGACTGTCCGATCCCTGAAGTTTCAAGGATAATAACGTCCGGATGAGCCAGTTTCAATACATTCAGTGCAGAATGAATAAACGGAGAAACAGAAACGTTATTTTCTCTTGTTGCCATGGAACGCATATAAACTCTTGGATCATTGATCGCATTCATACGGATTCTGTCTCCCAAAAGAGCACCTCCCGTTTTCTTTTTCGAAGGGTCAATAGAGATAATGGCTATTTTTTTATCGGTATTTGAACGTAAGAAGCGTCTTACCAATTCGTCTGTTAAAGAAGATTTACCTGCTCCTCCTGTACCTGTGATACCAATGATCGGAATGGTTAAATCTTTGGATTTCTCATCGATGGCTTTTACCAGCTCAGGTTTCTCTTCTGAAAAGTTTTCAACCGCAGAAATGATCTGCGCAATGCTGGAAGGGTTTTCAAAGCTGATATCATCAAGATCTTTTGCCGTAACATCTTTTCCTGTAGCAAAATCTGATCTTTGTACCAGATCATCAATCATTCCCTGAAGACCAAGCTCACGGCCGTCGTCCGGAGAATAAATTCTGTCGATTCCGTAAGACATAAGATCTTTGATCTCTTCCGGAAGGATTACACCGCCGCCGCCGCCAAAAATCTTGATCTGAGGTGAGTTCTTCTCTCTCAACAGGTCGTAAATGTATTTGAAATATTCATTGTGACCTCCCTGATATGAAGTTAATGCAATGGCATTGGCATCTTCCTGGATCGCTGTATTTACAACTTCCTCTGCAGATTTATCGTGTCCTAAGTGGATCACTTCGCATCCTGTTCCCTGTATAACACGACGCATAATATTGATCGCAGCATCATGCCCATCAAATAATGAAGCAGCAGTTACGATTCTTACCTTGTTGGTTGGAGTATATTTTTGGGTTTCCATAAAAATTCTAGACAGTTTCTAAGTTCTCAAATATAGTAATAAAATGAAAATCTGTATTTTATAGTTAATTGTTTGGTTTCTAAATGTTTATATTAATTGCTGTTTTAGTCTGACGGACTTTGATGGAGGTTGCGTCCGGATTTTAAAGTATAAATAGCGGCAGATAAAAAATCTGCCGCTATTTCTTCATGTCTTAATCCGATGCCTGATCTTCTTCTGGAGGATCTTTATGGTTTTATTTTTCTGAAAAAAGTGTTTTTCTTTTGCTGTCCAGTCCCCAGTTTAATCCTAAAAATGTAATGAGATTATTCTTGTCGCCATAATTTTTTCCAAATGCAGCATTGATGTACACACTGTCAGATACTTTATAGTTGATGATTCCGTTGGAACGATAAGTGTCATCCAGATCACTGCTTCTGTAGATGAACTCATATCCAATAGAGAACCTGTTGTATACAAGCTCTATTTTCCCGCCGACATCATAATTGTCAGTTCTGCTGAATCCGCTGGCTGCATCATAAACCGTCTTATCCTGCAGGTATCTTGCGACGGCATAGAAGTTTAATCTTTTCTCAATTTTTGAGGCGTCTGTGGTGAAGGCTTCTTTGATGATTACTTTTGATTTTTCATTATTTTGATCTTCTTTTTTCTTTGGAGTTTTTGTTCTTTGCAGATTGATCCCGGAACTCATGGTCATCCAGAATCCTAGTTTTCCAAACTGATTATTTTTGAACTGATTATCTAAAAAGAAAGTACTGTAGGCAGAAGCAATATCTAATTGAAAAGCAGGTTTTTCGTCAAGATACTTTTTATAATTTTCGGTTTCAGTCTTGTAATAATCCGGGACAAACTTTTCTAGTGCTTTTGCTTTCATTTCATTTTTTTCATCCGGGCTGGCATTGGATGCTTCTATATCATTATACTCCTTTGATTTTTCAAACACTGCCTGGATATCGTTTAATTGCTTTGAAATGTTATCATTTGAAGTGGTAATAGCTTCTATATTTTTTATTTCTTATTTTAAATACTGTGGTTCGTAAAGAAAAAGATACCGAAGGGTTTTCCGTGTCAAGATCTTCAATTTTATAATTTCTCAGAAAAGCAAATGAGACAGAAACGTTTTTTGCCTCACTTAAAATGTTATTTTTATACTCATAGCTGTTATCTGGTTTTTTAATGCTTTTAATGCCGGCATACTTTAAAGCATCCATTTCCGTCAGCGTAAATAAATGGGTAGGAGTAAGTTCTACAGCATAGGCATTGGGAAGACCATCATTTTCACTGAATGAATTGACAATACTGGTCATAAAAGCCTTTTTTGATTTCGGGGTCTCCAGATCAGAACTTGCCAAGCCGAGAAGCATTACACTTGGTGCATTGGAGAGTTCCAGTTTGTTTAACTCTGCGTTGATCTCTTTGTTCTGAGCAAACAATAATGCCATATTAGACACCAGCGCTGCTAGTAATAATGTCTTTTTCATAGCTCAACTTTTATGTATTTATAAACACCATAGATAAATTTACCGGATAGATCATCGGTTGTTTTACCTTCAAAAGGATTGAAATGAAAATTTTTGGAGGGAATCTGAGGGAATTCAAACTTTATCCTGCATGTATTGATTAAGATCTGCAGATGGTTCACCTGCATATTAATATTGAAAGAAGTAGCGAAAAGTAAATTGTCTGATGCTAAATCTGCTTTTGGAATGGTAAAAGAAAATTTATCATCATTTGAATTGTTATCATCTATTCTCTTTCCGTTAAGGATAAAATGCGGGTCGCCAAATTGTGTATTGGCACTTATTATTACATTCACTTCAACATTATTTTCTTTAAAGTGCGTAATTTTTACTGTTTTTTGAGGGATTTTTTTCATGTCTGTTATTTTGGTTTTGATTCTCTTCCAAATCATATCTTCCAATGGTGGAAGAAATTTTAGTTTTGATTATACTCCAAATTGATGGTTTGCAGTATTCGTTGTTAATTACCTTTTGGGTACTATTTATTTAATATACTATAATGAAGTTAACCGGATTTTGTTTTATCAGGTTATAAAGCCTGCTTTTAATTCATTCATTAAAATATTTACAACGATTCCATAGCCCGTTTAAATTCTCTACTTTTGCAGAATATTTCTACAGACATGCAAAAAGCTTTGATGTATTTCGCCCTGGGGACCGTAGTAAGTTTCCTTATCAATTATTTCTTTTTAAGTTCTGAAAACATTGGACTGGACATTTATTATGCCTTTGCCTTTGGCTCAGCATGGGGAATTGCTTATTATCTGGATACTCCTGATTTTACACTGCCAAAGAAATTAGGCCTTTCATTTGTGGCTATGGGACTTCTGGTTCTTTTAGGAACTTTGATTTTTACGCTTGAACAGGCAATCCCTTCTATTCTGAAGTTTTCAACAGTTTTCGTTGCCTATTATTTATTTGCAAGTTTCAGAGGTAATAAATCCCTTAGAAACTAGTGCAGCATAATAAAGCTCAGATACATCAGCACCAGGAACATCAGAAGCAATCCGATATAATTAACAATAAATAATAAGGAGCCTTTCAGTATACTTATTCTTTTTTGGTTTCATATACCCTGTGGTGCGCTACAAAGAAATAGATTGTCATATAGGTACCCAGTGCCAGACATGCCAGAACATATAGTAAGGTAAGTATATTATTGTCCGGCAGGAAGCTGGTGATTTTTTCTCCTACGATAAACATCAGCACTCCCAGTAAGAGAAAGGAAAAATAATGAAGGGTGAAAATCCCGTGATCAAAATACCACCATTTTTTCTTATTATGGAACAGCCACAAAAAGAATGCAAATATCGGCAGGTACACAAAAAGTGCTTTGGGAATAGTATGAATAAAGTTTTCCTTATATTTTTCCCAGATTTGATGTTTACTGTATCCTTCTTCCTTTAAATCAAACACTTTATTCGCAATGGGGCGCATCAATGTATAGATTCCCGTATTATCTTTAGCACGGATGGAATCATACTGCTTCATCGTGTAGGCCTTCATAACGGATGCTTCATTGGTATCGAATGTGCTGTCAAAAATCTCATCTTTTTCCTGCCCGTCTTTTATCTTTAAAGTATCCAGTGTTTTTTGTGCTGTAGCAGCCGTTTCATGAGATAACAGTCCTTCTTTCTGCAAATCTTTTACAACGTCTTTAGAGATCTCTTTCTGCCTTTTTGCTTTTGCTTCCGTTTTAATATGGCTGGGTCTTTCAGCCTCCTCTTTGGCATGAGGTATGATATTGGGAAGAAAGAATGTGATGAAACTTATGAAAATATATAGCTTTACAGGTGCTACATATAATTGTCTTTTCCCTTCCAGATATTCTTTGGTAAGTCTGCCGGGACGGGTAAAAAGATACTGTATGGTTTTCCAGAACTGTCCGTCATAATGGGTGAAATCCTCTATGAAATGAGTAAAAAGAAAATGAAAAGGCTGTCTGCTCTCAACGTTTTCCTGCCCACAGTGGGGGCAAAACCTTTCTTCAACCTGATGTCCGCAGTTAAGACAGGTTTTATCATCTCTTAGTTTTCCGTGGCTCATGAATTATGGAATATGATTGCCACAAATATAATTATTTCGGTGAAAATATAATGATATTGATGTATTTTAAGAGGAACGTTAAAGTAAATTTAATAAAAGAAAGAGTTGAGGGAATAAACTCTTTACTGTTTCATTGGTGTTTTCAGAATCTTCGAAAGTGTTTTTTCATCGGCCTACAGTTCGCAAGATTTATGCCAAAACTATAAATAGTGTTAAAATCTATTGATACTGGGCTATATAACGAATAATATATAGATTAAATAAAATATGTTTTTGGGTTACAAAAATAATTTGTACCTTTGCACACCCTTTTAGGGGTAAATTATGTTTAATCTTTAACTAAAACGTGTGAATACATTAAGTTACAAAACTGTTTCAGCGAACAAAGCTACTGCTAATAAAGAATGGGTTGTGGTAGACGCTGAAGGACAGCCGTTAGGTAGATTAGCTTCTACGGTTGCAAAGATTTTGAGAGGTAAGCACAAAACGAACTATACACCTCACGTAGATTGTGGTGATAACGTAATCGTTTTGAATGCTGGGAAAATTACACTTTCCGGAAACAAGTGGGCTGATAAGACTTATATCTGGCATACAGGATATCCTGGTGGACAGAAGTCTATGACTGCGGCTGAACTTCAGAAGAAAGATTCTTTAAAGGTATTGGAGAAGTCTGTAAAAGGGATGTTACCTAAAAACAGACTGGGAGCTGCTATCCTTAAGAACCTTTACTTATATGAAGGAACTGAGCACAAACATGAAGCTCAACAGCCTAAAACAATTAATGTTAACGAATTTAAATAATTAATTATGTCTATAGTTCACAAAATCGGAAGAAGAAAAACTTCTGTAGCTAGAGTTTATGTAAAACCAGGTTCTGGTGTTATTACAGTAAACGGTAAAGACGCTAAAGAATATTTCTCTACAGATGTAATGGTTTACAAATTAAACCAACCGTTCATCCTTTCTGAGACTGTTGGTCAGTATGACGTTACCGTAAACGTATTCGGTGGTGGAAATACAGGTCAGGCAGAAGCTATCAGATTAGGTATTTCAAGAGCTTTATGCGAAATCAACGCTGAGTTCAGATTAGCATTGAAGCCAGCTGGTTTACTTACAAGAGACGCAAGAATGGTGGAAAGAAAGAAGCCAGGTCAGAAAAAAGCAAGAAAGAGATTCCAATTCTCAAAACGTTAAGAATTGCGGTAAGCTTAAAGCAATATGCAATAAGCTTTTTGAACAACTTATTAAAATTTTTAATTCGCTTCAAAGCCTATGGCTTACTGCCTGAAGCTTAAAGCAAAATTGCCCGTTACGTTTAGCATCCAAACGCTTCTCCCATCTAAAGAAGTTGTTGATTGTTTAAAAGACGGAAAGTAAACTAACAAAAACAGAAAACATGGCAAAAGCAAATGTAAAAGACCTTTTAGAGGCTGGCGTACACTTCGGTCACATGACCAGAAAGTGGAACCCAAATATGGCTCCATACATTTTTATGGAGAAAAACGGTATTCACATTGTAGACTTACATAAAACAGCGGTTAAATTGGATGAAGCTTGCAACGCTTTAGAAAAATTAACTTCTGCAGGTAAAAAAGTTCTTTTCGTAGCTACTAAGAAGCAGGCGAAAGAAGTAGTTGCAAAACACGCTTCTGAACTTAATATGCCTTATATTACAGAAAGATGGCCAGGTGGTATGCTAACGAACTTCGTTACTATCAGAAAGGCTGTAAAGAAGATGAATGCTATCGACAAAATGAAAAAAGACGGTACATTCGAAACTTTATCTAAAAAAGAAAGATTACAGGTTGACAGACAAAGAGCTAACCTAGAGAAGAACTTAGGTTCTATCGCTGACATGGTTAGACTTCCATCTGCTGTATTTGTAGTTGATATCTTAAGAGAGCACATCGCGGTAACTGAAGCTAAGAAACTAGGTATTCCAGTTTTCGGTATTGTTGATACAAACTCTGACCCAAGAAAAGTTGACTTCGTTATCCCAGGAAACGATGATGCTTCCAAGTCTATTGATATGATCCTTAGCGTAGTTTCTGAATCTATCAAAGAAGGTCAGTCTCAAAGAAAAGCTGATAAAGAAAAGTCTAAAGAAGAAGGAGAAAAAGTATCTGCTGATACAGATGCTGATTTCGATGCAGAATAATTGAAGATTTTCTTTAATATAGGAAAAACGCTGGATTTAGGTCCAGCGTTTTTTTATTGTCTATATTATATTGGAGCTATAAGCGGTCTTAGGGTACTTTAGATGTATTGGTTTATCTCTCTCCCCATTAAAAATAAAACCTGCAGAATCCTGCAGGTTGTATTTAGTTTGAAAGCTTTATAGAATAAGAAGTGGTTATAAATTTTGTAGACTGGTATGTCGAGTTACACAAGACTCCTGATAATCTGTAATTCTGATTTTTTGCAACCATAGTATATCCTATTTTTCCGGCACCAATAGGGATTTTCTTGAAAAAGTTATTTCCGCTTACTGTAAGTACCATATTGCAAGGTGATTTGTTTTCAACTGAAATAGAGGTACGGGGATTCTTTGGGTCATCATTGTTAAGAAGATCATTAAGAACTTCAGCTGTTTCCGGTTTGTAGGTCTTTATAAGTTCATTATATTCTCGTTCTGTATTGGCTCTGTTGCCTGTTGGGCTACCGGTAGGGTAAGGATAGGAGGTTCTTCCCGGATAACCGCCGTAATTTACATTACAGCCGGCAAAGATTATTGAAAATCCGGCAAAAACTAATAGCTTTTTCATACTATTTTATTTTTTGATTTTTCTTTTGTTTGTTGGCTTCTCTTTCTGAACTTCATTCTTTTCGGTTGTACTGTTTTCTGTTTCTGCCGTTTTCGGACTGCCAACCGTCACAAATATACTTTTTAATATCTTTCTGGGAGAAGTATTTTATATCACAAATATTACTGCTGAGCGTGTATGAACCTTTATTGATCACAATAAAATTTTCCCCGTGAGCAGGAACAGCAAGGTTATAATAATCTTTTCCCTCAACCCTCAATACAATATTACAATCTGAATTATTTTTAAATAAGAGTATTGCCTCTTTGCGTGTAATATCTTCATTGAACATTGCGTTCAGAAGCTTCACTGTTTTTTCCTTATGTTCAGCAGAAGTTTCTGCGATAAGCTTTTTAAACTCTTCAACATCATCTGAATTAGGATTTCTCATGATGCTTTTAGGAATATCGGAGATAACAGGCCTTGCTTCCATAGGTTTGGCTGTACGGGCTCCTTTTGTCCATTCCGCATTTTTTAAGGCGATGAGTTTGGGTTTCAGTACGCTTTTCTTCGGGTCGTCAGGATGAGTATTCTTTATATACTCTTCAATTTCTTTGATATCAGTGCTTTTCAGGATGTCTTTATTTCCTTTTTTCTGCGCAGATATCAGATTGGGGAACAGAAATGTGAAGATTAAGAATAAAACGGTTAAAAGCTTTTTTCATCAATCGTTATTTTTATTTCATCAGCTTATCCGGAATTTGATATAAGTAATAGTTTTTCCTTTAGCTGAGAAAAGTTCTTCATAATAAGTTTTGATATCTCTCAGGTGTTCCGTGTTGGGATCATATTCCGGAGCTCCATAGATATCATGGTGAGCACTGATGATTTCATAGCCGGCTCCCTGTAAATACCCTAATGTATAGCCATGTAAAAACTCTGAATCTGTTTTCAGATGGATAATACCACCAGGTTTCAGAAATTTTTTATATCGGTTCAAAAAGTCAGGATGAGTTAATCTGTGTTTTGTTCTTTTGAATTTGATCTGCGGATCAGGGAATGTAATCCAGATTTCGTCCACTTCATTTTCAGCAAAAAAATAGTCGACAAGTTCAATCTGGGTTCTCAGGAAAGCAACGTTATTCATATTGTTTTCTACAGCTTCTTTAGCACCGAACCAGAATCTTGCGCCTTTGATATCGATTCCGATAAAGTTTTTCTCAGGAAATGCTTTTGCGAGTCCTACAGAATATTCGCCTTTTCCACATCCTAGTTCCAAAACGATTGGATTATCGTTCTTAAAAAGTCTTCTCTCCATTTTCCTCTGAGTTCGAACCCTTTTAAGGCATCTTCTCTTGTAGGTTGGATTACATTTGGTAATATTTTGTTTTCTGCAAATCTTGCTAATTTATTCTTGCCCATTGAGTTATAAAATGAGTGCAAAAATACTAAAAATTTATGGAGAATCTCTGTCTTTTGAAGGTAAAAAGACAGGAAGATACTTCAATTAGAATTAAGATTAATGGCTTCCTAATGCCACCATAATTGGTCTTTCAATGGTTTTTGTGAGGCATATTGAGCCCCGCACACCAGGCTGGTGAAAAGATACTGGCCTTTTTCCACAACAATAGAACCTTCACCCTGGGCCGGAACTGCCAGCCTGTATCTGGTGGTTCCCACGCCTTCAATTCTGACAATAATATTACAATCTGATTTATTCTGAATCATAACAATACATTCCTTGGCATTAGGATCATTGTCGAATAAAGAATTCAGGATCTTTACGGTTCTGTTCTTATGCTCTACCGGAGACACTGCCATTAGCATGTTGAATTCTTCGGCTTCGGAATTGGGAATTGCTGTATTAGCTGCTGCATTTACAACAAATGTATTCTGAGCATTACTTGGAGTGTAGACCGTTGTGGGTTGTTTTGCTGCCAGTTCAGCCTTGTATTTCGCAATCTGTTTTTGTTTGATGATAGCGTTCATTTCATCAAAGGTAATCTTTGTAGAAGGTCTTCTTCTCAGCATGGCAAGCATTTCCTGCATATCTTTTACTTTCTGATCAGCAGGATGTGCATTTTTGATGTAATCTTTCATCATTTCCATTACCCTTGGTTTCAGGACAGATCTGCGGGGATCATCAGGATGAGCGTCTCTTAGAAAGGCATTGATCTCATAGATATTTTTACTTTTCAGAATATCACTGTAGTCTTTCCCCTTTTTTTGGGCAGATACAGTAAATAAAAACATGCAGCTAAGAAGTAAAAGTACTTTTTTCATTAATTAATATTAAATTAGATATTCGGTGCTCTCCCTTAATTTGTGCTTTGATTGATTAGTTTTTATTTGGATAACGAAATATCCGGTGTTTTTATTTTAAACACTTGTTTGTGAGATAAAATTAAGCATATTTTTGAATAATGAAGAATTATACATCGTAAAGTTGAATAATTCATATTATATGTGTTGTGATAGTGCTTTAGAAGGTATTTTCCGGTTGTTTGAAAAAAATAATCCATGTGATGAACATGGATTATTAAATATTTCTGTCTTATTTTATCCGAATTTCTAGTTGTTGCTTACAACCTCTTGGAGATGAGAACTTCTAAGTCTTTTCTGATAGATCGGAAGATATTTTTCGATAGGAATTTTTATTGCTTCAAAATTGCCCGCCAATACATAAGCCTGAATATTTTCAGACGTATAAACAAACTGGAGGAAATTATCAATCAGATTTTCAGGAATTTTAAATTTCGCAAAATAGTCTTTTCCCAGATAGTTTTTGATCTGTGCTACAGAACTGTTCATTCTTTCATAAGCCTGATAACGCTGTTTTTTCTTTCTCTCCCCGGAAAGAATGTCATAGATACTTTCAAGGCTGAAGGTAAGACCTCCGTCTCTCAGCCCGGCAACAGGAAGTTCAGGAGGTGTTCCGTCACCTTTCGGCTCTGGAAGACCGATTACTTTTTTAAGTGCATATGCTTTGTCTTCTTTTCTTAAAGCGTTTACATCATAGCGAAGATTCCCTGTAGGCTTGAACCTGCTGAGAACGATTTCCTGAATTTCATAATACGCGATTTTAAGCTCAACAAGGTTTTTTTGTTGCATTAACTGAGGAGTCAGCTTAATATCTTTTCTTTCGGTAACAATAGAGGTGAACCGGATTATATCCCCTGCGTTGGCAGGAATATTAAAATTACCATTGTAGTCCGTAAGAACGGTTTTCTGTGTATTCAGGTTTGTGACATAAACCTGATTAAGATATAAAATAGAGTTGTCTCTCAGAAATACCTCGCCGGAATATATTTGTGCATTAATTTTTGCCAGAAAAACCAATAGCAGCAGAGTAAACAGTTTCTTCATATAATGCGCAAAATTACGTAGAAATAAAGCAATTCTGCCTTGTTAGATGAAGAATAGTGGTTAAAGTTATATTAAACTTTGGGATTTAATTGTTAAGGAGTGTTAGAAATTTGCCATTCATTTAAAAAATGGAAGATTTAAGTGAAAAAGCCGGAAGAAAAAAGCAACTGAGATACTTCACTCTTTTCTTCTCGCTTTTTACTATTGTCTGTGTTTTACCAACAGCCAGCTCGAGTATTTTACCAGTAGGGTAGAGCCATATTCTGTCCAGGTGATAAAGTACCAGTAAGTTGCTGTAGGAACATATCTGCCGCCGACTCTTCCGTCCCAGGTATATCTGTTTTCAGGAGTTCCTCTGAAGACCTCCGCACCGTATCTGTCAAAAATACGGAATACCAGATTTTCATTCTTCATTAAGGCTGAGTAATCTATTCCTTCATTATGGCCATCTCCGTTCGGAGTAATGGTGTTAATCAGATTAATGACAGCAAATGATTTCTTAACATCTGCGCACATTCTGGAATCTTTTACAAATACATTGTGAGCTCCTCTCGGGACATTGTAGAACACATTGGAACTCTGCCATACCACACCATCCAATGAATATTGATAAGGTGGGGTGCCACCGCTTACCCCGATTTTTACTGTTGTTCCGTCAATCTCAATAGACGTAATCATAGGGAGGGGTAATTCTGTAACGTTTACATACTGTTTATATACACAGCCATTAAAGGTAAGTTCTACCCAATAACTTCCCGGAGGAACATTGGTAATGGAAGGCGTAGTAGCGCCCGTACTCCACAGGTATCTTTCAAAACCAGGTCCGGCATCAAGTTTCGTAGTGGTGTTAGGGCAAATAGTTTTATCTTTTAATATATCTGATTTTTTAGGCACTTTAATGTTTATTTTAAGAGTACCTACTTCAGGACAAACCCCGTTTTTTTCAAAACGGATATAATAAGTCTGTGAATTTGTAATATTAACAGGTGATGAAACCATATTTACATTGTTCTGGGCATCTGCTAAAGTAGCATGGAAAGTGAAAGTAACACCCGGGTCCAATGTAAACTGAGGAATAAACTGAGCTAAATTGACACTTTTTGTTCCATCCAGGTCATCATCACAGGTGCTTTCTGTAACGTTTTGGGTAATCAGTGTTAGTTTGGCCCCGATACTGAACTGTAACGGCTTGATTACAGAAGCACATCCATCCGGAGAATCTACTCTGATGTAAATCGTAGTAGTAGCTGTATAACTCCAGTTGTTAGGCAGTGTATTATTGTTTCCGGCGTTGGCATCAGCCAGGTTTGCATAATATCTTACATTGGTAAAATAATTTGGATTGTTAAGTACAACAGGGGTAATACTGGAAAGTATAACAGTGACTGTCCCATCCAGATTATCATCACAGAAAACTCCATTGTAGTTATCCAGAACAATAGCTTTATTGAAAAGAGATAGTGTTATTTGCGCAATACTTTTACAGCCAATATTGTTATTTACAACTGCATAGATGATTGTACCATTAGGTGCGGTATAAGCTGTTGCATTGGTTATTAAAGCTGCTGCATTTTCATTCTGAGCATCTACAAGTGTAGGATAATAGGTAATGGTAGCAGGAGAGCCGCTGCTGACATTTGCTGTAGTCAGGTTAAAAGTTCCCTGTCCATTGATGTCGCAGGCATGTAATGTTGTATTTGTTACTGACAGAGTCTGAATATTGATGGTAACAGTTACCGTTTCACAATCCGGAAAGTCGGGATCATTTCCGCAGAATGTATACGTAAATGTATCTGTTCCTGGTGTACCAGGATTATTAACAGTGTAAGTAATAGCGCCTGTAGTGGGGTTTATGGCAGTTGTACCCAGCGAAGGTGCAGTTGTAATTGCTACAGTGCCGGGATCCGGAGTTTGTGATGAACTACTGAATGCAGGAATTATAGTTTTAGCATTACAAACATTGTATGATATATTGGATAATTTGGTACAGTTCAGAACTTTAAACTGCTCAGTGACTAAAGGCGCACAACTGCCCATTGTTACAGAGCAGGTATAATAACCCGGTAGTGTAGGAGTAATAGAAGAAGCAGTAGCTCCAGAAATAATAGTACCGTTTCTGTACCATTGGTAGGTATCATAGATGAGTGGATCCACAGTAAGAACTACTCCAGGAATACAACCACCGCCAGATTGTAAAATAACGGGCTGCGTAGGAAAACCTGCAAAAAAACCTCCATACCCTACAGCATCACTTCCTGCTGTAATTCCGGCCATAATTGCCTTGTCTGAAACTACAGTAATATTCCCCGTTACATTGGGGAACCCATAGGTAACCCAGTTGGTGGTACCTGTCATATTATAAGGTCCGGTAAATGCAGGAGGATTCACTCCGTTTACTGTAATATTAGCCCCTCTTTCTGTAATAAGGTTCAGTTTTGTCGGAATGTTCAGAATTCCCCGGGATTACCATTGGAATGGACAAAATTTTCATTAATAAGTCCCAGCTCATTAATTTGTTTGGGAAGGTAACAGTTCAAGGCTGGAATAAAATTGAATCCTCCGGTAGCGGTTTGATTTCCTGTATTTGAATCTCCGGCTAAAAGCTGGTAGACATAAGCATTCTTGGATGTTTTGAGATATAAATTATAGTGGCCGTTTCCCTGGAGAATATATTTTGAATCAGGAATAACAAAATATTTTCCCGCATTAATGGTAGCTATAGGGGGAATTTCATTATTGACAAAAATCTGTGTATTATCTTCAGTAGCAATTACAATGGCTCCTTCCATATGGGAACCAATCGGGCCATTGCCTTTTACAAGGGCAAATTCATTTCCAAGCCTGTTAACAGGCACCGCCTGATCCATTAAAATATCTGAACTGGAAGGAAAATTACCGGCATATTGCCCGTTAAAGTTTCCATTAGTGACATTGATGGGTTTGTTTGACGTAATTTTTGAACCAATAAAACCATCAAAGTTTCCAGCTATATTTCCGATTCCGTCAATAATGTAAGATTGTCCTTTATTTAAAGTAAAAGTCATTGTCGGGTTGGTAGCTCCGGTTGTTCCGTTAGAAAACTGAACGGCAGGATTGTATCCGGAAATGGTGACTGTTGTGTTATCTTCAGTGGCCAGTACGCTGGTCATAAAGTTAAGAATATTGTTGCTTACAGAAATAGGAGCCGAAGCTGCATAAAATTTTAGCCCTGTAGAGGGAATTCCTTTGGACGTGATGATTTCTGCATGATTAAATACTGAGAATCTTAGATTGGCATAAAAAGGAAATTCTGCCTTTAGATATAATCCTTTGGTTGTTGGAGTAAATAAATCGGTCTGCAGTTTGGTAATAATATAACTTCTTAATACATCAAATTTCTGTGGATTATTCTTACTTATGTTTACAGTTCCGATCAGTGTATTATTATTATAAATACTTACAGGGAAAGGAGTTGTTCTGTTGGTAGATAAATACAGTTTCTGATAGGGATTAGTGGTGATTGTTCTATCTATCATTGGAGCAAACCAATGCTCTCGGTCCAACTGGGCAAAAGCAAAGGTGAAAATGCAAAACATAAACAAAAAAGATAAAATTTTTTTCATTCAGCGGTAGTCTTTCTCACAAATTTAGTAATAAAAAGTATTAAATTTTTGAAAACAGAATAAAAAAACATGATTTCGAAATTGTGGTTAAAAATAAATTAAATCTATATTATTTTTATGTTGAGTATGATCTAACAAATAAATTTATCAGAGAACTGAAACAAAAATAAGCCACGATTGTATAACCGTGGCTTATTAAATATAGTTTTAAACTAATTATTACTCTCTGTTCTTAACAAGAATCCAACCGGTATATTTTATTGGAGTTTTCACCTTATTGGATTCATTCCAGGAAATCTGATGCCAATATGTTGCGGTAGCAGCTCTCTTTCCTCCATCAAACGTTCCGTTCCATTTGTATCCGTTCGTCTTATCTGCCTGGAAGATCTTATTTCCATAGCGGTCAAAAATATTAATTACCAGATTATTTTTTACTGCCAGTGAAGAGTAATCTATAACATCATTAATCCCGTCTTCATTAGGAGTAATGACATTGATCAGATTAGGAATGGTGATATCTATTTTTACAGGTTCACAATTGTTATCATCCTTTACATATACACTTGCATTTCCTTTTGCAACATTGGTGAATACATTAGAATCCAGCCAGTTAATATTGTCAATAGAATATTTATAAGGAGGTGTACCTCCGGTCACATTTAGTGTTATGGTATTATTTGAGATATCAATATTTGAAATAACCGGATTTTCTGAAGAATAAACTTTCACTGTTTGTGTGACAATACACTCACCGGTTTTAAGTTTAACCCAATAAGTTCCCACTCCAGCATCTTTAATGGTCTGAGTTGTAGCTCCGGTGCTCCATTCGTAGCTTTTAAAACCAGGACCTGCATCAAGAGTGGTTTTACTTTCCATACAGATGGTTTTATCTGCGAGAATATCAGACTTTACAGGAGGCATTACAATCAGAGTTATTACTGAAACACTATAACAGCCATTTCCGCTAATAACCTTTACATAAACGACTCCATTGGGAGCAATGTAATTGCCCGGCGTCAGAATTTCATTGGTTCCCGCATGGGCATCTGTAAGGGAAGGGTAATATTTTTTAGTGATGTTTGTAGCTGTTGTTACATTCACATTGCTAAGATTAAATAATCCTGTTGCGATATTGGACTCAAGGAAGCAGGTTCTTACGGATGTATCATTTACTTTGGGCTTTTCAGATACTGTTATATTCAAAGTTACTTTTTCACAATCTGTAAAATCAGGATTATTTCCGCAAAATTGATAAACAATAGTTTCTGGTCCCTGATAATTAGGGTTGGGGGAATAGCTTATAACTCCGGTAGTTGGGTCAATTGTTGCTGTGCCATTCGCAGGAGGGGTAATGATTTTTACTGTTGCCGGAACTACAGTTTGTGTAGAATTGGTAAACGTAGGAATAATCTGCTTCACTCCATCACACATAGTTTCATTTACTGTTGTGTTAGTAAGGCAGGTGTATGCTTTGTATACCGGAGTTACAACAGGAGGGCATGATCCTATGGTAATTTTTACTGTATAATTTCCTGATTGGGTAGGGGTGTAGGTATTGTTATTAGCTCCGGGAACAGGAACGTTTTCTTTATACCATTGATAGGTATCATAACTGTCATCTACTTCCAGTATGATTCCGGGAATACAATCACCAGACTGTTTGGAAATAACGGGAATGGAAGAAAAGCCGGCAAAATATCCGCCATATCCTACAGCACCGCTTCCGCCGGCAATTCCTGCGGTTACTGCTTTATTGGAAGTCACTGTTATATTTCCCGTAATATTAGGAATCGAATAAGAAACCCAGTTACTGGTTCCGCTTACCGGATAGGGACCTTGTGCAGCAGCAGGGGGATTCCCGTTAACCATAACAGTAGCTCCGGTTTCTGTTAGAATATTTAGTTTCACAGTATTGGTAGAAGGAGGAAGAATATTAATCATTCCGATTTCATCAATTTTTCTGGGTAAGAAACAATTGAGGGGAGGAATATAATTGAATCCGCCTGTAGCAGCCTCGCTATCATTGACAACACCTGCTAGCAGCTGATATACATAAACATTTTTAGTCGTTCTGATGTACATATTATAATGGTTGTTACCCTGGTTGATGTAGTTTGTGTTTGATACCTCATTAACCCTGTAACTTTGTCCCTCATCAAGGGTTACTGCAGGCGTGGCGGCATTATTGATAAATACCTGCGTGTTATTTTCTGTTGCGATGATCAGCGCATCCTCCATTCGTTCACTGATATTGGCATTTCCTTTTACTAGCACGAATTCATTGCCAAGTCTATCCACCGGAACAGATTGATCCATAATAATATCCGTTCCGAAACCCAAAAAAGAACTGGGAGTAAGAGTAAATTGTCCGTTGAAATTACCATTGGTAACAGAAACCGGTTTGTCTGCAGTAATCTTTGCACCGATAAAACCTTTACGGTTCTGAGCTAAAGTCCCATCACCTTCAATGATGTATGATTGTCCCTTATTAAGAGTAAAAGTCATGGTAGGATTCGTGGTACCTGTCATATTATTAGCAAATATTACATCTGGCGAATATCCGGAGACTGTAACCGTGGTATTGTCTTCTGTAGCTAGTATTCCTGTAGTGAAATTTATACCGGCGGCGGGGTTCGCATCTGTTATAGGAGCTGTCGCAACATAGAAGATTTTTCCTATTCCGGCCTTACCCTTAGATGTTAATATCTCTGCATGATTTGCTGACGAAAATCTAAAGGTTACGAAATAGGGTTGGGTTCCCTTTGTATACAATCCCATTTGGACAGGTTTAAATAAATCTGCCACAGAAGTCGTCATCATGTTTTGAAAAGGAACATTAAATACCTGTGGATTACCCTTGCTTACTGTAACTGTTCCTATCAAAGTATTGTTGCTATAGATCTGTATGGGAAAAGGAGCTGCAGAGTCTGTTGAAAAATATAAACCCTGCTGTTTTGTTGCATTTATATTTCTTTTCATCATCGGGGCAAACCAGTGATCTGTATCTCTTTGAGCATAGACCGTATTCAGTGTGAGTATGATGAGTAAGAAAATAAGTGTTTTTTGGCGGAGTGCAGCTATTGTCTGCAGTTTCTTAAATACTAATGTTTTTAACATATCTTCAGTGTTTTTTGTAAATAATTTTGATTCGCAGGCAGATAAAAATTGCAATAGCAGAGACTTAATAAGGTATAGTTTGAAATACCGTTTCGTTCTGTAATACAATGCCAATATCAATTTTTGAAGAGATAGATTTTTATAAAAAATGAAATCATTTTTGAAAAAGAAGAACAATATCCCGCCTAAACAAGAATGGTTTTGCAGGGAATGTTAGAATGCAAGTAAGCCAGGTCGTAATTGCTAGAAATATAAATCTAATCAATGTGTGTTTTTTTTGGTGGTGGGTTTATTGCAAATGTATTATAATAAATCCTTGATTTATAGTAATTGTTCAATTAATTGAGTATTTCGTTGTATATAGATTTATTATATGTGGTTTTGATTGAAAAATTAATTATAAAGAATCATTTAGTTGTATATTTTTCATTAATTTCTTTATCTCTTCATTGAGAATGCTGAAGAAATGATTTATTATAGTCTGATGGAGAAACTTTTATACTATTCAGTACAAGATTATTACTGAAGATGCAGGGATACTATTAATAAAAAAGCCACGATTATGAAATCGTGGCTTACCAATATGGTTTAAAATAATTATTACTCTCTGTTCTTAACAAGAATCCAACCTGTATATTTTATTGGAGTCTTTTCCTTATTGGATTCATTCCATGTAATGTGATACCAGTATGTTCCTGTTCCCAGCTTCTTATCAAAGTGTTTTCCGTCCCATCTGTAATTATTGAATCTGTTTCCGGTGAATACCATATTTCCATATCTGTCATACACTACAAAGCTTAGGTTTTCTTTATAAGCAAGCTCACTGTAATCAATATAATCATTTACATTATCTCCATTAGGGGTAATGGCATTTAACAGATTAGGAATGGTAAGTTCTACAGCAATAGGGGTACAGTTATAAAAATCTTTTACATAAAAAGTATGCTGTCCTCTTGTCAAGCCCGTAAAGGTATTTGAATCCTGCCAGTTAGCAGTTCCGTCAACTGCATATTTGTAAGGAGCTTTACCGCCGTTTACAATTACAGTTGCTGTATTGTTATTGATCTCAACGGTTTGGATTACCGGATCTTCAACTTTTTTAACTTTTACTGTCTGTGTAAGGAAACACCCGCTCTTACCAAGAATTACTGTATATTCTCCAACGCCTACATCTCTGATACCTGAAGTGGTAGCACCTGTGCTCCATTGGTACGAATCGTATCCAGGACCTGCATCCAGATTAGTTTTTGCATCCATACAGATATACTGATCTACAAGTACCGGTGACTTTTTGATAGGAAGTACAATCAGTTCAATTTTCGCATTTGCTGTACATCCTTCGGCAGTTGTTACTTTTACATATACAAATCCTCCTGTTGATGGGAAGTTTTCCGGGTTGTGATTTCATTGACACCTGCAGTAAGATCATTCAGGGTACGGTAGTATTTTTTTATAACAGCGTTATAGTCTGTTACCTTAGCTTTCGTAAGATCGAAATAAGCATAAGGTGCTACATCATACCAGCAAGCTTTAATAGAGGTATCCGTAACAACGAATGGTACTACAGTAAGGTTTAATGTCACCTGTTCACAATCTGTAAACTCAACTGAGTTTCCACAGAATTTATAAACTATTTTATCTGGCCCTAAATATCCGGGATTAGGTGTATAAGTGATTGTTCCGTTTGGATTCACTACAGCTGTTCCTTTCGTAGGAGGAGTTAAAATTACTACTGTACTTGGAACCACTGTTTGTGTGGAAGAAGTAAATGTAGGGGTTATAATTTTTGTTGAACAAGCATTTAATGCCTGAGTTGTTTCTTTCAAACAGGTTTGTACTTTATAGATCGGAGTTGTCACAGGCGGACACGTACCCATTGTTACTTTTACGGTATAGTTTCCTGACTGTGTAGGGGTGTAAGTATAAGTAGTTGCTCCGGAAATAGCTACTCCGTCGCGGTACCATTGGTATGTTTCATATCCGTCATCTACTTCCAGGATAATTCCCGGAACACATTCTCCTGCTTTCTTGGCAATAACAGGAATGGATGAGAATCCGGCAAAATACCCTCCGTATCCTGCTGTGCTATATCCTCCGTTAATACCCGCTGTTACGGCTTTTGTAGAAGTAATCTTAAGGTTTCCTGTTACCCCTGTTATTCCATAGGTAACCCAATTGCTGTTTCCTGTTAACGGGAATGGTCCGTCTGCAGCCAGAGGAGGGAAACCGTTTACCATTACTGTAGCTCCTGCCTCAGTCAGAATATTTAATTTTACAACTAAGTCTCCTTGTGTAGTACTTGCTCCGCCTGGACCAAGAGGCATCTCATTAATCTTACCAATTTCATCAATTATTCTTGGCAGGAAGCAGTTTAATGGCGGGATGTAGTTGAACCCGTTGGTTGCAGCGTTTGATCCGATTCCTATAAACTGGTAAAGATATACATTCTTGGTAGTTGAAATAAACATATTGGAATGTCCGGTACCTTGACTTACATAACTTGTTTCATTGATTCTGTACCATTGTCCGGAAGCAAGGGTTGCAACAGGAGTGGTTCCGCCGTTTAAATAAACTTCAGTGTTATCTTCGGTAGCAATAATAAGTCCCCCTTCCATATTCAGGTTAGGAGCTGTAGATCTGGTTTTTACTATAGCAAATGTATTTCCAAGTCTTTCAACCGGAACTGATTGATCCAGAATAGGGTCAGTACCGGATGTTGGGGTTGAGAAGTTACCGTTGCAGCTCCCGTTGGTAAGAGTTACAGGTTTATCTGCAACCACCTTGGCTCCCATGAAGCCTGTTTTATTAGCAGATTGTGATCCGGAGCCTGCGAAAATAAAAGATTGTCCTTTCTGTAATGTAAAGGTATGAGAATTACTGGTTGGAGCTCCGTTGATAAAAACTACTCCGGCAGTAGGGTTCCATGTTACGGTTACGTTGGTATTATCTTCAGTGGCAAGGATACCGGCTGTAAAGTTATAATAAGGGTTGGTATCAGTATTGGGACTTTGAGCCACAAAAAAAGTTTTCCCGATTCCAGCCTTTCCTTTGCTGGTAATAATTTCCCCGTGGATATCCTGGGCAAGCCTTAAACTGCAGTAGAATGGTTTTGCTCCTTTCAGATAAAGTCCTTTATTGATAACAGTAAATGCATCAGTTGTTGTGCCTGTTGAAATAAGGCCGTTGGCAACCTTATAGGTTTGTGGGTTACCTTTGCTGATCGTAACTGTAGTAATAGGAAGATTGTTGTTATAGATCGTTACATCAAAAGGTGTCAGCGAGTCAGTGGAAAGATATATCATATTGGTATAGCTTCCGTAACTGTCATAATAGGGAGCAATCCAGTGCTCGGTATCCCTTTGTGCAAAGAGTGTATTAATTGTCAAAAAAATTAATACCAGACTGAGTAGAAATCTTTTCATGAGTATGGAATTAGGATTTCTACAAAAATAAAATAAAAAATGAATTACTTTTAATAAAATTTAAATAAATGTTAAAAAACCGGCATCATTTTTTAACTAAAAGCGATATTGGGTATGAAACTTGTAATTAAGAGTTTGGCTGGTTACTGCTATATAATAATATAGATACTGAATTGTTTTTGATTACGAATGTGTTTAAGAATAAAAAAATCCCGGTGAAGTTCACCGGGATGCAATATCTTTTTGGAAAGGTTGATTAAGCTAAACTTACTCTTACAAATCCTGTTACTTTTAAGTCTGCGTTTACAGATTTTACATAATCAGCAACTGAGATACTTCCGTCTTTAATGAAATCCTGGTGTACCAAAGTGTTGTCTTTGTAGAATCTCTGCATTTTACCTTTAAGGATGTTATCGATAATATTTGCAGGCTTACCTTCTTCTGTAAGTTTGTGTCTTTCGATCTCTAATTCTCTGTCAATAGTTTCCTGAGAAACAGCGTTTTCGTCAAGAGCAATTGGGTTCATTGCAGCAACCTGCATAGAAACAGCTTTAGCAACTTCGTCAGCTCCGTCTACTTTAGCAGAAAGAGAAGTGATAGCAGCAATTTTGTTTCCAGCGTGGATATAAGCTCCTAAGAAAGCTCCTGGATTCTTTCGAAAGAACCGATTTCAATTTTCTCACCGATAACTCCTGTTTGCTCAACTAATTTCTCAGCAACAGTAATTCCGTGGAAGTCAGTAGCTAAAAGTTCTTCTTTAGTAGCAGCGAAGATTGCCATTTCAGCTAATTCGTAAGCTAGCTCAATGAACGCTTCATTTTTAGCAACGAAGTCAGTTTCACAGTTTAAAGAGATTACAGCACCTAAAGTGTTGTCTTCGTTTACTCTTGCGATTACTGCACCTTCAGTAGACTCTCTGTCAGCTCTGTTAGCAGCAACTTTCTGTCCTTTTTTTCTAAGGATATCTACCGCTTTTTCGAAGTCTCCTTCAGCTTCAACTAGAGCTTTCTTGCAGTCCATCATACCTGCACCTGTTTGGTTTCTTAATTTAGCTACGTCTGCAGCAACTGGTGTATAAGACATAATATCTATTATTTTTTATTTAAAGATTAGTATTAATTTTTAGCTTAATTTTAGAGCAGTGCAAAGATAATGATTTTAATGATAAACTAAAAAATGACTTTTCACGTTATTAATATATTTAATACTATTTTAAAGGTTTGATTAATGAAAAAAATCTTCTTCCTTCTATTTATATGCATTTTTGCTCTAGGTTTTTCCCAAAAAAGAAAAAAACAAAATCTAAAGCTGTTGTTGAGAAAGAAACCGTAATTATCTATACAGAACAGGAAGCTGAGACTTCAAAAGAGGCAAGAGTAATTGCCGGCTTTTTAAAACAGAATCCCGGACATGCCAAAACAGACTATTTCAAAAGAAAACTGATTGATATTATTATGGCGGATAATTCCCCTGAAGCAAAACCAACCATTAAGCCTATCAGTAAGGAAAAAATTGAGAATATTGTAAAGAACAATGAGCTGAACAGCGGTAAAACCATAGCTGCGAATAATACAACTACCGTAAACGGTAAGACGGTCTCTAAAAATACGGCTGCCGCTATTGAAGCTTTAAAAGAAGAAAGGCGGGCAACCTATGCGTCGGCAGGTTCTGCAGGAGCAGCAAAAAGCGCAGGTGCTTCTATAGGATCAAAAGCTGGTCCAAGTGAAGAAAATAAAAGAAGAGCTGCCATGCTTACCCATTTATTTAATAATGATATCAATAAAAGCGAAGCGTATGTCAATATTAAAAACAGGTCATCCTGCAATCTTATTGTAAAAATTAGCGGAAAAAAATATTACAATCTCAGCGTTCCTGCCAAAGGTGAAAATTTTATTCTTGTGGATAAAGGGGAATATGTGCTGACAACAATGGTATGTGATGCAAAGTATTCATCCTTGAAGAAAATCACCCAGGATATAGAAATTGCACTGAATGTTGAATAGAATTAAATTAATAGAATAGAAGAAGACTAAAGCAAAAAAAGGTTAAGAAATTTTCTTAACCTTTTTTATTTTTATCCCTTAAACTGTCCCATCGCAATGAACTTGTCCTGTCTCTGGGTTTCAAGCTCCTGTCCTGTGAATTTGGAGAAAGCTTTGATATTTTGTAAAATTGAATTTTTCAGGTTCAAATAAGTTGTTTCCTGATCATAATGAGCGCCACCAAGTGGTTCTTCAATAATTCCGTCAATGAACTTTTCTCTTAAGGCATCTGCCGGAGTAAGGTTTAATGCATTGGCTGCATCTTCCTTGTGATCCCAGTTTCTCCATAAGATAGAAGAACAGCTTTCCGGTGCAATTACCGTATACCATGTGTTTTCCAGCATGTATACTTTATTTCCGACACCTATCCCAAGTGCTCCGCCGCTGGCTCCTTCCCCGATGATATAAGTGAAGATTGGAGTTTTCAGCTGTACCATTTCAAAAATATTTCTTGCAATAGCTTCTCCTTGTCCTCTTTCTTCAGCTTCCAGTCCGGGGTAAGCTCCCGGTGTATCTACTAAGGTTACCACAGGGATATTGAATTTTTCAGCAAGCTTCATTAGCCTTAAAGCTTTTCTGTATCCTTCCGGATTTGGCATTCCAAATCTCCTGTGCTGTCTTTCTTTTGTCGTTCTTCCTTTTTGAGTCCCTATGATCATTACTCTTTGACCATCCAGGGTAATCAATCCTCCAATCATTGCCGGATCATCAGCGAAATTTCTGTCTCCATGAAGTTCTAAGAAACTGCCTTTATCTGCCATTCCGTGGATGTAGTCTAATGTATAAGGACGATCCGGGTGACGGGACAGTTGTACTCTTTGCCAAGGTGTAAGATTTCCATAGATTTCTTTTTCTTTTCTAAAATCTTATCCTCAATCTGGCTGCATGCTAATTTTACATCAACACCACTTTCTTCTCCTACTAAAGAACACGTCTGGTATTGGTCCATCAATTCTTTGATAGGAAGTTCGAAACTTAAATATTCCATTTCTTGAAGTAAATTAAATCTTTCAAATGTATGAAAAATTATGGTTATTCTATTTAAAATTATTTATAGCAATGTTTATTCTGGAGATACTTTCCTCTTTACCAAGGGTTTCCAGGATATCCGGTACGTCCGGGCCTTTCAATTCTCCTACTAAGGCAAGACGTAAAGGCATCATCACTTTACCCATGCCTAATCCTTTATTTTCAGCAAAGTCATGCACAGTTTGTTTCAGGGGCTCAGCAATAAAATCTGCAGATTCAAACCTTGAAGCCAATTCACCTAAAATAGCTGATGTTTCATCATTCCATGCTTTTTGGAAGCTTTTTCATCATAGGAAGTTGGTGCTTCAAAGAAGAATTTTCCGTTTTCATAGATATCTTTAGGGAAAGTTGCTCTTTCTTTCATCAGGTGAATGACTTTTAATAATTTTTCATCAGATACACCGGAAAGATCAAAGTCTGTATTTTTCAGGATCTGAAGAAGTTCTTCGTCAGACTTCATCTGAATATACTGATGATTGAACCACTCCGCTTTTTCTTTACTGAATCTTGCTCCCGCTTTGTGTACTTTATGAAGATCAAATTCCTTAATCATTTCCTCCAAAGGAAGAATTTCCTTATCATCTGCCGGAGACCATCCCAATAGCGCTACCATATTGATGAAAGCATCAGGAAGATAACCGTTTTCTCTGTACCCTTTAGAAATTATGCCAGTAGCAGGATCTTTAAAATCAAGGGGAAATACCGGGAATCCGAATTTATCTCCGTCTCTTTTGCTTAATTTCCCTTTTCCTTCAGGTTTTAAAATTAAAGAAAGGTGCGCAAATTTTGGAGCTTCCCACTGCATGGCTTCATATAATAAGGTATGAAGTCCCAAAGAAGGAAGCCATTCTTCTCCACGGATGACATGTGAGATTTCCATTTCATGGTCATCGATAATATTGGCAAAATGATACGTTGGCATCCCATCATTCTTTACCAGAACTTTATCATCTAAGGTATTTGTATTGACAGAGAATTTTCCACGTATAATATCCTCAAGATTCAATACTCTGTCAACAGGCATCTTAAATCGTACCACATAAGGTGTTTTTTCGTCCAGCAATCTTTGAACTTCTTCTTCTGAAAGAGCAAGACTGTTTCTCAAACGGTTTCTCGTTTTATTATCATAGGAGAAAACATCACCTCTGGCTTCATATTCTGCACGGATTGCATCCAGTTCTTCTGCAGTATCAAAAGCGATATAAGCATAATCTGTTTTCAGGACCTGTTCAGTATATCTGTCATAGATATCTCTTCTTTCAGATTGTCTGTAAGGAGCGAATTTTCCGCCTTTCTTAGGACTTTCATCAGGGATGATTCCGCACCACTCCAATGCTTCTTCAATATATTCTTCAGCTCCTTCTACATATCTGGCGGTATCTGTATCTTCAATTCTCAATACAAACTCACCACCCTGATTTTTAGCAAAAAGGTAATCATATAATGCGGTTCTTACGCCTCCCAAATGTAACGGTCCTGTAGGACTTGGAGCAAAACGTACTCTTACTTTCTCCATTTCAATTTAAATTTTGCAAATTTACTTAAAATTATGCGTTTAAGAGATGATTTATGACCTGGTATTCTTTTTTTGAATCTAACTTTTTTATGTATTTCTACAGATAAATACTGTTTTAAAGTTCTCACTCTTATATTTCTGATCATAATTTTAATTCATGGATTGTAATCTGTGATGGGTTGTACTATGGATATTAAGTCATAAATAATAAATGTCGAATTTAATGTACATGTTTTTTACAAGAATGAAAAAGTTGATTTTCATAATTTATATTTTTATTTAAATCACTAGTTAGAGGTTGGTTTTTTAATTATTCATGGGGCTTTATGCGTGATATAAAATCACTGGTAAATGATATATGTCAGTTGTGTTTTTATATTCCGCTAGATTTTGAAGTTTATATTTGTGGGAATTTTAAAATAATACAATGAAAAAACAAATTTTATTTAGTCTCGGTGCTTCATTGATGCTTTTCATGGGGTCATGTTCTTCGGAAGATCTGAATAATGAATCCACTCAGGATAGCCCGGCACAAGCTAACCGCTTATCTGCTGCGAAATTCGCAGGAGATGGTGTTTATGATATTTTAGGACATGGTTATAATGCTACTGGAGAATATGCGAATGCTAGTGCTGCTGGTTTTAAAGTGGTTGATATTGATCGATTTAAATCTGAACAAGCAGGAAGGTTGTTAGCTGAGAATACATTTTCACAGGAATATGTAGAAGATTATGGGGAAAATGCAGAATCATATTCCAAAATGATATCCAATAAAGTAGATGTAACTGCTGGTATCCCATTATTTAAGAAAACCCTTTCAGTTGGATTTAACTCTGCTGTGACGACTAATAATAAATTCGATGCTAAGTATATTTATGGGAGTTACAATCTTTTAATTAAACACAGAAGACTTAGGATCAATGCAACAAGCGATATGTTAGCTGATTATATAACCCCTGAATTTGCACAGGATTTACAAGCTAAGACACCACAACAAATTGTACAGGATTATGGAACCCATGTTGCTGTAGACATTTATACAGGGGCTAAAATGGATATTATTTTCCAATCGGAAACAACTAATGAAAGCCGTGACCGTGCTGCAAGAATTGGTGTAAAGGTAGGAATGAAGGATATCTTTGATGTGAATGTGACCAATGAAGTTAGTACGTCAGAATCTAACAAAAATTTTTCTAAAAAATTATCATATAGAACAAGAGGCGGAGATCCTTCAAAAGGGTTAGTCGGTGAATTGAACCTTGATCAATCCAATCCTAAAATTAATATTTCAACTTGGCAAAACAGTTCTACAATAAACAATGCTGTATTAGTAGACTTTGGAAATAATGGGTTGATGCGCATTTACGATTTAGTAAAAGATCCAGCCAAAAAAGCCCAGCTTAAGGCTTATGTAGATCAGTATTTGATTGATAATCAGGTTTCTTTAGATTTTACTAGCTCGCTGTTATATGCTTATAAGAATGAACCAAGTAGCGACCATTATTTTTCCTTTGAGACTAATTTACAACCTTCTAGTTATTGGACAAATGAAGGGCCAACCTTTAGAGCTTTTAAATATAAGGCCCCCAATACAGTTCCAATTTATTCTTATAAAAGCACTTCAGGTACAGAGCATTACTTTTCTCAAAATAGTTCTATGCAACCTAGTTCGTACTGGAATATATACATGGGGGTTGCATTTTATGCTTATAAAGAACCTGGAGTAGGAAGAGTTGCTGTATATAATTATAGAGGAATAAACGGAGGACATCATTATCTTTCTACGTCCCCAAATTTAGGTCCATCTAGCTATTGGATTCGAGAGAATTTAGAGTTTTATGCACCTGTAAATTAAGGATTGTATTATTGAATACATTGTAATGTGGCTAGCCTTTAAAAGTTTGATTAGTTTACAGATTAAAGTACTGAAATCAGAGTAGGAGTTTTCCTATTCTGATTTTTTGTTATTAAAATTGGCTAAAAGTTATTGACTTTATACATTAAATTTACTTAACAATGATATTTATCATTGTTAAATCCTTTTTCACTGATTGTTGAATATTATATTTGCGAAAACTTTTAAATAACCTATGAAAAAACAAATTTTATTTTGCTTCAGTAGTCTACTGATGCTTTTTATGAGTTCATGTTCTTCAGAAGATCTGAATCCTGAAGTAACTTCGGAAAATTCTGCTAAAACCAATCGTTTGTCAGCTGCTAAATTTGCAGGAGACGGAATTTACGATGTACTGGGACATGGTTATAATGTTGCCGGTGAATATGCCAATGCTACTGCTGCTGGTTTTAAAGTGATCGACATTGATCGTTTTAAAATGGAGCAGGCAAGCAGATTGATCAGCGAAAATACATTCTCACAGGAATACACTGAAGAATATGGTGAAAATGCAGAATCATATTCTAAAATGGTTTCCACCAAAGTTAACGCTACTGCCGGTATTCCATTGTTCAAGAAAACACTTTCAGTAGGATTCAATTCTGCAGTAACTACCAACAATAAGTTTGAAGGAAAGTATATCTACGGAAGCTATAACCTTACCATTAAACAAAAAAGTAAGATTCAATGCTACTACTGATATGCTGGGAGATTACCTGACTCCGGAATTTGCTCAGGATTTGCAGACAAAGACCCCGCAGCAGATTGTACAGGATTATGGAACACACGTAGCAGTTGATATCTATACAGGAGCGAAACTGGATGTTTTATTCCAGGCGGAAACAAGAAGCCAAAGCCGTGACCGTGCCGCAAGAATTGGTGTAAAGGTAGGAATGAAGGATATCTTTGATGTAGATGTTACCAATGACGTGAATACTTCAGAATCGTCCATGAACTATTCTAAAAAATTAGCTTATAAAACTAGAGGAGGAGACCCTTCAAAAGGCCTTGTGGGAGACCTGAATCTTGACCAGACCAATCCTAAGATCAATATTTCCAACTGGCAGAACAGTTCTAATGCGAGCAATTCAGTCCTTGTAGATTTCGGAAATAACGGATTGGTTATTATTTATGACTTAGTAAAGGATGCTGCTAAAAAAGCTCAGCTTAAAGCTTATGTAGACCAATATCTGATCGACAATAAAGTGTACATGGAATTTAATACAATTCCAATTTACAGATATTACAACGGAGTAGACCATTACTATACAAAAACTCCGGGAAGCTACAGCGGATATTCTTTTGAAGGAACAGAGTTTAATGCTTTCTTATATAAAGCTCCGAACACTATTCCTATTTACAGATACTGGAACGGCAGAGATCACTATTATACAAGAACTCCGGGGTATTACCAGGGATATGTAGATGAAGGAATTGAATTTAACGCTTTTGCTACTCAGGAGCCTAATACAGTCCCTATCTACAGATATTGGAATGGTAAGGATCACTACTATTCAAGATCAAGTGTGAGACCTTCCGGATATGTATATGAAGGAATTGAATTCTACGCATACTAAAAATATTGATATTTAAAACAAAGAAACCGCCCTAGCATGAGGCGGTTTTTTTATGAAAAACTTGGATTTCTGTTTACATAAAGACTGTGATAAGAAAGAATTAAATTAAAATAGGATAGTGATTATCTTATACAGTTATTAATATTATTTATTAATATTATTCCAAATATTCACAGTATCATTTATTTCATTTTTTAAGCTATAATTTTCTAAGATAAAATGAGAAGAAAGTTTTCCTTTACTTAATATTTCCTGAGAATTTTCCTCATATATTTTTATAGCTTCTTCTATTTTTTGCACAAATTCGATAATATTGCCATCCTCTACAGGCATAGAAAACTCAGGTTTTAGATATTCTTTTCCACCCTGACCGGAGTATCCAATTACATAGCAACCACAAGACATAGCTTCAGCAGGAGGAAGCCCAAACCCTTCTTTATGATTAAAACTTAGGAAAATAGCACTTTCTTTCATGATTTCTGCTACTTCCTGCTCTGTTTTATTATCTATAGCAACGAGGTTCCATCCTTTTAATGCATTTCTCTGTTTGAGTATACAAATAACCTGAGTTACATCATCACCAAGCTTTCTCGGCATAAAACAAATTTGTTTCTTTTTTGTTTCACTGTAATTAAATATTTGATTGTCAATACCTAGCCGCATTTTGAAAACGGTAGAGTTGGGAAAAGTATATTTTAAATATCTTTCAGCATCTTCTGAAGCTACTATGGTTGCCAGAGTTTTAGAATGAGTGTAAGGAGTCTCCCGATAGTTTTCGTAGATTGAAAAGTAACCAAATGTATAATAACAATTTTGATTAAATATCACTTTGGAATTTTCAGGTGCTAGTTTATGAATATTCGGGCCATAAATTTCAGGAAAAACAAGAATGGCATCTTTTTCAATATCAACACTTTGGGTTTTTAAAAGCTTAAGGTTAATTTTTTAAAAATTGATCTTTTTTCCTTTATAAAGATATTTGAGCTCCTTGAATAAATATGGGTTAACCTTTATTGGAACATTATTATTAAACCAGCTTTCCTTTTTCCCTTTTTTTTCAATAACAAATAAGCTTCGAATCCATTTTTGTTTAATGTTTCGACTTGTCGGTAGATTTGTTTTACACCTCCGCTCGCAAATTTATTAGTGGGGCATACAAAATAAATTTTAGTTTTCATGAAATGAAAGTATTGTTTTTATCCAGTTCTTAATATAATACTTTTCTTTTATCCAATCCTCAGCTTGTTCGTAATCTTCCGATAAAAAACTCTCGGGGATTGTAAAGTTTGAAATATCTTTAATGACAAGAATATTCTTTGGATTATAAAAATCATATGTAATGATTTCCTGATTGGTTGTTATCAATTTTTTATTTAAACCAATGGCTTCGTATGGCCTAAATGATAATCCTTTCTGGTGGGGATGTGCTATATCAAGAATGATTTTACTATCTAAATAGTATTTATATGAATCTGAAAAAGGGATAATTTCATGAATGATCTGGATATTCTTAGGAAGCTTTTCTTTTATAGGAATAGACTTATATGTAAACAATTTTCCTTTTGCTGAAATATTGTTATCATTAAAATATTCGAAAAGAATTTGGGCTTCAGCTATTCTCTTATCATAGGTTGCTAAATAGCTAACATCAAAATTTGTAGTTGTTTTTTTCTTTGATAAAGTAAAAATTGGTCACATAATTTAAATTATAATTTTTACAGTCATCGGTATCAAAACTGCAGCATATATCAAATTTTTGAATATATGATTCCTGAGAAGGTATTTTCTGAATACTGTCCCAAAAGAGAACAATAGACTTTTTAGATTTATTAAGAGCAGAATTTAGATCCTCATTACTCAATACATCAGGTCTGTTTACCAACAATACATCATAATCATGAAGATTAATAATACGTTGAATATGCTCCCCTTTTTTTATATTTTTGAGATTCTTTTTAAGAAATGTTTTTAGAAAAAATTATATATTTTTTCTAAAATATTTTTGTATTGGTAGTTTAGAGTTGAATTTATATGTACGACATCATAACCACTATATTTTTTCAAACCTTCAAAGACAACATCATTAAACCCATAATAACCGGGAGCGATAAATAAAAGTTTTTTTTCATAAATTATTGCCATTATCACTTATTTCAAAAACTTTGTTCACCCAACTATCCAAAGTGTATCTGTAGTAGATTTCTTCCGGAATTTTCTCGTAAGGCTTTTCAAAAAAAGATTTGTCAAGATTACTAATATTTTTGTTTAAAATCAAAATATTATTGGGATTGTAAAAGTCATAGGTTTTAATAGCTTCATTATCAGTGATGATTTTCTTATCCAGAGCCATGGCTTCAAAAACCCTGAAGCTGAGCCCATATTGCCCTTCACGCATGAGGTCCAGCAAAACTTTAGAGTTTTTATAATATTTTGGAAGATCATTATGTGGAATCTTTTTGATACTGAAAATCAAAAAAAGATTTTTAGGTACCGTCATGAAAATATTGGTCAGCTGATGCTTCCATGATTTTTTCCGATGATCATAATCTGGAACTTTAGCCCCTGTTCAATCAGCTTTTTAGCCAGTAATTTGATGAGTGAAACCCTTCTGTTATCATAAGAAGTAATGTAGAAAAGGTCCATTTCAGGTTGCTGAGTTTCTTCCGAGCAATGCGGAAGGTAAATATAATTCGTTAATTTTTCGAATCCGTGTTTTTTTACATCGATATGATCGAAGGAAAATACTTTGTCAAAAAGATACAGCTTATCTTCTACAGGAACTCTTTCAAGATTATCATAAAGGTAGGTTACCAGGCGGTCTGTATATTTACGGATTTTTTAAGGGTGGAAAGATCAAATGTGTCAGGATTCATCACCAGAATCTGATCCTGATGTCCTAATTTTTCAAGGGAATCCAGAACGTATTTCTGTCTTTTTTCGGTCTTAAGATTTTTATTTAAAAAAGTTTTGCTGAGAGCATTTACAGCCCTTTCATTAAAGTTGGAATGAGTAACGGTACTGATCTTTATATGATGAGCATCAATACCGCGTTTGCATAATGTTTCAACAATATACTTATCATAATCCCAAAAATCATAACTAATGATACAAATCTTCATTCAACTAATTTTGCTCTTTTTTTAATGATTCATAGGTTTCATAAACACTTAAAGATTGCAGGTATGATAACTGGTACCCTTCTTTTCCGTCTAAAATGCCAAGTCTCATTATATAGGCTTTAAAGAATTTAAAAGCTGTTTTAAGATATTGAACTAAAACACTGTACTTTTTCCCTCTTGCAGCCAGTTCTTTCCCCTTTAAAACTCCGTAATGAATCATTTTTTCTTTGTAGGATTCATAATCTGAAACGGAGTAATGGAGTAATTTATTTTTTAAAATTCCGATGGTTCCTTTCACCTCCAGAGTTTCGTGTACCTTTTTCCCTGCCATATATCTGGCCTTCGATTTTCTGAAAAGTCTGAAGTTTTTATCAGACTGAGTTCCTGAAAAATGAATGGGTTTCTGGGCAAAAAAGAATTTCCTGTAAAAATAGTAGGCATCCTTTTGCCCGGTTTTTTTCAGCTCATCGATGATTTCCTGCTTCAGGGCCGGTGTAATTCTTTCATCACCGTCCAGAAATAAAACCCAGTCGTTGGTTGCAGCATCCAGAGCCAGATTTCTTTGCTTTGTAAAGTCTTCAAATTTATTCTGAATCACTTTTACATGCGGGAATTTCTTTGCAATTTCTACAGTTTTATCCGTACTAAAAGAGTCAACGACTATTATTTCATCACAAAAATCAAAAGACTCAAGGACATCCTGTATATTTTTTTCTTCATTATATGTTATGATTAAACCACTTATATTCATCACAACGCTTTGTTTGATAGAGAAGTACAGAAATACTTCCCTTAATATTGTTTTTTAAAATAGTTTTAATCTGCCAAAGATAAGTTTTAATTTGAATTTTATGATCGAATCTTTGCCTTTTATATCAATTCTACACAGCTCGTAGGGATGCCGGGTAGGGTAATAATTCACCTTATTTCCAATTCTTACTGCAAAATCAATTCCTAATTTTTTTAAAATTGAAAAAAAGCGGATTTATCTTCTTTTTTTGTGGATATTTACCATAAGGATATGCCAGAACCTTGGAATAGCTGATGTTTTGGGCTTCCAGTACCTCCATGTTTTTTTAGATCTTTTTCTGTAAAATCAGCAGAAGCATTGCTCAGATTTTCATGGGCATGGCTATGAAGCGCAATCTCAAAGTATTTTTTATCCAGGCTTCTGATTTCGTCGAAGGTCATCATAGGATAATTTTTATATCCTTTTTCTATAAATCCGGTTGGAATGAAAATAGTTGCCTTCAGATTATACTTTTCCAGTAAAGAAGGCAGGTATTCAAAATTATTTCTGTATCCGTCATCAAAGGTGATGATAATATTCTTTTTTGATGAAATAGTAAGTTCTGAAAAAAATTGCGGAGTATACTTTTTACGGCTCAGGTAAGAAAACTGCTGCTCAAGATTGTTTAAGCTGACTGTAAGGTCTTCATGGCTTTCTTTCTCAACCTGGTGATACATGAGAATGACCAGTCTGTTATGCGGAAATACAAAAAGATACAGACGGAAATACACAACGATAAATATCGTCAATACAACAGGAATAAGGTATAGGATCATACTATTTACCGTGTTTTTTCAATTCCGACAGTCTTATTTTTTCACGAAGCTTAATATATTTTAAAAAGGTATAGTAAGACATTGTTTTAGCGATATAAAAACCGGGAAATCCATCCAGAAACCCAAGTCTGAAAATAAAGACCTTAATAAACTCGAACACCGGACTTACAATGATCTTAAATCTTTTGACTTTCATCCCTCTTTCAAACATTTTCTCAGCCATCATATCAGAATATTTATTGATTTTTGAGACATGATGATGGATGCTTTTGTAGGTATAATGGTCCAGTTTTCCTTCCATAAGACAGGCTTTCTGATCAGTAATCAAAAACTCATGAACTTTATCATCGGAATACCGTGCATACTTTTTTCTGAACAGCCTTTCACGGTATACATTTCCCCATCCTCCGAATCTGATCAGATGAATTCCCAGATGATTATTAAATTTTGCTTTATACACATTACATGCTGTACTTTCTGAAGAAACAATCTTTTGTATGGATTTTTTCAGAGTTATATCAGGAATTTCATCTGCATCCAGAAACAGAACCCATTCATGGGAGCATAAATGAAGGGCATGGTTTTTTTGTTCACCATACCCGTTAAATTTTTTCTCGAAGAATTTTACCTGAGGATACTTTTGAGTGCAAATCTCTTTTGTCTTATCTGTTGAAAAGCTGTCGACAATGATGATTTCATCAACGATGTCTGTTAATGAATCTAAAAGTCTTACGATGTTCTCTTCTTCATTATAAGTAATGATTGCAAGGGAAAGAGCCATTTTTATTTAAACTCAAGAATAGTCTTTTCAATAATCTTCACGCAATCCAGTAATTGCTCTTCAGTAATTACCAA
This sequence comes from Chryseobacterium sp. 1B4, assembly GCF_036631475.1. Taxonomy (NCBI): domain Bacteria; kingdom Pseudomonadati; phylum Bacteroidota; class Flavobacteriia; order Flavobacteriales; family Weeksellaceae; genus Chryseobacterium; species Chryseobacterium sp. 1B4. Next base: position 163,151 of record NZ_JAPNUF010000005.1, read on the forward strand.
TGGTGGTGCCAGTCTGATGATATTACCATGGGTAGGTTTTGCCAGCAATCCATTTTCTTTCAATTGTAAACAAAGATTCCACGCAGTGGAACTTTCGGGAGTATCATTGATAAGGATGGCATTTAGAAGGCCTTTTCCTCTTACTTTGGTGATCAGGTCTGTCTTTTCGATCAGTTTCTCTATTTCAGCTCTGAAAAGTTTCCCTAATTCTTCAGCTCTTTCAGATAGATTTTCTTCAGCTACTACGTCCAGTGCAGCAACGGCTACAGCACAGGCAATAGGGTTACCTCCGAATGTAGAACCATGTTGTCCCGGTTTAATGACATTCATAATGCGGTCATTCGCTAAAACAGCTGATACAGGATACATTCCTCCGGAAAGGGCTTTTCCTAAGATTAGGATATCCGGCTGTACATCTTCATGGTGGCAAGCAATAAGTTTTCCTGTTCTTGCAATACCGGTCTGAACTTCATCAGCAATAAAAAGGACATTGTGTTTTTTACACAGCTCAGAAGCGTTTTTCAGGAAGTTCTCATCCGGAACATATACTCCGGCTTCTCCCTGAATAGGTTCTACCAGGAATGCTGCAATATTTTCTGCCTCTCTGCTCAGAACTTCTTCTAATGCTGCGATATCGTTATAAGGGATTTTGATAAATCCCGGTGTAAAAGGTCCGTAATTCTGGTTGGCATCCGGATCATTGGAGAAAGAAACAATAGTGGTTGTTCTTCCGTGGAAATTGTTTTCGCACACGATAATTTTTGCCGCGTTTTCTGCAATTCCTTTTACTTCATAGCTCCATTTTCTGGCTAATTTTACAGCGGTTTCCACAGCTTCAGCCCCGGAGTTCATAGGTAAAACCTTATCAAATCCAAAAAGATCGGTAATCTTTTGTTCGTATTCTCCCAGTTTGGAGTTGTAGAATGCCCTTGAAGTTAAAGCCAGCTTTTGTGCCTGCTCTACTAAGGCCCCTACAATTTTAGGATGAGAATGCCCCTGGTTCACAGCGGAATATGCTGAAAGAAAATCATAGTACCTTTTGCCCTCCACATCCCAAACAAAAACACCTTCTCCGCGGTCTAGAACGACCGGAAGCGGGTGATAATTATGTGCTCCATGTTTGTCTTCAAGGTCAATAAAATACTGTGAGTTTTTTGTTTGTTCTGCTGTTGACATATATTTTGGTTTTCAACAAATTTACACAATATTAATGAGACCCATAAACAAAAATAGAGTAGAGTATAAGGCGGTGATTAGAGTATATTTTGATGGAAAATGAATCCTTAATGGAAAATATTTTCTTAACGGATAAACAGTTGCAGGTATTCTATCTTTAAGAATAATAAAATTTATACTGAGAAGGCAATTCTACATTTTTTTAAGATTCCCAATCATTCTGATATTGATTTGCTGTTCTGTCAGGACTATTATATTTTTAAATGCTGTTCAATAAGCAGCTTTCGGGTTTTCTTATAAGTTGCTCTGGTATGAAATATCAAAAACTTTTTCCATTTGTTTTTCGTTTATAGAGCTAGGTGTTGCCTTTAGTAAAGTATTGCGGAGCCAAACTGCCAGACTGTTTTCATAATGAGAAATTTTACCGATGGCTGAGCTTATATTGACGATGTAATGTGCTTTTTTCATACGCAGTTTTTCGTATTGAGTGAAGACTTCATCCACGTTTTTCCCTTCACCAAAAAGTTTTCCGAGGATATAAGCATCTTCAATGGCCTGGCAGGCACCTTGCCCCATATTAGGAGTCGTTGCATGGGCTGCATCACCAATCAGGCAAACGTGGTCTTTTTGCCATTGATAAACCGGTTCCAAATCGATAATATCGCTGACAAATATTTTCTCGCTGGGTGTTCCGGAAATCATTCGGGGAATTTCAGGATTAAATTCAGCAAAAAGCTCAGCAAGATTATTGGGATTTTTAACAAGGTTCTCGTTAACCACAGCGTACCAATAAACTTTGTGATCATTAATTCTCACGAAACCGAAGCGTCTTCCTTTTCCCCAGGCCTCATAAGCCTGATGATTATATTTTTCTGTCCAATCGAATTCGATGACGGCACGCCAGCATTTTTGTTTGGAAGATCTCAGTTTTCCAATGTTTAAAATCTGATGACGAACTACTGATTTAATTCCATCTGCACCAATAACAGCGTCTGCATCAGCGATAGTTCCGTCTTCAAAAGTGAGTTGATAACCATTTCCCTGTTCGATTTTGGATAAGCGTTTAGAAAGTTTAATATTTTCAAAACCAGTTTCCTCAGCCAGAATCCTTTGCAAATCAGCACGATGGATGGCAATATTGCTTACTCCGTATTTACTTTCGAATGTATTCAGCTGTACATCCGATAAGGTTTTGAGCTGTGGATCAGTAATTTTAATAGTTGAAATTTTATGACCTGCTTTTTCGATTTTGTGGCGAATGTTAAGTTTGTCAAAAATCTGCATTGCATTATTAGCCATGATGATTCCGGCGCCTACAGGTTTTATTTCGGGTGCGCTTTCGTAAATGGTAACGTCCAGATTATTTTTTTGTAAAGCTAAAGCTGTTGTCAAACCACCAATTCCGCCACCGATAATTGCTATTTTCATTGTGATTGCATTTATATTATGATACAAAATTAAAGACCGGGAAAACCAAAAACGTTCACCTAAGTTAATTTTTTGGAATTAGTAAATTCTTTTTCGGATTCTGCTCAGCGATTGTGGCGTAATTCCTAAATAGGACGAAATATATTTCTGCGGAATTTTGTTCAGAATTTCGGGTGATTTTTTCAGGAGATTGATATAGCGTTCTTCCGGTGTATAAAAAAACAAATCGTCCAGCCTTTGTTTTGCATCCAGAAAAGCTAAATCGGATATGCGTTTTGCCAGCCCAAGCCAGAAAATATCTTTCTGAATTAAAATTTCGACCTCTTTTTTATTAAAATATAAAATTTCGGTTTTTAGAAGAGCCTGTATAACCGCCATTGTTTTTTTCCGGTGATATAGCTTGCATAATCGCCGATAACATCATTGTTCACCTGTAAAAGGTAGCTGATGTCCTCACCTTTTTCGTTGATGTAATAGGTCCGGACAGCGCCATTTAAAATGAAACCTAAACGATCAAAAATTCCATTTTGAGGCTCTATCATTTTGTTTTTATCATAAGTTACGATGTAGCAAATGTCCAAAAATTCCTCCGCACGCTTCATAGAAATTTGAAGTGTTTCTGCTAATTTCTCTTGTATTGCTGATGTCATCGGCCTATGTTGATTTTAAGTGATACTGCAAAAATAACTTTTCCTGCTTTATTAGAATGGGATAGTATAAAACTGAAGAAGACGCCTTTTCAGACGCCTTCTTTTATATAAATGATAATTCTTTTTAGTGATTATCGTATTTTCTATCCATTACAAAATCTTCCATGAATTTTGTAGTATAGTTTCCTGAAAGATAATCTTCATTATCCATCAGCTGTCTGTGGAAAGGAATAGTTGTTTTTACTCCTTCAATATAGAATTCTTCAAGGGCGCGTCTCATTTTTGCAATAGCTTCCTCACGGGTTTGGGCCGTCGTGATAAGCTTGGCAATCATCGAGTCATAGTTGGAAGGAATTGTATATCCGGAATACACGTGAGTGTCTACTCTGATTCCGTGCCCGCCAGGAATATTTAATCCTGTGATTTTCCCTGGAGACGGTCTGAAGTCTGCGTAAGGATCTTCTGCGTTGATTCTACACTCAATTGAATGTAATTTAGGATAATAGTTGATTCCTGAAATAGGAGTTCCTGCAGCAAGAAGAATTTGTTCTCTGATCAGGTCATAATCAATTACCTGTTCAGTAATAGGATGTTCTACCTGGATTCTTGTATTCATTTCCATGAAATAGAAATTTCTGTGCTTGTCTACAAGGAATTCGATAGTTCCCACACCTTCATATCCAATAAATTCAGCAGCTTTTACAGCAGCAGCACCCATTTTTTCACGAAGTTCATCCGTCATGAAAGGAGAAGGAGTTTCTTCAGTTAATTTCTGATTTCTTCTCTGTACAGAACAGTCTCTTTCAGAAAGGTGGCAAGCTTTACCGAATTGGTCACCGGCAACCTGGATTTCAATATGTCTTGGCTCTTCAATCAGTTTTTCCATATACATACCTCCGTTTCCAAAGGCAGCTACAGCTTCCTGAATTGCAGATTCCCAGTGGTCTTTAAGGTCTTCAGCTTTCCAAACGGCTCTCATTCCTTTTCCACCACCACCTGCAGTAGCCTTGATCATTACAGGATATCCTGTTTCTTCAGCGATCTTTACAGCATGCTCATAAGATTCAATTAATCCATCAGAACCTGGTACACATGGTACACCGGCAGCTTTCATGGTAGCCTTGGCATTTGCCTTGTCTCCCATTTTTTCAATCTGTTCAGGAGAAGCACCAATGAATTTGATGCCGTTCTTCTGGCAGATTCTTGAGAAATTAGCATTTTCAGATAAGAATCCGTAACCTGGATGAATTGCATCGGCATTGGTAATTTCCGCAGCAGCAATAATGTTAGGGATTTTAAGATATGAGTCTTTACTCATTGCAGGACCAATACATACCGCTTCATCAGCAAATCTTACATGAAGACTGTCTTTATCAGCGGTAGAGTATACCGCAACGGTTTTGATCCCCATTTCTTTACAAGTACGTAAAATACGCATTGCAATTTCGCCACGATTGGCTATTAATATTTTTTTGAACATCTTAATACGATTTGAAATTTGAAAATTTGAAATTTGAAATTGATTTTATAATCAATCATCAATCATCATTAATCAATATTTAATTAAGATGGATCTACTAAGAATAATGGTTGGTCATACTCTACAGGAGTAGCATCGTCAACTAAAATTTTAACAATTTTTCCGCTGATTTCAGATTCAATCTGGTTGAATAGTTTCATGGCTTCAATAACGCAAACTACTTTACCGGCAGAAACTTCATCACCTACATTTACAAATACATCTTTATCAGGAGATGGTTTTCTATAGAAAGTACCGATCATTGGAGATTTGATCGTTACATATTTGCTGTCATCAGATGCAGCTTCAGCCTTTTCAGCAGCAGGTGCAGCAGCCTGAGTTGCAACAGGTGCCGGAGCAGCTACCGCTTGCGGAGCAGTGTGATATACTGCAGGTTGTGCATAAACAGCATCGCTTCCAGCTAATGGAGTTTTAATAGTGATTTCGAAATCTTTAGTTTTGTATTTCACTTCTGAAACTTCAGCCTTAGATACAAACTTGATAAGATTTTGTATGTCTTTAATGTCCATAAATTTGATATTTGATTTGATGCCAAAGATACCAAAAAAACGTAAAAAACAACAAAAAACCGCCAAATTTTATCAAAATTGGGCGGTTTTTGTATTAAAATGAGGCTTTTTCAGCGAAAAGCGACTCTTAGTTTTCTTCAGTAGCAGCTACTTCTTTTTCCAATACTACTTTACCTCTGTAGTAAAGTTTTCCTTCATGCCAGTGAGCTCTGTGGTATAGGTGAAGCTCTCCTGTTGTTGCATCTTTAGCTAATTGAGGAACTACAGCTTTGTAGTGAGTTCTTCTCTTATCTCTTCTTGTAGACGACTGTCTTCTCTTTGGATGTGCCATTTTCTAATAACTTTTTTAATTGATGAGCGATGAGATTCATCATCTCATCATATTTAAATTATTCTATTTAATTATTGTCTCTTAATTTTTTTAAAGCATCCCATCTTGGATCGCTTTCATGTTCTTCCTCTTCTGCTACCTCAATATCTTTAGGACTGAACTGGTCAAGAATTTTAAGATCTTCATCACTTACATTCGGTGAGATCTTTTTCATCGGGATAGAAAGCATTACATTTTCATAAATCAAATGTGCTACATTGAAAGCATGCTCTCCGGTAGGAATGGTAATCACATCTTCATTGCTGTCATCATATTCTTCCCCGAAATTCACCAGAATCTTGATCTCATTCTCTATAGGATAGTCGAAATTTTCATTTGTGATGTCACAAACCAATTCAACCAGCCCATTAATTTTAATATCAAACTCCAGGAAAGTCGTGTGTTTATCAAGCGATACATTCACTTCTATTCTGGGATTTGTAAATTCCTGCTCAGTGTCAAATAATTGAAAGAACGTTTTATCTATCTCAAACTTGAACTCGTGTCTTCCGTTTTTAAGTCCGGAAAAGCTTACGTCATAGTTTCTTAACTTGTCCATAAAATGAGTGTGCAAAAATATGCATTTTTTTTATAATAACAAATAAAATCTGAAACAAATTAATTTAAAATTTGTTTTAAAGATTTATGCTTCAGTTTCCTCCGGTAGATCTTCATCTATTCCGTTGTCTACAGCCATTTTTCTAGGCTGCAGGCGGTCGCTCATCAGTTCGCTGTATTCACTTCTGTTTTTGAAAACTTTAATAGCAGTGAAGATGGCTTCCGTAAAGCTTTGTTCGTCAGCGATGTTTTTTCCTGCAATATCATAAGCCACCCCGTGGTCCGGAGAGGTTCTGATAAAAGGAAGCCCTGCAGTATAATTCACCCCTTCTTCATACGCTAATGTTTTGAACGGAGCCAGCCCCTGATCGTGATACATTGCCAGCACTGCGTCAAAATTTTTGTATTTGTTTGGCTGGAAAAAGCTGTCTGCCGGGAAAGGTCCGAATGCCAGTATTCCGTTGTCAGAAAGTTCTTTGATGGCCGGACTGATGATTTCAATTTCTTCATTTCCGATAACACCTCCATCGCCAGCGTGCGGATTTAATCCCAATACGGCAATTTTAGGTTTTTGAATACAGAAATCTTCTACAAGCGTTTGGTTCAATACTCTGATCTGCTTCTTTATTTTTTCTTTGGAAATATTTTCAGCAACCTGTGCAATAGGAATATGATGTGTAGAAACAGCTACTTTAAGATCTTCAGTCACGAGGAACATAAGTCCTTTTTTGCTGAATTTTTCCTCAAAATATCCTGTGTGTCCGGCATGTTTAAAGCCCATCTTTACCATTTCATCCTTGTTGATCGGTGCGGTTACCAGCACATCAATATCACCTCTCATCAAGGCTTCAGTAGCTGCTTCCAGAGAATCAATCGCCATTTTAGTAGACTCTTCAGTGGGAACTCCCAATTCTACATTCACGTTTTCTTTGGTGAGATTCACCATATTAAGCTTACCGGCCTGGGCCTGTGAAGATTCATTGATGTAGTTGAAATTGAGATTCAGCTTAAAAATATTTTTCTGATAAGTGAATAGTTTCCCCGAACCAAAAATTACAGGAGTGAAAAAATCTGTAATAGTTTTGTCTTTCAGAGACTTCATAATGATCTCCGGACCGATGCCGTTGAAATCACCGATTGAAATTCCTACTCGTACTTTATGGTTTTTTGGGCTCATTTTGATTATCTTTGAAGATTATAATTTACAAATTTAGCAAAAAATAATATGTTCACAGGAATTATTGAAGCAGTTGGTGTTATTGAGAAGATTGAAGAAAAAGGAAGCAATATAGATTTTACCCTTACATGTCCTTTTACAAACGAGCTGAAAATTGACCAGAGCCTGGCGCACAACGGCTGCTGCCTTACGGTTGTAGAAATTAAAGACAATCATTATGTGGTTACAGCAATCAACGAAACATTGGAAAAAACCAATCTTGGGAAATGGGAACTGGGAACTGTTGTGAATCTTGAGCGCTGCATGAAGATGGATGGAAGACTGGATGGTCATATTGTTCAGGGACACGTTGATAAAACCGGTGAAGTGGTAAGTATTGAAAATAAGGACGGAAGTTATTTCATTACCATGAAATATGAAAATGACGGAAGTTTTGTAACGGTGCCTCAGGGTTCCATTACAGTAAACGGGATCAGTCTTACTGTTGCTAAAAGCGAAGATGCTCAGTTTTCCGTTGCCATTATTCCTTATACCTGGGAATTTACGAATATGAAACATTTGAAAATTGGTGATAAAGTAAACCTGGAATTTGATATCATTGGTAAGTATATTGCTAGGTTAATTAAAAAGTAGAATGTCAATTAATAAGTATAAAGGATATAGCTTAAGGAATCGGGTGTTTTTCGGTTTTCTGCTGGTATGCTTCTTAAGTGTTGTTGCCACTTCGCTTGTTCCTTATTTTGTGTTAAGGAATAACTCCATGCAGCAAAGTAATATTGACATGCAGGAGAAGACCAATGCTGTAATGCGGTATCTGGACTATGCGGTAAGCCGTACATTGGTGGAAACAGAGGATCTTCCCACAGTTTTGGGAAACAAAATTTTTGAAATTGCAGATATTAACCAGCATGATATTGTTATTTATGATCTGAAGGGGAATTACTTGCTTTCCAACAAAGATGAAAGCCTGATAGACCAGAAGACGATTTCCATTGATATCATTAATAAAATTCTTTCTACTGATGCAAGAGTTGACCTGACAAGGTATGATGCTGCTAAAGATGCCAAGCTGACCTCTTCCTATCTTCTGCTGAAAAATAATGAGCTTGAGCCAATCGGGATTGTTTATATTCCTTTATATCATAACGAGTCTGCTTACCTGGATGTTCTTCATCAATATGTAAAATATATTCTTCTGGTCGATATATTCCTCATACTTTTTAGTATCTGGATCAGCTGGGTTACCTCTAACAGCCTTGCAAAAACCATTACGAAATTCTCTGATATGATTACACGTATTACCTTGTTTGAAAACGAAATGCGTCCTATCAGATATTATAAGAATGATGAGCTTAATGCGCTGGCGAGAGCTTATAACAGAATGATTCTGCAGATTCAGGATCAGAAAGAGAGGCTTAGATTTAAGGCCTCCGAAGAAGCCTGGAGAGAGATGGCAAAGCAGGTAGCCCATGAGGTGAAAAACCCGCTGACTCCGATGAAGCTGACCATCCAGAATTTTGAAAGGAAATTTGATCCGGAAGATCCGAATATCAGAGAGAGGGTGAAACAGATGAGTAAAACCATTGTAGATCAGATTGATCTGATTGCTACCGTAGCTTCTGCTTTCTCGGAATTTGCTAAACTTCCTGAAAAAAATAATGAAGTAATCAACCTTAATACAGAAGTTGAAGATATTCTCCGGGTATTCAATGATGACAGTATTTTCATGCACGCCAATAAGAGCAATATTATGATCAATATGGACAGGATTTATCTTTCCAGAATCATAACAAACCTTGTTACCAATGCAAAGCAGGCGGAAAGCGACCAGAGAAAACTGATCATTAATGTAGATGTGGAGCAGCATCAGAGAAGAGTGATGATCTCTGTCCAGGATAACGGAATAGGAATTCCTGAAAACATGTATGAAAGAATCTTTGAACCGAACTTTACGTCTAAAAACAGCGGAATGGGACTTGGGCTTTCTATGGTAAGAAAAATGATTGAAGATTATAAAGGTGAGATCTCTGTGAAATCTGAAGTAGGGAAGGGATCCACATTCATTATTACACTGCCTACCAATTTATAGTGAAACCTTTTATATTTAAGCAATTTGAAATTCAGCAGTCTAAAGACGTCTTCCGTGTGGGTACAGATGGTGTCCTGCTTGGAGCTTTGGCTGACGTAGAATTGGCTTCCCGTGTTTTGGAAGTAGGCACCGGTACAGGACTGATTTCTCTTATGCTGGCCCAAAGAAATCTTCATGCTGAATTTTTAGGACTGGATATTAATGAAGATGCAGCCCAGCTTACCAGGCTTAATTTTGAAAATTCCCCTTTCCGTGTAAGGTTGAAAAATAATCATCAGGATTTTAAAACTTTTGAAACGAGAGACCGGTTTGATCTTATTATATCTAATCCTCCGTATTTTGAAGAATCAGGATCTGAAAAAGATAAAATAGCCCGTCAGACAGTAGAATTGAATTTCAGACAGTTGATAACCAAGGCAGCAGAATTGCTGTCCGGCAGCGGAATCTTTTCCGTGATCATACCTGTTGAAGCAGGAGAGATTTTTGTTTCCATAGGTAAAGAGAATAATCTGTACCTGAGAAGGAAGATTAATATTAAAGGAATTGAAGGCTCAAAGACTAAAAGACTTATTCTGGAGTTTTCTTCAGAAGCAAAAGAGATTGATGAATCTGATTTTATTGTAGAAAAAAGTCCGAGACAATACTCGGACCCATATCTTGAACTCACCAAAGAGTTTCATGTTTTTAAATAAGGAAGTTAGAAATTAGATTTTAGAAGTTAGTTATTTCTGGCTTTCTTAATCTTTTAGTTCTTATTCGAATAATTCTGAAGTATCCAGCACAGAAACTTTTCCGTCCTCACATCTGATCGCTTCACCAGGGAAGTTCTGGATCATATGGTAATCATGGGTTGCCATTACTACAGCGGCACCGTTTTCAAGGGCAACCTGCTTTAATAACGTCATAATCTCGTTAGACGTTTCAGGGTCAAGGTTTCCGGTCGGCTCATCCGCTAAGATGAGATCCGGGTGGTTAAGAAGAGCCCTTGCAATAGCAATACGCTGTTGTTCTCCTCCGGAAAGCTCATGAGGCATTTTGTGCTTTTTGCTTTTCATGTTTACGCTTCCCAAAACTTCGTTGATACGGTCCTCCATTTTTACTTTGTCATTCCAGCCTGTTGCTTCGAGAACAAATTTTAAATTCTTTTCAACGGTTCTGTCCGAAAGTAACTGGAAGTCCTGGAATACGATTCCTAATTTTCTTCTTAGGTTAGGAATGTCGGAAGGCTTTAGCTTTGCCAGATCAAACCCTACAACCGCTCCGTGTCCTGATGCCAATGGAATGTGTCCGTAAAGCGTTTTCAGAAGAGAACTTTTTCCGGAACCTGTTTTTCCGATAAGATAGCAGAATCTGCCTTTTTTAATGTTAAGATTTACATCAGAAAGTACAGTAAAGTTTTTTTGCGCAATCTTGGCGTGTTGTAAACTTATAATATTATCTCCGGAGATATGTGTATGTGGCATAATTAAATTTTAAAGGCTGTTTTCTAACAAAAAAATTTCAATCTTTAAAAATAGAAAAAAGAAGTCTATCTGACTCTAATTTTAGTAAATTTTAACAACAAAAAATGCCTGAAAAGTAACTTCTCAAGCATGTTTTGTATATGATAATGTAGAAATTATCTCTTAGCGCGTGCAGCACTTACAGTTAATCTCTTTCTGCCTTTAGCTCTTCTCGCAGCCAAAACTCTTCTTCCATTTGGCGTAGACATTCTTTCTCTGAAACCGTGTTTGTTTCTTCTCTTTCTTTCTGATGGCTGGAATGTTCTTTTACTCATTACTATATGTTTAAATCGTAATTAATCTATTAATTTTCAGGTTGCAAAGATATATAAAATTTTATAAGTTACAAACTTTAATTATCTTTTTTAAAATTAAATTTAATGTTTTTCAGTCGGGCTTTTACAAACCCTCATAGCAAACCCGTTTTCCGGTACAAAAATAATATTTAAATGATTTATATAAAAGCTCTATCTTTGAAAACTTTAATTTTAACGAAAAATAAACACCGGATGTTTACACCAGCAGAACTTTTAGATATCAATACATTACTTACCCAAGAAAGCAAAATAGTGATCCTTACCCATTATAATCCGGATGGAGATGCTATTGGTTCAAGTTTGGGATTGAAACATTATCTGAAAGCAAAAGGAATTCATGCCGAGGTTATTGTCCCTAATGATTTCCCGAAGTTTCTGAAATGGATGCCGGAATCTAAAAAAGTTATTATTGCTGAGTATAAAAGAAAGCTGGCTTCTGATATGATTGCAGGAGCAGATGTTATTTTCTGTCTGGATTTTAATTCTCCGTCAAGGATCGGATTACTGGGTGACTGGCTGGTAAAAGCCCCTGAAAGAAAATCCTTATCGACCACCACCAGCAGCCGGAAAAATTTGATTTTGTGTACTCGGATACGGTAATCCCTGCCACTTCACAGATGATCTATCATTTCATAGAGGCAATGGATGATGAAAAACTGGTGAATCAGGATATGGCAGAATGTCTTTATACAGGAATTATGACGGATACCGGTGGTTTCCGTTTTCGTTCTACCAGTGCCACCACACACAGGATTATTGCTAACCTGATTGAAAATGGTGCAGATCCTGCCATGATCACCTCCAATACCTGGGATACCAATACGGTTTCCCGCCTGCATTTGCTTGCCCTGGTTCTTGGAAGAATAGAGGTGGTGAATGACGGCACAGTAGCGGTTTTGAGCCTTACCAGAAACGAGCTGAAAGAATATGGTTTCCAGAAAGGAGATACAGAAGGTTTTGTGAACTATGGCTTAAGTATTGCCGGCGTTAAAATGTCAGCATTTTTTATGGAAGATCTGTATGAAGATTTTGTTAAAATCTCATTCAGGAGTAAAGATGATGTAGATGTGAATCAGTTTTCAAGAAAATACTTCAACGGCGGCGGGCATATTAATGCAGCAGGCGGAAAATCTTTAGATTCTCTGACAGGAACGATAGAAACCTTTAAGGATAAAGTTAAGGAGGAAGGCTGGTAGGAATACCCAAAGACAAATTATAAAAGTCTGTAAATTTCTTTATCTAAACTCCTGGATACTTTTACGATATCCTTTTTCTTCAAGTTCCTCACAGGTATATTCATACACCTGCTGAAACATTTCATCCAAATATCTTTTGTTGAAAAGACTGTATTTTGTCATTTTGGGTGGATCCAGAAATATATTGCAGTATTTCGCTTTAGAATATACAGACTTTGCAATTGCTAGGTGAAGGATTCTGTCAAACTCCTTCATCAGGCTCATTTTTTTTAATTCATCGTAGCTGATGGAGTTGACATGGGAAGCAATCAGGAAATTACATTTATCCATGATGGGTTCAATGGGAAGGTTGTCCAGAACACCTCCGTCTACATAAATTTTTTCTCCCATCCTTACCGGAGGAAGGATAAAAGGAACACTTGATGAAGCCAGCAGCGGTCCGAAAAGTTCTCCTTCAGAAAAGAAATCTACAATACCGTGCGTCATTTCAGTAGCCGCAACATACACAGGAATTTTTAAAATACTAAAGTTATCTTCCGGGAAATAATCTTTGAAGAGCTTTACAATAAAATTAGAACTGAAAATTCCGTTTTTTGATAATTTTAATGCTGATCTGGAGAAAAAGAAGTCTGTCTTACAATTTCCATCATCTCATCCGGTGTTTTTCCGAAAGAATAAAAAGCACCAATAATAGAGCCTGCACTGGTTCCGGAGATAATGTGTGGTTTCAGGTTATATTCTTCCAGAGCTTTCAGTACGGCAATATGGGCAATTCCACGCATTCCTCCGCCTGAAAGTGTAAGCCCGATAACCGGTGGTGCCGGTGGTTTCTTCTTTTAAATGAAAATAAAGCCATTACCAAAATTATCCTCTACTAATATACAGGATTTTTGTTAAATAAGACTTTAATCTATCAGGAGAGAATGTTATAAAACCAGTTTTTTAGGAAGATTATGGAGGAGTTCCGTATTGATGATTTCTGCACAGATACCCGGCTTTTCCCAGTGTCCGTTATGTCCGCAGTCCAGAATATAAGATTTGATATTCGTCCTGTCCGGAAGATGTTTGATCATCATATCGGTTTTTACGGCGTTATCATGTTTACCGGCTAATACTAAGATTTTAGCTTCCAGGTTTTCAAGGACATGTTTTTTGTCTGTTCTTTCTACCATACCTTTCACACAGGCAAGAGCCCCTAAGTTGTTGGTGGAAAGGGCCGTTTCAAGAGCGGTTTCAATTTTTCCTTCCAGGATGTCTCTTTCGTTCGGATTGAATAAATTGGGTACTCCGGCTCTTGCATAATGGGCAAATGCATCTTTAATGATTCTGTAACTTTTGATGCGCTGTTGTTTTTCTCCTCATCATCCGGAAAATAAGTAGAGAAAAATAAAGTTAAGCTTTTAAAAGATCAGGATATTTTTCTGCAAAGGCAAGTGCCGTATACCCTCCCATGGAATGTCCCAAAAGGTGAACTTTTTCTAAATGCTGGTCATCCAATACTTTTTTTACTTCCTCTGCCATTAGTTCCATGGTGTGAACCTCAGCCAGAATCTCAGATTGTCCGTGACCTGGAAGGTCAATTTTAAGGAATGAAAAATCTTTGGAAAGATGAGATTCCATATCGCTCCAGATGGATAGATTTTCCATAAAACCGTGAAGAAGCACCAAGATTTCTTTTCCGTTTCCTTTTCTTTCAAAGTTCAGCATGATTCCAAATTTAGAAGGTTAAATGATACGGTCTTTATATACTGCAGATCCGTTTCTCTTTTCAAATTTAATCAAAAAAGGGCATCCAAAAATGCCCTTGCCTTTTATTGAGTTAATTCCTTGTAAACCTTTGTTTCCCAGGGTTTGATATCTGTTACACCATATTTTTCCTTTTTAGAAATCGCAAGATTATCCAGCATATCTACAAAATTCTTGTAAGTGGCTTCATCCGATGGTTTCACAATAACTGTGAATTTATCAGGTGCTGGAGCATTTTTGTAAGCTTCAGCAATGATTTTTGAAATTTTGATTCCGCTGAAATCGGTTTCTTTAAGATTTCCTGTATTTAAATCTTTAGCATTACTTTGATGATAAAATACCCGATTGTCTTTCCCCAGGATAAATGTGATCTGGTTTTTGTCTCTGATTACATTTTCAGTGGGCTTCTGATCAGGATCTTTTGCCGGTAGTCCCAGATCCATTACGTTTGGTTTTGTAAAGTTAGTGGTGAACATAAAGAATGTGATCAGTAAGAATCCCAGATCTACCATAGGAGTCATGTCTACTCTGATCATTTTTTTCTTTTGTTTGCTGCCTTGTTTTTCTTGTGCAATTACTTCTGCCATGATTTAAAGTTTTTAAATGTTAAACGGTATTTTTTGAATAATTCAAACAAAACGCATGCCTTGTTTGTTGAATAATCAATAAATTCATGAATCTATTGATTGTTTTTGTGGTGAATTTTAAAATTCCGTTCCTTCTTTTTAAAAATGAATAACCAATGATTCTTTTGGCTTTCTGATAATTGTATTTTTCAAAATGGATTCTAAAATTTTCATCAACTGCTGCAAAAAAAACTCACACGGCAACGTGTGAGTTTTTAAATGATATATAAATAATTTATTTATTTATTCTTTTTATAGTAATTAACCCCGCATTCAAGGAATTTTTTGAAATCTTCTTTTGGCATATATCCTGAAACCGGAGTGTTGATTACTTTTCCGTCCGGAGTGATCAAAACATAGTGAGGCTGAGAGTTATTGTTAAAGTTAACCTGCTGGAATAAGCTCCATCGGTCACCTATTGTTTTTACCTTTTTGATCTGTCCGTCACCAAGGTCAATTTTAGTTTTCTGATCTTCAGGAAGCTCTTCCTTATCATCTACGTATAAAGAAGCTAATACCACATCATTCTGAAGGATAGGTAAGATGTCTGCTTCACTCCAGACAAACTCTTCCATTTTTCTGCAGTTTTCACAACCATAGCCGGTAAAGTCTATTAGAATAGGTTTATCCTCTTTTTGGCCAGTTCCACAGCTTTGAAGAAATCGTGTTCAGGGTGCATTCCCAGGATTCCGTCTTTTTCGTCATGGAAATAACTTACATTCAGTGGAGGTAAAATTCCGCTTAATAATTGAAGTTTAGGGCGGTCAGATGGAATCAATCCCTGGATCAGATAAACCACAAAACCAATTCCCAATATTCCCAATACCTTTCTTGTAACAGAGATTTTAGGTTTTTTATCATCATGCGGGAATCTGATGAATCCTAATAAATATAAGGCTAATCCTAATGCAACAATGATCCAGATAGCGATGAAAAGCTCTCTTTTTAAAAAGAAAGTTTTGGAGACAAGGTCTGCTTTCGATAAGAATTTCAATGCTAATGCCAGCTCTACGAAACCTAAAACTACTTTTACGGTATTCATCCATCCTCCTGATTTCGGAAGACTTTGCAGAGCTTGCGGGAATAAAGCCAGCAGTCCGAAAACAATAGCCCAGGCAAGACCAAATCCCGCTAAAGCAAATGTCAGCAACATAGGAACGTTTGTAGAACCTGTTACCGCACTTCCTAGTAAACTTCCTAAAATAGGTCCTGTACAAGAGAAAGAAACGATCACCAGCGTTAATGCCATGAAGAAAATTCCGATAATTCCTCCCGCTTCTTCAGCTTTGGAAGATTTGTTGGCGATAGAACTTGGCAATGTGATATCATAATACCCGAAGAAACTTCCGGCAAAGAAGATAAATATAATAAAGAAGGCAATATTCAGCCATACACTTGTGGAAATTTCGTTGAAGATATTTCCTGCAATGCCGTCGATAACGTGAAAGGGAATACTTAACAGCACGAAAATAAGAAGAATGAAAAACCCATAAATAAGAGCATCCCTTTTTCCTTTGGCTTTATTTTTAGTTCCTTTTGTAAAGAATGAAACCGTCAGCGGAATCATCGGAAAAACACAAGGCGTAAGCAATGCGATTAATCCTCCGATAAACCCTAAGAACAAATAAGTCCAGTAATTTTCATCCATTTTTGCGGAAGCTGTACCACAATCCGTTAATGGTTTTTTGAAGTCAATAGTTTCGATTTTCAGCTGCTTGGGATCAAGCTTTGAAGTTTCTGTGATTGTAGCTTCTGTTTTTGCAGGGTTTTCAGTAACTGTCTCAGTTACTTTTACAGAGTCTTTTACAGGAGCTGCAGTTTCTTCAGTGGCAGTCTCTTCCGCTGCACCCTTTGGAGTGACTTTTTGGTTGAATTCTAATGTGTTGGGAGCCAGACAAACCCTGTCATCACAAGTCTGATAAGTAATTTCAGACGTGACATCTGCAGGTTTTGCCGGATCTTTTAGTTTAAATTTCTGCTTAAAGCCGGCTGAATTAGAATAATAAACAATTGTTCCACCGAATGCTTCAGAAAATTCCTCATGTTTTTTACCCACTTCGGTAAACTTTCCGATCAGTTCAATATTTTTTCCGGTCACCTTATATTCTGTAGGAATTCCGGTATCTTCCGGTAAATCTTTGGAATAGATGTGCCATCCGCTTTCCATTGTGGCATTCAGTACTGCTTCATACTGGTTGTTGCCAAGATCGTTGATGGTGAATTTAAACTTTACAGGATTTTTTATCTGCGCATTAATCCCCGTCGCTAAAAATAGTAGAATTAATAAAAACCAATTTCTAAATTTCATTGTTCATTTCATTAAAAATTTTGAGACTCCATTTCGTCTTCTCATACTTTGCATATCGTCTGTCCTGCCTGAAGGGGATAACCCCAAGTACAGAATCATTGCTGTCAGTCAGTATCCAGATTTTTTGCCTCGCTAAAATAGATAATTTTTCGTCCCTAAAAAATTTAGAAACTTTCTTTTCCCCGAAAAACCTGTGGGATAAAATTCATCACCTTCTTTTTGTTTTCTTAAACGCAGTGGGAAATGAAGTTTTTCAGCATCAAAGTCCCACTCAAAACCTTTATTGATTCCATCAATGCTTTCAATATGATCTACGAGATTAATGTTACTCTGGTTTTCGGAAAAATCAAAATGATCGATCAGGACAATATCTTCCTCAGATTCCTTTTCCTGGCTTCTGTCAATAAAAATCAGTTCGTCACGGTTGACAATCAACTGATATTCTTTTGAAAAAAAGAACTGTTGTTTTCTGCTTTGAAAATTTTGGGGATTTCTTCCTCCTGGTTGAAACCGTATTTTTTAAAATTTCAAATTTTACGAAATCGCTTTCCTGATCCAGCTTTTCCTTTGATAAGATTTTATAGTCTTGGTTAAATACGGTAAGGTTATTTTCTATTTCCTGGATCTGTTTCTGAACAAAATCTTTGGTTTGATTCAGCAGAGAAGAGCTTTTTCTGAAGTTGTCCAGAAAATGGTCATTGGTTTCCATCAGCTTTGGAACAATCTCATTTCTAATCTTATTCCTCAGATAATCATTTTTTTTATTGGAGAGATCTTCCCGGAATTCGATACAGTTCAATTCTGCAAACTGGTAAATTTCTTTTTTTGAAAAATTTAAAAGCGGTCTGAGAATATTATTGTCATGGGAAGGAATCCCGCTTAATCCGTTGATGCCGGCAGCCTTGGAAAGGTTGATGATAAAAGTCTCCAGCTGATCATTCAGATGATGGGCTGTTACCAGAAATTCCAGTTTTTCCTTTTCCTGGATTTCTTTGAAAAACCTGTATCTGAGTTCCCGTGCCCAAAGCTGAATAGAGTTTTCCGGTTTCTGATCTTTTTCTGAAACTTCATACAGATGAAATTTTATATGATTTTTCTCACAAAAATCCTGTACTGTTTTCTGATCCAGATCCGAATCATTACCACGGAGCTTATAGTTGATGTGAGCAACCTGAAACTGGAACTTTGAATCCTGAATTTCCTGCTCAAAATCCCTGAATAAGGACGTTAAAACCATAGAGTCGGCACCTCCGCTTACTGCCAGAAGATAGGTGTGCTTTTCCGGCTTGTGAACAAGATTTTTTAATTGATTGATAAAGGTTAATTTTTCCAACATATATGTTGAGAATTTCTTTTATGCAAAGATAACCGATATAATTCAATTGAATTTCCCTAACTTTGAGTAGTCTAAAAATGATTATTTATGAAGATTTTAAAAATTTTAGCAGTTTCTGCAATGGCGCTGGGAATGACATCTTGTGTCAGCAAGAAGCAGTATGATGCTTTAAGCACAAACTATAAGCAATGCATTGAAAATATCGGGGAAAGACAGAGAGAAATTCAGGATTTGAAATCTCAGAACTCTGCATTGACAGGTGAAAACAATTTGCTGAAAAGTCAGCACGATGCTTTAAAATCATCATTGGATGCGTGTTTGTCCAATACTGGAAAAAGTTCTGCCAACATTGATAAGTTGGTAGGAGAAATCAATGCTTCCAATTCTTATATCAAGCAGCTGATCTCCAGTAATGCGAAGAATGACAGTCTGAACCTTGCATTGTCTAACAAGCTGAAGAGATCTTTGGATAATGTATCAGATGAGGATGTACAGGTAAAAGTATTGAAAGGAGTAGTAATGATCTCTCTTTCTGATAAAATGTTATACAAGACGGGAGATTACAATATTTTACCTGCCGCTCAGGAAGTGTTAGGTAAAGTCGCAAAAGTGATCAATGATTATGATAAATATTCAGTGCTGATTGAAGGGAACACGGATAATGCTCCATTAAACTCTCCGAATCTTCCGAGAGACAACTGGGATCTTTCTGCGCTAAGAGGTACTTCTGTTGCTAAAGTTCTTCAGACTCAGTTTGGGGTGGATCCTGCAAGAATTACAGCCGGCGGACGTTCTGAGTATAACCCGAAAGCTACAAACATGAGCGTTTCAGGAAGAGCAGAAAACAGAAGGACAGAAATCATCATTATGCCTAAACTTGACGAGTTTATGAAACTGATGGATATTGCTCCTAAAAAATAATCAGCCATCATACATAAAAAAATCCCGAATTGCTTCGGGATTTTTTTTATGTAATTATCAATCTTAAGTTATTAATTTTTAAGTTTCAAGCAAAGTACTGTTTAAACAAAATAAACCCCGAAGGTGGCCGGGGCTTATTTTTAATCAAATTAATTCTTCCTTTTTCAGGAGTGAAATAATTCGTTGCAAAAATGAAGTGGATATTTCTGTCTTGCTTTTTGCTGCAGAAGAATCAGTTCTACTTTTCAGTACAACTTTTTTGTGATTCTCATGGTTAGTTTGTGTCTCTCCTGCAATCATCTTGTTTTCTCTTAGTGTTTTTACCCCTTATTCTTATGGCAAATTTAACACTAGTACCACAAAAATACCATCCGTGTTTTCCCGGTATTTTATATGGGGTTTTTACTGATTTGTTGTGGTTCGATATTTTTATATCAGTTTTTTTACCCTGTAATTGTTTGGTTAACAATAAAATGTTTATATTTAAATCTCCATACGAGGAAATAATTAAAAAGAGGTTCCCGAAAATCTAAAGAGTAGGGGTTAATACTAAACTACAATAATTATGAAAAATTTAAAAAAGCTTTCAAGAGGGGCAATGAAAACTGTACAAGGTGCTATTAACGGGTGTAATCCACAGATATTTTGTACCAGTCTACAAACAAAGTGTTGCCCAGGATGGGTTTGTGCTGGTATAAGACAATATTGTGTAGCAGTATAATAAACTTTTAAAGTATATAGATGCATGTAAGAGAGAGTAATTTCTCTCTTTTTTTGTATCTTCTTCCTGAATTAAAAAAGTAGCTTTAAAATCCTTAAATTTGTTTAAATTAAAATGGTATGAGTTTTTTTGAAGAAAAGAATCCTGAAATGGACAGATATTTGGAGGCGCACGCTTCTTCGGAATCCGAAATTCTGAAAAAGCTGAGAAGAGAGACATATCAGAAAACAACACAGCCTCATATGATTTCCGGATATCAGCAGGAAGACTGCTGACGATTATTTCCCAGATGTTGCAGCCGAAAAGTATCCTGGAAATAGGAACTTTTACAGGATATGCTACTTTATGTCTTGCATCAGGATTGGCAAAAGACGGAAAAATCACCACGTTGGATGTGAATGAGGATCTTGCCTATCTTCCTAAAAAATATTTTGAATCCAGCGAATATGCCAGCCAGATCGATTTTAAACTTCAGGATGCCAAGGAATATTTAGAAGAAACAGATGAATTTTTTGATCTGATTTTTGTAGATGCTGATAAGGAAAACTATGCCGAATATTTCAGATTGATTAAACCTCATACAAAATCCGGAACGGTGGTGTTATTTGATAATGTATTATGGTATGGGAAAGTGCTGGAAGAAAATCCGAAACTGAAATCTACCCAGTCGATCCAGGAATTAAATGATTTGGCAGCAAAAGACGAAGATTTTGAAAATCTTATTTTACCTTTGCGTGATGGAGTGAACTTTCTTCGCAGAAAGTAACTGAAATATTCAAGGATTAAACATTTAAAGAGATACAACATTGTATTTTTAATCTTTAAATTATTCAATCTTTAAATTATTCAATCTTTAAATTGAAAATTAATGAATAAAGGAGTTTGTATTGTTACAGTAGCGCCGGTTCGTGCAGAAAATTCTGACAGAGCTGAAATTGTTACGGAAATATTGTTTGGAGAAAGTGCTGATATTTTGGAAGTAGATAAAAACTGGACCAAAATAAAGATGCACTATGACGGCTATGAAGGATGGATGGATACCAAACAGCTGAAGCCTGTAACAGACGAAGAGCTGGCCAAAAGAAAAGTGACTGTCGTTACCGAAGATTTTTCTTCCGTATTAATGAACGATGGGAAAACTTTGCTTTCTATGGGTTCAGAAGTTGAATTTCCGGTAGTCGCTTCAAGAAGAAGTCATGATGTGCGTGAAAGTATCGCTCTGACGGCAAAAGAATTCCTGAACGTACCTTATCTGTGGGGAGGCAAAAGCTTTTTTGCAGTAGACTGCTCCGGATTTACCCAGTTGGTTTATAAAATTCACAATATAAAGATACCCAGAGATGCTTCACAGCAGGCTGAGGTAGGGGAACCGCTTACTTTTGTAGAAGAAACACAGCCTGGTGATCTTGCTTTTTTGAAAATGCAGAAGGAAAGATTATCCATGTAGGAATTATGCTGGAGAATCAAAAGATCATCCATGCTTCCGGAAAAGTAAGAATAGACACGCTGGATTCCACCGGGATTTTCAATAAAGAAATGAACAAGCATACTCATAAGCTGAGAGTGCTGAAAAGTGTAATATAGTTCAGCTAAATCTCATTTAAAATGGAAAATATTCTCTTTATAATTTTTGATATTTTTAATTTTGGATGGGTCGCTTTTTTGTGGTGGTTTACCCTGAAAAATTATAGCGCTTTACCAGACCGGATTCCGGTGCATTTTGATCTGGATGGAAAACCAGATGGGTTCGGAGGTAAAATCTATGCCTTTCTGATGCCTGTGCTGGCTCTGGGACTGTATGCTGTGTTCACCTATGGAACCAGACATCCTGAAGATACTAATTTCCCGGTAGAGATTACAGATCAGAATATGAATGCCCAGTTTTTAATTATGAAAATCGGGCTGAGAACTCTCTTCCTTGTATTGGGAATGGTTTTTTTGAATATCCAGGATTATATGTTCAGATATGCTGCTGATGATAATGCTAAACCTAGAATCTCAATTGCCACCATCTTTTTATCTGTTGTATTGTTTGTTCCCTTGTTGCTTTTTATTACTCACTTGTTTAAATGATACATTCTAAAAAAATTCAGAGCATTATATCTGGGGGAACCAATGTGACAGCTGGGTCCTTAAAAATACACAAAACTTATCTGTAAAGCAGGAGAAGATGCCTGCCGGAACTTCAGAAAAACTGCACTACCATGAGATGGCGGAACAGTTTTTCTACCTCCTGAAAGGAGAAGCCGTATTCTTTATCAATGAAGAAAAGTTTTGGGTTAAACAAAATGAATCTATTTCTATTCCACCGGGAGCAAAGCATTTTATCTCCAATGAATCCACTGAAGAAATTGAGTTTTTAGTCATATCCAATCCTCCTACGGATCATGACAGAATTGAAATTAAAGAATAAGTAAAATGGCTTTTTTATACAATCTATTTATCAGTCTGCTGACTTTTGGAATGAAGGTTTTTGCCTTGTTTAATGATAAAACTAAAAAAGGCGTTGAAGGAAGAAAGGAGTCTTTGGCTAAAGTGAAATCTGCATTTTCACAAACAGATAAGGTCATCTGGATGCATGCTGCCAGTTTAGGAGAATATGAACAGGGATTACCTGTTCTGGAAAAGCTTAAGGAGCGTTTTCCGGGCCATAAAGTTTTGGTAACCTTCTTTTCCCCGTCAGGATATGAGAATGTAGTGAAAAAGAAACACATGGCCGAGGTGATCTGTTATCTGCCTTTTGATAAAAAAAGTACTGTTAAAGAGTTTATATCACAGTTTAATACTGAACTATTTTTTACGGTTAAATATGATTACTGGTATAACCTTCTTGCTGAGCTTAAGAATCAGGGGACGAAGGTATATGTAATTTCTGCACTGTTCTATGAAAGACAGTCCTTTTTTACGTCGTATGGAAAATGGTTTGTAAAGCAGCTTCAGAATAATGTAGACTGGTTTTTCCATCAGACTCAGTTTTCCATGGCCCTTGCGAAAAGTGTAGGGTTAATAAAGTCTTCCGTAACGGGAGATACAAGGTTTGACAGGGTAAAACAACTTCGTGAGCGTAACAATCATGTAGACTTTATTTCTGATTTTAAAGGAGAAAGCAAAGCTGTTGTTTTCGGAAGTTCGTGGCAGGCAGAAGAGAAAATAGCAGAAGTGCTTTCCCGTAAAAATAGTGCGGTGAAGCTTATCATAGCACCTCATGACCTGAAAAGGGTAGAGCATCTTAAAAATATATTCCCCGATGCCTTATTGTACAGTGAAATACAAAATTTTCGGTCTTCAACTCTTAATTCTCAGATTCTGATTATAGACAGTATAGGCTTGCTATCAAAATTATATTCATATTCAGATGTGGCTGTTGTGGGAGGAGGATTTCACGATGCAGGGCTTCATAATATTCTGGAAGCGGCAACCTTTGCTGTTCCTGTAGTCTTTGGAAATCATTACAAAAAGAATCCCGAAGCTGATGATCTGATTGCTGTGGACGGCGGGAAGTCTTTTCCAGACGAATATACGGCTGCAGAATTTGTTTTATTTCTTACCAATGAAGATAATAAGGAAGAGCTCACAGAAATGTCCCGGAATGCAGGGAAATTTATAGATGACAAGCCTGATTCTACCAGAATGATTCTCCAGAAAATTTTATCTTAAAAATCCCTGGCTTTTAATTTCTTTCATAATCTGATCGATATTGGAGGGGATTTTGCCGCATTCAAACCAATTGAAATCAAGCCCATTATTAATACACAGCTTTTGCAGGTAGTGATTTTCTAAGATTTTATCTGAAGTTTCACGAAGATATTCATCAATTTCCATCCAGTAATCTTCATCCAGTTTTTTAATTAAAATCAAGGATTTAAATACTTTGTTGATCATATAAATATAAAGCTTGTAAACATTATCAAACCTCTGCCTGCTGAGGTCGCTGTTGTTTTCCAGTACTTTGTTGATAAGAAGAAGATTGAGTGAAACTTCCCCGAATTTGTCAGTGGTGATTTTGACGTGTTCAGTAATTTCAGCGCTTATTTTTCGGATGAGGGTCAGAAAATATTTGGCATTTCCAATATATTTTGAAGCCAGAAGAACCTGTTCTTCCACATGTTCTTCCATAGCATTTCTTTTATCATCTGTAGTTTCTGGGTCTATCAGTTCGAAATACAGCTTTTTAGATAACAATTTATCCTTCCTCAGGAGTCTGAAAATGAGTTTGTCTTTCTCGGTACCTGAAAAAGCACTCAGAGCGGCTTTGAACTCTTTTGAATACTCCATTAATTAAAAATTTTCGAATATTTTAGGAATCCGTTTAACGCCCAGTTGGCCGTGTAGTATAATGATTTTAATGTTGAAAATCCCATGAAATCTTTATAGACAAGGTATTGATCTTTGATGATGTTTTTTTTATTTCTGGAAACACTGTTTTCCCGCATTCTGTACTTTGCCAGTGTTTTTTTTACAGGCATCCCTTCCGGAATCACCTTTAAAAGATTAAGCCACATCACATGGTCTTCGCGTTTGCTTTTACAGGAACAGGAATTTGCCGACTCTTTTGGTATCATACATGGTAGAGACCGGAGCAAGACGGCATGTCTTCAGCAGATTGGAGAAAGTAACTGTTTTGTCAGCCAGAAAGTCTTTCAGAATAGGCTGCAGCTGCTCATTACATCTGGAATAATTACAGTAGACAAGCTCTACATGGTGTTCCTGCATATAACCGGTCATGGTTTCAAGATATTCGGGATACCAATAATCATCAGAATCCAGGAATGCGATATATCTTCCCTGGGCTCTTTCCAGACTGTTGTTCCTTGCATTTCTGCGCCTCCGTTTTTCTCCAGTACCTGTAGCTTTATTCTGGGATCATTATATTTTCTGATGATCTCAACAGTATTATCTTTAGAAAGATCATCAGTGATCAGCCATTCCCAGTTTTCGTAGGTTTGGTTAAGTACAGACTGTATGGTTTCCTCGATAAATTCTGCAGAATTATAACAGGGAGTAATAATGGAGACAAGATCTTTCATTTATGCTTTTTGAATTGTAAAATTATAAAAATCTTTTTTCATAAAGATGCCAGGAAGCAATTCCTACCCCGATTACTACCAACATGCATACCAATCCCATGAAATAAGGATTATAGCTGGCAAAAAGCCCTAATGTTGCAAATACCCTGATAATAGGAAGTGGAATATATAAATGCCGTAAGTGAAATCTCCGTACTTTCCAAAATTGTTCAGGAACTTAAAAGAATAAGCAATATACAGAACAATAATACTGATCATCATTGGAGAGAATAGTTTTATTTTAAAAATAAGATCTATCCAAACAGTCATTATCGCAATAATGAATAATGCATTTTTATGTTTGATAAACTTATCAAAATTAAAGTAGATCAGCATTCCGCCGATGAAATAACATAATGATCCCGGTAATTGTCTCGAAAGGGCAGCTTTTCCGGCCATTTCAAAATAATTGAGATAAATCAGTGAGAGAAAATACAATACAATCAGGCTGGTATTCCGGTATTTGTTATTTTTTCCAAACAATAAAAACATCAGCGGAACAGCAATATAAAAGCACATTTCTATTTTAAGGGTCCACAATGCTCCGTTTACCGCCTGGTTTCCGAATACTCCGGGAAGCCATGGTGCTTTAAAATTCATGAAAATTGAATTCCAGAATAGGTATTTATAAACCTGTGTGTTGCCAAAATATTCAGAAAAAGGTAAAGTGCTGACCAGGCTTAATAATGTTGCACATAGGAATACAACTAATAAATAGGCAGGAACAATTCTGTTAAACCTCTTTTTGGCGTAACTTTTCAAACTGGAAGATCTTTCATAGCTTCTTGCAATAAGAAATCCACTCACAATGAAAAACGAAAAAACGGCTACTTCTACCGGGCTGTATGTTAAAATGGCGAGCTGATCGGAACCACTTAATGCTCCCAGGTGTCCTACAAAGACGATGAAAGCAAGGAGAACGCGTATGAAGTCAAAATTGTTTTTCGTAATGTCCTGCATTTGTATTTTCTTTCTTACAAAAATAACTTTTTTAATAAAATGAATGGTGCCCCATTATTCATTATTTGTTAAATAAAGGGAAAATTGCATCTGAGTGTTTTAAAATATATATAAATAAAGCCCGATGAAATAATTTTTCATAAAAAATAGTAATATAAATCAAAAAAATTATAATTTTAGCGCTTGAAAAAATTGATCTATGAAGAAATTAGCATTACTATTTGCAGGTTTGTCTTTGTTTGCAGCTACAGGATGTAGTGATAATAATGATACTGTTCTGGAAGCTCCTCTGGTTGGGACCTGGCAACCATTAAAAGAAGTAGTTACTACTGTGGAGACCGGCGAGGATCCGGTTTCTAACACAATTACTTATACTGACTGTCAGAAACAGACCAGATGGTGGTTCAGCGCTGACTCCAAGGGAGGGAAAACAAACTGGGGAGATACTGCTACACCTGGTCAGTGTGCTATTCTTTCAGAGATAAAATTCAACTATACCTATAATAAAGAAGGAAAAGATGTTCAGATGAAAATTCAGGGAATCGTAGAGCCGCAGAATGCAAAGATTATTACTTTGAATGAAACAACGCTTAACCTTGCAGTAAGAGAGGAGACTCAGGATCCTAAAATATTCCAGACAAGAACATATACCTTCAAGAGAGTTACTCAATAATAGTATATACTTCAGGATATAAAACAGATCTCATCTCCGGATGGGATTTTTTTGTTGAAGCCGGAATTGCAATTCATCATAAATTAAATTTCTATTTCCTTTAAAATCATTATTTTTGTGATTCTTGTAAAAAAGGGAAAAATAATTCAATATTTAAAGTCTAACATATAACATCTATATAAAGTGTTTTACGATCATCAGCAGATAGAAAAAAGTGGCAGAAATACTGGGAGGATAATCAAACCTATAAAACCTCTAATAACACAGATAAACCTAAGTTTTATGTACTCGATATGTTCCCGTACCCATCAGGAGCAGGACTTCACGTAGGTCACCCGCTGGGATATATTGCATCGGATATCTATGCGAGATATAAAAGACATCAGGGTTTAATGTGCTTCACCCGGTAGGATATGACAGCTTTGGTCTTCCTGCTGAACAGTATGCTATCCAGACAGGACAGCATCCGGCAATTACTACAGAACAGAATATCAACAGATATGAGGAGCAGTTAAGAAAAATAGGTTTTTCATTTGACTGGAGCAGAGAAGTAAGAACTTCAGATGCGTCTTATTATAAATGGACACAATGGATTTTCATCCAGCTGTACCATTCCTGGTATAATAAAAATACTGACAAGGCAGAAGTTATTGATTCTTTAATTCAGCATTTTGAAGAAAAAGGAACAGAAGGTTTAAATGCAAATCAGAACGACGAATTAAACTTCACAGCAGAAGAATGGAAGAATGCTTCCGATCTTGATAAAGAAGATATCTTATTGAACTATCGTCTTGCTTACAGAGCAGAGACTACCGTAAACTGGTGCCCGGCGTTAGGAACAGTACTGGCAAACGATGAGGTAAAAGATGGGAAATCCGAAAGAGGAGGATTCCCGGTTTTCCAAAAGAAAATGATGCAGTGGAGTATGAGAATTTCTGCATATTCTGAAAGACTGTTACAGGGATTAAATACTTTAGACTGGCCTCAGCCATTGAAAGATTCCCAGGAATACTGGATTGGAAAATCTCAGGGAGCGCAGGTTCAGTTTCAGGTAGAAGGTCATGACGAGATTGTTGAGGTATTTACAACAAGACCTGATACCATCTTCGGAGCAACCTTTATGGTATTGGCTCCTGAAAACCCTTTAGTGGAAACGATTACTACTGATGCTCAAAAAGCCGAAGTAGACACTTATATTGAAGAAACTTCCAAAAAAACGGAGAGAGACAGAATGTCTGACGTTAAAAACGTCAGCGGAGCTTTCACAGGAAG
This sequence comes from Chryseobacterium sp. 1B4, assembly GCF_036631475.1. NCBI lineage: Bacteria > Pseudomonadati > Bacteroidota > Flavobacteriia > Flavobacteriales > Weeksellaceae > Chryseobacterium > Chryseobacterium sp. 1B4. The sequence goes on from NZ_JAPNUF010000005.1 coordinate 191,292, forward strand.
TTATGCGATCAATCCGTTCAGCAATGAAAAAATGCCGATCTATATTTCAGACTATGTATTGATGGGATATGGAACAGGTGCGGTAATGGCCGTTCCTGCACATGATGAGCGTGATCACAGATTTGCCAAGAAGTTTAATCTTGAAATTAAAAAAGTTGTAGAGACTGAAGAGGATGTTCAGGAGAAATCTTTTGATTCTAAAGATTCTGTTTGTGTAAACTCTGATTTCTTAAACGGATTACATTATAATGATGCGAAAGCAAAAATAATTTCCGAGATCGAAACCAGAGGAATAGGTCATGGAACAACGAATTACAGACAGCGTGACGCTATTTTCTCAAGACAGCGTTATTGGGGAGAACCTGTTCCTATATATTATAAGGATGGAATGCCATATACGTTGCCAGCTTCTGCCTTACCTTTGGAGCTTCCTGAGGTTGAAAAATATTTACCAACAGAAGATGGAGATCCGCCATTAGGAAATGCAAAAGAATTTGCATGGGATGAAGCCAATCAGAAAGTAGTTGCTACAGACTTAATAGATGATAAAACTGTTTTCCCTTTAGAATTATCTACAATGCCAGGCTGGGCAGGAAGCTCCTGGTACTTCCTTAGATATATGGATCCGCAGAATGACGGGGAATTCTGTGCAAAGAACCTTTCAGACTACTGGGGACAGGTAGACCTATATATAGGAGGAAGCGAACACGCAACCGGACACTTGCTGTATTCCCGTTTCTGGAATATGTTCTTAAAAGACAGAGGGTGGATCAGCCATGATGAACCGTTCCAGAAACTGATCAACCAGGGGATGATCTTAGGAATGAGCGCATTTGTGTACAGAATTGACGGTACAAATCAATATGTATCCAAAAATCTGGCTAAAGATTATAAGACTCAGCAGATCCATGTAGATGTATCCTTATTAAAAGGAACCTCTGATGAACTGGATACAGAAGCTTTCAAGGCATGGAGACCGGATTATGCTGATGCAGAATTTATTCTGGAAGATGGAAAATACATCACAGACCGTGAAGTAGAAAAAATGTCCAAGTCTAAATATAATGTAGTAAACCCTGATGACATCTGTGAAGAATATGGTGCGGATGGTTTAAGATTATATGAAATGTTCTTAGGACCATTGGAGCAATCCAAGCCTTGGAATACACAAGGGCTTAGCGGAGTATACGGTTTCCTTAAAAATTCTGGAACCTTTATTTCAATGGGGAGGTATTTGAAGTTTCAGACGAAGAACCTACAAAAGCGGAATATAAAGTTTTACATACCTTAATAAAGAAGGTTGTATATGATATTGAAAACTTCTCTTTCAATACATCCGTATCATCATTTATGATTGCTGTAAACGAACTTCAGAAAATAAAATGTAACAAACGCAATATTTTGGAACCGTTAGCCGTTATCATTTCTCCTTATGCTCCTCATATCTGTGAAGAACTGTGGAATTTATTAGGACATGATACTTCGATAGAATTTGAGAAATTCCCGGTATTGAATGAGGATTATCTTGTTGAAGACGAAATTGAGTATCCGGTAAGCGTAAATGGCAAAATGAAGTTCAAAATTTCACTTTCAGCTCAATTATCTGCCAAGGAGGTGGAAGATTTGGTGATTTCGAACGAGAAAATGCAACAGATTTTGGAGGGTAAAACCCCTAAAAAAATCATTGTAGTCCCTCACCGTATTGTGAATATCGTAATTTAAAAAAAAATTAACATTGGGAAATTAAAAAAATGGGAGTCTAATTTTTTTGATTTTTTAATTGAAATGTTAAATTTGGAAAAAATAAATAAAATAATTTAAAATAATTATTATTTCGAAATCGTATTAAAATTTCTTTATCAAAAAAAGCAAAATGTTTAATTAAGACTCTTGCATTTTAATTAATTTTGCCTTTAATTTACACCCTGTAAAATTTTAAAACAATATAATTTAGTTAAATATGGAAATGAATGTTTCAAAAAATGATGAGCAAGTAGTTGCTAGAAAGGCAGGAGGTTTAAATCCAGCTGTTATTATTCCTATTCTATTTGCTATAGGAGTATGTATTTATTTATTCGTTCTTGGTAGCCCAGGAAACTTTAAAGATGCAGACAAACTAGGAAGTGGATCTGTAGCTTTTTCAAGTGTTGAAGGAAAAGACATTCACCCAGAATCGTTTTTAGGTATTATCTACAAAGGAGGGGTTATCGTACCAATCTTGATTACTTTCATGATTACTGTAATCGTTTTCTCTTTTGAAAGATATTTCGTTCTTGGTAAAGCAGCTGGAAAAGGAAACTTAGACAACTTCGTTGTTCAGGTAAGAAGCTTACTAAACCAAAACAAAATCGACGAAGCTATCGAAGAGTGTGACAGACAACAAGGTTCTGTTGGTAACGTAGTAAAAGAAGGTCTTACTACTTATAAAGCACTTGCTCACGATACTACATTAAATAAGGAGCAGAAAATGGTAGCACTTAACAAAGCTATCGAAGAAGCTACTACTCTTGAGATGCCAATGCTTGAGAAAAACATGATGATCCTTTCTACTTTAGGTACAGTTGCAACGTTAGTAGCACTACTAGGAACGGTAATCGGGATGATCAAGGCGTTCTTCGCATTAGGTTCAGGAGGTGGTACTCCGGATGCTGCTGCTCTATCTACAGGTATCTCTGAAGCCTTGATCAACACGGCATTAGGTATTGGTACTTCAGCAATCGCTATTATCCTTTACAACTTCTTTACATCTAAAATTGACGGATTAACTTACAAGATCGATGAGATCTCTATGAGTATCCAACAATCTTTCGCTGAATTCAACTAAGAAATTAGCAAGATATTTGCATTAGCAATTAAAAGAAGTTTAATTAAAAATATTTTATAATAATGGCGAGAGTCAAACCAAAAAGACATGGAGTAATTACGGACATGACTGCAATGTGTGACGTTGCGTTCCTACTCCTTACGTTCTTTATCTTGACCACTCAGTTTAAAAAACCTGACGTGGAGCAGATCAAACCGCCATCTTCAATTTCGGAAAAATTGCTTCCTGATGCTAGTTTAATGACTATCAATGCTACTCCGGACGGAAAATTCTATTTCCAGCCAGTAGAAAACGCATCAGAAAGAGTTGCTCTTTTGGATAAAATGGGACAAAAGTATGGAATTACTTTTAACAACAATCAAAAGGCTGCTTTCCAGAAAGTTCAGGCAATCGGTGTTCCAATGAACCAGCTTAAAGGCTACTTGGATATGTCTGAAGATGAGCAGAAAAATTATAAGAGTCCTACAGGAATTCCTATGGACAGTACAAATAAGCAATTAATTGATTGGGTAAAAGAAAGTTTGAGCGTTAATCCTGACTACAAGTTAGCAATTAAAGGTGACGTTACTACTCAATACCCTAAAGTGAAAAGCTTATTTGAAGGTTTAAGAGATATTGATTTTCTTAAATTTTGGTTGATTACATCACAAGAAGGTAAACCTAACGAATAATATCGATAGAAATGGCAGAAGTACAAGTACAAGAAAAAGGCGGCAAGGGCGGCAAGGTCCGTTCCAAGAAGCAGAGTACCAGAGTCGATATGACTCCGATGGTGGACTTGGGTTTTCTATTGATTACCTTCTTTATGTTCACAACTACGTTCAGTAAACCGAATGTTATGGATTTGGGTCTTCCGGCTAAACCGAAAGATGAAAAACAAAAACCACCTCCAACAGAAATTAAACTTTCTAACTCAATTTCTATCTTATTAGGAAAAAATAACAGAGTTTTCTGGCACCAGCAGGATGCTACATCCTTGAATGACCAGACACTTATGGAAACTACCCTTGATAGAGAAGGAATCAGAAAAGTAATTCAGCAGGCAAAATCTAGAGCTGCAGATCAAACGAAATTTACCGTGATCATTAAGCCGACTGACGATGCTGTATATAAGAACTTTGTTGATATTCTTGACGAAATGGCAATTACCAAGAGTGAGCAGTACGGTGTTACTGATATCAAGCCTTGGGAGAAAGCTGTGTATGAGAAAAAGTAGGAGGTGCTGCTGCACCGGCTGCTGCGACAAAGTAATTTAACCATAAAATTGTTATATCTAATCTATGGCAGATGAAAATGTATACGGTCAGAATCTTACTTTAGACGAAATCGTATTTGAAAATAGAAACAAGGAATATGGTGCCTATGATCTTAGACATCAGTATCCGAGACTTTTAACAAAGTCTTTTATCATCGGAACAGCTTTATTCCTTTTGGCAGCTTTGTCTCCGTTCATCTATCTTACGATTAAAAATCTTACAGCTCCGCCTAAGCAGGAAGTAAAGGCAGATCTAGTAGATATTATCGAAGAAGATCCGATTATCGAGCAGCCTAAAGAAGAAGAACCACCTCCACCACCTCCACCTCCAAAAGAAGAGGAGAAAATTGAGGTTATTCAGAACGTGGTTCCTGAGCCTGTAAAAGCTCCGAAAATTGAAACTCCACCACCACCGATTTCTAAGCAGTTGGAAACGACAACTGGTTTACAGAATCAGGAGGGGGTAAAAGCTCCGGCTTATACGCCACCACCGCCGCCACCATCTACAGGTACTAAAGCAAGTACAGTAGAAGTAAAAGCGAACAACCCTAACGAGATCTATAAAGATGTTGACCAGTCTGCAGAATATCCTGGAGGTATGGGAGCATTAAGAAAGTTCCTGGGTGATAACTTCGATACTTCCCTGATGGAAGGAGGTGAAGGAACACTTAAAGCTAAGCTTAAGTTCGTTGTAGAAAAAGACGGAACTGTATCAAACGTTACTATTGAGGAGAAATCTCCAAATGGTGACTTCAACAATGAAGCTGTACGTGTAGTTAAGAAACTTAAAAAATGGACTCCTGCGAAGAGAAACGGGGAGAGCGTTAGATCTTACTATAGTGTACCATTTACTATGAACTTTGAATAAGACTTATTTATTCAAAATATAAATAAAAAGAGAGGCATATGCTTCTCTTTTTATTTTTTTTGGTATTTTTGTTACATGATGTTCAATTGGTTATCCCTGGTTACAGGATTGTTTTATATCGTTTTAGGAATTGTAGTGATTGTCTACAAATTCTTCTTTACTATTTTAGAACCTGCTGTTGCCTATGCATTAGGAATAGTACTGGTTATTTATGGTATTTTCAGAATTTACAGGGCGATCTCAAGAATTAAACAATCGAGAAATGAAGAATAGTTTCAAGCTTGCAGTAATTTTTGCTTTGAGCATAATGCTGGCAGGCTGCAAAAAGGAGAAAAATGCTCCTTCCTATCACAAAGGTGATCTCACAATTTTTACTGACGAATCCTTTCAAAGCGTTACAGAAGCATTAGCTGAAGGCTATATGATCAACTACCCTGAAACCCACATCAAAGTAGAAACCAAGAAGGAAGATTTAGGGCTTCTCGATCTTTTAAAAGGAAGTGCTAAAGTGGTGGTAATGTCCAGAAATCTTACTCCCGAAGAAATAAAAACATACGAGGAAAGAACAGATTTAAAGTTTCTTCCCGCCAGATTCGCTGCAGATGCAGTCGTTTTTGTTGTGCCTAAAGATTCTCCGAAAGAAAGTATTTCTATGGATGAAATCAATAACGGGCTGATGTCTGATAAAAAAGAATTTATCTTTGACGGAACCAATTCAAGTAATCTGAATTTTGTTGCTGAAAAATTTAAAAAACAGCCAAAAGACCTGAAATTTTCCATTATTCCCGGAAATCAGAAGATTATTGAGGAACTGGGAAAGTATCCGGATAAAATAGGCGTTATTGGCCTTAATACTTTTAGCCGTCCTTATGATAAAACTTCGGAAAGATTAAGAGAGATGGTAAAGGTTCTTCCTGTAGTAGACAAAGGAAAATCATATAACGCAGATTTTGATGGACTCCGTACTATGGAATATCCGTTTACAAGAGTACTTTACTTTCTGATTAACGAAGGTAATTTTAATATCGCCAATGGATTTATAAGATTTTCATGTACCCATTTGGGGCAGAAAATTGTACAGAAAGAAGGTTTGCAGCCTTATAATCTGTATAAGAGAAAGTGCAGATGCGTTAAAAAAATTAAATTCACAATTTATTCCCACTAAAAATAAGGATTTGGTCTGAAAATTGTGTAGAATATAACTCAATTATTTAGAAATATAAAATGAAAGATATAATGAATATGAATGTAAAGAAGATTGCTTTTGGAGCAGCCGTGGTATTTTTTACCGGTTTCGCCTCTGCACAGACACTGCAGGATGGTATCAACAGTATAGACAGTGATAAATTTGCACAGGCAAAAACAAACTTCACTGAAATGATCGCTAAAGAGCCTACAGCTGAAAACTACTTCTATTTAGGAAATACTTTCTTAAGACAAGGAGAGCCGGATTATGCTAAAGCAACTGAGAATTTCAACAAGGGATTAGCTGCTGACGGTAAAAGCTATCTTAATAAAATTGGTTTAGCCGCTGTTAAATTAGGAAAGGGTGATAAAAATGCCGTTGCTGAAATTCAGAAAGTAGTAACTGATTCAAAAGAAAAAGATGCTGAAGTATTATTCAGAGCTGCAGAAGCTTTAACTTTATTCGAAAAGAACAGTTCCCCTGATCTTGCTATTCAGTACCTTAATAAAGCTATTGAAAAAGCTGAGAAAAAAGGAGTTCCTGCACATTATTATTATACATTAGGAGACGCTTACAGACTGAAAAGATCTCCGGGAGAGGCTATGTCAGCTTACGACAAAGCGTTACCTGTAGCTAAAAATAAAGCTTCCGTTTACACGAGAATGGCTACATTATGGATGGCTGCACAGGTATGGCAAAAAGCGAAAGAGAGCGTTGATAAAGCAATTGCAGTAGACCCTACTTATGCTCCGGCATACAAAGCACTGGCTGGTTATGATATCAGATACCAACAAAATGCAAAAGCTACACAAGACCTTATCAACTATACAAAATATGCTGATGAGGATCCATATACTCAATTAGAAATTGCTAAATTATACTTCACAAATGAAGACTACGCAAACTCTAAAATGGTGTTGGACAAGATATTTGATAAAATTGACGATCCTATTAAGTTCAAGCTAAGAGCTTACAACGCATATGCAGACAGAAACTATGCAGATGCCAAGCAAAATATGGATACTTTTGTTTCTCAGGCTGAGAAGACAAGAATATTGCCTGCTGACCAAGGTTTACAGGGACTTATTGCTGCTGGTTTAGCAAAAGATGAAAAAGATGCTGCTAAAAAATCTGCTCTAATGGCTGAAGCTCAGCAAAAAGTGGGTATTGCAAAAGCGGCTAAGGATGAAACAATGAAGTGGGATCTTGAATTGGCTAACATCGCAGGTGGTGGAGGTGCTTCTCAGGCAGAAGCTGACAAAGGACCTACTAACCCTACAATTGAAGCGTTGAAAAAGCAGGTTGCTGCAAACAGCCAGGACTCTGATGCTTTATTTAAGCTGGCAACGGCTTACCAGGATGCTAAAAACTGGAACGGAGCCATCCTTACATGGCAGAAAATGTCTGCTCTTCTTCCAGACTGGGCGCCGGCATATTATAGCCAGGGATATTCTTACCAGCAGGCAGGAAACAATGAAGCAGCAAAATTGGCTTATGAGAAATTTATCAGTACAGTAAAACCTGCTGATCAGGAAGCTAACAAGCAGACCCTTGCTTACGCTTACTTCGCAGTGGCGTACATGAGTAAAGATTCTGATATTGCAAAAGCAAAAGATTATGTTGCTAAGTCTTTACAGTTAGATCCTACTTACCAGGATGCTGTAAAATTAAATGCAGAAATCAACAAGTAATTTAAAATTTAAATTATAGATATTAAAACTTCCCATTCGTAATGTTTGGGAAGTTTTTATTTTAAATCCTATATTTGAATCTATGAAAACTGATATACTTGCTTTTGGTGCACATCCTGATGATGTGGAACTGGGATGTGGAGGAACTATTGCTAAAATGGTTTCTGAAGGAAAAAAATGTGTGGTTGTAGATCTTACAAGAGGTGAGCTCGGAACAAGAGGAACAGATGAAACCAGAAAAACGGAGGCGGCTGATGCTGCCAAAATCCTGGGGCTTTCCGCAAGAGAGAACCTGGGAATGAAAGATGGTTTTTTGGTGAACTCAGAAGATTATCAGATGAGGATCGTAAAAATGATCCGCAAATACAGGCCAGAAATCGTTTTAGCTAATGCAATTGATGATAGACATCCGGATCATGCAAAAGGAGCGAAATTAGTGTCGGATGCGTGCTTTTTGTCCGGACTGAGAAAAATTGAAACGGTTTTGGAAGGAGAGAGCCAGGAAGTATGGAGACCGAAGCATGTTTTTCATTACATCCAATGGAAAAATATTCAACCGGAATTTGTTATTGACATTTCTGAGTTTCTTGACAAAAAGATCGCTGCATGTATGGCCTACAAAACCCAGTTCTATGATCCGACTTCTAAAGAACCTGAGACCCCAATTACCACAAAAGACTTTTATGAGAGCTTAACTTACCGTGCGCAGGATCTAGGCCGGTTATCGGGAGTTACTTATGCTGAGGGGTTTACGTCTGAGAAGTTAATTTCTTTGAAAAATTTTGACGGAATTGTTTGGTAGTTGAGGAAATTGTCCTATATTTGCACTCAGAAAACGGTGATTGTAGCTCAGTTGGTTAGAGCGTCGGATTGTGGTTCCGAAGGTCGTGGGTTCGAGACCCATCATTCACCCAAAGAAAGTACACTTTTTAAAAGTGTACTTTTTTATTTTCTATCCATTTCAATCATTGGCAACTCTGTTTTTGTTTACTTTTTATTGAATACTTTTTTCAGTCTGTACCTTTAAATCTTGTGTAGGTATGCAAAAATGGTTTTTACTAAAACCTTGAAGTACTCTATGGGGAGTTGAAGTTGATATTCATATTTTTAGATAGAATGTCTTCAGAGCATAAAAAAAGCATCTTTTTCAGATGCTTGTGTTTTTAGATATTCTTTTTTTAAACCTCGTCGTCAGAATCTATTGTGTAAGATCTGCTTTTGAAGTCCTTGTCATGTTTTTCTGAAATTACATCCTCACCCTTTTCATTAATGATGAAATCTGTGGACTCATTAAACATCTCCTGGAAACTTTTAAAATCTTCCTTGTAAAGGTAAATTTTATGCTTCTCGAATGTAGCTTCCCCATTCTCTCCGAAATTCTTCTTACTCTCGGTAATTGTAAGATAATAATCTCCTGCTTTCGTCTCGCGCACATCAAAGAAATAAGTTCTTCTTCCTGCTTTTAACACCTTCGTGAAAATCTCATTTTCATGGCGTTCCTTGTATTCACTCATTGTTAGATATTTTTTAATCTTGTTAAGAACAAATATAAAAGAATTCTTTTAATCACAAAATTTTTTATGATTTATTTAACAATTGAGAACGAAATGGCTATGCGGTTACAGAATTGGTAATTTCAGTCAGGTTGATAATTTGGTGGGCTTTTTGAGCGCTAGACTCTCTGTGTGTGATAATTATGGAAGTAGCGTTACTGATTTTTTTATCAATATTCTCCAAAATATTGTGCTCTGTTTCGGTATCTAAGGCAGACAGAGAATCGTCAAAAATAATAATAGTAGGGTTCTTAATTAGAGCTCTTGCGATACAAATTCTCTGCTTTTGTCCCCCTGAAAGCATGACGCCACGTTCACCTACAAGTGTTTTATATTGCTCTTTGAACTCGACAATATTTTTGTGAACATCTGCAATATTGGCATACTCTATCACTTTCTCATGAGAAGGATAGTCGATGGCAAAACCAATATTATTTTCAATAGTATCTGAGAATAAATAGCTTTCCTGGGGAATATATCCCAGAAAGTTTCTGTAGTTATCCAGATTATGATCTTTCAGGTTTTTACCATCAATCAGAATTTCTCCTTCACTTGGGTCAATCAGTCGGCATAAAAGAAGGGCAATTGTTGATTTTCCGCTTCCGGTTTTACCCATAATAGCCAAAGATTCCCCGGCTTTTACTTTGAAACTTAAATTATCCAGTGCCTTGATTCCCGTATTAGGATACACATAAGAAACGTTTCTGAATTCTATATCTCCTTTAATAGGATAGTTTTCAAAATTAGTGTTAATGATCTCAGATTTCTTATCCATGAATTCATTGATTCTCTGCATAGATGCTTCAGCTCTCTGGTTCACGGAAGTTACCCATCCAACCATAGAGAATGGGAAAATCAGCGTGTTGATATACATGAAGAAATCAGCAATCTTACCAATGCTTAACTCTCCGGCAATGTATTTTGTGCCACCTATCAATATAATGGCAACGTTCAATAATCCGATGACAAAAAGAATAATGGTGAAGAAGTAGGCTTCTGTTTTAGCCAGGTCCAAAGCTTTATTCTGATAATCAGTAACCTTAATTCCGTAGTTTTTTTCAATGTATTTTTCTCTTGCGAAAAATTTTACAACACGGATTCCGGAAAAACTGTCCTGAACAAAAGTGGAAATTGCAGACTGGCTTTTCTGCATGATCTTAGACTTTTTATTGATGATCGAACTTACCTTATAAATAGCATATGATAAAATAGGAAGCGGAAGTAAAGTCCACATCGTCATGGAAGCATCCGTTTTTACCATATAAATAGCGGTAATCAGTACAAGAACAATCAGGTTGGCCACATACATTACTCCGGGACCGAGATACATTCTTACCGCCACTACATCTTCACTCAGTCTGTTCATCAAGTCTCCAATGGTGGTCTGCTTATAATCCGTTAAAGATAAATTCTGATAGTGTCTGTAAATTTTATTTTTAAGTTCGTATTCTATCCTTCTGGAAGCAACAATGATAGTCTGTCTCATCATAAAGGTAAAGAATCCGGTCAGAAGAGAACATCCCACGATAATTCCAACATAGATTAAAACCTGTTGGTTAAAGCCAAGATTCCCGCTTTTGGTAAGCTCATCTACAGATTTACCTACAAACTGAACCTTATATATATTAAAGAAATTACTGGCAATGATAAATAGTACCCCCCAAAACAATAGTATTTTGTGTTTCCAAAAATAAGGGTTTAAGGTTTTTAGCGCTTTCATATAGTTTGACAAAATTACAAAAATGTCATCACACTACGAATTTCATCAATTTTAAATTTTGTATCTTTGCACCCATAAAAAAGCTCTTTGAATGTTAGGAAGACGACAAATCCGTGAAAAAGTAGTACAGACAGTGTATTCATACTACCAAAACCCTGTAAAATTTGATGTTTTAGAGAAAAACATGTTTGCCGGGATAGAGAAAATCTATTATCTGTACATCTATCAGCTCAATTTTTTGGTAGCGCTGAAAGAATTGGCAGAACATCAGATCGAAATTGGTAAGAATAAGTTTCTTAAGACTGATGCTGATATCAATCCTAACCAAAAATTCATCAATAACCAGGTATTGCTTAAACTGGAAGAAAATCCTGAAAGATTATTTTTACTGGCCAGCACAAGCAGTTGAAATGGGATATGCATGATGATTTATTGGTAAAGACTTTCCAAAGAATTACTGCAGGGAAACGTTATCAGGATTTCATGAAAGAAGAAGGTTACTCTTTTGAAGAAGATCAGAAGTTTATTGGTAAATTATTCTTGAGATATATTGCTGAGAATGAAGATTTTCATGATTATTTAGGAGATAAGGAACTTTCATGGTATGATGATATCCACATTGCCAACTCAATGGTACAGAAAACAATTGGTTTCCTGAGAGAGGATGAAGAAAGCAGAACTTTGATCAAGATGATTAAAGATGAAGATGATAAAACTTTCGCTGCAAAACTGTTGAAAGATACGTTGAACAACTGGGAGAACAATGAAAAGAAACTGGAAGAAAGACTTGAAAACTGGGACCTGGAAAGAGTTTCTCTAATGGATAAAGTAATTTTGTCTACAACAATTGCTGAACTTGATAACTTTGCTTTCACGCCTTCAAGAGTCATCATTAATGAATATATTGAAATTGCAAAAGTATTTGCTACAGACCGTTCCAATATTTTCATCAATGGTATTTTAGATAAATATTGTAAAGATCAAAATAGAATATAAAATGAAAAAGACGTTATCAATTATCGCCTTGTCAATTATAGGCTTTGGGTTAGTTTCATGCAAAAAAGAAAACAAAGAAACTCAAGGTACTGAAACTGCAACGACTGACTCTGCAGCTGTTGCGGCTCCTCTAACTACTGATTCTGCAGCAACACCTGCAACTGGTGAAGCAGCTGCTCCGGTTTCTAATCAACCGTCTACTTCTGTTGCTTTATCTGAAAACAGTTTTGATTTCGGAAAAATCAAAAAGGAGATAAAGTAGAGCATGTATATGAAATTACCAACACGGGGAAAAATCCATTGATCATTTCTGAAGTGAAGCCAGGATGCGGATGTACAGCTCCGGACTTTACGAAAGAACCCATTATGCCTGGCAAAAAAGGAAAAGTTACATTGCACTTTGACTCTTCAAGCTTTGACGGAAACGTTCAGAAGTATGCAGATGTTTTTGCAAACGTAGAAAAAGCGCCGATCAGATTAACGTTCACTGCGAACATTCAACCATAATAATTAAAATATGCTGACACTATTTTTACAGGCACAGCCTCAGGGATCTTCATCAATGATGCTGATCACGATGGGTGTAATGTTTGTAGGGTTTTATTTCCTGATGATCAGACCTCAGATGAGAAAACAGAAGCAGGAAAAAAACTTTCAGGAAAACCTTAAAGTAGGAACGAGAGTCGTGCTTACATCAGGTCTTCACGGAAGAATTGCTCAGGTTCAGGATGACGGTTTTGTAATTGAAACTTTATCCGGAAAGCTGAAATTCGAAAAAGCAGCGGTTTCAAGAGAAATGACAGAAGCCCGCTTTGGAGCAAAATCTGCTGGTAAGGCAGATGATAAAAAAGAAACAGTAACTGAAGAAAAAATAATTCAGTCTGAAAATATCTGTCTGCGGCGGGTGAACGAAGTTCACCCTCCTTTATGCATAATGATAAAAGGTAAATTGATCCTGTGTTTATTTATGAAAACAATGGGTGAAATTAGTGGTTAATAAAATTTATCTTTGTCACATGAATCAAAACACAAACAAAACGGTCCTTATTTTGGGAGCCAATTCAGATGTAGCCAAGCAATGTATAAAGCAATATCTGGAAAAAGGGTTTTCAGTAATTGCTGCTTCCAGAAATACAGCTTCACTGGAAAATTTTATCGACTCGAATAACCTGGATCATTCAAAAGTTTCTGTTTTGTATTTTGACGCCTCAGATTTTGATTCTCATCAGAAATTCTATTCCGGCCTTTCCGTAAAACCTCATATTGTGGTCTATGCCGCAGGGTTTTTAGTAGACAATCAAAAAGCGCTAACTGATTTCAAGGGAGCAAAGCAAATGATGGAGGTCAATTATATGGGAGGGGTGTCTGTTCTCAGTATTATTGCAATGGATAAAAGCAATAAGAATCTGGAAAGGATTGTCGGGCTTTCTTCATTGTCGGAGTAAGAGGAAGGAAAAGTAATTTTGTCTATGGAAGTACAAAAGCCGCATTTACACAGTTTCTGGCCGGATTGAGACAGGAACTGGCTTCCCGTAAAATCATTGTGAATGCTTTGGTCATCGGTTATATCAGAACAAAAATAAATGAAGGACTGGATTTGAATGAATCTCTGATCATGGAACCGGAGTATGTAGCGAAATTCATTGTTAATGCAGGAAATTCTTTTACCGTTGTTCCAAACTTTAAGTGGAAAATTATTTACCATATCCTTAGGCTTTTACCGGAAAATCTGGCGGCAAAATTACCTTAAGTACTGTTTATTTAATATTATTTTCTTCAAGGTTGATACACTTCGGTACCGTTTTTGTAATTCTATGACCCGAAAATTATTTCTTCCTGCAAGATTCAGTTTCTGAATGATTATTGAGTAAAGCTGAAACATTCCGTTCTGCTTACAATCTGTTTTTAAGGATCAATATAATTTACTTTCACTCCGGGAGTGTAAGGTAAATTTCTGTTTAAATTTTGCAGGAGATGTCAATACCTTATAAATAGTAAAACACATACATAATACAAAAATGGACGATTTAGAATTGAACAATATCCAGCAGCACTGGGACACATTAATCTCTTCAGCAATTTCCTGGGCTCCGAGAATTTTTACTGCAATCATTTCTGCATTATTAATTTACCTGATTGGATCATGGATGATAAGAATGATCAAAAAACTGGTTGAAAAAGCCTTCAAAAAGCGGAATATGGAAGCTTCTCTGCAGCATTTCCTTTTAAATATTATCAATTGGGGACTGAATATTCTGTTGTTCATTGTCGTTGTAACTCAGCTGGGAGTGCAGACTTCTGCATTTGTTGCCATGATTGGTGCGGCAGGTCTGGCTGTAGGTTTGGCATTGCAGGGCTCTCTGACGAACTTTGCCGGTGGAATTTTAATTTTATTATTAAAACCTTTTAAGATTGGTGATTTTATTTCTACCAGTTCAGGCGTTTCAGGAACTGTAGAGGCTATAGATATTTTTCATACGAGACTGATTACACCACAGAACCAACTGATTGTTATCCCTAACGGAGTAGTGTCCAATAATAGCATTACCAATTTTACCCAGCTGGGAACACGAAGAACCTCATTGGATATCGGAGTTGCTTATGATGCAGATTTAAGACATACAAAAGATCTTTTAATGAATGTCATTAAAAATAATCAATACGCTCTTGCAGCACCTGCTCCACAGGTAGTAGTAACAGAACTTGGAGAGAGTGCGGTCAATTTATCTGTAAGGGTAAGCTCTTCGACTGAAAATTTCTGGGCGATGAACGAGGAACTGATCATCAGTTGTAAAGAAGCTCTCGACAAAGCAGGAATCGGAATTCCTTTTCCACAGAGAGATGTACATATTTACAATCAATAATTATATTTAATTTTTTTAAGAGACTCCTGCATGATACGATGTGGGAGTTTTATTTTAATCCATATCCTGCAGCAGGTCCAAGGCCTTCATCATATCAATTCCCTTGCCCAAAACCGGCTTGAACAAATCCCCCTTTTCTTTAATTCTTTCAAGAGCATTATCAATATTAAAATCCGTAGGTTTCACTCCAGGTTTTAATTCATCCCAATCCAAAGGCATAGAAACTGAAGCTCCCTGTTTGGGTCTTAAGCTGTATGCACTTGCCAGGGTTTGCCCTGTTCTGTTCTGCAGATAATCAAGATAAATTTTTTTGTTATCTCTTTTCTGAAGGCTTCTTTCTAAGGTGGTGAGTTCAGGGAGTCTTTCATTCACCTGCTTCATCAGAATATGGGCGAAGTCTTTTACCTGGTCAAAATCATATTTACCACCCATCGGAATATAAACGTGAATACCGGTGCTGCCTGAAGTTTTACAGTAACCTTTTATTTTAATTGATTTTAAAACTTCATTCACCTGAAGGGCTGTTTCAATCACATCATCAAATGTATTCTTTTTTGACGGATCAAGATCCAAAACGAGGTAATCAGGATGGTCAAGGTCAGGAAGTGAACTGTTCCATGGATTCATATCAATACATCCTAAATTATTCAGATAGGCTAATGTGGCTTTATCATTACAGTAAATATAATCAATGTATTTGTCATTCGATTCAGAATATACCTGCGTGGTTTTTATCCAGTCAGGTATGGTGTCTCCTGCATCTTTCTGATAAAAGCCCTGTTCTTCAATTCCGTTTGGAAACCGGTTGAGAGAAGAGGGCGGTTCCTCAGATAAGGCAAAATATAAGTCGCCACAGACTGGTAATAGTCAATAACCTTTCCCTTCGTAATACCATCTTTAGGAAAATAGATCTTATCCTGATTGGTCAGTTTAACTTTATGCTTATCTAATGTGATCTCCTTTTCTTTTTCAGAAACTTCGGTTTTTTTAGATGATGTTTTTGTCTTCATTTCTTTAGGTTTTTCGGTGAAGGATGATTCCTTGATATCTTCTGGTTCTTTATCCTCTCTGACGGTTATAAATACAGGGTGCCTGAATATTCCATCCAGGGTAATCTCAGAATATTTGATTTCGCATACCAGTTCCGGCTTTATCCAGGTTACAGGCATATTCGTTTTAGGAATTTTTTCGAAAGGTGAAGATTGTACAATTAATTTCTCAAGTCTTTGATAGAGTTCCTTTAAAGACGTCTTATTAAATCCCGTACCTGTATGGCCGCAATACGTAAGCTTTTGATTAATATATCTCCCCAGGATCAATGCCCCGAAACTTTCACGGGATCCTCTCGGTTCCGTAAAACCGCAAATAATTACTTCTTCAGTATTTGAAAATTTTATTTTAAGCCAGTCAGTGGTTCTGTGGTTTTCAATATACAGGCTATCTGCCCGTTTTGCAATCATACCTTCCAGCTGCATTTTTTCATTTGCTTAAAAAATTCAATACCTTTTTCAGGAATATGATCGCAGTATTTAATGGCATCAGTTTCAATTAAGGCTTCTTTTAAAAGTTCTTTCCGCTGAATGAGCGGAAGTTCTTCAGTAGAATGACCATTCAGCCAGAGAAGGTCAAAAACCTGGTAAACAAGTGGAGCACCGGGATTATCTGCGATTTGCTGTAAAAGCTGGAAATTGGGTTTCCCCTGTTCGTCATAGGCTACAACTTCGCCATCCAGGATCATTTGATATCTTTGTCTATCAAAATCCTGGCTGATTTTATCGAATTTTGATAAAAATGAAATTCCGTTCCGTGAATAAAAAAGTGGGGTTTCATGGCTGAGGTCTGCAATGGCTCTGTAGCCGTCCCATTTTATTTCGAATATCCAGTCTTTATCGTTGAAAGCATCTTCAGAAAGCTTGGCCAGCATTGGTCTGATGAAAGATGAAAGCTTTTTTCGTTTGTTAGAGAATTAAAACTTCTGAATGGTTTTTCAGTAGTTATGACTTCTTTTTTCTTTTATTTTTAGGCTTTTTTCCTCTAAAAACTGGGAAACCAAAGATTTTGGTGATGTATTTTCTTCAGCATCATACGGACTTTCCGCAAATTCATCTTTATGCTTAATGAGCAGCCATGAATTGTCCTCCGTATTTTTCATTTTAACCAAGGCAAATTCACCTTTCAGCTTTTTACCGTGTAAAATGAATTTTAGAGATCCTGAATGCAATTCTTTCAGAAGCTCTTTTTCATCAGAAAGTTTACTGTTTTCTTCCAGAGGTTCGTACGTTCCGCTGTCCCAGATTTCTACCTGTCCGGCACCATAATTTCCTTCCGGAATATTTCCTTCAAAATCTTTATAATCATAAGGATGATCTTCTACCATCATGGCAAGGCGTTTATCTTTAGGATCTAAAGAAGGCCCTTTCGGGACAGCCCAGCTTTTCAATACGCCTTCCATTTCAAGGCGGAAGTCATAATGAAGTCTGGTTGCAGCATGCCTTTGGATTACAAAAATCAGCTTATTCTTACTTTTCTTTGTTTTTCCTTTGGGTTCGCTGGTTTCATCGAACTTTCGTTTTTTATGATAATCTTTGAGAGCCATTACGATGCGGATTTGGATTTAGAAGTATTTAAGCTGGCTTTTAACTGCGCCATGAGATCGATCACCTTACCTTCTTTTGCAGGCTGTGCTTTTCTTGCTTTTATATTTTTGCCTTTGGCTTTCTGCTTGATGATTTTCATCAATTCATCAGAATAGGTATCTTTATACATTGCGGGGTCAAATTCCTGGGAAAGCTGTTCAATCAGGCTTACTGCCATTTTAAGCTCTGCAGGTTTGGGTGCCTTTTGAGCAGGAATTTTTAAATCAGCATAATCTCTTATTTCCTGGTCAAACCTTAAGCGGTTCAGGACCAGAATTTCATCGTTGTAAGGACGTATCATTCCGATCGCTTCGCTTTCACGGAGTACAAAGGTCCCTATGCCCACCATGCCGGTCTTTTCAAGTGCCTTCAATAAAAGCCTGTAGGCACTTTCTCCATTTTTCTGGGGTTCCAGGTAATAAGGCGTTTCAAAATAAACACTATCCACTTCCTCTTCTTTAACGAACTGGTCAATGGAAAGTATTTTTGTTTTTTCAGGGCTTGCTGCTTCGTAATCTTCTTCATCAAGAACGATGTATTTGTCGTCCATGAGATAACCTTTGACGATGTTTTCCCATTTCACTTCTTTTCCTGTATTTTCATTGACTCTTTTGAAGCGGATATTGGAAAAATCAGATTTATCGAGCATATCGAGATCCAGTTTTGTGGTTTCCGTTGCTGAGTAAATTTTAACAGGAATGTTTACTAAACCGAAGCCAATGGCGCCGTTCCAAATTGCTTTCATTGTCTTACGTTTTTAAAAATCAAGCAATTAATATGCCGCCAGAAGCTCATGTGGTACCTTTTGTGAACTTTGTTACCAAATGACAATTGTTTTTAGCGGTGACTTTTATACCTTTATATAAATCCGTGGTTGATAATAGATATGGAAGAGCTTTTTACTTATATCAAAAAATTCGTAACACTGAATCCTCAGGATGAGCTTTTGATTGCTGAAGGAATTCAGGAAATTACTGTAAAGAAGGGGGAACTTTTTGTAGAAGCAGGGAAAGTAAGCCAAAGAATTGCTTTTGTGAATAAAGGTGTTTTCCGGTCTTTATATTATAACAGACAGGGAGATGATTTCACAAGGTATTTCATTTATGAAGGGCGGTTTATCGGGGATTTTCAGGGCTTTACTGATCAGCTGCCCGCCCATGAAGATATTGAAGCGATTACTGATGCTGTCCTGTTGGTGATTAATTTTAAGCACTTTAAAATTCTGGAAGATAAAATTGCTGTATGGCCGGTTTTGTTTGCAAGAATCCATGCCTTTGTTGCTGAAAACAAACTCAAAGTGGCGAGCATCATGCTGAATCAGGATGCAAAATCGCGCTATATTCACTTTTAAATCATTATCCCGGCCTTGCTAACAGGGTTCCATAGTCTATGCTGGCATCTTATCTTGGGGTTACTCCTTCATCGCTGAGCAGGATCAGGAGAAATATCTTATAAGGTTTGAGAGCAGGAGATAATAGAGTTTGTGGGTTTTACTACTTCTGATATCTCATAATCGCTTTTGTCAAATGACAATGGTCTTTCCTGTTGACTGTCATAGCTTTGCTTCATAAAAATTAAGTATAAATATGGATATTGTATTAGGACTACAATGGGGAGATGAAGGTAAAGGCAAGTTCATTGATCTTATCAGTGAAAATTATGACATTACAGCACGTTTTAATGGTGGATCTAATGCTGGACACAGCATAGAAAGAAACGGTCGAAGAATCACGCTGAAAATGATTCCTTCCGGGATTTTTATGCAAGGAGTACAGAATGTGATAGGGACAGGCACTGTTCTGGATCCTGTAAGCTTTAAAAGAAATACTAAATCTTCAGGTATTTGATAAAACCATTCAGCCGGAAAACACTATCATTATTTCTCAAAAAGCGCACCTGGTAATGCCAACGCATAAGCTTCTGGATATTTTTATGGAGGAAAGCTCTGAGTATACCACGGTAGGAACTACAAGAAATGGAATTGCTCAGGCGTATTCAAACAAAATATTAAGGCAGAATCTGAGAGCAGGGGATATATTTTCATCAGATTTTCAAAGCAGGGCACAGCATATCTTAGACAGAGATTACAGAATACTGGAAGAGGGAGGAATGATTGTTTTGCCTGCTTTAGAGGAAATCAGTAAAGAGTTTTTGAAGCGGTGGAATTCCTTAAAAAATTCAATTGTACAGAAACTGAGATTTATCTTAACAAAGCTCTATCTGAAGGTAAAAAAGTGTTGGCAGAAGGATCTCAGGCAGCGATGCTGGATATTGATCACGGTACTTATCCGTATGTAACGTCTTCTTCAACGACGGCATCAGGGGCGAGCAGCGGATTAGGTGTTTCACCGAAAAAGATCGGTGAAATTTACGGAATTGCGAAAGCATATTGTACCCGTGTTGGAAATGGTGCATTCCCTACGGAACTTTTAGATGAATTTGGAGATGATCTCAGAATGAAAGGGAATGAGTTTGGTTCCAATACAGGACGTCCGAGAAGAACAGGATGGCTGGATCTTCCTGCTTTAAAATATGCAGTGATGATCAATGGGGTCACTCAATTGGTTCTGACAAAAGCCGATGTTTTGAGTGGATTGAAATCGGTAGCAGTTTGTACACATTATGAACTTGAAGACGGAAAAGCAGTATCCGTTTCGGGGTTACTTCCGGAGAATGGAAAGCCGGTATTCAAATGGATGAATGGCTGGAATGCTGATTTTTCTGCAATGAAAAGCCCTTCAGAGCTGCCAAAAGAAATGAATGAATTTCTATCATTTCTGGAAGCGGAATTGGGAATTCCGGTGGCTTATCTTTCTACCGGACCGGGAAGGGAACAGATGTTGAAGTTGACCATTAAATAATTTAGACCAGTTTGCATATACTGATCTGATAAACAAGAAGAGGCTGTCTCAAAAGTCAAATAAGCTGACGCTGCCACTCTGAACAAAATGTAATGGAGTGAAGAATCTTGTATTATCAATTGTGATGAAACAGCCTCTTTATCTGTTAAAATAGTTTAATTAACTTTTGTAAGGATAAAACGCTGCTTTGTAGAAGGCTGAACCGTTTGAACCGTAGTTGCCGATTACAATAGGAGTAAGATTGGTCGTTAAGCCGTCTTTTACCTCTAATCTCAAGGCTGGTGCATTCTTTGGGGTAAATCCAAAGCCATTGTTTCCCAGATTGAATAATAGCCATTTCTGGGAATCTGTATTGGCATGGGTTCTTAATTCAACAGCAGTTCCGTTCGTTGTTCCGCTACCTTTTACAGTCAGTACTTTTGAGGGATCAAGTATGGATTTGATGATATAATACCCGTGATCTGATTTGCTGAAAGTAAATCTCTGGTTATTCCCTGTAGAAGCGGAATACAGAATTATGCTGGTGCCGTCTGTCGTGGAATTTCCGGTAATATCTATATTTTTATCATTCGCTAAAGCTGTTGTCATGGTATAAGTTCCGTTGATTGCAGCACTGGCATTAACAGGTCCATACAAATGATTTATTCCTGCATAATCACCTGCAGATAATCCTGTTCGCTGATCGGTAAAGGTGGATCCGTCCAGCTTAGTCATTACAGGCTGGTTTGGGTCTATGGCAAAGTCTGTAGACCCATATACCATCACTGATCCGAAATCAAATGCACCATATCCTTCGTAATCATTGTAAAGGCTGAAGTTATGACGGCTGCCTTCCACGGCTTTGTTAACATCTACAATAATATACTGATCTCTGTCCGGACGGCACTGTTCATGCAGGATTCCCATTGAGTGCATTATTTCGTGGGCAATAATGCCGGGAGACATGATATTATAAATTGTAATGCCGTTTACTCTGTTTTTTTGCCATCCAAGTGGTGAGCTGTTGCTTCTTGTATAAGTAAAGGTGATATATTCTGCTTGATGAGTACGTTCAACAAACTGCATACTGGTTTGGGAAGAGATCATATCAAACGCTTTGTTGATATTGGTAAGGAATTTATTGTAATTCTGAGTACTCAGATTTCCCTGGCTGGGTAATGTATAATAGACTGTTGCATTCGGCCAAGTCTTAATAAAAGAACTTACAAAGGTGCTTTTCTCAGCTGTGGATATTCCGGAACTGGCCTGCATCTTTAATTTGTCAAACTGCTCAGCACTAATAGTAATATCATCTGCATAAAAATATTCACCATTCACTTCATTAACATAGGTGTATTTTCCATTAATTAATAATTTGTGAATCTTTGCATTGTCCAGCTTCGTTGTTGTTTGATCTATTGAATCTGCCTGTGCATTTTCAATATCTGGCCTACATGAATTCAGCGCCAGAATATTTGATTTGCAAATGAAAATTAGACTTTATACTGATATAAAGTCTATTCTGTTGATAAATAAGAAAGTGTGCTGAATTTGTAAAGTCATGAACCCGGCATCATGCTGCCTCATGAACATATATTTTTGTAAAATTAAATTGAAGATTCCTGTAATTGAGGATATAAAAAAAGCGAGGTAAAACCCCGCTTTATATTTATGCTTTTAAGTTCAATTGTAATTCCAGTTCGTCGAGCTGTGCATCAGCAATAGAAGCTGGAGCGTCAATCATTACATCTCTTCCCGAATTGTTTTTAGGGAAAGCGATGTAATCTCTGATGACTTCGTTTCCGTCAAGGATCGCTACCAGGCGGTCAAACCCGAATGCCAGACCTCCGTGTGGCGGTGCGCCATATTTAAAGGCATTCATAAGGAATCCAAACTGAGCTTCTGCTTCTTCTCTGGTAAATCCTAGTAAATCAAACATTTTAGACTGAAGATCTCTGTCAAAAATTCTGATAGATCCTCCTCCGATTTCATTTCCGTTAAGAACCATATCATAAGCGTTGGCTCTTGCTTTTCCAGGTTCAGTTTCCAATAAATGGATATCTTCCGGTTTTGGAGAGGTAAAAGGGTGGTGCATTGCATGGTATCTTTCAGTGTCTTCGTCCCATTCCAACAGAGGGAAGTCAACAACCCAAAGTGGTGCAAACTCGTTTCCTTTTCTTAATCCTAAACGGTTTCCAAGTTCCATTCTCAACGCAGAAAGCTGAGCTCTTACTTTGTTTTCGTTTCCGGAAAGAATCAACATGAGGTCACCTTCTTTTGCACCGAATTTTTCGATAATTTTCGCTAAATCCTCTTCACTGTAGAATTTGTTTACTGATGAGGTCTTTACACCATCATTCTGGAATTTTACCCAAACCATTCCTGAGGCACCGATCTGAGGACGTTTTACCCAATCAACAAGTTCATCGATCTGTTTTCTTGTATATTCTGCACAACCTTCTACATTGATTCCGACAACCAGTTCAGCATCATCAAATATTTTAAATTCTTTTCCTTTTACCAGTTCATTCAGTTCTACGAACTCCATTCCGAAACGGATATCCGGTTTGTCATTTCCATATTTTCTCATCGCATCTGCGAAAGTCATTCTTGGGAAGTCTCCGAATTCCTGACCTGTAATATCTTTTAAAAGAGTTTTAGTCATTCCTTCAAATACGTTCATAACATCTTCCTGCTCTACAAAAGCCATTTCACAGTCGATCTGTGTAAACTCCGGCTGTCTGTCAGCTCTTAAATCCTCATCACGGAAACATTTTACAATCTGAAAATATTTATCCATTCCACCTACCATCAAAAGCTGTTTGAAAGTCTGTGGAGACTGTGGTAATGCATAAAATTGTCCCGGATTCATTCTGCTTGGCACGACGAAGTCTCTTGCTCCTTCCGGAGTAGATTTGATCAGTACAGGAGTTTCCACTTCAATGAAACCTTCATCAGACAAATAATTTCTTACTTTCTGCGCCATTTTGTGACGGAAGATCAGTTTATCTTTTACCGGATTTCTTCTGATATCCAGGTAACGGTATTTCATTCTTAATTCCTCACCGCCGTCGGTTTCATCCTCAATGGTGAAAGGTGGCAGCTGAGAATCATTCAGAATCGTCAGTTTTTCCACAAGAATTTCAATTTCTCCTGTCGGAATATTAGGGTTTTTGCTGACTCTTTCAATAACTTTTCCGGTAGCCTGAATCACAAATTCACGGCCCAGTTTTTTAGCCTCTTCCATCAACTGTGCTGAAGAACGCTCCTGGTCAAAAACCAGCTGGGTAATTCCGTAACGATCTCGAAGATCTACCCAAATCATAAATCCTTTATCACGGATAGTCTGTACCCATCCTGATAGTGTAACTTCTTCATTCAGATTTTTCAGAGATAGCTCTCCGTTGGTGTGTGATCGAAACATAATTATTTGTTTAAAGTTCAATGTTTAAGGCCCAATTCCGGACCTTGAATTTTTCGTTGGCAAAGATAAGATTTTTGCAGGTTTTATAAATAAAAAAACTTCCTTTCGGAAGTTTCATATATTGTTTTTAGATTTTTAATCTCTATTGCCGCCTTTCGCTATCAGAATTTTCTTTATTTCTTCACTGCCTTTTGTATCATCAGCAACTTCAAGAGGTGTTTTGTTCTGACATTTTTTGTTAACATTGGCTTTATTGTCCAAAAGGAAGTTCAGAATATTCTTTCTGTCAGCCATCACACTGAAACCAAGAGGTGAATAAAGTATATCTCCAACAAGGAAACATTTGTTGTAATCTCCCGGGGCAAACTGTTTTTTAAATGTTGCTATATCATCAGAATAAATGGCTTTCATCTTTTCCTGAGTCATTCTCTGGGCCGATAACATGCTTCCGGACAGTAACATTCCAAATAGAAAGATAGTAGAGATTATTTTTTTCATAAGAATAATTTTTAAGAATATACAAATCTAAATTAAATTTTATTACCAATTGCTAAGTTTTTCTAATAATTGGATTTGTATTTTTGGGATTATCTAAATTATTAATTGTGAAATGACAAAATATATTGAGTTTTTGAAAAAGCGTTTAGCGGGGAAGAGACAGATTTTACCAGAGTGAATATCAGAAGTGCTGTATTGCTTTTAGCCATCCCTATGATGCTGGAAATGGCTATGGAGTCCGTATTTGCGCTTGTAGACCTTTATTTTGTCGGTCATCTGAAAGAAAGTGGTTTCGCTATTCAGACAGTTGGGCTTACCGAATCCGTACTTTCAGTAATGTATTCTATTGCGATAGGCATGAGTATGGCAGCAACGGCTCTGGTGGCAAGACGGATCGGGGAGAAAAATCCGGAGCAGGCTTCCAGAAGTGCTGCGCAGGTATTGCTTGTTTCCTTTGCTATTACGTTTATTTTAAGTTTACTGGGAGTGATCTATGCGGAAGAAATTCTGATTCTGATGGGGGCTAAACCAGAGGCTGCATATTATGGAAAGAATTTTACCAGGATTATGATGGGAAGCAGTACGATTATCATGCTTTTGTTTTTAATCAATGGGATTTTCAGAGGAGCAGGAAATGCGATGATTGCGATGAAAAGTTTATGGATTGCCAATATTGCCAATATTATTCTTTGTCCGGTTCTGATAAAAGGTCTGGGACCTGTGCCTGCTTTGGGATTGACTGGCGCTGCTCTGGCAACTACAATAGGGCGCAGCATAGGAGTTGTTTACCAATTATACCATCTGTTGGTGGCGGATACTCAGATAAGAATTAAACTTTCTTATTTTAAACCCAATTATGAATTGATCCAATCCATCATCAAAATTGCAACACCGGGAATTTTTCAGTTTGTCATTGCTTCATGCAGCTGGATTTTCCTTGCAGAATTGGTCGCAACAACCGGGGGCGAAAATGCTTCAGCCGGTTATCAGACTGCTTTGAGACTGATGATGTTCTTTATGCTTCCGGCCTGGGGATTGAGTAATGCAGCCTCCACTTTGGTAGGACAAAACATGGGAGCTAATGAAATGCTGAGAGCCGAACAGTCCGTAATGAAAACGGTGAAATATAATGTCATCTTTATGCTGGTGGTAAGCCTGATATTTATTTTTATGGGAAATTTTTAGTGGGCTTTTTCACTCAGGAAACTGCTATTAAAGACTTTGCCAAAAATGCCCTTCAGATTATGAGTACCGGATTTATTTTTTATGGAATCGGAATGGTGATGATCAATACATTCAATGGTGCAGGTGACACGTGGACACCAACCTGGGTTAATCTTTTTGGGTTCTGGCTGTTTCAGATTCCTCTGGCCTATTTTTTATCGAAATATTTTGAACTGGGTCCCAAAGGAGTCTTTATTTCAATTCCCGCTGCAGAAACCTTAATTACCATTGTCGCTTTTATTTTATTTAAAAAAGGAAAATGGAAAACGATAAAAGTTTAAGAGGGTGGGTGCCGGAAGCTGGACAAAAGAAGTCCTGGCAGCCTGAAATATTAAATAGCCTTTTGTTGGCAAAATGGAAAAAAAGATAAGTGATCTGCAGATTAAGAAACGAAACTGGTAACCTGATAATAACTTCCAGCCTCCCTCTCCCAGCTTCCCTTCTTAATTTATAAAATTTTAACAGCTTCATTAATAGTATTTATCGCTGTATTTTTTAATTCGTAAGACAAAAAATCAAGAAGAGGAAGGCTGGAAAAAGGAAGTCCTGGCAGCCTGAAATATTTAAATAGCCTTTTGTTGGCAAAATGAAAAAAAATAAGTGATCTGCAGATTAAGAAACGAAACTGGTAACCTGATAATAACTTCCAGCCTCCCTCTCCCAGCTTCCCTTCTTAATTTATAAAATTTTAACAGCTTCATTAATTGGATTTTAGCGCTGTATTTTCTAAATTCGTAGAACAACAAATACATCATACTATGGGAAAAGGTGACAAAAAATCAAGAAGAGGAAAGATTAATTCCGGAAGTTATGGTAAAAGAAGACCTAAAAAAGCCTCAAAATCTTTTGTAGCTTCTGAAGAAAAATCTAAAAAGTAATTAAAAATAAAAAGACCGAAGATTATTATCTCCGGTCTTTTTTATGAAAATTAAATTAATTATTTACCTCCAAGAATATTGCCAAGGATGCTGCCTAAGCCGCCACCTCCTTGTTGTTGGTTTCCACCGCCGCCCAATACACTTCCCAGTATATCG
This sequence comes from Chryseobacterium sp. 1B4, assembly GCF_036631475.1. Taxonomy (NCBI): domain Bacteria; kingdom Pseudomonadati; phylum Bacteroidota; class Flavobacteriia; order Flavobacteriales; family Weeksellaceae; genus Chryseobacterium; species Chryseobacterium sp. 1B4. Next base: position 217,905 of record NZ_JAPNUF010000005.1, read on the forward strand.
TTCAGTGGATTTCCTGATGACTGGGATTGCCCGCCGCCTAAAACGCTTCCAAGTATGTCATTTAAAGGATTAGACTGCTGAGTCTGAGCCTGGTTTGAAGCATTTCCAAGGATTCCTCCCAACAAATCTCCCAGGCCGCCTGCTCCTACATTATTTTGTTGCTTTTGCTGACCGATGTAACCCATTACAACAGGTGCAAGCATGGCAAGGATAGGTCCTATTTTGTCTATTGAAATCCCTGTGTTTTGTGACAGCTGGTTTTCAACAGTACTTTTTTGTCCGCCAAAGATATGATCAAGGATAGATCCACCTTCAGCCTGTCTTGCTTCAATTTGTGAAGCGTCATTTAAGATACTTCCGTTATGGTCTTTATCTAAAGCATTATTTAAAGCTTCTGCTTCTTTTGCATCCTGAGATTTATTTCTGAGATAAGAAATGATAAGAGGGGTCGCTACAGCTAATAGGGCGATCACCTGGTTTTTGCTGATTCCGAATTTGTTTTCAGCCTGTTCAGCAACCTGGTTGCCTGTATTCCCTGTAAGTAGGTCAATTAAACTCATTTTTGTGTTTATTAAGTATTAAGTACACCAAAGTTATCAAAAAATATGCCTCATAAAATGACCGCCTTTCATAATTATTGTTAAAGTTTTCTGATCTGATCTTCTGTATATCCTTTGCTTTTTAACAGCTTTATATATTCTACTGCACTAACGGTCATCCATTCAATAGGTTCTGGAGCCTGCTTTTTATCAATGGTGAATTCCAGAATACCTACATTGTTATTCATCCATGGAAGTATATAATAAGAGAGCCCGCCTTTATACTCCTTAAATGAATGGAACTCTTTTCCTTTCTCTGTTAAGAATATGACTTTATACAGCAAGAAATATCCCACAGGAATCAACAGGCAAACCCATGAAAATTTTCTTAGATGAGCATATTTGACAGAAGAGAGGCCATATCCTATAGACAAAGCAAAAATGATATTGAAAGGCAAAAAGAAAACATAATTGTCTGATACCGCATAAAACGTTGAAAATCCATACACACATACGGCTCCCGCAGCAAAAACAGAAAACATTTTTCTGTTGGTCTTGTACAATAGAAAAATTCCAGCGATACCAAAATAGGTGAACAGATTGAAATTATAAATAAGATATACGAAAGATTGAAAAAAATCCTTTACATATTGAATGAAATCTTTTTTCAGGGAATCTTCTACCCATGTTCCCTGGTCAGAACTATAAGGAGATTTGAAAGGAAGCCCCTGGGAGATATTCAGAATGAATAAAGAACTGAATAGCACAACAAAAATCAATAGTGAAGCTGCAGCATATTTTTTTCATTTCTGAAATAAAATAGAAAGATCAGTAAAGCTGGGATCAGGAGAATATTCTGAATATGTACCCATAAGCTTATCCCTAGAAATACACTGCTTAACAGGATATAGATTCTTTTGTTTTCTGTAAAACTTTTGATAACCGAAAAGAAAAAAAGGCTTACCCAAAACGAATTATAAGTATATACTTCCACGATTTCCGCATTTCTCCAAAAGGTAAAACTGAAACCAAATACAAAAGCAGCCGTAATAGAAGCCCATTCTGTTTTTGAAATACTTTTCACCGTGAGATAAATGACAGAAACTGTGGCGGCCCCTGAAGAAACTACTAAAAACCTGCTTGCTTCAATAGCGTTGATCCCTGCCAGATTTTTAATGAAAATAACAGTATTAATATATAAAAAGTGACTGGTTGCGGTAGCCGTTGTTTCCCATATGCCTTTTTCTGCACTCAGCACAAATCCCACACAGTCTGCAAAAGGAATTTTTGAAAAACTCCCGCAATAATAGATACCAAGAAAAATAATAAATAAAAATACGGCTGATAAAGATTTGTTCATATTAGTTCTTTACAATAGGAACATTAGAGCAAGCTTCTCCGAACATCAGGGATTTTACTATTGGTTTTAACTGTTCTACCAATTCAATATAAGCATTTTCAGGGATTTCTTTATCAGAGCAGCCTTTTACAAGCACTCTTTTTCCTCTCATTTCCTCAAAATCATAAGTCTGGATGGCATTATGCATTAAAATAACCTCCAGATCTTCGCGGCTTCCAAATACTATTTTCTTGGCTACATCCGTAAGTTTTGCCGTTAACACAAAATAAGCCCAAAGAGGAATAATAGTATCTACAGAATTGTAGATGTATATATAAGCATCTTTATATTGTTCAGTATCGATTGCGTCTACCTTTTCACGGAAATCTTTTTCTTTGAGGATCATCTCCTGGAAAAGAAAATCTTTAAGGTCAATACCCTTTCTTTCCCCTTTTGGCAGTAAAGTGGTAAGGTCAAAATTGATAAGGCCGCTTTCTGCAACTTTATTCCTGATTTCAAATTCTTCTGACATTTTTTATCATTATCTTTGAACAAATTTACGAATTAAGATCATATCTGTCTTAATTTGTTCTCTATCCTTACTATAGAAATGAAGTATTATATTATTGCAGGAGAAGCTTCCGGTGACTTGCATGGAAGCAACCTGATGAAAGCCTTGAAACATAAAGATCCCAATGCGGAATTCAGATTTTGGGGAGGTGATCTGATGAAAGCTCAGGGGGAACACTGGTAAAACATTATCGTGACCTTGCTTTTATGGGATTCCTGGAAGTTGTAATGAACCTCCGCACCATTCTGAATAATATTAAATTCTGTAAAGAGGATATTCAGAAGAACAGACCTGATGTTTTGATTCTGGTAGATTATCCGGGTTTTAACCTGAGAATTGCCAGATTTGCCAAAGAGCTTGGAATCAAGGTCGTTTATTATATTTCCCCACAGCTTTGGGCGTGGAAAGAAGGACGTGTAGAGATTATCAAAAAATATGTGGATGAAATGATGGTGATTCTTCCTTTTGAAGAGGATTTTTACAGAAAGCATGGTGTTCACTCTCATTTTGTAGGCCATCCTTTGCTGGATGCTATTTCAGATTTGCAGGAAATCAGTGTTGAAAAATTCAAATCGGAAAACGGACTCAATGAAAAAGAAATCATTGCTCTTTTACCGGGTTCCAGAGAACAGGAAGTGGAAAAGATGCTTGAAATGATGCTTTCTGTAAGACCGCAATTTCAGAACTATCAGTTTGTAATTGCCGGAGCGCCGAGCCTTCCGAAAGAATTTTATCAGAAATATGTGGATGATAATGTTCACTTTGTTTCCAATAAAACCTATGATTTGCTAAGATGTTCAAAAGCAGCTCTCGTAACTTCCGGAACGGCTACCCTGGAAACTGCTTTGCTGAACATTCCTGAAGTGGTGTGCTATCGCGGAAGCAAAATTTCTTATGCCATTGCAAAAAGACTGGTGAAAAATATCAATTACATTTCTCTGGTTAACCTGATTATGGATCGAGAAGTTGTGAAAGAACTGATTCAAAATGATCTGAATACTAAAAATCTGGTAGCAGAACTCAATAAAATTCTGGCAGGAGAAAAAAGAGAGCAGGTTCTGAATGACTACCATCTTCTGAGAGAAAAACTTGGTGGAAAAGGAGCCAGTGAACATGCTGCTGAGGTAATATTGAAAGTATAATTTTTACCAGGGTCTTTGAGAATTTAATTACTTTTTAACTATGAATTATTTTAACCGTTTCCTGTTATTACTGACCATTACATTATTTTTTTCAAACAGTTTTGCACAGCAGAATAACGAAAGAGATAAAGTCCAGATATTTTATTACGGCTGGTACGGAAATCCTGCAACAGACGGAAGCTATCATCACTGGAATCATGAGATCCTTCCTCATTGGAATAATCCGAAATGGAACAACCTGGGGCATCACAAAGGAGGAGATGATATTGGAGCTAATTTTTACCCGGCACTGGGAAATTACAGCTCCAATGACCCAAAGATCATTGAGAAGCATATGAAAATGATCAAGGATGCCGGGGTGGGAGTCGTTGTAGTAAGCTGGCTGGGAAAAGATTCGTTCACAGATAAGAGTCTTATCAAATATCTGGATATTGCAGACCGGTTTCATTTAAAAATAGCATTCCACATAGAGCCTTTCTATAAAAATACATCAGAATTAAAAGAGCAGCTTTCTTATCTCATAAAAACCTATTCTCAACACCATGCTTTCTATAAAAAAGAAGGGAAGCCCCTTTTTTATGTGTATGACAGCTATAAAATTCCCAAAGAAGAATGGAAAAAAATACTATCCGAAAATGGGGAGAAAACAGTCAGGAATACAGATTTAGATGCTGTTTATATCGGGCTTTGGGTTGAAAAGGATGATGCTGAATTTTTTGATTCGTCAGGATTTGACGGTTTCTATACCTATTTTGCCAGCGAAGGCTTTGTGTATGGAAGTACTGTTGCCAACTGGGATTTTATGGCTGGTTTTGCCAAAGAGCATCACCTGATTTTTATCCCTTGTGTCGGGCCGGGTTATTCGGATACAAGAATACGTCCGTGGAATGAAGCCAACTTCAAAAGCAGAAACAATGGAAAGTATTACGAAAATATGTTTGATGCTGCCATTAAAGTTAATCCGGATTTCATTGGAATCACATCATTCAACGAATGGCATGAAGGAACACAGATAGAGCCAGCTGTTCCTAAAAAGGCAGGGGATTTCAAATACGAAGATTATGGGAAAGATCCTTTATTTTATATTAAAGAAACAAAGCGTTTGACGGATAAATTTCTGAAAAAGAAATAGCATACTTTCAAACGTAATTTTTATAAAAATAAATTAAGCGTTCTGTTGACATCTTTGATGGATAACGGGACGCTTATCAATTATTTAGGAGATCATAAATCATTTATTAATTATCTACTTTTTACAGATAATTAACTGGAATTGCAAAAACAGCCTCTTCTTATTCTCGCAGTATGTTTTATTCTTGGAATTTTTTTCAGGATAAAATGATGTTGGCAGAATGCACTATTTATTGGACTGCCGCAATTTGTTTGCTTCTTCTGATCTTAATATGCTTCCATTCTTATTTTCTGTACAAAACCAAACCCGTTTTACTGATGCTTTTGTTTTTTGGAGCAGGAATTATTCTTCATTTTTATAATTCCTTTTCATCAGGTGAACATTTGCAGGTAAAGCAAAAAGACATAATAATTTTTAAGATTTCTCAAAAACTGAGCTCTACTGAAAAATATAGAAAATATGAAGGAACAACACAAACTGGAAACAAAAGTTTACATTCAATTTTTTATGTTCCAAGAGATTATAAAGAGCTGAATTTTATTCATTATTACAAGACTGAGGCTTATATTACGCAGCCTGAAGCTCCTCAATATGATTTTCAGTTTGATTACACCCGGTATCTCGGAAGAAAGCATATTTATTATCAGATTTATATTTCAAAAGAGATCGGATCTGCAGGGCGGGATGATTTAATAATTACAGATAAGCTGCGGCAATACAGGTTTACAGTTCTCAATAGAATTGATGAAACCGGAATGTCAGGAAAAAGCAAAGAATTTTTAAAAGGCATTATTCTCGCAGACCGTACAGAAATTGATGCAGATACTGTCAGGGATTTCAATAAGTCAGGGCTGGTTCACTTTTTGGCGATCTCCGGAACCCATATCGTTGTGATCTTTGGAATGCTTTACTTTTTGCTGATCCGTTTTACTCCATTAAGATTCAGAAAATATGCAGTAACTATCAGTTTGGCTTTTATCTGGATGTTTGCTGCTTTTATTGGATTTGGAAATTCGGTTCTGCGTTCGTGTATTATGCTGAGCGTTTATTTTATCTTCATGTTGCTTCAACGGAAGCCGGATTTGCTTCATTCATTGGCTTTATCAGCCTTTTTTATTTTAATTGCAGATACACAACAGCTTTTTGATATAGGATTTCAGCTTAGCTTTTTAGCCGTTTTGGGGATTTATTGGCTGAATCAGCCCTTTTTAAAATATTTTCCCAAACAGGATAATTATATTAAAAAAATACTGTTTAATACCATTACAATATCTCTGTCAGCTCAGCTGGCAACATTACCTGTGGTACTGTATTACTTTCATCAGTTTTCATTGGTCTCGATCCTTGCGAATTTTGTTATTGTTCCCTTTTCTGAAATCATCATTGTTTTTTCATTCTTAATGACCGCGCTCATTTCTGCCAGCGCTGATTTTGAATTGATAAACCGGGTCTATGATTGGGTTATTCATATTTTACTCAAGGCGATCCATTGGTTTGCTGAGGCAGATGTATTGTTCTTTGAAAATATTCCGATGAATGGGATGGAAGTACTGTCAGTTTCAGCAGCCGTTTTTTTATTAAGATCTTTGATGCTGAAATTCAATTTTAAAAACTCAATGGCATTGATGATGGCTGTTTTAGTATTTCTGATGATAAGAACAGGAAGTACGGCTTTTGAAAACCGGAAAGAAGAAATACTGGTTCATACCTTTGGTAAAAATAAAATTCTCTCCATAAAAACGGGGAACAAAGTGTCTTTCTGGATTTCGGATATGAAAAATGAGGCGAAGATTCTACGGTATGTTATCAACCCTTATTGTGCATCCAGAAGGGTGGGCGGTTTTGAAATAAAAAGCATGTCATCTTCTGCCCAAAAAGCAGTTTTCAGAGATAAAATTTATGATCTGAAATAATGGTTCTTAAGTTAGAAATTTTCCCGCATCTATAATGGATAAATTCTTATTTAGAAAGATTACAAACTGTCTAATTGTGAGATTTCTCACTTTTTGATATTGTTAAACTTTCTTAATTTTGTGGAAATTCAAATTTAAACTTATATGGCAGGTTTAACGAGTTCTACGATAGGTAGAAAATATGCTATGGCATTATCAGCTCTATTTTTGCTGATTTTTCTTATACTGCATTTGACGACCAATTTGTTATCAGTTCTGAATCGTGATGCATTCAATACAGCATCAGATTTTATGGGCTATAATCCTTTTGTGCAGTTCTTAATGCAGCCTATTCTTGGTTTTGCAGTAATTTTCCATTTCATTATGGGGTTTGTATTGGAGATCAAGAATAATAAAGCGCGTCCGATCAAGTACGCATCTAACAATCCTTCTGTGAACTCTTCATGGATGTCCAGAAATATGATTATTTCAGGAGCTGTTGTTTTAGCTTTTTTAGTGCTTCACTTTTACGATTTCTGGTTACACGAGATCAACTACAAGTATGTAGAAGTTTTGACTCCTGATGCAGAACGTTTCTGGCCGGAGCTTCATGAGAAGTTTGCGGATATCTGGAGAGTCGCTTTGTATGTAATTGCTTTTGTTTTATTAGGCTTACACTTAGCTCACGGATTCCAGTCTTCATTCCAGTCTATTGGAGCAAGACATCCAAAATATACACCGGTAATCAAAGCTTTCGGAAAATGGTATTCAATCCTTATTCCTGCAGGGTTTATTTTTATCGCAATTTTTCACTTTGTAACTCAATAATATCAATATACTAATATGAGTAAATTAGATTCAAAAATTCCAGCGGGTCCTTTAAAGGATAAATGGAAAAATCATAAAGACCATATGAACCTTGTTGCACCAAACAACAGAGATAAGATTGATATTATTGTTGTAGGTACAGGTTTGGCAGGAGGTTCTGCAGCAGCTACATTAGCTGAGCAAGGCTATAACGTAAAAGCATTCTGCTATCAGGATTCTCCAAGAAGAGCTCACTCTATTGCAGCTCAGGGAGGGATCAACGCAGCTAAGAATTATCAGGGAGACGGTGACTCTACTTATAGATTATTCTATGATACCATCAAAGGTGGCGACTATAGAGCAAGAGAGGCCAACGTTTACAGATTAGCTGAAGTTTCTGCAAATATTATTGACCAGTGTGTTTCCCAGGGGGTTCCTTTCGGTAGAGATTACGGAGGTCAGTTAGATAACCGTTCATTTGGTGGGGTTCAGGTAAAAAGAACTTTCTATGCAAAAGGACAAACCGGACAGCAGTTATTATTAGGTGCTTATTCTGCAATGAGCCGTCAGATCGGTAAAGGTAGAATCAAAATGTACAACCGTCATGAAATGATGGATCTTGTAATTGTTGACGGAAAAGCAAGAGGAATCATCGCAAGAAACCTTGTAACAGGTGAAATCGAAAGACATTCTGCCCACGCTGTAGTTATTGCTTCGGGAGGATACGGAAACGTATATTTCCTTTCTACCAACGCAATGGGATCGAACGTTTCTGCAGCATGGAAAATTCACAAGAAAGGAGCTTACTTCGCAAATCCTTGCTATGTACAGATTCACCCGACTTGTATTCCTGTTCACGGAACACAGCAGTCTAAACTGACTTTGATGTCTGAATCATTAAGAAACTCAGGAAGAATCTGGGTTCCTAAAAAGATTGAAGATTCTGTGGCCATCAGAGAAGGTAAACTGAGACCTGAAAATATTAAAGAAGAAGACAGAGATTATTATTTGGAAAGAAGATATCCTGCATTCGGTAACCTTGTACCTAGAGACGTTGCTTCAAGAGCTGCTAAGGAAAGATGTGATGCCGGATTCGGAATTGAAAATAATGACACCAAAGAAGGCGTTTACCTTGATTTCTCTACAGAGATCATGAAGAAAGGTAGAGAAGCCGCTATCGAAAAACATATTCATAACCCAACAGATCAGCAGATCTATGACCTTGGTAAGAAGTGGGTAGAGGAGAAATACGGTAACTTATTCGTAATGTACGAAAAAATTACAGCAGATGATCCTTACAAAACTCCAATGAAGATCTATCCTGCAGTTCACTATACAATGGGTGGTGTATGGGTTGATTATAACCTTCAGTCTACAATTCCTGGATGTTTCGTAATCGGTGAGGCCAACTTCTCAGATCACGGTGCAAACAGACTTGGTGCTTCTGCATTGATGCAAGGTCTTGCTGACGGGTATTTTGTACTTCCGTACACGATTGCAGATTACCTTTCTGCAGATATCAGAACAGGAGCTATTCCTACCAATTCAGGAGCGTTTGACGAAGCTGAAAAAGGAATTAAAGAGAAAATTGATTTCTTCTTAAATAATAAAGGAACTCATTCAGTAGACTATTTCCATAAGAAACTGGGGCACATTATGTGGAACAAAGTAGGTATGGGAAGAACTCCTGAAGGGTTGAGAGAAGCAATCAAAGAAATCGAAGAAGTAAGAAACGATTTCTGGAAAAACGTAAAAGTACCTGGTGAAGGAGAAGGGATGAACACTGAGCTTGAAAAAGCATTCAGAGTAGCAGACTTCCTGGAACTTGGACAATTAATGGCTATCGATGCACTACACAGAAATGAATCTTGTGGTGGACATTTCCGTGAAGACCATTCAACTCCGGACGGAGAAGCGGAAAGAGATGACGTAAACTACAAATACGTCGGAGCTTGGGAATATCAGGGAGCAGATATCAACGCGGAAGTGTTGCATAAAGAAGAACTGATCTACGAGAACATCGAGGTTAAAACTAGAAGTTATAAATAATCTCCAACCTATAAATATAACATTATGAGTGCAAAAAAGGCTTACATCTTACGCTGAAAATTTGGAGACAAAAAAATAGTAAAACTAAAGGTCAGTTTGAGACCTATAAAATATCAGATGTATCTACAGACTCTTCATTTTTAGAGATGCTGGATATCCTGAACGAAAATTTAATTAACGAAGGTAAAGAACCTATCGCTTTCGATCACGACTGCCGTGAAGGGATCTGCGGAATGTGTTCCCTTTACATCAATGGTAGAGCTCACGGGCCGGATACAGGGATCACTACCTGCCAGCTTCACATGAGAATGTTCAAAGATGGTGAAACAATCGTTATTGAACCATGGAGAAGTGCTGCTTTCCCGGTTATCAAAGACTTAATGGTAGACAGAAGCGCATTCGACAGAGTAATGGCAGCAGGTGGTTTCATTTCTGTGAATACTTCTGGTAATACATTGGATGCTAACGCTATTCCGGTTCCGAAAGAAGATGCAGACAGAGCAATGGATGCTGCGGCTTGTATCGGATGTGGTGCCTGTGTAGCTACCTGTAAAAACGGATCTGCAATGCTTTTCGTAGGAGCTAAGGTTTCTCAGTATGCATTGCTTCCTCAAGGTAGAGTAGAAGCTAAGAGAAGAGTTCTGAACATGGTGAAAGCTATGGATGAAGAAGGATTTGGTAACTGTTCAAACACTGGTGCATGTGAAGTAGAATGTCCTAAAGGGATTTCTCTTGAAAATATCGCAAGAATGAACAGAGAATACATGGCTGCTCTTGTAGATCAAGGATAGAATTGATTCAAATACATAGAAAATCGCCTTCATTTTGGAGGCGATTTTTTTATGATAGGGATTAGCCTGTTAAAGTTTGTTAACTTATTGACTGGTTTTTGCTATTCTTTATTTATTAAGTATATATTTGGAGCGTAGTTGAATGGTTTTCAGAAAACACTTTCAATTGCTTTTTACCATGAAAAAGAGATTGTTAAACAATGCAAATCCCGCTTTTGAACGGTAATAATAAAATTTTTAAAAAAATAAATAGTGTGAATTAGCAAGCCCTAAAAAGCGTATTTTTGTGTAATATTAAAAATTGAAATGAAAAAATATCTTTTATTGTTTATCATCACATTTTTTGTGATGTCTTGTTCAAAAAAAGTAGAAGTAAAAGGAAAAATTACTGGAAGCTCACCTTTAGAAAGAATTGAATTTGTAGAAGCTTCAGGGGTAGGAACCCTGCCTTTAATTAATATTGGTCTGGATAAAGACGGAAACTTTTCAGGAAATTTTGACGCTCCTAAAGACGGGATGTACGTGATCAACTATGCAGGCAGACAAAACCTGATCTATCTTGAAGGAGGACAAAAAGTAAATATCTCTGGAAACGGGGCTACTTTCCCAAATGAATTCGTAATTACCGGAGATGCTAAGAAAAATAATGATTTCCTTACAGCTACTCAGAAATTTTTAGCTGACTATGGTACTAAAGTTAACTTACAGGTATTAATGAGTGGAGATGAAGCTGCATTTCTGAAAGGAATGCACAAAATTGAAACTGATATTAATAAAAATGTAGATGATCTTGCAAAAAAGAATAATCCAAGTAAAGCACTTTTAGAATGGAAGAAAAACGATGTGAAAGTAACCATTCTTAATTTACTTGCCAACTATGAAATGTCTCATGGACCAATGTCCGGAAATCCTTCTTACAAAGCTTCCAAGGCTTTCAAAGATTACGAAACTCAGTTAGAAACCGACAAAGATACGATGGTAAAAACCATTCCTCTTTACAGACAATATCTTCTTGTAAAAATGACTCCGGATTTCCAGAAATATGCTGAAGCCAACAGCAAAGGAAAAACAGGAATTACAACTTCTGAGATGTTCGCTCAGTATTTAAAAACAAAGAAAGATTTATCTCAGACTGCAAAGGATTATCTTTTGGCATTTGTAATGGCTCAGGCTGATATTCATCCTACAACTCCTGCTGCAAATATTGACAAGATTAAAAAGATTATCGATTCAGATATTAAAGATGCTACGATTAAAAGTGACCTTTTAAAAATGCAGGTTGCTATTACAGGACTTAAAATTGGTGAAGCGGCTCCTGAAGCGGCTTTGGTAAAGCAAGACGGAAAGGCTTATAAACTTTCTGAAAACAAAGGAAAACCTTATATGCTGTTCTTCTATGCTTCATGGAATCCTTACATCAGCGAAGCTACAGTACCTGTATTGAAAGAAGTGGTGAACTTCTATAAGTCTAAAATGAATTTTGTATATGTAAACGTTGACGATACAAAAGACCAGTTCATTAAAACAAGCAACGCTTTGTTGAAAGGAATTCAGGGAGTGAATGTTTACGGAGAAGGAGGCCTGAACTCTGATATCGCAAAGAAATACGGGGTATACGGATTCAAATTACCTTGCTTTGTCATCATTGATAAAGACGGTAAAATCGCCAGCAGATCATTTGTGAACCTTGGTGAGCAGGAATTAGTGACTATTCTGGATAAGCAAACAGGCCTTTCTGCACCAAAAGTAGATCCGAATGCTCAAATGCAGCCACAATTGCAGCTTGATCCTTCTGCGGCACAGCAGCAAGCTCCACAGCCAGCAAATCCGCAGCCGGCTCCGACAAAATAATAAACTTTAACACAGTATAGAAACCTTATCTGCGGATAAGGTTTTTTTATTGTATTTTTGCAAACTGAAACGTAAGGTTTCAATTAGGAAAATAGAAAATTTTAGAATGAGCAGGAAGAAAAAAGAGATATAGTTCTTGAAAATATAAAGCTGTTAACAGCCGGTGCAAAAGGCGTGGCAATTGGAAGAACAGACGAAGGTAAGACTGTAATGGTCTCAGGTGCAATTCCAGGTGATGTTGTCAATGTGAGAGTGAAAAAAGCGAAGTCAAAATATTATGAAGGCGAAGCTGTGGAAGTGCTTGAGAAATCACCTTACAGGGTTGAACCTAAATGTGTTCATTTCGGTACCTGCGGAGGGTGTAAGTGGCAGAATATGAGCTATGAAAAACAGCTTGATTTTAAGCAGGAAGAAGTATACAATAATATTAAAAGAATAGGCGGTATTGATGCTTTTGAAACCGTGCCGATTCTAGGATCTGAGGAGCAATATTTTTACAGAAATAAAATGGAGTTTTCTTTCTCCAATGCAAGATGGCTTACCCAGTACGAAATCAGCTCTGAAGAGAATTTCGGAAGCAAAGATGCTCTAGGTTTCCATATCCCGGGAATGTGGAGCAAAATTCTTGACCTGAAAGAATGTTTCCTTCAGGAAGATCCTTCCAATGCAATAAGACTGGCAGTAAAAGAATATGGAGTAAACAATGGTCTGGACTTCTTTGATGTGAGAAATCAGGAAGGGTTTTTAAGAACCTTAATGATGAGACAGAATTCCAAAGGAGAATGGATGGTTCTTTTCCAGCTTTACAGGGAAGAAAAAGAAAACAGAGAAAAGCTTTTTGAATTCCTATTAGAGAAATTCCCTCAGATTAAAACGTTGGTGTATGCTATCAACTCTAAACAGAATGATTCTATTTATGATTTAAATATTGAAGTATATTTTGGGGAAGGATACCTTATGGAAGAAATGGACGGACTGCAGTTTAAGATCGGTCCGAAATCATTCTTTCAGACCAACTACAAGCAGGCTTTGGAACTGTATAGAAAAACCCTGGAGTTCGCAGACCTGAAAGGAGATGAAGTGGTGTATGACCTTTATACAGGAACGGGTACTATTGCACAGTATGTGGCAAGAAATGCAAAACAGGTAATCGGAATAGAATCCGTACAGGAAGCGATAGATGCAGCGATAGAACATGCTGCATTGAACGGACTTACCAACACAACGTTCTATTGCGGAGATATGAAAGATATTTTCAATGATGAATTTATGGCTAACCATCCTAAAGCAGATGTGTTAATCACGGATCCTCCAAGAGACGGAATGCACCAGAAAGTTGTGGAACAGATCTTAAAACTTTCACCGGAAAAAGTAGTTTATGTAAGCTGTAATTCTGCAACACAGGCAAGAGACCTTGCTTTGATGAAAGAACATTATACTTTAGTAAAGATCTTACCGGTAGATATGTTCCCGCAGACACACCATGTCGAGAACATCGCATTGCTGGTTAAAAAATAAATTATTTAAATTTGAATTTCCAAATCTTACTATGAAGTACTTTAAATTTCTCATTGCAATCTGTTTTTTAGGGATGCTTTTTTCCTGTGGCGGTGATGATGATATCTGTGAAAGCGGAGAAGGAACTCCCAGAATGAAGGTAGGCTTCAGGACACTGGCAAGCGGAAAAGATACCACCATAGATACTTTGTATGTATCAGTAGACTATGGCGCAGGAAAGGTGGATCTGGGAAAACTTGCAAACATTGATTCCAGGTTAATTCCTTTACGTGTAGACAACTCACCGTATACAGACGTTTATTTCAAAACCAGATTCAAAGGCCCCGAGTCTCATGTAAGAATCGGGTATAGTACAAAGTCAACCTATGTATCTCCTGGATGTGGGATCAAAAAACTTATGAAAATTTAACTTCAGAATTAGTAACTCCGAATCCTGTTCTGAAACTGGAAGCCGGACAAAATCAAATAGAGAATGAAGACAAGACTAATCTTTACCTTTCTTTTTAGTTTATTGGGAATAATAAGCTGGGCACAAGAGAAAAAAGGAAGCAGAGAAGAAAGTTCATGAGAAATATGAGCCTAATTTTATGGTTGGGCTTGATGTATTGAATACCGGAGTTGGGTTCTTTTCGGACAGAAAGCTGTATCAGGGATTTATTTCTTCGAAAATCAGAGGAAATGTACACGCCATTGCAGAGGCTGGTTTTGAAAAAAATATATACCAGAAGAATGGTTATGATGCTAAAGTAAATGGTCCTTTCGTTAAGTTGGGTGCATTCTATATGCTGGCAAAAGATGCGGAAAATGAATTCAACGGATTTTATGCAGGAGGGAAGGCTGCCGGATCATTCTACAACCAGGAATATATGGCAGTACCAGTTCGTGGATTTGGAGGAAGTAACTCTTCTGAAGCTTTTCCTTCATCATCACAGTCTTCTTTCTGGCTTGAGGGGACTATAGGCGGCAGAGTGCAGTTATTCAATTCCAACTTCTATATTGACGTGAATCTTCAGCCAAGATATTTGGTATACACTTCCAAGCAGGATGATATCTCTCCAATGATTGTTCCCGGATTCGGAAGAAGTTCTTCAAAGTTTAATATGGGATTTGCATGGAATATTGCCTATAAGTTTTAAAAATAGCCATCCTTAACTTTTAAAATATATAAAATACAAACTTCAGTACATTCTGGAGTTTGTATTTTTTTTAATGAATAAGCTTGAAGGGTGTATAATATTAAAAAATATTAACTTATTTTATCTGTGTGAGTTATAAATTAGCTATATTTGGCGAAAATTATAATTGTGTTTTAATTTATGAAAAGAGTATTTACTGCTTTAATGTTTACTTTTATAGGAGGAGCAGTGTTCGGCCAATGGACACCAACTTCTTTTAAAAAAGGAGACGATAACAAAAGAAGTACAGGATTTAGAGTAGATCAATCTAATGTAAGAGGTAATGGGTACTATAAGTTAGACCTGAACTTACTGAGATCTCAGCTGAAGAATGCACAGGAAATGGGAGCAAATTCCACTCCTGTAGTAATTTCTCTTCCTACTATGAGTGGGAAGATTGAAAGATTTAATGTATACAGTTTTCCAGTGGTTGTAAAAGAACTGGCAGATAAGTATGAACTAGGATCTTATGTTGGAACAAGTGTTGATGATCCAACCAAGTATTTAAGATTCAGTATTGCTCCTAATGATTTTCAGTCAATGATCATTCATGGAGACAAGTATGAATTTATTGACCCTGCTTCTGCAGATAAAACAGTTTATGCTGTTCACCCGAAAACAAAAAAGGAAAAGAATGGGTTCTTATGTTCTACAGAAGAATCTCCTGCTGCTAAGAAGGAAATAGATGCTTTACTAAAAAACGGACAGTCATTCTCAAACCAGCCAACAATTTTTAATAAGAGTTCTGATAAAAAATACAGAACAATGAGATTGGCAATGTCTGTTACAGGTGAGTATACCCAGTACTTTATGACGCTTGCAGGTGTACCTGCTACCGCTACAGATGACCAGAAAAGAGCTCCTGCACTGGTTGCTATCAATAATACTTTAACAAGAGTAAACGGAGTTTTTGAAAAAGATTTTGCATTGCATTTGAATTTACAGAATTTCCCAAATGTAATTTATATTGATCCGGCTACAGATCCATATGCCGCTGCTGCAACCGGGGCACAAGGTGCATGGAACGGACAGCTGCAAGCAGCTTTGACAGCCAATGTTGGAAATGAAAACTATGATATCGGGCACTTATTCGGTAAATCTGGAGGTGGAGGAAACGCCGGATGTATCGGATGTGTATGTGTTAATCCTACCACTACAGTTCCTAAAGGGAAAGGTTCAGGGTTTACTTCTCCTGCAAACGGAATTCCATCAGGTGATAGCTTTGATATCGACTATGTTGCACACGAGATGGGGCACCAGTTAGGAGCTAACCATACCTTCTCTCATAATATTGAAGGAAGTGGAGTAAATATGGAACCTGGTTCAGGATCTACCATTATGGGATATGCAGGGATTACTGGTCCTGATACAGATATTCAGCCAAATTCTGATGCTTATTTCCATAAAGCAAGTATCGGGCAGGTTCAGGCTAACTTAATCGCAAAAACCTGTGATGTGGAGACTACAATTACCAACAATCCACCGGTAATTAATGATCTTCCAACATATACTATTCCTAAGGGGACTGCTTTTGCTTTAACGGGTACTGCTACAGATCCTGAAAATGATCCGATGACTTATTCTTGGGAAGAAGTAGATGACGCAACCCTTTCTATTGATAAATATAACTTAGGAAATACTACGTCAGGAGCTTCATTCAGATCGGTTGCTCCAAGCACAAGCCCAACAAGATACTTCCCGAAATTTACATCCGTAATGAGTGGAGTATTGAATAATGCAAACAATACCTGGGAAGCTGTATCTACTAAAGCAAGAACTACAAAATTCGCATTAACAGTAAGAGATAATAATCCTGTTGTATCTCAACAGCAATCAGCTTTTAAAGTTCAGACAATTGTTGTAGGAGATAATGGCCCTTTCAGATTAGCTAACCAATATGCTGATGTAAATACTCCAACTCCGGTTCAGTGGATTGTTGCTAATACCAATGCAGCTCCTTATAATGTTGCTAATGTAAAAATTGACTATACTACAGATAACGGAACAACCTGGACTGTACTATCTGCTTCAACTCCTAATGACGGATCTGAAAACTTTACTTTCCCTTCTTCATTGAACGGTCAGACTATTAAGGTAAGAGTTTCTTCAATAGGGAATGTATTCTATGCTGTAGGGCCTGTTAGTATTGCGCCTCTATCTGCATGTAGCAGTGCTGCGCCAACTAATGTTGCTGTAAGTAATATTACTGTATCTTCTGCAAGTGTATCTTGGATGTCTTATACCGGAGCAACGTATAAAGTACGTTACAGAAAGGTAGGTACAACTGTATGGACTGAAGCTGATACAGCAGTTCCTTCAATCAACTTAAGTAATTTAATTGATGGTACAACATATGAAGTTCAGGTAGCTTTAGTTTGTGGTACTGTAGTAGGGACATATTCTGCTTCTGTAAACTTCAGTACGCCTGCAGTTACTTATTGTTCAGCTTCTACAACTGATACGAGCTATGAGTATATTGCAAATGTAACACTTGCCAATATAAATAATACTTCTGCAAGCAGTACATATACAAACTATACAACGAATTCAGCACTTCAGATTAACATGACAAAAGGAAATGTTTATCCTATGTCTGTTACGGTTGGAAACCCTGATGCTGCAGATTATGATACAGTAGCTGCATTTATTGATTTTAACAAGGATGGTGTGTTCAGTGATTCTGAAAGAGTACTGAATTACCCTGTAGCATTAACACAACCATCAACTGTAGTTAGTGGAAATGTTGCAATTCCAGCTGATGCAGTAGAAGGACAGCCGTTAAGAATGAGAGTGGTAGCTTTCTATGTAGGTGCTGGTACTGGAAACGGAAATGTTGGTCTGTCATTACCTACAGATTATATATGTGGAGATAATTTTGACTACGGAGAAGTTGAAGACTATAACGTAGTTATTACAGGTAACCTTGCTACTGCTGAAACTGCTGTTAAAAATAATGGTATTCAGATTTATCCAAATCCGGTAAGTGATATTCTAAACGTTACTAAGGTTTCAGATAAAGCAACTTATAAAATTTATAGTGCAGCCGGACAATTAGTAGATAAAGGAAATATCAATAATGGAAAAGTAAATGTTTCTACTTTAGTTAAAGGTGGTTACGTAATTACAATAGATGATAAAGGAATTGAGCAATTCAAATCTAAATTCATTAAGAAATAAAGATAACCTTTAAATATTAGCAAATCCCCGGAAATCTCCGGGGATTTCTTTATTTAAAGCATAAAGAGTTAATTTGCTGTTTTTTTCAAAAAAACCTAAATGCACTTATAAATTAATAATAAAAAATGATTAGATTTGTCTGATTAATATATAATGAAAACATTATGAAGAAACTCTTTACCTCTTTAATTCTGTTTCTCTGTTTGATTTGCACAGGCTTTGTATCTAAAGTCTCGGCTCAGGCAGGCCAGATCGGGACAGGAACGGGTACCTCAGTGTATCTCCCCATACGTTCCTATTACGGGTATAGTTATTCCCAGCAGATTTATACTGCTGCGGAAGTTTCGGCTGCCATTGGTACGTCGACCTATATCACAGCCATAAAGTTTTATGTAAACACCGTATCAAACTCTCCGGATTCCTACAAGGATTGGGTTGTTTACATGGGGAACACTACCCAGAATAACTTTACATCCAACACAAACTGGATTCCATTAGGTTCCTTAACTCAGGTGTATGCAGGAGACTTACCTGCTATATCGAATGGAAACTGGGTTACTCTTCAGTTGAATACTCCGTTTATTTGGAATGGGACAGACAATCTTGCGATTGCTGTAAATGAAAAAACGCCAGGTTATTCATCCTCTCCGGGGACAGCCTGGGGAACATATAATGCTGGGCCTAACAGAGGTATTCTTTATTATGAAGATACAGCAAATCCAAATCCGGCTTCACCGCCTTCTGCATCAGACAGATATTCTGACATTCCAAGAATACAGCTGGTAAGCCATCAGCTGACTCCATGTACTACTGCTCCGCCATCAAATATTACTGTGAGTAACATAACTACTGTATCGGCAGTTGTTAACTGGTACACGGCTACAGGGTCTACTTATGTAGTAAGATATAGAAGTTTACCTTCAGGGGCATGGCAGCAGGTTAACGTTACCGCCCCTCTTTCAGGGAGTGCCACAATTCCCGGACTGACAGAGCAGACCCAGTATGAAGTACAGGTGGCTACTATCTGTGGTGGTACTCAGGGAGCATTTTCTTCCAGTGTAAACTTTACAACTCCGGCACTTAGTTATTGTAATTCGGGTGCTACGAGTACTTATATTGATGGATATATCAACCAGGTTGCAGTTAACGCACAAGGTGCTCCATCTATGTATAGTAACTCTGATCAGAGTGGTTATACAGATTACAGTACAGATCCTACAAGAGTGGTTACTTTGGTAAGAGGTGGTAGTGCTACCGTTTCTGTTTCAAAAACGTGGCCAGGTTATCAGTATGGCTTCTTAACAGGAGTTTGGATTGACTTTAACCGTAATGGTACTTTTGAAGCGTCTGAAAGAGTACTTACCTCACCAAGTAATACCACCACTCCGGTAACAGCCACATTTACAGTACCAACCGCTGCCGGTGGTGCTTATACAGGAAACCTGACTACAAGAATGCGTGTTGTATTAAACGAATACAGCCCTATCAATGCTTGTGGAACATATTCTTACGGTGAAACTGAAGACTATGCGGTAAAACTGATAGATTTGTCAGCGTGTAATACAGCGCCGCCTTCTGGCATCATGGTGAATAACGTAACTCCTTCTTCAGCTAATGTTACCTGGGTTTCTACTACAGGAGCTACTTATATTGTAAGATACAGAGTTTCTCCTTCCGGAGCATGGCAGCAAATTGCAGTCAACACACCATTAATCAGTAACCAATTGCTTTCAGGATTATTGGAGCAGACAACATATGAAGTACAGGTAGCTACTATTTGTGGAGGAACAACAGGTGCTTTCTCACCAAGTGTTACCTTTACAACACCTGCTCTTACCTATTGTACAGCTGGTCCTACAAGTAATACTGCAACAAGCGGGTATATTAATAATGTAACGGTTACTCCGACGAATACTCCTATAATGATAAGTAATTCCGTATCTGATAATTATAAAGATTATACCACAGATGCAACAAGAGTAGTTATCTTTGAAAGAGGTTCAGCAAATAATAAAATTTCTGTAAACAAATACTGGCCTGGTTCTCCTACATCATATGGAGTTTCAGCATGGGTAGATTTTAACAGAAACGGTACGTTTGAAACAAGTGAAAGAATTCTTAACACAACTTATAACACAACTACTCCGGTAACGGCTACTTTCTCAGTACCTACTGTAGCAAGCGGTAATGTATATACAGGAAATCTTCCTACCCGGATGCGTGTTGTAATGAGATATTTTGATAATGCTAACCCTTGTGGAACATTCTCCCAGGGAGAGGTGGAAGACTATGCGGTAAAATTTGTAGACTCTCAGAACTGTTCAACGGCTCCTCCTACAAATATCACAGTAAACAATATTGGTGCAACTACAGCAACTGTATCATGGGTTGCTACTGTAGGAGCTACTTATAATATCAGATGGAGAACTACTCCTGGAGGTGTTTGGCAAACTGCTGCAGTTCCTGCCGGTCAGAACTTCTATGGGCTTACCGGTCTTACAGAACAGACCAATTATGAAGTTCAGGTTTCAACAACTTGTAATGGTTCTACAGGATCTTACTCCGGCTCAGTAACATTTACAACACCACCGTTGTCTTACTGTCAGATGACAGGTACAGGAACAAATGACCATATTTCGAATGTAACAGTTACCTCTTCGAACCTTGGTGTTCCACCAATGAATAATACTTCGGTACAGGGTAACTATACCAGCTATACTACTCCTGAGACACTGATTACTTTAGATGTAAATTCTCAAAATAATAAAATCTCAGTAGCAAAAGGCTGGA
Source organism: Chryseobacterium sp. 1B4 (assembly GCF_036631475.1). Lineage (NCBI taxonomy): Bacteria > Pseudomonadati > Bacteroidota > Flavobacteriia > Flavobacteriales > Weeksellaceae > Chryseobacterium > Chryseobacterium sp. 1B4. The sequence goes on from NZ_JAPNUF010000005.1 coordinate 238,678, forward strand.
CGGGTTCAACAGGAAACGATGCTGTAACAGCCTGGATCGACTTTGACAGAAACGGACAGTTTACAGATGCAGAGAGAATTTTAATTTCTCCGGCTAATACAACTACTCCTGTTACGGCTACATTTGCAGTTCCTTCAACAGCTTATACTGGTGCATTGACTACAACAATGAGAGTGGTACTGAAACGTTCAAGTGCTCCTGTAATGTGTCAGAATGCTGTGGATGGAGAAGTTGAAGATTACAGAGTAAGAATCAGACCTTGCAGCAATGCAACTCCAAACGCACCGACATTTACAACCACTCATACAACAGCTACTGTTACGATCACAGGTGGAGGAGTAAGCTACGTAGTAAGATACAGAGTTCAGGGAACAACAACATGGACAGAAGTATATGCTTCTACACTATTGGGTAACCTTCCGTTAGTCATCAACAACCTGACACCTGCTACTACTTATGAGGTTGAAGTAGCCGCTATTTGCGGGGATGTTGTAGGAACAGCTACTCCAATCAAGACATTTACAACCAGATGTGACCCTACACCTCCTAATGTAACAGTAAGTAACATTACGCCAACAACAGCATTGATTACATGGGCTCCATTAGCGGCAAGCTCTACCTATACCATGAGATGGAGAAAAGTGGGTACAACTACATGGACAACTGTAAGCTTACCTGCACCACCAGCAAATACTTATGTTTTAGGAAGTACAACTCCATTAGAGTCATATACAACGTATGAAGTTCAGATCGCTAACCAGTGTAATGGTGAAACGACACTGAATCCATATTCAAACCCTAAAGTATTTACAACAGAAAGAATCTGCGAGATTCCGCCACCAGGATTAACAATTACCCAATTGCTTCCTACATCAGCGGCAATTCAGTGGGATCCTTTCCCTGGAGCAACGTATGTTCTTAGATATAGAAAAGTAGGGATTCCAAGCTGGACAGAAGTACCGTCATTAGTTAATAACCTTGTATTGACAGGTCTTACAGAATTAACAAAATATGAAATGCAGGTAGTGAATATCTGTAACGGTACGCCAGGAAACTATACTCCTCCTTACTACTTTACAACACCTACAGTAATCTACTGTAAGATGAAGGCTGAGAACTCTACAGGAGAGCATATTTCTAAAGTGACTGTTAAGCCTACCGGTAAGAAAACAATGGAAAATGAATCCGGAGCTTCTACCTATACAGATTATACAGGAGTGCCTAAAACATTTATCGAGATGATTCAGGGATCAACGGATAACGAGATCATCATCGAGAAAAAATGGACCGGAACTACTTACAACGAAGGAATCGCTGTATGGATTGACTTCAACAGAAACGGAGAGTTTGACATCAATGAAAGAGTATTCACTTCTTCACCTAACTCAAACAGCCCGGTTTCAGGTAAATTCAATGTGCCGTCAGATGCATTTGTAAGTATGACAGACTATAAGTACGTCGTGATGAGAGTAGCAATGTCCAGAGATGGTATCCCGGTAAACTGTACAGACTTCAAAAACGGAGAAGTAGAAGATTACACGGTAAGAATTTCTAAACCTGCTGTTTCCAATCCGATTGATCAGACAAGCGTTATGATTTATCCTAACCCTGTAAGTTCAGTATTGTTTGTGAAAAATGTTAGCAAGAGAGCTAAATATAAGATCTACAATGCTGCAGGACAGGTAATCGCAGACGGTATCTTATTAAACAACCAGATCAACGTAAGCAGATTGATTAACGGTGTTTATGTAATTGATATCGATGATAACGGTAACACTACACAAAAGAAATTTATCAAAGAATAAAACATAAATTTCAAATAGAATAAGCCTCCAGAAATGGAGGCTTTTTTTGTGGCGGATCTCTTATCCACATAAATTGTTTTAGCGAAAAAAACTCGTTAGAAGCTTCTAACGAGTTTTTTTATTCAATACCGAAGATTACTTTTTCGGTCTGTTCCTTTAATTCTTCCAGATTGGTGTTATTGTAAATGATGCAATCTGCCATTTTAATTTTATCCCTTTCAGGCATTTGTTTTTCCATGACTGCTTCTACCTCACGGTAGGTCTTGTTGTCTCTGTCCATTACTCTTTTGATTCTGATATTATCCTCAGCGGTTACCAAAAGAGATTTATAGCATTGTCTGTTCAGTTTGAGTTCAAACAGAAGAGCTGTTTCTTTGAAAACTAAATATTTGCTTTGTTGATTCACCCAGTTTTCAAAATCAATTCTTACCGCAGGATGAATGATTTCATTTAATTGTTGAAGCAGATCTCTGTTATTAAAAACTTTATCCGCAACAAATTTTCTGTCATACAATCCGTTTTCATCGTAAGCATCTTCACCAAGAAGGTCCTTGATTTTTATTTTCAGTTCTTCACTTTCATTGACAATAGCTTTGGCCCTGTCATCAGAGTAATACACCGGAAAACCGAATTCCTCTATAAAATGAGCCACTGTAGTTTTTCCGGAGCCTATTCCGCCGGTTAAACCTATGATCTTGGGTGCTGGTTCCGGCTCTGTCTGCTGTGTTTCTGAATGTAATTCTTCCATAATTAAAAATTAATATCCAAAAACATCATTAAAGCTGAACGTCTCATCAAGTCTTACCCCTTTATCGGTCATTTTTAAACTTGCAAGCTCATTGTGGGCATCGTGTTCAAAGAACAATAAATATTCATTATCTACACACTGCTTAAGGAATTTTCCTTTTTCTTCCAGTGTTAAAAGAGGTCTGGTATCATATCCCATCACATATACCTGGTTGATATGACCTGCCGTAGGAATAAGGTCAGCTGCAAAAACAACTGTTTTTTCCTGGTACTGAATTACCGGAAGCATTTGCTTTTCCGTATGGCCGTCTACAAAGATCACATCCATTTTAAGATCCGGTGCAAAACCGTAGTTTCCGGTAGTAGGAAGAGGTAAAAAGTTAAGCTGTCCGCTTTCCTGCATCGGCATAATGTTTTCCTTCAGGAAGCTTGCTTTTTCTCTTGGATTAGGTTCTGTTGCCCATTGCCAGTGGTTTTCATTAGTCCAGAAGTTGGCATTTTTAAAAGCAGGTCTGTACCCGGTTCTGTCATCGTTCCATTCTATAGCTCCACCACAGTGGTCGAAGTGGAGGTGTGTAAGGAACACATCTGTAATGTCTTCCTTTACAAAGCCGTATTTTTTAAGATTTTTATCAAGGGTATCATCTCCCCAAAGAGAGTAGTGACCGAAAAATTTGTCATCCTGTTTATTCCCAAGACCGCAGTCTACAAGGATCAGTTTTTTTCCGTCTTCAATGAGCAGGGAACGGGTTCCCAATTCGATCAGGTTTTTTCGTCTGCCGGGTTGGTTTTTTCCCACAGACTCTTCGGGACGACTCCGAACATGGCACCGCCGTCCAGTTTAAATTTTCCACATTGTATCGGATATAGCTTCATATGTATATTTTGATTATTTTTTTATTACTTTCATTTTCTCCGCAATTTTTCTTGCGTTATCATCAGATTGCCCAAGCTGTATGATGATATTGTTAAAATCATTCTCTTTTCTGTTCTGAGAAAGTTTTTGTTTGATAAATATCTCAGTTGGGATGATTTTAATCCCAAAAGCTCCCTTCATTTCCTTTTCTACAAACTCTTTTCCCATATCTTTCACCATCATCGGACATTGCTGGAAACTTTCATATTTGAACGTTAATTTATCCAAATGGGCATACAGTTCATCATGATCCATTATTTCAACTTTTCCGCGAATCTGTACTGCTTCATAATTCCAGGTGGAAACATTAATATGATCATACCAGCTGCTGGATATATAAGTGTGAGCTCCCAAAAAGTCACAAAGAACTTCATCTCCGTTTTTTAAGGTTTTTGCCTGAGGATTAGCCCTTGAAATATGGGTTTCAATATAACCATTTTCAGGATCATCTTCATTGAGCATCATCATTGAATGGGTTGCTCTTATCTTGTCAACAGAAGAGATCAGTAAAGCAAAAGAGTTTTCTCTGATGATCTCTCTCATCAAATTATAATCTTCACTTTTGTATAATTTAGGGATAAACATAAATTAATCAATTCTTGAATTTTAAACTTAAAATAGCTCTCCCGGGTTTTTAGGTCTTGTAATATTCAGATGTCTGTAGGCTTTGTCCGTAACTTCTCTTCCTCTTGGTGTCCGGATAATAAATCCTTCCTGAATCAGAAACGGCTCGTAAACCTCTTCTAATGTTTCCGGATTTTCACCAATGGATGTTGCCAGGGCAGAAATACCAACAGGCTTTCCTTTAAAATTTTCAATCATAACACGCATGATTTTATTGTCCATCTCATCCAGACCAAATTCATCTACATTCAGAGAGTCCAGTGCATATTTAGTGATCTTAATCTCAATTTCACCATTTCCTTTAATTTCAGCAAAGTCACGAACCCTTCTGAGCAGGGCATTGGCAATCCTTGGAGTTCCGCGGCTTCTTCTTGCAATCTCAATGGCTGCATCTTCATAAATGATGACTCCCAGAACCCTCGCACTTCTCTGAATGATCATTGACAAAAGCTCAATAGAATAATATTCCAGCCTGCTTTGGATCCCGAATCGGGCAAGCATTGGCTTGGTAAGCATACCACTTCTTGTAGTAGCTCCTACCAAAGTAAAAGGATTTAATCCAATCTGTACGCTTCTGGCATTGGGACCTGTCTCCAGCATAATATCAATCTTGTAGTCTTCCATTGCAGAATACAGATATTCCTCTACAACAGGAGAAAGACGGTGTATCTCATCAATGAAAAGCACATCATTTTCTTCCAGATTGGTCAATAAACCGGCTAAACTTCCGGGTTTATCCAATACAGGACCGGAAGTAATTTTGCAGTTTACTCCCAGCTCATTGGCAATAATATTGGCTAAAGTAGTTTTTCCAAGGCCCGGCGGGCCATGCAGTAAAACATGATCCAGTGCTCCGCCACGCCTTTTCGCAGCAGTAACAAAGACCTCAAGGTTCTCCAGCGTTTTTCTCTGTCCCGCAAAATCTTTAAAGCTCTGGGGACGGATCTGCTCTTCCTGCATCAGCTCCTCTCGTGAGTAGTTTTCCTTATCTGGATGTAAAAAATCTGGCATTAATTCATTTCATTTACCTCAAAGATAGCAAATTTAGACTAAGATTAAAGGGCAGATTGAGAAAAGGTTTGGATTGAAGCCAAGGTTCAGGCTAAGGTTAAAAATGAGAAGACCTAAGATTTAAATAATTGGGATATTTTAAGTATTTTTGAGAGAAGAAATTATTAATAAAAAATTAATAAAATTTTGAATGTTTAGCACAAAGGTACTGATTGTAAAATGAGTAAATCTCAATCTAAGCATTACATTAACTTTAAACTAATGAAATTAATAGGACCATTCAGGCAGGTGGTAACACTTGCTGACCTTCCTTTAAGAGGAGAAATTTCCGATGAACAGCTGGAAATTATTGTAGACGGAGGAATAATAGTAGATCAGAATACCATTCTTAAGGTTGGAAATTTTGAAGCATTAAAAACAGAAAATCCTGCCATAGAAATGGAGCAGATTGAAGGAGACCAGGTCGTTCTTCCTGCTTTTGTAGATTCTCATACCCATATTTGTTTCGGAGGAAACCGTGCCAATGATTTTGCCATGCGTAATGCAGGTAAAACTTATCTGGAGATTGCAGAAAGCGGCGGTGGAATCTGGAGTTCTGTACAGCACACAAGAAATGCGTCTGAAGGAGAACTGCTGAAAACCTTAGCAGAAAGAATCAACTTTTTGATGGGTTTGGGAATTACCACAATTGAAGTAAAGAGCGGTTATGGCCTGGATGTGGAAAACGAACTGAAAATGCTTAGGATCATTAAAAAAGCTCAGAATGAAACCAAGGCAACTTTGGTTCCCACATGTCTTTCCGCCCACTTAAAACCAAGAGATTTTGAAGGAAGCAATCCTGAATATCTTGAATATATTCTTACTGAAATTTTACCAAAAGTAAAAGAGGAAGGATTGGCAAACCGGGTAGATATTTTTATTGAAAAATCTGCATTTCAGCCTGAAGAAAGTAAGGAATTCTTACTTAAAGCAAAAGAACTAGGCTTTGAAATTACGGTCCATGCGGATCAGTTTACTCCCGGAAGCTCTAGAATTGCAGTAGAAGTAGGAGCGAAGTCTGCAGACCATCTGGAAGCAACCATTGATGAAGATATTCAATTCCTCGCAGAGTCTGACACTGTAGCAACAGCTCTTCCCGGAGCGAGCCTGGGATTAGGGGAGAAGTTTACTCCTGCAAGAAAATTATTGGACGCAGGCGCTATTGTAGCCATTGCTAGTGACTGGAATCCCGGATCTGCACCTATGGGAAATTTAGTTACTCAGGCTTCTATTCTGGCCACTTTTCAGAAGCTTACAACGGCTGAAGTATTAGCAGGAATGACTTTCCGTGCTGCATATGCATTGAATCTTAAAGATAGAGGGCAGCTGCAGGCAGGCAAGAAGGCGGATTTTGTCACTTTTAAAACAAACAACTTCCAGAATATACTGTATAATCAGGGTAGTTTAAAAGCTGAGAAAGTGTATATTGATGGAAATCTGATATAAAATTATAAATTAACCATATTTGTTCTTCAGGCAGCCGGTTCCCAATGTCTGCTGAATGAAGAACAGACAATAGGCAAATGACTGAATAATGAATAATATTTGGCAAGGCAGATTGGACGGAGAAGAACTTCTCTATCACAGGATATTTCAAAGAGTAAAGGAAGAGCGTAATTATGATAACATTTCTACAGGTGATTTTGCATTGCATGGTTTTGCTGTAGATGAAGGTGTCAGAAGAAATAAAGGCCGTCAGGGCGCTAAAGATGCTCCCGATGTCATCAGAAAAAACATGTCTAATTTTCCTGTAATCCTTCCGGATTTTTCAATGCTGGATTTTGGAAATGTCACCTGTGAAAACGGCAATCTGGAAAGTACACAAAATGATCTTGCTAAAAATGTTTCAAAAGTACTTTTAAAAGGCGGAAAATCCCTTGTGCTGGGTGGAGGGCATGAAGTTACTTATGCCCATTATTTGGGGGTTAAAACAGCTTTCCCGGAACAAAAAATCGGGATCATCAACATTGATGCCCATTTTGACAACAGACAGCCTGAAAAAGGAGTCGGGCCAAGTTCCGGAACCGGATTCTGGCAGATTGCTCAGGAGGGACCGATCAATTCTCTGCATATTGGAATTCAGAGAAACTCAAATACGCTGAAACTTTTTGATACGGCTCATCAATACAGGATGAAGTACATCCTGGCAGATGAATTGTTTTTTGAAAATCTTCCTTCCATTTACCAGCGTATTAATGATTTGCTGGACAATGTGGATTTTGCCTATCTTACTATCTGTATGGACGTTTTTAATGCATCAGTTGCTCCCGGAGTTTCCGCTGCAGCGTATAATGGTATCTTTGCAGATACAACCTTTATGCATTTTTACAGGCATATCTTAAAAAACAAAAAACTGGTTGCACTGGATGTCGCAGAAGTGAATCCTTCTTTTGATATTCAGGACAGAACCGCAAGACTGGCAGCATGTCTTGTGAATGAATGGCTAATGATTTAAGGCAAAGCTATATTCTTCCGATAGAGAAAATCATTATTTTATTGACCCCTAAGGAATGAAATTTGCTGATTTCACCGTGCTTTTAAAATAAAAGCACCTATAAATTCATTAGCTGAATTTAAAACAGAAATTTATATTATGGAACAATTAATTGAAAGCAAGCTTATTAAAGCAGATAAAGCGTTTTCAGTGTGGAGAAAAGTGCCGTTTGAGGAAAGGCAGAAGTTAATTGCAAAAGCAGCGGAGATTTTAAAGAATAATTCGGAGAAATTTGGAAGGATCATTACAACAGAAATGAATAAGCCCATCTCGGAATCGATTGCTGAAGTGGAAAAGTGTGCATTGATGATGAATTATTATGCAGCTGCAGAAAATATATTAAAGCCTGAAAAAGTAGAATCTGAATTTGCTTACTCTGAAGTTCATTATGCTCCGAAAGGTGTGATTTTAGGAGTAATGCCCTGGAACTTTCCTTTCTGGCAGGTACTGAGATTCGCTATTCCTGCAATTCTGGCTGGAAATACAGTGGTTTTAAAGCATGCATCAATTTGTTTCGGAAGCGGAAATGCTATTGAAGATGTTCTTTTGGAAGCTGGCTTCCCGGAAGGGATTTTCCAGAATCTTGAAGTGGGGCACAAGGCTGTAAAAGAAATCCTTGAGCATGACACTGTAAAAGGCGTGAGCCTGACAGGTAGCGGAAAAGCAGGTGGGGAAGTAGCTTCAATAGCAGGTTTAAATATCAAGAAATCTTTACTTGAACTGGGAGGAAGTGATTCTTTTATCATTTTTGACGATGCTGATCTGGAAGAAGCGGCAAAAGCCGGAGCAAAATCAAGGCTTCAAAATTGCGGGCAAACCTGTACTGCGGCTAAAAGATTCATCATTGATGAAAAAATTGAAGATCAGTTTTTACCTGTTTTCATTGAGGAATATAAAAAGTATGAGATTGGGGATCCTTTAGATAAAGAAACGAAATTAGCCGGAATGGCAAGACCTGATCTGGCAGATGAACTGGAAGCCCAGTTCAACAGAGCACTGGAAAATGGTGCAGAGATTATTATTCCTTTGGAAAGGGTTTCAGAGAATGAATTTAAACCAGGTTTGATCAGAGTTCAGGAAGGAAATCCGATCTTAAAAGAGGAACTTTTCGGACCGCTTGGTATGGTTATGACTGCAAAGAATGAGGAAGAAGCTTTACAAATGGCCAATGATATTCCTTTCGGACTTTCCAATTCTGTTTGGACCAAAAATAAAGAGCGTCAGTTATTCTTTATTGAAAACCTTGAATCAGGAACGGTCAACATCAACAGAATGACAAGCTCTGATCCGCGTTTTCCGTTTGGGGGAACAAAAGCTTCAGGATATGGAACAGAATTGTCTCTATTAGCTTTGAAAGAATTCGTAACAGCTAAAACAATTGTAGGTAATTAAAATATATTGGGATGTCATTCCGAGCAACCGGGAATCCGGAGATTCTTCACTTCACCCCCGTTCGTTCAGAATGACAAACTGTCTTTTATAAGTTAACAGTATACCTTACACTATAAATAAAAACTCCCGGAAATTAATTCCCGGGAGTTTTTTATGCTTTTACAAAAAGTAATTTTGCTTATTGCTTATACTGTAGTCAATCTCAATGTATTGGTTTTTCCACCTTCATATGATGGAGTAGCATTGATGTTGATTACAAAGTCTCCTGTTTCAATATAACCATAGTTATGAGTCAGCATATTTACCTGGATGATTGTTTCATCTGTAGACTTTTTCATATCATAATAATAGGCGTGAACACCCCAAAGCAGGTTCAGCATTGTGATCACTCTTCTGTTACCACTGTATACAATGATGTGTGAGTTGGGTCTGTGTGCTGCAAGCTGGAAAGCCGTATATCCTGAATGGGTAAGTGTTACGATAGCAGAAACGTTTGTTGTTTTAGCAATTCTTACCGCCGCAAGACAAACCCTGTTTGTAATGAATCTTTCATCAATACAGTTATAATCTTTTTCGATAGGCTCATTTTTATGTTGATAGAAATGAGTGGTTTCGATATTCTTTACAATTTTAGCCATGTTTTCCACAACCTGTACCGGATATCTACCTACAGAAGTTTCTCCTGAAAGCATTACGGCATCTGCTCCATCCAATACAGAGTTAGCTACGTCATTTACTTCCGCTCTGGTTGGCGTTAAGCTGTTGATCATCGTTTCCATCATCTGGGTAGCGATGATTACCGGCTTGGAGAAGAATCTTGCTTTTTCTACCAGGTTTTTCTGGATCGCAGGAACTTCTTCCATCGGAACTTCTACACCAAGGTCACCACGTGCAACCATTAATCCGTCACACTCAACAAGGATTTCTTCAATATTTTTAACCCCTTCAGGTTTTTCAATCTTCGCAATAATCGGAGTCTTGAATTTACCATTCGGATGGCTTGCAATTAATTCTTTCAGGTCAATGATATCCTGAGCATGGCGCACAAAAGAAAGAGCGATCCAGTCTACTTCCATGTCAAGCATGAAATTAGCATCCTGAATATCCTTTTCTGTCAGTGCAGGAAGAGATACCTGTGTATTAGGAAGGTTAACTCCTTTTTGGAACTTAGAGGTCCCCCTGAATGGTTTTAGCTTTTACAGTATCCTTTTCATTGGTTTCGGTAACTTCCAGTACCAGCTTCCCGTCATCGATAAGGATTCTTTCCCCTACTTTTACGTCCTGTGGAAACTGTTGATAAGTCATGTATACCTTTGTAGAATCTCCTTCCATCTTTTCATTGGTGAAAGTAAGAATATCACCCGGGTTCAGGTAAGATCCTTCCTTTACGACACCTACTCTCAGCTTAGGACCCTGAAGGTCTCCCAAAATACCCACTGAATAACCATACTCGCTGTTTAGCTCTCTAATTATTTCAATATTTTTTCGGACTAAGTCGTAATCTGCATGGGAAAAATTTATTCTGAAAATATCAACACCCGCTTTCATTAAATCTAACATTACCTCCTTTGACGATGAAGCAGGCCCTAGTGTTGCGATAATTTTTGTCTTCTTTAAATACTTATTCATAATACTGGATAATTTGATAAAGTTCCTCTTCAGAACTCAGTGTATAATCTTGAATTGGAAACACAAGATTTTCAGGGAGCAAAATTACGGAAAAATCAGGAAACTGTTCCGAACTATGCAAAATATATTCTACATCTACCTGATTATTTAATAAAAATTTAATGTTTTCTTCTTCTGTAAAGAGTTCTGTCTGAATTTTTTTTTGCTTACTTTCAGAAGATTTATTTGAAATGAAGGTAAAACAGGTCTTTGTAGACTTGTGATAAGCCTCAAATCTTGGAAAAAAATAATCATAGTACCCTCCGTGAAAGACAAGATCTTTCTTTCTTGAAAAACAGAGGTTGTTGGTTTGATTTATTTTATAGAAAAACTCATGAGCGGGTATATCTTTTGCTAATCTTACCAGTCCTATGGCAATATCTTCAAATTCTATATCATCAAGATCATAAAGTTTTTGAATTTCCAAGTATATTTTCTTTTTTGTTTAAAATATAAAATGCCCTCTGTGCTGCCTTTTCCTCTGCCTTCTTTTTGGAAGTCTCTGTTGCGTTAGCAATTTTCTCTTCTCCCAGCCACACGTGGCACCTGAATACGACAGATTTATTGGCCTGTATTTCCTCACAGGTTTCGTACTTTATATTGACCTTCTTTTTGACTCCATTCGAGCAGAAGACCTTTATAGCTTACAATTTTATTTTCCAGCTTATTGATCTCGGAAGGAGTCAGCAATTTTTCCAAAATAATCCTTTTGCAGGCATCATAATGGAAGTCTAAATAAACGGCACCTATTAAGGCTTCGAATAAATTTCCGGAGATATTCTCTCCCAAAGCTGAAGAACTGTTTTGCTTTTGCAAAAGGCTGGTAAGCTTGAGATCTTCTCCTAGTTTATTGAGGTTTTTCCTATTAACAATCTTAGATTTCATTTGTGTCAGGTATCCTTCATTAGCCTGAGGATAGGTCTGGAACAAATGACAAGAAATAATTGTACCCAAAACAGAATCTCCCAAAAATTCAAGTCTTTCGTAATTGCTGTCTTGATTTTTAGAAGAATTTTTCAAAGAAAAAGCTTCACGGTAAAGAGCAATATTCTGTACCTCTGTACCCAGCACTTTTTTAAGTTCGGTACTGAGAAAATAATCTCTCTCCGTTAATTGTCTTTTTCTTTTTTGAGAAGGAATTTAGAAAAGTATTTCTGTAACTCCATTCATTGAATTTAGATTTTCTTAAATAGAACGCAAGCGTTGTGCCCGCCAAATCCAAAAGTATTGCTCATGGCTACTTTTACATCTTTCTTTACAGCGGTGTTAAACGTAAAGTTTAATCGGCTGTCAATGTTTTCATCATCAGTAAAATGGTTGATGGTAGGAGGAACAGTACCATGAATAATAGTTCCCAATGCAGCGATAGCTTCAATAACTCCTGCCGCTCCTAAAAGGTGGCCGGTCATTGATTTTGTAGAATTAATCTGAATATCATACGCATGCTCGCCTAATAATTTCGAAATTGCATTGGATTCTGCGATGTCTCCTAATGGAGTAGAAGTACCATGCATGTTGATATGATCTACTTCATCAGCAGTTAAGCCTGCATCTTCCAAACAGTTTTTCATTACCAGATAAGCGCCAAGACCTTCAGGATGTGGAGCAGTCATGTGATGTGCATCAGCACTCAGACCTCCTCCCAGTAATTCCGCATAAATTGTAGCACCACGTTTTACGGCGTGCTCGTATTCTTCAAGAACGATACATCCTGCCCCTTCACCTAGCACAAATCCATCTCTGTCTTTGTCGAAAGGTCTTGAAGCTGTTTTGGGATCGTCATTTCTTGTAGAAAGTGCCATCATTGCGTTGAATCCACCGACACCACTTGCTGTAACGGCTGCTTCAGAGCCTCCGCACACAATCACGTCTGCTTTTCCTAACTGGATCAGCATTTTGGAATCAATTATAGCATTTGCTGAAGAGGCACATGCAGATACAGTAGTATAATTAGGTCCGTGGAAACCATATTCAATTGAAATGTGTCCAGGAGTGATATCCGCAATCATTTTTGGGATAAAGAAAGGGTTGAATCTCGGAATTTCCGTATTGGCCCATCCTAACACTTCAGTTTCAAAAGTCTCTAATCCTCCGATTCCGGAACCCCAGATTACACCGACTCTGTTTTTATCCACATTGTCTTCAATAATTCCGGAATGCGCTACTGCTTCTCTTGCAGCAACAAGTCCCAATTGAGTATTTCGGTCCATTTTCTTAGCCTCTTTCTTATCGAAATGCTGTAGCGGATCGAAGTTTTTTACCTCGCAAGCGAACTTTGTTTTAAAGTTTGTGGCATCAAAAGAGTAATCGGAGCGGCACCGCTCTCACCTTTCACAAGATTTTCCCAGTATTCTTTTGCATTATTTCCTATTGGTGTTATTGCTCCAAATCCGGTTACAACTACTCTTTTTAATTCCATAAACTTTGTTTAATTTCTTTTTTGTTGAAGAATATTATTTATTTACTACTTCTTCGATGTAAGCGATAGCGTGTCCTACAGTAGTAATTTTTTCAGCTTGGTCATCAGGGATCTGAATGTTAAATTCTTTTTCAAATTCCATGATTAACTCAACTGTATCTAGTGAATCAGCTCCTAAATCGTTAGTGAAGCTAGCTTCAGGAGTTACTTCTGTTTCTTCAACGTCAAGCTTATCAGCGATGATAGCTTTTACTCTTGATGCAATGTCTGACATAGTAAATTATTTTTTTAATTGTTAGATGGTGCAAATATATAAAATTCTTTACGATAAAACATTTTTTAGTCTTTTTTGTGGACCAGAAGGTTTTATTTTGGGTTGTGGAGTTTTAGTCTTTTAGTTTTCAGCAGGTTATATTTGTTGCCTGAAGATGAATGTAAAATCAATATTTAGAAAGACTGGAAGAGTCCGGAATGATATGTTTTCAATTTCCATCTTATGGACTTCAGTTTTTAGAATGTCATCTTGCAATTAACTACTTATTCAGCTAAATAGGTTTTTATTTTTTGAAACATACTTATATAGTATATAATGCATAGAATTCTTAAATACTAAAATGTATAAAAAGTATAATTAAAAAAAACATCGAGAAATCGATGGTTTTGTGGAGTTGGAGGATATAGAATCCATTCAGATTTTCAGAACTTTAGGTTCATTTGTAAACTTTGCTACCACTTTTGCTACCACCAACATTTGTTTTACTTTTCTGAATTTGAATTGACAAACTGTTGTAGAAGAAAGAATTTGGAAAAGGTGTAATCCCTTACATTTAAGTTCTCTCGATTTAATTCAAATAGTCGCATTAAAGTTGAATATAAAATTATCCTCTTATTATTATTTCTATCAAAAGTAATATATTCTTTTTTATAAAATTCTTCCGGTGATATACTTTCTATCCTATGAAATTCTTGTTGGAGGCACAATAATTCCTCAACTTCTAATTCTGGTATTGCGTCTATAATTTCTTTTTCGATTCCAACAGAAAGTTCTTCTAATTGTGGGTGATTTTTTAATAATATAAATTTACTTATTAGGGATGATACTTTCCTTACATAGCTATTTATATCAAGTACATATTTTACAGTATATTGTTTTTGTTTCGTCTCAAGAAAATCATATATTTCATTTAATTTCATTCCTCTAATATCTTTTCTGTCCACACCTAATTCTTCAATTAAAATATTTAAATATTTTGGACGAGTAGCTCGTATATTAATATCAGGCTTTTCTTGTTTAATAATTGTTTGGTAGTATGTTTTATTAATTTCAGGTGCCTTGTAGTTATGATTTAGAATCACATAATATTGAAACGTACTAAATAAATCAATATAACATACTAATCTTGTATTTCCAAAGCTTCTGTCGGTGTAAAGCATTAAAGTGTGTGTTGGGAAACCATCTTCTATAACACTTCTAACGGGTTCCATTAGTTTGTCAATAGTACCAACAGGATAAAAGGCTAAAACATTTGTAGTGAAAATTATCTGTTCGTTTTCTGTATCTATTGTACACGGCATATCTGTTCTTTTTATACCATGTAAAGAGGCAAAACCAGTCGCTATTTTATTAAGTCCAAGTTTAAATTTTTCATTGAAATTTTCGATTCCTTGCGAAAAATTTATACCTAATTCTTGCCAATCACTAATATGATCTATCAATTCCACACTTATGGTTTTGGTATCATGACCTTCCTTCTCGAGATCTTGGAGAACTTTCTTTTGAAAAGAATCAAGAATCTTTTTTGCACCATAAATTTTTACAGTATTGGTTTCTTTATTAAAATCGGAATCGGGTTTTTTTGGAACGATTTTTCCATCTTTTACTTGTACTTCTATTTTAGTTCCATCAGATTTTTTAATATAACCTATAAGGGTTTTACCACCATTTTCACCGTGGTCTTTAGATGCAAGAATATGACTTATCGGACTTGTAAATAGATCAAAGATTTTTACAAAATCAGTGTCAATGGATTTGGATAATTTACTTCCACACATTTCGCAAAGAATATTTGGTGCTTTTAAACGACCATATAAAGCATTTTGAATGATATGTTCGTCATGTTTAAATTTTGGTAATTCTTTATCAAGATCTTTTCTCAAATATCCTTTTTTTCAATCATTGTTTGACCACAGAGGTAACAAATATCTTTCATGTTGATTAGTTTATACTTTAAAAATAGAAAAATATATTTTAAAATTACAAGCTTATTTATGGGAAACCGTAATGTATATAATGTATTCTATTTTACTTTTGAATGATAAAATTATTTTTTCTGAATTGTAAAAAATTATATATTTAAATTATATAATATTATATTCTATGGAAACAAAAAGTTTATCATCAAAATTAGATCAATTGTCAGATGAACAAGTTCTAAAAGAGTTTGTTAAGAGGTTTAAATGTGATGGTGCAATTCTTATTTATTTAGAAAATAATTGCGAGAGTGGTCTTGCTCGTTGGACAAATAAAAATGGAAAGAATTGGGTTAATAATCTGATGCCATTAATAAAAGAAATTCATACATAATATTAACTAAAAAATTAAAACCATGAAAGGAGGTGGAGGCGGAAGCCAAAATTACAGCAGACAATTAGCAGGAACACAAGGAGCAGGTTCTACAGGTGGCGATGATGAATGTTTAAATATATTATTTGACGTATATCTTAAAAAGATTCAAAGTCAGATATTTAAACTGAATGTCGGAGATATTTTACAGATCGATTTAGATCAGGAAATGCAATTAGTGAATGTTTTATCAAAGGGTATACTATGTGGAATAGTTGATACTCCACAAGTACTACAATTGCGAAATTGTATAAAAAAGGGCTACAGATATAAAGCTACAATTATTGAGTTAGATGGAAATGAGGAGAAATGTAAAGTAAGAATACAATATTTACAAACTGTACTATGATTGATATCGTTGGTGGAACATATTACGAAGTATGTCATGATCCAAAATACGAAGATCTTTTTGGGTCCGGTTTAAGGGGAGCTATTGCATTAAGTGACAAAGGATTTGAAATTAATTATCATTCATCAGTTGGTGATGATTTCAAAGAACTTTTTGAGTATAAGGTTTCAGCTTACAAAATTAATCAATATATACAGGTACATGAGAAATCTATTATATTCGATTATTATCATCCATTAGCAAAACCAATACCTTATAATTTACCTACCAAAAATTTCATCTTACCAAAGGTAGAAGCAAAGCATATTCTTTATTATGGAATGATTGAGTCGGATTGTTCTGTAGACGGAGAATATGTAGTATATGATCCTCAAAATCACATAGGATTTAGAAAAACTAATTCAAAAGCACAGCATTTAGCTTTGATACTAAATAAAAACGAGGCTATG
This sequence comes from Chryseobacterium sp. 1B4, assembly GCF_036631475.1. Taxonomy (NCBI): domain Bacteria; kingdom Pseudomonadati; phylum Bacteroidota; class Flavobacteriia; order Flavobacteriales; family Weeksellaceae; genus Chryseobacterium; species Chryseobacterium sp. 1B4. The sequence continues at coordinate 255,214 of NZ_JAPNUF010000005.1, forward strand.
ATGTTAAGTAATAATATTAGTAATGATATAAATGAAGTTGGAAAATTTTTATTGGAAACTGAAGAAGCAGAGGTGGTAGTAATAAAAAATGGAGCAAAAGGCGCTACAGTTTTTTTGAAAACAAATATAGAGTGATTCCTGTTTTTGAAACAGAATCAGTATGGCCAATAGGTAGTGGGGATATATTTTCCGCGGTTTTTGCTTGGAAATGGATGATTGAAAAACTTCCTCCTGATGATTCTGCCATGTTTGCTTCAAAATATACAGCAGATTATTGTAATTCTAGGAATGTACCACTTTCCAAAAATCCGAAGGAGTTTAAGAGTATAATGTCGGAAAAAGAAAAAAATCTATTTGGCAGGACCATTTTTTACGGTTTCAGAAAGATTTTTAATCAATGAGATTTATTCTATATTAAATGGGTTTGATGTTGATATTTTCTCGCCATTTCATGACGCAGGTATACCAGTTTTTAAAGAAGATTTTGAAAAAATAGCAAAAATAGATATTGATAATTTAAACAATTGTGATGCTGTTTTAGCAGTTATTTCAGGAAATGATCCGGGAACGCTTTTTGAGGTTGGATATGCAAAAGCATCAGGTAAAAAAGTCATTTTGCTTTGTGAAAATTATAAAGAAAATGACTTATTCATGTTTAAAGGAACTGACTGTGAAATCACATCTGACTTATCAACAGCAATATATAAAGTCTCATGGTAAAAAAGCTTTTATCGTGGTGGGGTTAGGATATGGAGATGAAGGAAAAGGAATTGCAACGGATTTTCTTGCAACCAAATATCCAAATTCTATAATAATTAGATTTAACGGTGGTCACCAAGCAGGTCATTGTGTTGTTGATAGTAAGACGGGTAAAAGTCATGTGTTTTCAAATTTAGGATCTGGAACATTTAGAGGTTTACCAACATATTGGTCAGAGAAATGTACTTTTGCACCTACTTATTTTCTTGAAGAAATTAATGAAATAAATACTGATTTTAAATTTTACGTTAATTGTAATTCTCCAATTACAACTCATTATGACGTATTATTTAATCGTACTTCGGAGCTAACCCAAAGAGATGATAAGAGAAAAGGAAGTTGCGGTGTAGGATTCGGCACAACCGTAGAAAGAAATAAAGTTATATCATTTACAATTTCAGATTTATTTAAAAATGAAGAATTTCTAATTTCAAAACTTCAAGAAATTCATAATTACTATAAGAGACTTGTTAATATTGAAACATCATTTGATTTTGATCAATTTGATCACCATGTTGAAGATCTTTTTTTCTTGAACAGATATTATTTTTAAAAAAATTATTAAAAAAAGGTAATATACATATTGTTAATTGTGATAGTGAAATATTTGAAAAGTGGGATACATTTATTTTTGAGGGATCACAAGGTATTTTAATAGATCAAAATTTTGGAACAAAACCATATATTACTAAAAGTAATACTACCTCGCAAAATGCGATTGCTATGATTCAAAAATCTAAGCTAAATATTGATACGGAAATTTTTTATGTAACCCGGGCATATCAAACAAGACATGGAAACGGTCCTTTTAAAGAAAATAATCCAGATTTTCATTTAATAAATAATTTAGAAGAAACTAATGTTGATAATCTTTACCAAGGAAAAATGAGATCTAATTTCCTTGACATTGATGATTTAATTTATGCACTTAACTGTGATAAACAATATTCAAAAGAACTTAATAAAAATCTATTGATTACTTGTATTGACCATATGATTTCTGAAAATATTAAAATTTATATTAATGGCAAATTAGAAATAACACATTATAGAAGTATTTCTGATTTTCTTGGTGTAGATTTTAAAAATATCTTTTACAGTAAAAGTAAATTTTCGGAAAAAATTTTTCAGTAGATAAAAAGTCTATTTTTTGTATCGTATATTTCTCCCTCAAATATGTTTAAATTTAAACCAAAAATTGAAAAAATAAAAGTTGAAATCTGTACACTTAGTTTTGTCGCACTGAACCATTATTTTTGTTTATAAATAATTGATAATATGTTTAAATAACAGAAACTTAATAGTAGTAAAATCAAAAATATAAAGTAATTAGATATTCAAGAAAATTATTTGAAAGAAATTTTAAAGGATCAATTTATATTAAACTAGGCCATGAAAACACTATTACTAACTTTTTTATTATTTCCAATTTTTTATTTTTCACAGCAAGATGCTAACGGATGGTTTTTAGCCAACGTTGGAGTTGACGGTACAAAAAATTACATTAAAAATCTTGAAAAGAAAAGCTCAGATACATTTTCTTGTTGGGTTAAAATGGTCTCACCAGCGAAAAAAAATAAGAAGGAGTGAAAATTGGAGGAGGTTATTCTTTACAATACTGGACTGTGTATTGCGTTGAAAATCAATATTCTGTTTCGGAGACTGTAACATATAATTCTAAAGGTAGTCCAATAGATTCTTATGATCGTTCTTACGAAGGAGTGAAAAATGTTATTCCTGACTCCGTTGCAGAAGGAATAGTTATATTAATATGTGATGCAGGAAAACTTATGCAAGATTAAAAAATAAAAGACGATTAAATACTAACCTGCCTTTTCGGCAGGTTTTCTTTCTTCTACATATTTCATAATTGGCTCTTTATCTACATTCACCATACTTATGATTAAATATAAATTTTGATTATTAGATGATTCGGAAAACTCTTTTTTATTTATAAGTGTTGGAACCGGTTTCTATTTAGTGCTATTACCGAATTAAAATTCTTTTGGATAACTTATTGTTTTTAAAGGAATTTGTAAGAAAAAGCATTCATCCGCAGCTTCTGAGTAGCCTTGGAAATTATACTCATGAGGTCTAACATAAGCAATTTGTATCTTGGGATTTTTTAAGGCAACTAACGCAACAGCTAAGGTGGACATTTTATTGCTCAAAGGAGTAATCACGATGTTAAAATTTGGATATTTACTGATCTGTTCGGTAATTACAGTTGCAGCTTGAAATGGATCCGTGAGGGAGATTTCAAAAGTTTCGGCAATATTATATTTATTGAGAAGGTCAATATGTCGTTTCCTATTTAAATCATAATGTGTGGAAGAGATTGAATCTTTTTCTGGTCCTACACCTATACTTACCTTTTCAAATTCAAATTCTTCAATAACTCTTTCAGTTCTTTCAATTTCAAACCCAAATAGAATTAATAAATGATTTTTTTGGGAAGGATTCATTACACCTGGATAACCTAAAACAGAACGAATTGTTTTAGTACCTTTTGATAACCACTTATTATCATCTTGTTCATTTACTGAATAGGATTTCGCCCCAACATATACCGAATAGATATTTCTAAATTTCAGCTTAAATAAAGAGATAAATTTTATTAATATTAGCAACCCTTCATGGGTGAATGTTGAGATATCTATAAGAATATTGATATTACTTTCTAAATTAGAAAATTTTTCTAATAAATTTTTACCTGTCACTAAAGAGTCGTCGGTGCTAAACTCTATTAGTTCCGAACTGATATTTTTTGCCTTGCTTAAGTTTTCGGAATAGAATTCTTTCTCATTTTCATTATAGGTGAACCATATTGTAGAAAATTGAGAAGAATCAATATTATCAATAAATGAAAAAAATCTTTCTTCAAAAGAAACTGCTCCTATAAATAAATCAATTTGAGGCAGTTTGTTTCCTATTTCGTTTAATTTAATTGGTCTCATCATATAGTAAATTATCAAAAAGATCTAACTGGATTATTTTCGGAGTATCAGTATCATATTCTTTATCACTTATTTTTCTTAAAAATGATTTTTGATCATTTATTGCTGCTTCAAGCATTTGAGAGGTCAGATGTAAGTAACCGGAAAAACTCATTGGATCAAGTCTAAAATATGGTGCTAACATTCTATTAAGTATATATAATTTTGATCTACCTAATCCGCTTTTTGATCCCAACGTTGATGGGGTTGCAATCACAATATTTGTTTGCCTATCTGGTCTGTATCGGAGACTAATTTTTACATTTCCACTGTTTTTTCTTAGATATAATTTTGTACTCATAATGTATTGATTTAGGCTAAGGTAAGGCGCTTAAAGTGGAGATAAAAGGCGGCAATTTAGAAATATTTCACTAGCCACACACAAGAAATATTATAAATTTTGTACAATGAAATTGATGAGAAATGATTTCGAGAATTAATTGGCGGTTATAAAATATGTTGCCACCACTATTGCTACCACAGAAGTGATATTTAAAGATAATCAATGAGTGAAGATGAGAAATTAAAAACCCTCTATATCTTTGATATAAAGGGTTTTTAGTCGTCAAAAGGTTTCATAACCTTTCATTTAGGTGGAGTTGGAGGGATTCGAACCCTCGTCCAAACAAGCAATACATAAGCTTTCTACATGCTTATTCTGCTATTGGTTTTCGACGGGAAGCAGAGAGCAGACGCCCAACTTCCGGCTTATCTTCTGAGGTTTTCGTGCTTTAGCCGAAGCTTCTAAAGCCTTATTTCCGCATTCCTATATCCCAGGATCAAACGCCGCAGAACAGAGCATTTGTGGAATATCTTGCTTCCCTACTGAAATCTTCGGGAAAACGCTTGAATCTACTATACTTCGATATTAAGCTGCAAGAGCGAACTCTTCGTTGCCAGTTAAAATTCTGTAGCAAGGGATTATAGAGATCGCGCTACGGTTCTCTGCATGCTTACTTACCCATTGGTCTTGCTGTCGAAACCAGTCAACCCCATGAATAAAGTGAATGCAAAGATAGCGTTTTTTGTTTATATTTCGTTAATATGAATGGGTTTTAATGGAAATCAGGGTTGAAATAATTCACTGAAGTCGTTAAGAATAAAAAATCGGATTGTTGCTGATAAAAATTTTATTATCTGTGAGGGCCTTTTATTACAGTATTTTTTAAAGATCCGAAGTACAGTGGTGATTGTTTACTGTAATATATTTTGTGTTCTCATAAAAAATGTCTACTTTTGCAATCCAAAATGAGATGTAAAATATGTTAATAATTCCAGTAAAAGATGGTGAATCCATCGACAGAGCTTTAAAAAAATACAAGAGAAAATTTGATAAAACAGGTACAGTTCGTCAATTAAGAGCTAGACAACAGTTTATTAAGCCTTCTGTGACTTTAAGACAAGCTAGACTAAAAGCTGCTTACAAACAAAGAACACTTAGCAAAGAAGAGCAGGCTTAAGATTTTTCTTAACCATATATTAATTCATTTCTTAAATTCTTATATTTGAGAAATGAATTTTTATTTTTATACCCCATGATGCTGGAAAAGTTTTTAGAATACCTGGAATTCGAAAAAAGGTACTCTCCTCATACTGTCACAAGCTACAAAAAAGACCTTGAAGACTTTTCCCATTTCTTTCTCCGAACAGAATCTTCCGACAATTTAGCCAGGGCAGACAAGAAAATAATCAGAAATTTTATTGTCGAATTGAGTGAACATAATATTTCCAAGAGAAGTATCAACAGAAAACTCTCTTCTCTCCGTAGTTTTTATCTTTTTCTTTTAAAAATTGGTGAAATTAAAGTTTCTCCCGCTGAAGGGATTTCTTCCCTGAAGTTTTATGCTGAAAAACAGATACCTATGTCTAAAGAAGAAATGACAGATCTTAATGAGAGGGTTTTTGAACAGGTGCATGATGTACTTGAACAATGCATTATGGAAGTTCTTTATCAGACCGGCATGCGTAAAGCTGAACTTTGTGGCCTGATATTTGAGAATGTTGACTTATACGGAAAAGAATTAAAAATAATAGGAAAAGGGAATAAAGAAAGGGTAGTTCCCATATCCAATGAACTGGCTGAACTTCTTACAAGTTATCTTGAAATAAGAAATCCGCAGACAGAATATAAATCATATTTTTTTGTCAATAAGAAAGGGAAAAAACTCAACGAAAAATTTGTTTATGTGGTAGTTAATAAGTACCTTAGTCTTATAACAACAAAAGAAAAAAAAGTCCTCACATCCTTCGGCATAGCTTTGCTACACACGTTTTGGATAATGGGGCGGAGATCTCCAAAGTGAAAAAATATTAGGGCATTCCAGTCTTGCCAGTACTCAGGTCTATACGAATGCTAATATTGAACAATTGAAAAAAGTGTTTAATCAGGCTCACCCTCGAGCATCAAAAAAGAAGAATTATGAAGATTTCAGTACAATCAATTGGTTTAACTCCACACGAACCACTAGAATCACACATCGACAAAAAAGTAAGCAAATTAGATACCTTCTATGACAAGATTCAGGAGTGTAAGGTATTCTTGAAAGTTGAAAATAATTCGGATAAAGCGAATAAAACAGCCGAGATTATTTTAGCGGTTCCGGGAGACGATATCGTAGTAAAGAAAACTACTACAAGTTTTGAAGAAAGTCTGGACCTTTGCGTTGATACTGCTAAAAAGCTATTAATCAAGAAAAAAGAAATGGCATAGGAAAAAAGTTAAAAAAAGTTCATAAAAAATTTGAGAATTCAAAAATCCGTTCTATATTTGCACTCGCAAAAAGGAACAGCGATCTTTTGAATTCTTTTTTATATTTGCCTCCATAGCTCAGTTGGCCAGAGCACGTGATTTGTAATCTCGGGGTCGTGGGTTCGAATCCCTCTGGAGGCTCATAAAATATAAACTTTTGGGAGATTCCAGAGTGGCTAAATGGGACTGACTGTAACTCAGTTGCTTCGGCTTCGTAGGTTCGAATCCTGCTCTCCCCACTTTATATTTTTATAAAAAAACTTGCAGGATTAAATAAGTTTATTTAGTTTTGCACAGCGTTTACCAATAATTTTGGAAACAAAATTGCGGAAGTAGCTCAGTTGGTAGAGCGTCAGCCTTCCAAGCTGAATGTCGCGGGTTCGACCCCCGTCTTCCGCTCAGAAAATCACTCTTATTGTGTGATTTTTTTTTAACACTGAAATGTGTAGAGTAGAGTTTCTCAATCGCTTTCAGTCCTTATTAAAATGCCTCCATAGCTCAGTTGGCCAGAGCACGTGATTTGTAATCTCGGGGTCGTGGGTTCGAATCCCTCTGGAGGCTCATTTTAATATAAACATGAGGGGAGATTCCAGAGTGGCTAAATGGGACTGACTGTAACTCAGTTGCTTCGGCTTCGTAGGTTCGAATCCTGCTCTCCCCACATTTTATATTATAAAAAAACTTGCAGGATTAAAGAAGTTTTCTTAGTTTTGCACAGCGTTACCAATAGTTTTGGAAACAAAATTGCGGAAGTAGCTCAGTTGGTAGAGCGTCAGCCTTCCAAGCTGAATGTCGCGGGTTCGACCCCCGTCTTCCGCTCAACGAAAAATCACGCTACTCAGTGTGATTTTTTTAGTTGACGCCGACTTAGCTCAGCGGTAGAGTGCTTCCTTGGTAAGGAAGAGGTCACGGGTTCAAGTCCCGTAGTTGGCTCTCAATTTTCCCGAAGTTGTTCGGGATTTTTTTACCCATCCGGTCTACCTATTTTTATCGTTAAACATCTGATTGAATAAATTCCAGAGATTACTTTCCATTCTTTCATCAGCTTTTTATTGATGAGCTGAAATGCAGGCATCATTGAAACTTTTACTTCACCTTTAGAATCACAATCATAAATTTTCTTTAAATTCGTGTAAAATAAATTTTGATGAATATTCTTTTATTGGAAGATGATCTCATTCTGTCTGCGGAGCTTTGCAGATTTTTAGAATCAAATAATTTTAACTGTGATAAGATCTACGACGGGGAGACTTTTCTCCGCCAGATAAAGAACAATGCCTATGATCTGTATCTGCTGGATATCAACGTTCCTAAAATAAACGGGCTTGATGTCTGCCAGACGATCCGTTCTTTTGATAAAAATACCCCGATCATTATCATTTCTGCTTATGGAGATATCTCTGATAAAAAAGATGCTTTCACAAGACTTGCGGATGATTATCTGGTAAAACCTTTTCAGTTTGAAGAACTTCTTTTAAGAATCAATTCACTGTTGAGAAGAAAGGCTCCTTCCGATAATGCAGATCAGGATATTCTCAGAATCGATGACCTTATTATTAACAAGACAGAGCAGAAGGTGTATCGTGGAGGAAATGAAATAACCCTAACACTAAAAGAATTCCAGCTGCTGGTTTATCTTGCCGAGGCGCAGGGAAGAACAGTTTCCAAACAGCAGATCACAGAACATGTCTGGGAACATAATTTCAATACGAATACCAATACGGTGGAAGTTTATATCAACTTTCTGAGGAAAAAGATTGATAAGGATTTTAAAATAAAACTGATCCATACCCGTTCAGGGTTCGGATACTACCTAAGTCCATTATAAATGTCTTTAAAAAGAAAGATAGCTTTAACGATCAGTATCGCCTTTTCATTGCTTTTTGGAATGGTGATGGCGGTCATTTATTTATCTTTTAATGATTTCAGACGAGATGAATTTAAAGAGCGGTTCAGGCAGAGACTTGAATTTACTTCCCATTTTATCTCAAAATCCAAAGACTTTGAAGAAGAGGCACCCGTTTTTTTTAATGAGAATTCTGATAATATTCTTTTGAATGAAAAAATCTTAATTTTCAACGAGAAAAAAGAGCTCATCTACAGTACGATCAAAGACCGGAATGTTACCTGGGACAGCGCCATGCTGAAAGAACTGGATAAAAAGAAAATCATTTATACCGAAAAAACAGTTCCGGAAATTTATGCAGCACTCAGGAATATTAATGGTGAAAATTATTATATCCTTACCAGCGCCTTTGATACCAACGGAAAATCCAAGCTGGGATACCTGAAATATCTTTTGATTACCGCTTATGTGATGAGTACAATGCTCATTGGTTTTTTCAGTTATTATTTTGTTGAAAAGTTTCTTCGTCCGCTGGAAGACCTGAACAAAGAGATCTCCGAGGTTACTGCTCATAAACTGACAACTCAGATTCCTGTTGAGCAGTCTAATGATGAAGTAAGCGTTCTTGCCAAATCTTTTAATACAATGATTGCAAGACTGGATGATGTATTTCAGTCACAAAAGGATTTTACGGCAAGTGCTTCGCATGAAATCCGTACTCCTATTACAAGAATGGCCTTTCAGCTGGAAAACTTAATAAAATTTGAAGAACACTCACCGGAAACATTATCTTCTTTAAAACAGATTCAACGGGATATCTACCAGTTGTCAGATCTTACCAATTCGCTTTTGCTGCTGACAAAGTTTGATAAAGAAAATATTCAGAGCATTTATGAAGAAGTAAGAATTGATGAAGTTATTTTTGAAGCTTTTGAGGCTGTGGAAAAAAGTTATCCACAGCTTAAACTGGATTTCCTGATTAATGAAGACAGCTCCGAAAATGCATTTCTGACGATAAATGGAATCCAGTCACTCTTGGTGATTGTCTTTATCAATCTGTTTAAAAATGCTGCCGTCTATTCGGACAATACGGAAGTAAAAGTTTTGATTACCGAAACAAATGATAACCTTTCCATTGAAGTTATTTCCCACGGTAATACTATTCCTGAAGAAGAGCAGGCTAAACTGTTTGAAGCTTTCACAAGGGGGAACAATGCCCAGAATATTGCAGGATCAGGTTTAGGTCTCAGAATTGTCAAAAGAATCCTGGAATATCATGATGCGGATATCATCTATTCTTCACCTGAAGAATATATTAACAGGTTTACCCTGTATTTTAAAAATAAATTAAAACAGCTGATCTGAGCAGCAGTTCTTTTTGTTAAACTCCGGATTAAATTTTTAATAAAAATATCAACGTTCCGGGAAAAAAGATTTCTTTTTTATCCGTTAAGCTTTCATAAAACAGCCTGTTTAAGGCTATTTTAATATTTTTTAAGCGTCATTTAAGTTTCTTTTAATCGCATCAAAGCAATTTTGTAATTTAAAAAGAAAAATAATGAACAGAATTGCAGTGCTGTGCCTTGCCGTTTCCTCATTCATGGCGGCACAACAGCAGATGTCTCTTTTGGAATGCGAAGAAGCTTTTCAGAAGAACAACCTCCAGCTGCTCGCCGAACAATATAACATCAATATGGCTGATGCGGATATTCTGCAGGCTAAAATCTGGGAATTACCTCAGTTAAGCGGGCAGTTCAATGCCTATAATCCTCAGGATAAAAAGTTTTTTGATGTCGGACACTCAAAAGGAGCAGGAGTTACACAATTGATTTATATGGGTGGTAAAAAGAAAAATGAAATCGCTTTTGCCAAATCCAATAAAGAACTGGCGCAGCTTCAGTTTTCCCAACTGCTTGCCGACCTGAGAGCCCAACTCCGTTCTGCTTATTTTAATCTTTACTACGAAAAGCTAAAACTTGAAAATACCAACAGGCAGTTAGGGTATATGAATGAGCTTTTAAATGCTTATCGTGTACAGTCAGCAAAAGGAAACGTTTCCCTCAAAGATGCTGTAAGGCTGCAGAGTATTGTAATCCAGCTGAATCATGATAAACTGGAGATTAATAAAAATATTCTGGATTTTGAACAGAATTTAAAAGTTTTAACGGGGGTTTCAGAGGATATAGAACCGACAATGTCTGAGGCAGAAGCTAAAGAAGCCTTGGCTGCACAGCCTTTTGGTGATGAAGAAGAGCTTAAAAGTAAAGCCCTCGAGAATAATGCCGATTACCGGTATAATCTGAAACTTATTGATAACAGTAAGCTGTATGCGCAGTGGCAGAAATCTTTGAATGTACCGGATGTCACAGTAGGTGCTGCATGGGATCAGGCGGGAGGAACCTTTAATAATGAAGCGAATCTGACTTTTGGAATTCCATTGCCTTTATGGAAAGCGAACCAGGGTAATGTGGAAAAAGCTAATTATGCTGTTCAGCAGAATCAGAAAAATGCTGATTTTCAGAAACTCACTCTTGAAACCAAAGTACAGTCTGCCTATAAGACCTGGAAAGCTCAGTATGACCAGCTTCAGGATGTGAAAACTACAGATCTGCAGAATATGGAGCTTGTCTACAACGGAATGCTGAACAATTTCAGAAAAGGAAATGTGAATCTGATTGAGTTCACAGATTTTATGGACAGCTACAGGGAAACAGCCCTTCAGATTTATGATATGAAAAATGAGATCATGCAGTCCGCAGAACAGCTTAATCAACTAGTACAAACGAAAATCTTCTATTAAATCATGAAAACATATATTATTCCCGTATTGATGGTCCTTTCGTTAGCGGCCTGTTCAAAAAAAGAAGAAGAGAAAACCAGTCATGCCAAAAAAGGATTTGAACTGAGCAACACCATGTTGAATTCTATTTCCTTAGCCAAAGTAGAAAAAAGAATATAGAAGATGAATACAGCTTTTACGGTAAAATCTCTGCAGACAAAAACAGTTATATAGACGTTTACCCATTGGTTGGAGGGAACGTGATGAGTGTCAATGTGGAGCTGGGAGACTATGTGAAGAAAGGACAGGTACTGGCAACCATCAGGAGTACTGAGCTTGCAGAAATCCAGAAAGATGTAAGTGATTCGAAAACCGATCTGGTAGTGGCAAAAAATAACCTTCGTGTTGCCAAAGAACTCTACGAAGGAAAACTGAATACCGAAAGAGATGTTCTGGAAGCCAAAAGCCAGCTGCAAAAAGCCGAAGATCAATTGCAGAGAGCAACAGCAGTGAGTACGGTTTATAATGTGAAAACCGGAAATATATACAGCGTAGTAGCACCTATCAGTGGCTATATTGTCCAGAAAAGTATCAATAAAGATATGCAGCTGAGAAGTGATAGGAGCGATAATATTTTTGACGTTGCCAACACCACCAATGTATGGGCCATTATGAATGTCAATGAGTCTGACATTGATAAGATCAGCCTTGGAATGAAAGCCCAGGTTTCTACCCTTTCTTATCCGGATAAAGTTTTTGATGGTAAAATTGATAAAATATTCAGGATTATTGATCCGCAGACCAATGCCATGCAGGCAAGGGTAGTCCTGGATAATGCCAACGGACTTCTGATTCCGGACAGTAAAGCAACGATAAAAGTTTCCAGCCTGGAAAGTAATACAACCTTAACGGTTCCTTCCAAAGCCGTAATCTTTGATGACAATAAAAGCTTTGTTGTGATTTTTAAATCCAGAACGGATGTGAAGATCAGAGAAATCAAAGTATTGAAACAGGTAGGTGATGTCACTTATGTTTCCGACGGACTGAAAGAAGGAGAAGAAGTAATTACCAACAACCAGCTGCTGATATACCGCTCGCTGAACAGCTAATCTTATGAAACCCTTAAGAATGCTACATTTTTTTTAACGGCTTTTTTAGGTCATCAATGTATCTGTCATGAATAAATTCATAAAAAATATAATTGCTTTTTCATTAAAAAATAAAGCGTTTACCTTTATCTGGGTAGCCATTTTGGCCATCTCCGGATTTATAAGTTTCAAAAATATGCCTATTGAAGCTTTTCCGGATGTAACCAATACCCAGATCGTAATCATTACCCAATGGAATGGGCGCAGTGCAGAAGAAGTAGAACGCTTTGTCACCACACCCATCGAATTGGCGATGAGCCCGGTTCAGAAGAAAACAAGTGTGAGAAGTACCACCATGTTCGGACTTTCTATTGTTAAAATTCTGTTTGACGACGGGGTGGATGATACTTTTGCCAGAAATCAGGTCAATAACCAGTTAAGAACCATTAGCCTTCCTGATGAGGTAGATCCCGAAGTACAGCCACCCTACGGGCCAACCGGGGAGATTTTCCGATATACGCTGGAAAGTAAAACAAAAGATTCCCGGGCGTTGCTCACCCTGCAGAATTGGGTGATAGACCGTGCTTTAAGAGGAGTACCCGGTGTTGCTGATATCAATGTCTTCGGCGGACAGGATAAAGTTTTTGAGCTGAGCATTGACCCCAGAGCATTGGATAAATATAATCTGACTCCGCTTCAGGTATATGATGCCGTTACCAAGAGTAACCTGAATGTAGGCGGTGATGTTATTGAAAAGAACGGGCAGGCTTATGTGGTAAGAGGAATCGGTTTGGTAAAATCAGTTGCGGACATTGGCAATATCACTATCCAGAATGACAGTGGAAACCCTGTGCTGGTAAAAAATGTAGCAGATGTTCATGAAAGCTCTATGCCAAGGGTAGGACAGGCTGCACTGAATCATCATGATGATACGGTGGAAGGAATTGTTGTGATGAGAAAAGGAGAGAATCCCAGAGAAGTCCTGGTAGGAGTAAAAGCTAAAATCAAAGAGCTTAACGAAAAAATCCTTCCCAAAGATGTTAAAATGGTCACTTTCTATGACCGCGACAATTTGATGGACTTTACCACCCATACCGTAATGCATAACCTTATTGAAGGAATTGTACTGGTAACGGTAATTGTTTTAATTTTTATGGCCGACTGGAGAACAACACTTATTGTTTCCATCATCATCCCTTTATCTCTGTTGTTTGCATTTTTATGCTTAAAACTGGCTGGTATGAGTGCAAACCTCCTTTCGTTAGGAGCAGTAGATTTCGGGATTATTATAGACGGAGCCGTCGTCATGGTGGAAGGTCTCTTTGTGATGCTCGATCATAAAGCACACCGGTACGGAACCGAGAAATTCAATAAACTGGCAAAAGGAGGCTGGATCAAGCAGACCGGTACCGGATTGGGAAAAGCCATCTTCTTTTCAAAATTAATCATCATTACCTCTCTGATTCCTATTTTCTCATTCCAGAAAGTGGAAGGAAAAATGTTCTCTCCGCTGGCATTCACACTTGGGTTTGCATTAATGGGAGCACTGATATTTACTTTAACTCTGGTTCCTGTTCTTTCCCATATCCTTTTGAATAAAAATGTGAAGGAAAAAATAATCCCTTTGTTAACTTCTGGGACAGAATCGTTTTGAAAGGCTTTAATTTCACATTTAAACATAAAAAAATCAGTATGATCGTAGCGGTCTCCTTCCTGGCAGTTACCCTGTTTTCCGGAAAATTCCTTGGAACAGAATTCTTACCTCAGTTGAATGAAGGCTCACTCTGGATCACTGCTGAAATGCCGATGAGCTCCTCACTGAAAGAATCTCTGAAAACGGCAGACCTTCTAAAAAAGACATTATGAGCTTCTCTGAGGTAACGGATGTGCTTGCCCAGACCGGAAGAAGTAACGATGGAACGGATCCCAACGGATTCGGATTTGTACAGTTCGCAGTGAATCTCAAACCAAGAGAAGAATGGAAGCGTAAAATTACTTACGATGAGCTGATTAATGAAATTGACAAAAAACTCAGAAGCTATCAGGGAATTACCTTCAATTATTCCCAGCCTATTTCAGATAACGTGGCAGAAGCAGTGGCAGGCTTTAAAGCAGAAAACGGAATTAAAATCTATGGTGATAACCTGGAAACACTGGATAAACTGGCCCATGAAGTTTTATTGAAAATCAAAGATGTGGACGGCGTAAAAGATCCCGGGATTATTAAAAATATCGGCCAGCCGGAAGTAAGTGTTGTTTTGGACAGAGATAAAATGGCAGCTTACGGAGTAATGCCGGCAGACGCACAGGCTGTGCTGGAAATGGCTTTTGGTGGTAAAACTGCTTCGGAAATGTTTGACGGTGAAAGAAAATTTCCGATCCGTCTCCGGTATTCGCAGGAATACAGAACCAATGAAAATGACATTGCTGCTTTGATGGTTCCTACCCAGGATGGAGCAAAGATCCCTTTAAAGGAAATAAGTACGATTGTTAAAGATAACGGAGCTGCATTTATTTACAGGGATAATATCAAACGTTATATTGGGGTTAAGTTCTCAATCCGCGACAGGGACCTGGGAAGTACCATTGCTGATGCCCAGAAAAAGTAGCAGCAATTGAGCTGCCGGATGGCTATTCCGTAGGATGGACCGGTCAGTTTGAAAATCAGCAGCGCGCCTCTCACAGGCTCGCCCAGGTGGTGCCGGTGAGTATTCTTATGATCTTCTTCCTGCTGTTTATCCTGTTTGGAAATATGAAGGACTCTCTTCTGGTATTGGCCAATGTGCCTTTTGCTTTAATAGGGGGAATTATCGCCTTGCATGTTACGGGAATCAATTTTGGAATCTCTGCCGGAGTAGGAATGATTGCTCTTTTGGGAATCTGTATCCAGAACGGAGTCATTCTTATCACAGAATTCCACCAGAATGTTAAAAATGGCCTTGATATAGAGACTGCTATTTTAAATGGAGTGAAATCCAGAACAAGACCGGTGATTATGACCGCGCTTATGGCTTCTATCGGGCTTATGCCGGCGGCATTGTCTACAGGGATCGGTTCAGAATCCCAGAAACCCCTGGCCATTGTTATTATTGGAGGATTAATTACAGCAACCGTGCTTACCCTGCTTATTTTCCCAATTATTTTCTGGATTTTCAACAGAACCAAAAAACTCAGCCAAATCTGATCTTATCTTTCATTTATATTAATTGAGCCTGGAATATTCTGTATTTCAGGCTTTTTGGTAAAAGGTTTCAGAAAGTTTTTTTCAATCCGGAAAAATGTGTAAATTTGCAGTCTCAATACGTTAAAATATAAGGTTTGTCCTTCACTGGATGAGAATATTGAAAGTTTTTTTAATAAAAAGTTTTTGGTATTTAAAAATTCATTATATTTGCACACCGAAAATTTGAAAAACAATAAATAAATAATTTTAAATCATGGCAAAGGAAACGTTTAATCGTAACAAACCACACTTGAACATTGGTACTATTGGTCACGTTGACCATGGTAAAACTACACTTACTGCAGCTATCAGTAGTGTATTAGCTAACAAAGGTCTTGCTGAGAAAAAGACTTCTCTGCTATTGACTCTGCTCCAGAAGAAAAAGAAAGAGGTATCACTATTAATACAGCTCACATCGAGTACGAAACTGAAAACAGACACTATGCACACGTTGACTGTCCAGGTCACGCTGACTACGTTAAGAACATGGTAACTGGTGCTGCTCAGATGGATGGAGCAATCTTAGTATGTGCTGCAACTGATGGACCAATGCCTCAAACTAGAGAGCACATCCTACTTTGCCGTCAGGTAAACGTACCAAGAATCGTTGTTTTCATGAACAAAGTTGATATGGTGGATGATGCTGAGCTTTTAGAGCTTGTTGAACTTGAACTTAGAGATTTATTATCTACTTACGAATATGACGGAGATAACTCTCCAGTAATCCAGGGATCTGCTCTTGGTGCTCTTAACGGAGACGAGAAGTGGGTTAAAACTGTAGAAGAATTAATGGATGCTGTTGATACTTGGATCGAGCAGCCGGTAAGAGATCAGGATAAGCCATTCTTGATGCCAATCGAAGACGTATTCTCTATTACAGGTAGAGGTACTGTAGCAACTGGTAGAATCGAGTCTGGTGTTATCAACACTGGTGATCCGGTTGATATCGTTGGTATGGGTGATGAAAAATTAACTTCTACAATTACAGGGGTTGAGATGTTCAGAAAAATCCTAGACAGAGGTGAAGCTGGTGATAACGTAGGTCTATTGTTGAGAGGTATTGAAAAAACTGACATCAAGAGAGGTATGGTTATCGCTAAGAAAGATTCTGTTAAACCACACAAAAAATTCAAAGCTGAGGTTTATATCCTTTCTAAAGAAGAAGGTGGACGTCACACTCCATTCCACAACAAATACCGTCCTCAGTTCTACGTAAGAACTACTGACGTTACAGGTGAAATCTTCTTACCAGAAGGTGTAGAAATGGTAATGCCTGGTGATAACTTAACGATCACTGTAGAATTGTTACAACCAATCGCTCTTAACGAGGGTCTTAGATTCGCGATCAGAGAAGGAGGTAGAACAGTTGGTGCTGGTCAGGTTACTGAAATCTTAGATTAATATCTTAAAATATAAAAGCTTCCGTAAGGAATCTCTTTACGGAAGCTTTTTAACTACGGGCATCGTCCAATGGTAGGATACCGGTCTCCAAAACCGTTGATCAGGGTTCGAATCCTTGTGCCCGTGCAAATATAAATTATGAGTTCATTTGTCGATTTTTTAAAAGGTTCTTATAACGAATTCAGACATAAAGTTGAATGGCCAAAATGGGCTGACCTTCAGTCTTCTACAATTGTAGTGACTATTGCGACAGTGATTCTGGCTTTATTTACCTTTGGAGTTGATGAATTGTTTTCAAAAGCAATCAGCAACATAATAGGAATGTTAATCAACTTGTTTAATTAACAAAAAAGTATTTTCCCATAATGAGCGAATTGAAATGGTATGTGCTGAAAGCTATCAGCGGACAGGAAAATAAAGTGAAAAACTATATTGAGACAGAAATCAAACGTCTAGGGTTTGAGCAGTACGTTACTCAAGTGGTTATTCCTATGGAAAAGGTGATCCAGATTAGAAACGGTAAAAAAGTTCCTAAAGAAAGACCTTACTATCCTGGCTACTTAATGATCGAAGCTGATCTGATGGGAGAAATTCCTCACGTTATCAAGAATATCCCTGGAGTTATTTCTTTCTTAAGCTTAACAAAAGGAGGTGATCCTGTTCCAATGAGAAAGTCAGAGGTTAACAGAATGCTTGGAAGAATGGATGAACTTTCTGAATTTGCAAGTGATGTTGAAATCCCTTACGTAGTAGGTGAAAACGTTAAAGTAATCGATGGACCTTTCAACGGATTCAATGGTACAGTGGAGAAAATTCTTGAGGACAAAAAGAAAATTGAAGTTTCTGTATTGATCTTCGGTAGAAAAACTCCAATGGAACTAAGCTACATGCAAGTAGAAAAAGTATAATATTATTTTATAAAATATAAAAAAGACTGCTATTAAGCGGTCTTTTTTCATTGATGGCTTTCTGGCATTTCTGCAACATTCAGTTAAGTTTAAGCGTTACGAGATCTGCACACTTAAAAGTCATATGAGGTTACCAGTCTTGGCTTCCTGAAAATAGAATACAGCAAATGGAATCCTTTGCTTAAATATTCTAATCTCTACGGCTTTTAAGATTGAACTCAAAATTCTATTAACTCATAATAAAATATAGGTATTTAATTTCCATAATTTCTCCCTATTGTTAGAGTTTTTTTAAGTTTATTAAGATTATTTTAACAATGTTTTAAATTCAGAAATCTGTTAGCTCCTTGTAAAGAACCGTTTGCCTTAATGGTTTAATCACTGTTAGGTGATCATATTTGTTTTTTCAGCGGAGATCATTTTCAGATTGTTTAGTTTAATTTCGGATGGCATGTTTCTTGCAGCCAAGGTGTTAACTAATCCATTAATTTTATATTTTTTATTTCATACACTGATTACAGTTGTAGTGAAATTTCATGTTTTTAAGCAAGAAATATAAAAAATGGGCTGGTTAAAAACACAAGTCTTATATAAACACATAACCCAATGACAAAAATTATTTCGATGATCACTTTGGTGAGTGCATCTGTGCTCACGAGTGCGCAGGTTGGTATCAATACTGCGACACCGGAAAAGGAACTTACCGTAAACGGTACGATGAAGACATCAGGAATTGTTTTCAAGCAGCCTATGGAAAAACTGAAAGCGGATGAGAACTACACTTTCATTATCAAATCTCCGGCTCCTGAAAACAAAATTACAGCGTACAATGATTCTTTTGTACCTAATTCACCGGCTCCCATTAACCTTATTCAGTTCAAGATTACGTGTGATCCTGCAGACAAGGATTGGGTGAATCAGTTTGATACAAAAATCAATTCTAAAAAATTTCTGGTGGTCATTTCTTCTTTTGGTTTTACACAGCCTACAAGAACGTTTTCTGCCAACTGGCTTACTCCCGTACCTCAGATTTTTGCCTATTCATCGGGAGGGACATGGAAGCTTAAGGCAGACTATCATGGATTCTCGCCGGATTCATCACTTCCTACAGGGGTTTGGACACTGAATCTGTTGGTATTTGACAGATCATATGCCAAGGATTTCAATTCTACCCAAAACCTTAATGCTTCAGGAACAGGTGCTGCAGCAGCACCATTAATTCAATAAAAACATAAATTATGAAAAAAACTATTGCGGTACTCTTTATGGGTTTTGCTGCATTAAGCATACGTGCCCAAGTAGGAATCAATACAACAACACCGAAAGGAACTCTTGATGTGGAAGGGGAAACACTGGTAGAGTCCTATTTAATAGATACGGAAAATACGAAGGCGGCAGGAAACTACCTTCTTCTTACCCGTTCAAAAGACAGTTCACCGGTAGGTAAAGTTAAGCTGCTGGATATATCGCTTCGTAATGTAGCGCCTGTAAATATGTATAATCTGGTATTGAAAAATGTGAGACAGGATGAAGTAGTGAATCTCAATACAGGATTGGATGCAAGTAAATATGTTGTGGCTATTACAGGTGCTGTTTTTACAGAAGCGGTTTCTGCAGCAAATATGACGACAAATCCCAAATCGTATGGATCTTATTCCACAGAAATTACTCAGGTAACCAGTGGAGGCAAAAACTACCATGCCATTAATTTAGCTTTTAAAGGAGCCGGAACTGTTTCATCTCAAAACGGTACGTGGACGTTTACTTTAAATGTTTTTGAAAAATCATTAGTTAAAGACTGGGGAACTTTCAACGGTTCTGTTTCAGCATCAGCTTCGCCTGGCTACTCAGGAGTTTCCACCAACACACCTTTAGGACTTCAATAAAAAGTTATGAAAAGAAAAATTTATATCACAATAATCATGTGCCTGGGACTGTTTATGAATGCCCAGCAGGGGAAGGTAGGAATAAATACAGCCAATCCTACAGAAACACTTGATGTTAATGGTAAAACATATACCAATACTTTATATCTGAGAAATCCGGGTGAACCTACCATGTCTGGAGGGAGTTTTCTGGCAACTTCAGAAAATGCCTTGCAGCTGTATGACCCGGCTTTGGAAAGCAGTGGACTGTTTAATTACCTTAAACTTACCCTTACCGGAGTGCCAGGTACAGGAATTGAAGATTATGACACAAAGATAGATGCCAACAATTTTCTTGTTGTACTTCATAATTATTCATTCAAGCTGAATGACGGAACTACCAGTGTAATGCTTGATTATGGAGACAACGGTATTAATGATAACAAACAGGGATCCCCTAATGTTGTTGCATTCAAAAGTAACGGCACATGGCATATCAGAGCAAAGTTTACAGACAGCAGAATTATTGCGATGAATGCTTCCACTCCCTCAAGAACTTACAACAACTTTACTGTTGATCTGTATCTGATGGCATATAAAAGATTAATTGAAAAACAAAATATCAACGATATCAATGCTGATCTGGGAGGAAATGACGGTTCTACCCAAACCATTACCAAACCTTCTGGCTTTTAACAGATTTTCTCTGTCAGAATATATGAAACGGCTATTTAAAAAGTAAATAGCCGTTTTTATTTTTGTTGCTCGGATAATTTTAAAATACTTAAAGAATTTATTCCCACAGGATAACAAGTATTTTATAAAACTTTTTAAAAATCAGTAATTTCCATTTGCTATTTCAAAAATATTTTATAATTTTGCAGTCCAAAAAGTAGGTTTGTCATAGGTGAGTACGATAACCTGCTGAATAATAAATGCTTCCAAACTCATTAATTATTCAAATTTAAAAAACAAACAATGGCTAAGAAAGTCTTTAAAATGGTAAAGCTTCAGGTGAAAGGTGGCGCAGCTAACCCTTCTCCACCAGTAGGTCCAGCATTGGGTTCTGCAGGTGTGAACATCATGGAGTTTTGTAAGCAATTTAACGGAAGAACCCAAGATAAGCCAGGGCAAGTTTTACCTGTAGTAATTACAGTATACGAAGACAAATCTTTTGAATTCGTTATTAAAACTCCACCTGCAGCAATCCAGCTAATGGATGCAGCTAAGATCAAGGGAGGTTCTGGTGAACCAAACAGAAACAAAGTAGGTTCTGTAACTTGGGAACAAGTAAAGAAAATCGCTGAAGATAAAATGGCGGATCTTAACTGTTTTACAATGGACTCTGCTCTTTCTATGGTTGCAGGTACTGCCAGATCTATGGGATTAAGAGTAACAGGAACTAAACCAACTAACGCTTAAAACTTAAAGAAATGGCAAAATTAACTAAAAAGCAAAAGGAAGCTTTAAGCAAAGTAGAAAAAGGAAGAATCTATAACCTTGAAGAAGGTTCAGCTCTTGTAAAAGAAGTGAACACTACAAAGTTTGATGCTTCAGTAGATATCGCTGTAAGATTAGGTGTAGACCCTAGAAAAGCAAACCAAATGGTAAGAGGTGTTGTATCTCTTCCTCACGGAACTGGTAAAGATGTTAAAGTATTAGCTCTTGTAACTCCGGATAAAGAAGCAGAAGCTAAAGCTGCTGGTGCTGACTATGTAGGTCTTGACGAATATTTACAAAAAATCAAAGAAGGTTGGACAGATGTTGACGTTATCGTTACTATGCCAGCTGTAATGGGTAAATTAGGTCCATTAGGTAGAGTATTAGGTCCAAGAGGTTTAATGCCAAACCCTAAATCAGGAACTGTAACAATGGAAATTGGTAAAGCAGTAGCTGAAGTAAAAGCAGGTAAAATTGATTTCAAAGTAGATAAGTATGGTATCATCCATGCTGGTATTGGTAAAGTATCTTTCGATGCTGCTAAGATCAAGGAAAATGCTCAGGAGTTAATCCAGACATTGATCAAAATGAAGCCAACTGCTGCTAAAGGAACTTATGTGAAGAGCATTTATTTATCTTCTACAATGAGCCCGGGTATTGCAATTGATACTAAATCTGTTAACTAATATTTAATCCTAAAACAATGACAAAAGACCAAAAAGTTGTAGCAATACAAGAGATCAAAGATTTGCTTCAGGATGCAAAAGTAGTATACGTAGCAGATTTAGAAGGTTTGAACGCTGGTAAATCTTCAGATTTCAGAAGACAGGCTTTCAAACAAAATATCAAAGTAAAAGTTGTAAAAAATACACTTTTACAAAAAGCAATGGAGCAGATTGAAGGAGTAGATTACTCTGAAATGTTCCCATCTTTCAAAGGAAACTCAGCGTTAATGATTGCTGATACAGCAAACGCTCCTGCGAAACTGATCCAAGGATTCAGAAAGAAAGAAGAAAAGCCGGCTTTGAAGTCTGCTTTCGTTCAGGAAACTTTCTACGTTGGTGACAATAACCTAGACATGTTGGCTAACATCAAGTCTAGAGAAGAAATGATCGGTGAAATCATCGGATTACTTCAGTCTCCAATCCAGAGAGTTGTTTCTGCTCTTCAAAACAAACCTGAAACTGTAGAAGCTAAAGCTGAAGAAGCTGCTCCTGCGGTAGAAGAAACTCCTGCTGAAGCTCCAGAAGCTGCTGCAGAAAGCACTGAAGAAACTAGTGCTGAATAATTACACTCAAAAAATTAAATAAATAATCAACAAAAACATTACAACAATGTCAGATTTAAAAAATTTAGCTGAAACGCTAGTAAACCTAACTGTAAAAGACGTAAACGAATTAGCTGCTATCCTTAAGGATGAGTACGGAATTGAGCCAGCTGCTGCTGCTGTAGTTGTTGCTGCAGGTGGTGCAGGTGATGCTGCTGAAGAAAAGACTGAATTCGACGTAATTCTTAAGTCTGCAGGTGCTTCTAAATTAGCTATCGTTAAATTAGTAAAAGATTTAACAGGTGCTGGTCTTAAAGAAGCTAAAGATATCGTAGACGGTGCTCCAGCTCCAATCAAAACTGGTGTATCTAAAGACGAAGCTGAAGCTCTTAAGAAGCAATTAGAAGAAGCTGGTGCTGAAGTAGAATTGAAATAATTTCAATTTTATTATAAATATAGAAGCCCGGGCATATTGCCCGGGCTTTTTTGTTGTAAACTATTGTAAATCTGTATTTTAATTTGTAATTGTATTTAAATATTATTAATTCCTGTTTTGCTATATTTTGTTATGATTGAATATTTTATAAAAAATAATGGGTTATTTTATTGTTTGTGTATATATTGTTTATTTTGTGTAAATTTTTATTAATAAAAATAATTATTGTTTGAAAAAATATTATATTTGTATCGAAAAACACATATACTTGGATAGAAATTATTTTCTTTCTTATAGTCATAAGATAGCACTTCTGCTGCTGCTGGTGGCTGTGGGAAAACTAAATGCGAAGTTTATACCTGTAACGATGAGTAAAAATGTATTACCTTATTGTGCAGATATACAGACTCAACGGTGCCTGGCTGGTACTTCGGTTCGTCATTGGGCAGATGGCTCGGTTTTGCATCAATCTGCTGATCAGAATTCGGCCAATTCATTATACATTGGCTCACAGCATAATTTCTCTAACGATATTTATATCAGGATTTTATTTCTTAAAGATATAAGGACTGTTGTCAATAACTATAACCTGATATATTCATATCTTTTCCACAAAGGAAATACTTTTTTCACCTTTAAAAAGGCTGCAAAGTTTCATATCAATTCCGTTAAACTTATAGACGGGTTTAAATTTATTATTAAAATTCCTGATAAGCTGGTCTCCACGCTTAAGCACTAATTCTGTAACAAATTTTTAGCGTTTTCATCATAAGAATAGTCATGATTTCATTTATTATCAGATGAAAACACCTGAGAATTTTACTTCCTGAAAAAACACATACATAAAAACATAAATATCATTTGAAATGAAAAACAAATTATTCACATTAGCTCTTTTATCTGCTGGTTTATCAATTAACGCACAGCTAGGGATTAATACATCTTTGCCGCAAGCTACTTTTGATATAGTAGGATCACCTTCCAATACAAGTAAACTTGACGGACTGATTGCTCCCAGGATTACGGGTACAGAATTAAAAGCCAAAAATTATACTGCAGCTCAAACTGGCGCAATAGTATATGTTACTGCAGCAGAAAGCGCACCTACCGGACAGACAGCAGAAGTACTTGCATCAGGTTATTATTATTTTGACGGTACAAAATGGTTAAGTCTAGGCGGAAGCTGGCGTACAGTTGGGAATTCCGGAACAACAGCTGCATCGGCTGCTTTAGGAACCAATATTGGGACCGGAAACTATCTGGGAACAAATGATGGTCAGAATCTGGTTTTGGCCACTCAGAAGAATGTAAAAGGCATATTAGATATTAACGGAACATTGCAGGAGGAAATGCCAATTCTGCAACTGGTCCTTACGCATCGTTTACATGGGGCTCCAATAATATACTTACTAACAGTTCATCTTCGAATATTGCATTAGGAAAGGATAATACGGTTTCTGCACAGGGAAACTTTCCTGCTGTAGCTATCGGACTGGGAAACACGGCCAGTAATGGAGCTAAAGTAATTGGAAATACCAATACTGCTACAGGACCTAATAATTTAGTTTTTGGGAACCTGAATACGGTAACAGGACTTACTGGGCTTACAGTAGGTAATAATCATAACAACAGTGGAGGAATAGCTATCGGAAGCGGAAATACAACCTCTTTAAATAATATTGCTGTAGGTTCTGCCAATACAGCTACCGGTACAGAGGCTTTTGCAATAGGGTTCTCAGGTCAGGCAGCTGCAGGGCAGATGGTTTATGCCAATAAACAGCATGTTTTCTTCAACAAAAGTAACGGGACAGATACCATTTTAGGTATCAATATGATCCCTACTGCTGCTACTTCTACGGGGCTGCTATTCAGATAAAAGGGATTGCATCCGGTGCCAATGCAGCCTGTTCAGCGGCTGAAGAAGGGGCAATCCGGTATAATACTACATCAAAAGTACATGAAGGCTGTAACGGGACTAACTGGAAAGCTCTTTATTAATTAAAAAAACACACAAACCTTAAAAAAATAGAAATGACCAGAAAATTATTCGATAAATCTGCTGTTATGCTCATGACCTTAGTGATGTCTGTAGTATTATTTGCGCAGCAAGGTTATGAGCCGATCCGCGGGATGGGCGTGGAGGCAAAACCTGTCAATAACTCAGGGATCTGTCTTGCATGTTATAACGGAAGTATGAATCCGGTGGTAGATGCCAGCCTGGATAACAGCGTGAGTATGGGAAATTTTGCTTCCTTGTTAAGTGGAAACGGAATATCTGTAAAAAATAAGAATACAACTTACCCTGCAGGATACATCACCGGTTTCAATGTAGACCTTGGAACAAGTTTTATTACTGTTGATCTTTTAAGCTCATTGAGAATCAGTACTTATAAAAATGGAGTTTTGCAGGAAACCACTACCAGCAGTACACTTTTATCAGTTCCTGCATTCGGTGGAAGCAAAAACAGGATTTTCCTGCATTTTAAAACATCAAAGGAATTTGATGAAGTAAGGCTGTATCAGACTAATGTTCTTTCCGTGTTCAGTGCAATGAATGTTTACTATGCATTTGCATTTGATCCTGCAAAGGTTCCGACAGACAATAATGGTATTTGTGATGATATCATTGCAGGAAGTGGTGTGGATGGTAATGTATCCGGAAGCAGCAGTTTCCTGGCTCCGCTTTCCTATGTTCAGAATAAAGAAAGAATTGGGGATGGAAATAAAAGTTCTTACGGATCAATCGTTCTTCCTGTCGGATTACTGGGATCTTATTCAGTGGGAGTTCTTGATAAAAACCAGGTATATCCTGCAGGCAACAAAGCCGGATTTGTAATTGAGCCGGATGACCAGGGGAAGCTTTTAAGCGCTGAGTTTTTAAAGAATATTACCATTGAGACCTATCTGTATGGACAGCTGCAGGACTCAAAACAGCTGTCTGACGGTGGAGGCCTGATTAATATTAAAGTACTGGGATATGGCTCAGGGAAACAAAAGGTAGCTTTAACAACAACCAAACCTTTTAACGAAGTAAGATTAAAAGTTACCCAAACGGTAGGATTTAATTTGGGAGCATTAAAAGTATACTACGCTTTTGAAGAACCGGTTTCTTGTGAATGTGATGATAAGATACAGACAAGCGGCTCGTCAGTTCCCGGAAATTTGGTCACTGGTGCTTCATGGACATCGGGGCCGGGATTTCTCGGGCTTATTTTAGCTAAAATGACCAATCCGGAGGCTATTGTGGATAATAATCCTTCCAATTATGCCACCGCTACCGTTCCTGCTGCATCTATTCTGAGTATTTTCTCAGCGTTTGCAACAGTAAGCAGCAATACTGTACTTCCTGCCAACACAATGGCCGGTTTCACTGTAGAAAAAGCAGGAAACCTTCTTGGGGTAAGTGTTCTGGAGAATATTACCGTGACATTGTACAACGGAAATATACTGACAGATACTTTTACAAGCTCAGGAAGTCTTATCAGCGGAAATTTTTTCACAACAAACTCTAATAAATTCTATGTGGGAGGAAAAGCGACAAAACCTTTTAACCGTATTAAGATTACTTTCAACAGCGGAACGGCAATTCGTATTCCTCAAAACTATTATATCTACAATGCTTTTGCAAGCAGGGATGATGATAATGATGGGGTTCCCAATTGTTTCGACCAATGTAACGGCGGTGATGACAACATAGATAATAACGGAAATGGTATTCCTGACTGTGCAGAAGGATGTACAGCGGTAAATGACAAATCGCCGGCGTTGGATACGGATGGCGATGGTATCGTAGATGCCTGTGATCAGGATTCTGATAATGACGGAATTCCGGATGCCGTGGAAGATTTTGATAAAAACGGGAAGTTCCAGGATGATGATAATGAAGGGGATATTCTTTTAACTCCTGTACTGGGAGATTCGGTTCCGAATTATCTTGATCTTGACTCTGATAATGATGGTATTTTGGATTTATTCGAATCAGGAATTCCTACATCTGTTATTAATCAGATTGATGCAGACCATAATGGAGTGATTGATGCCGGTGTTCCGGTGGGTAAAAACGGAATTGCAGACATTCTGGAAACTTCGCCTGACTCAGGAGTATTGAAGTATCCGATCAAAAATACAGATGGAGATGATAAACCGGACTTCCTGGACATTACCTCCAATGGCTCAGACCTGGATCTTTATCAGATCGGAAAAGGAAATCTTGATACTTTAGGTGGTGGATTCATTTCTACTATTGATGATAAAGATAAAGATGGTATCCAGGCCGTTGTAGATACAGATCTGGTGAAGAGAGGATCTCCTGATTCCCCGCTTTCACCTTATGCTTCATTATTAAAAGCTGCCAATACTGCAGCAAAAATT
The DNA here is from genome assembly GCF_036631475.1 of Chryseobacterium sp. 1B4. Classification (NCBI taxonomy): domain Bacteria; kingdom Pseudomonadati; phylum Bacteroidota; class Flavobacteriia; order Flavobacteriales; family Weeksellaceae; genus Chryseobacterium; species Chryseobacterium sp. 1B4. The sequence goes on from NZ_JAPNUF010000005.1 coordinate 282,342, forward strand.
ACTGCAACAGAAATTACTGATGCGGCGAATGATGTAAAAGTATATCCAAATCCGGTAAAAGCAGGGGAGAATCTTAGAATTTCATCAGCAGAAGAAGGAGGATATACATTGTTCTCAGCACAGGGACAGGCAGTTAAAACAGATAAGTTTAATGCCGGTACAGGTATTGATACATCTTCACTTCCCGCAGGAGTGTATATTATTAAAATAGAAACCCAATCAAAAATAAAATCTTATAAGGTTATTGTGAAATAATCATAGGATTAGCTTGTGTTGTGGAGGGGTTGCTCAATATTGGGCAGCCTCTCTTATTTTAAAAGCCTCAAAATGAGATGATTTATTTGTTATTGTGGATAATTTTTTGTATCTTTGCCCCTCTTTTGGCGCGAAAAATTGTTTGTAAATTTATAAAATACTGAAAATCAGCTCTTTCATTGTGTAAAGCATGGAAGGGATTTCGTGTATATAAATACAGCAGTCATGCTGCCTCAAAAGTAAGAAAAATATTTTGCATTACGCTGTGAAAAGATATACCAGTGTTGCAGTTAGAAAGAGCCAAGTACAAAGTGGAAAGAGCCTAAGGTCTTTCGTGAGCGCCAAAAACACTTCTACCTTTACTTTTACCTTGTTTCTTGTTCTTTTCTGATATTTTTTAATGAATCAAAATATTTTTTAACCCTTTCTTAAAAGTTTTATGAGTAAAACAAAATCAACAACTCAAGGAAATCCGAGAATTAATTTCTCATCAGCGAAAGGAAAAATCATCACTCCTGACTTTTTGGACATCCAAATCGAATCTTTCAGAGAGTTTTTCCAGCTTGATACACTTCCTGAAGCCAGAAAGACAGAAGCTCTTTACAAGACTTTCCAAGAGAATTTCCCAATTACGGATTCAAGAAACCAGTTCGTATTAGAATTCTTAGACTATCTGGTAGATTCTCCACGTTATTCAATTGATGAGTGTGTGGAAAGAGGACTTACTTATTCAGTTCCTCTAAAAGCTAGACTTAAACTGTACTGTACTGACCCGGAACACGAAGATTTCCAGACTGTGGTTCAGGATGTATATTTAGGTCCGGTTCCTTATATGACACCAAGTGGTTCTTTCATCATCAACGGTGCTGAGAGAGTTATCGTTACGCAGCTTCACCGTTCACCTGGTGTATTCTTCGGACAGACTTACCACGCTAACGGAACCAAACTTTACTATTCAAGAATTATTCCTTTCAAAGGATCTTGGATGGAATTTACAACGGATATCAACAGCGTAATGTACGCGTATATCGACCGTAAGAAAAAATTACCATTAACAACTTTATTAAGAGCTATCGGGTATGAGTCTGATAAGGATATCCTTCAGATCTTCGACCTTGCTGAAGAAGTGAAAGTTTCTAAAGCTGCGCTTAAAAAAGTGGAAGGGAGAACATTGGCTGCGAGAGTATTGAACACATGGTTCGAAGACTTCGTAGACGAAGATACAGGGGAAGTAGTTTCTATCGAAAGAAACGAGATCATCCTGGATAGAGAAACCATCCTTGAAAAAGAACACTTGGATCTTATCCTGGATGCTGGTGTGAAATCAATCCTGATTCACAAAGAAAACAGCAATGAATTCTCTATCATCCAGAATACATTACAAAAAGACCCTACCAACTCTGAAAAAGAAGCGGTAGAGTACATCTATCGTCAGTTAAGAAACGCAGATCCGCCAGATGAGGAAACGGCAAGAGGAATCATTGAAAAATTATTCTTCTCTGAGCAGAGATACTCTCTAGGTGAAGTGGGACGTTACAGACTGAACAAAAAATTAGGTCTTAACATTCCTACAACAACTGAGGTTCTTACAAAAGAAGATATCATTGCTATCGTAAGACACCTTATCGAGCTTGTAAACTCTAAGGCTGAGGTTGATGATATCGACCACTTATCAAACAGAAGAATTAAAACTGTTGGTGAGCAATTAGCAGGACAGTTCGGTGTAGGTCTTTCAAGAATTGCAAGAACAATCAAGGAAAGAATGAACGTTAGAGATAACGAAATCTTTACTCCGCTTGACCTTGTAAATGCTAAGACATTAACGTCTGTAATCAACTCATTCTTCGGTACCAACCAGCTGTCTCAGTTCATGGACCAAACCAACCCTCTGTCAGAGATCACTCACAAGAGAAGATTATCGGCACTAGGACCTGGTGGTTTATCAAGAGAAAGAGCAGGTTTCGAGGTTCGAGACGTTCACCATACTCACTACGGAAGAATCTGTCCGATTGAAACTCCGGAAGGACCAAACATCGGTTTGATTTCATCTTTAGGGATCTATGCAAAAATCAACAACCTAGGTTTCATCGAAACTCCATATAGAAAAGTGGAAGGCGGTAAGGTCGATCTTAATGCTGATCCTATTTACTTAAATGCAGAAGACGAAGAAGCTAAGGTAATTGCTCAGGCAAACGTTGAATTGAACGATAACGGTGATTTCGAAACAGATAGAATTATTGCAAGATTGGATGGTGACTATCCGGTAGTGGAACCTAATCAGGTAGACCTTATCGACGTAGCGCCAAACCAGATTTCCGGTATTTCCGCTTCATTGATTCCATTCCTGGAGCATGATGATGCGAACCGTGCATTGATGGGATCCAACATGATGCGTCAGGCCGTTCCTCTGTTGAAGCCACAGGCTCCGATCGTGGGTACAGGGCTTGAGCAGCAGGTTGCAAGAGATTCAAGAATCTTAATTAACGCTGAAGGCACAGGTACTGTACAGTACGTAGATGCTGACAAAATCGTTATTAAATATGAAAGAAGTGAAGACGAGGATTTAGTACAATTCGAGTCTGCTACGAAAACATACAACCTTACTAAGTTCAGAAAAACCAACCAGAGTACAACCATTACCCTAAGACCAAACGTAAGAGTAGGTGATGTAGTGGAAAAAGGACAGGTACTTTGTGACGGTTATGCTACTGAAAAAGGAGAATTGGCTCTTGGTAGAAACTTAGTGGTAGCGTTCATGCCTTGGAAAGGATACAATTTCGAGGATGCGATCGTAATCAACGAAAAAGTTGTACGTGAAGACTGGTTTACTTCAATCCACGTAGATGAATATTCCCTTGAAGTTCGTGATACCAAATTAGGTATGGAAGAGCTTACAGCAGATATTCCAAACGTATCTGAAGAAGCTACCAAAGATCTTGACGAGAACGGTATGATCAGAATTGGTGCTGAAGTGAAACCTGGAGATATCATGATTGGTAAAATCACTCCAAAAGGTGAATCTGACCCGACTCCTGAAGAAAAACTTCTTAGAGCAATCTTCGGTGATAAAGCAGGTGATGTGAAGGATGCTTCATTGAAAGCTGACTCTTCATTAAGAGGAGTTGTTATCAACAAGAAATTGTTCTCCAGAAATATTAAAGACAAAAAGAAAAGAACTGAAGAAAAACTTAAACTTGAAGAAATTGAAAACACTTACAAGGCTAAGTTTGATGAGTTGAGAAATACTTTAATTGAAAAATTAAATACACTGGTAAGCGGTAAAACTTCTCAGGGGGTACATAATGACCTTGACGAAGAGATCATCGGTAAAGGTGTGAAATTCACTCACAAGTTATTAACTTCAGTTGAAGATTATGTAAACGTTAGCGGTTCAGACTGGACAGTAGACGCTGACAAGAATGAATTGATCAAACAATTGATTCACAATTACAAAATCAAATACAACGACATCCAGGGGTTAAAAACCGTGAGAAATTCGCAATTTCAATCGGAGACGAGCTTCCGGCAGGTATCATGAAGCTGGCTAAAGTTTACATCGCTAAGAAACGTAAGCTGAATGTAGGAGATAAGATGGCAGGACGTCACGGTAACAAAGGTATCGTTTCAAGAATCGTTCGTGAAGAAGATATGCCATTCCTTGAAGACGGAACACCGGTAGATATCGTATTGAATCCACTTGGGGTACCTTCACGTATGAACATCGGACAGATCTATGAAACAGTTCTTGGATGGGCTGGTCAGAAACTGGGAATGAAGTTCGCTACACCAATCTTTGATGGGGCAACTCTTGATCAGATTACTGAATATACAGACAAGGCAGGTCTTCCTAAATTCGGTCACACTTACCTTTATGATGGTGGTACCGGAGAAAGATTTACTCAGGCTGCAACTGTAGGTGTTATTTATATGCTGAAGCTGGGACACATGGTTGATGACAAAATGCACGCACGTTCTATTGGTCCTTACTCATTGATTACTCAGCAGCCGTTAGGAGGTAAAGCTCAGTTCGGAGGTCAGAGATTCGGAGAGATGGAGGTTTGGGCACTTGAAGCATTCGGTGCATCTAATATCCTGAGAGAAATCCTGACTGTGAAGTCGGATGACGTGATTGGTAGAGCAAAAACTTATGAAGCTATTGCGAAAGGTGAATCTATGCCTGAACCAGGTATTCCGGAATCATTCAACGTATTACTTCACGAGTTACAAGGTCTTGGATTAGACGTAAGATTGGAGGAGTAAGATATCAGATGTCAGACACAAGATGTCAGACTATGGCACTCTAAGAATTTTATAATCCTTGAATTTGGAATGATGATTTCGTCTGAAATCTGAAATCTGAAATCTAAAATCTAAAAAAAATTATGTCAAATAAAAATAAATCAAGTAGATTTAATAAAATAACCATCGGTTTAGCTTCACCGGAGTCTATTTTACAGGACTCAAGAGGGGAGGTTTTAAAACCGGAAACTATTAACTACAGAACTCACAAGCCTGAAAGAGACGGGCTATTCTGTGAGAAAATCTTTGGTCCTGTAAAGGATTACGAATGTGCTTGTGGTAAATACAAGAGAATTCGTTACAAAGGGATCGTTTGTGACCGTTGTGGAGTAGAAGTTACTGAGAAAAAAGTAAGAAGAGAGAGAATCGGGCACATTAATCTTGTAGTTCCAATTGCACACATCTGGTATTTCCGTTCATTACCAAACAAAATCGGATACCTTTTGGGAATTCCTTCTAAGAAATTAGATATGATCATCTACTACGAAAGATATGTAGTGATTCAGCAGGGTATTGCTAAAAAATTAGACGGTTCTGATTTTGAAAATATGGAATTCCTTACAGAAGAAGAGTACCTTGACATCATGGAAACTCTTCCTGTAGAAAACCAGTATCTTGATGATTCCGATCCAAACAAATTCATCGCCAGAATGGGTGCTGAAGCTGTGGAAGATCTTTTGAAAAGAATCGATCTTGATGCATTGTCTTTCGACTTGAGACACAAAGCTCACAACGAAGGTTCAAAACAAAGAAGAACTGAAGCTCTTAAGAGATTGAACGTTGTAGAAGCATTGAGAGGTGCTAATACAAGAATGATCAACAGACCGGAGTGGATGATTATGCGTGTGCTTCCTGTTATACCACCGGAACTAAGACCATTGGTTCCATTGGATGGAGGACGTTTCGCTACTTCTGACTTGAATGACCTTTATAGAAGAGTTATCATCAGAAATAACCGTTTGAAGAGATTATTGGAGATTAAAGCTCCTGAAGTAATCCTGAGAAACGAGAAGCGTATGCTTCAGGAATCAGTAGATTCATTATTCGATAACACAAGAAAATCTTCTGCAGTAAAATCTGAATCAAACAGACCATTGAAATCACTTTCTGATTCATTGAAAGGTAAGCAAGGTCGTTTCCGTCAGAACTTACTAGGGAAAAGGGTTGACTACTCTGCGCGTTCGGTAATTGTTGTAGGTCCGAACTTACAGCTTCACGAATGTGGTATTCCTAAAGATATGGCTGCTGAACTTTACAAACCGTTCATCATTAGAAAACTGATTGAAAGAGGTATTGTAAAAACAGTAAAATCTATGAAGAGAATTATCGACAGAAAAGAACCGGTAGTTTATGATATCCTTGAAAACGTGATGAAAGGTCACCCGGTACTATTGAACAGGGCACCTACTCTTCACAGACTGGGTATTCAGGCTTTCCAGCCTAAGATGATCGAAGGTAAGGCAATCCAGCTGCACCCGTTGGTAACTACGGCCTTCAACGCCGATTTCGATGGTGACCAGATGGCGGTACACTTACCGTTAGGACCAGAAGCGATCCTTGAAGCTCAGTTATTGATGTTAGGTTCTCAAAATATCCTGAACCCTGCAAACGGTTCTCCAATTACGGTACCATCTCAGGACATGGTTCTTGGTCTTTATTTCATGACTAAAGAATTAAGCTCTACTGATACCATGAAAGTAAAAGGAGAAGGTCTTGCATTCTATTCTCCTGAAGAAGCGGAAATCGCTTACGCAGAAGGAAAAGTTTCCTTAAATGCTAAGGTAAGATGTAAATTACCTGTTAAGGAAAACGGAGAAATTGTAACAAGACTGATCGAAACTACTGTTGGTAGAATCCTGTTCAACCAGATTGTACCTAAGCAGGTAGGATATATCAATGAACTTCTTACCAAAAATCATTGAGAAATGTTATCGGTAAGATCCTTGCTGATACAGATTTCCCTACAACTGTGAAGTTCCTTGATGCAATGAAAGACTTAGGGTATTCAAACGCATTCAAAGGAGGTCTTTCTTTCTCACTTGGAGATATCGTAGTTCCTGTTGAGAAAAAACAGATGATTGCACAATCAATCGAAACGGTAGACGAAATCAGAGCTAACTATAACATGGGTCTGATTACAGATACAGAACGTTATAACCAGGTAATCGACGTTTGGACTAATACCAACGCCGGATTAACTGAAATGATCATGAGCAGAATGAAAACTGACCAGGGTGGTTTCAACTCTGTATACATGATGCTTGACTCTGGAGCGAGGGGTTCTAAGGAACAGATCCGTCAGTTATCAGGGATGAGAGGTTTGATGGCGAAACCGCAAAAAGCTGGTTCTACCGGAGCGGAAATCATCGAAAACCCGATCCTTGCCAACTTTAAGGAAGGTCTTTCGATTCTAGAGTACTTTATCTCTACCCACGGTGCCCGTAAAGGTCTTGCGGATACCGCTCTTAAGACAGCCGATGCCGGTTACTTAACGAGAAGATTGGTAGACGTTGCACAGGACGTTATCGTTACAGAAGACGACTGTGGAACACTAAGAGGTACAGAAGTTACTGCACTTAAGAAAAATGACGAGATCGTTGAAAAAATCTCTGAAAGAATCTTGGGTAGAGTATCTCTTCATAATATTTACGATCCTGAAACAGATGAATTAATCACTGAGGCTGACCAGGTAATTACTGAGCAATTAGCGAAGAGAATTGAAGAAGCCGGATTAGAAGCTGTTGAGGTTCGTTCACCATTAACTTGTGAGGCGAAGAAAGGTATCTGTGCGAAATGTTACGGTAGAAACTTAGCAACAGGTAAGATGATCCACATGGGCGAAGCGGTAGGTGTAATTGCAGCACAGTCAATTGGGGAACCGGGTACTCAGCTTACGTTGAGAACTTTCCACCAGGGGGGTACTGCAGGAAACGTATCAGAAAACCCATCTATCGTGGCAAGAAGAGATGGTATCGTTGAAATGGATGAAGTAAGAACAATTACTTCTGAAGATGAAAACGGTAATACTGCTGAGGTTGTGGTTTCTCGTTCAACAGAATTCAGATTAGTTGCTGATAATGAGTCAAGAACTCCATTAATGGTAGCTAACGTACCTTACGGATCGATATTATCTGTAAAACCGGGTGATAAAGTGAAGAAAGGAGATACAATCTGTAGATGGGATCCGTATAACGCGGTTATCATTGCTGAAACTTCAGGTAAGGTAGAATACGAGGATATCATCCAGGGTATTTCATTCCAGCTTGAAATTGACGAACAGACAGGATTTGAAGAGAAAGTAATCTCTGAATCCAGAAATAAGAAAGCCGTACCTACCTTGAAAGTGGTAGACTCTAAAGGAGTTGAGCAAAAAGCTTACAACTTACCGGTAGGAGCCCACTTGATGGTTAACGATGGTGAAAAAATTAAGGCTGGTAAAGTCTTGATCAAGATCCCGAGAAAATCTGCAAAAGCAGGGGATATCACCGGAGGTCTTCCGAGAGTTACCGAATTATTCGAAGCAAGAAACCCTTCAAACCCAGCGGTTGTTACTGAAATCGACGGGGTAGTTTCTTACGGAAAAATCAAGAGAGGTAACCGTGAACTTATTGTTGAGGCTAAAACTGGTGAAAGAAAGATTTACCTGGTAAAACTTTCCAACCAGATTCTTGTTCAGGAGAATGACTTCGTAAGAGCAGGTTCTCCGCTTTCTGACGGTTCTATCACACCGGAAGATATCTTAAGAATTAAAGGTCCAACAGCCGTTCAGGAATACTTAGTAAATGAGATCCAGGAAGTTTACCGTCTACAGGGGGTAAAAATCGACGACAAGCACTTCGAAATTATCGTAAGACAGATGATGACGAAAGTATCTATCGTGGATGGAGGTGATACTCAGTTCCTTGAAGGAGCTCTTGAGCACAAGTATGATTTCTTGGAAGAAAACAACAGAGTATTCGGTCTTAAAGTAGTAGTAGATGCTGGTGATTCTAAAGAATTCAAACCAGGTCAGATGATTACTGCAAGAGAATTAAGAGATGAAAACTCTAAGTTGAAGCGTGAAGATTTAGCATTGGTAGAAGTAAGAGAAGCTCTTCCTGCTACAGCAACTCCTGTATTGCAAGGTATTACAAGAGCTGCCCTTCAGACTAAATCATTCATGTCTGCAGCATCGTTCCAGGAAACCACTAAAGTTCTTAACGAGGCAGCAGTTGCTGGTAAGATAGACGATCTTAACGGTCTTAAAGAAAATGTAATTGTAGGTCACAGAATTCCTGCAGGTACAGGTCTTAAAGAGTATCAGAACGTTATTGTAGGTTCTAAGAAGGAATTCGAAGACCTTAACTAAAATTAATGATTTGAAATTTGGGATTTGAAATTATTTTTATATTTTCACAATCTCAAATTTCGAATTTTAAAAACATAATTTATAACAATGGACAACAATCAAAATCCACAAGACGGAAACATCAACATCGAATTAAACGAAATGGTAGCTGCTGGTATCTATGCTAACCTAGCTTTAGTAAACCACTCTCCATCTGAATTTGTAGTAGACTTTATTCAGTTGATGCCAGGTGTTCAGCAGGCGAAAGTAAGATCAAGAGTAATTCTTGCTCCACTTCACGCTAAAAGAGTATTAAACGCTCTTCAACAGAACATCGCTAACTACGAGCAGCAGTTCGGAGAAATCAAAGAAGTTGAGCCTTTCGTATTAGGAGGAAACAACGTTCAAGCGTAAGATTTCTTTTACAATAAATAAAGAATGCCCTGGTTTTTATCAGGGCATTTTTTGTTACCTGCTTTTGCATATAATTCACTAATCGGTTTCTTTTTTCATTTTTTTATTTTTCGCAATTTTATTTTAAAAATATACTAAAAAAATGCAAATAACTTAATTTGATACATTAATGTTAATCTTTTGTTATAAATTATTAATAATTCATTTAAATTGGTTAAATAATTCATTTTTCTTTATTAAATTTGTAAAAAATTGAATGAAATGAAAATCTACCCTATTGCAGCGGCCTTACTCTGCATGAATGTATATGCACAAAAGCAAAATACACTTAAGGACAATCAAAAACATCTGCAGGAGCTTTATGCTAAATATGACAAAGACCTTAAAAAGGCCCATAAAATTGCAAAAGCGGCAGGAATACCTCCTAATTTATACAATGAGGAAGATTATAAAAGAACCATGGATCCTGTAACAGGGAGAACAAACTTTGAAGGGCTGGCAAAGGTAAACGAAGATATCCTAACAGGTAAATACCAACCTTCACAGCCTATGTCTTTTATTTCCAGCAATGCCTCTGCTACAAGTAAAATAGTGAATGAACCATGGATTGAAAGAGGTCCGTATAGCGTAGGAGGGAGAACAAGGGCAATCATGTACGACCCAAATGACGCTACAGGTAAACGGGTTTTTGCAGGAAGTGTTTCCGGAGGGCTTTGGGTAAATCAGGATCCTTCTGTAGCAGCTAATGAATGGCAGCCATTAAGTACATTCTGGGCGAATACTTCCATTTCAAGTATTACTTACGACCCAAACAACCCACAGATTTTTTATGTAGGAACAGGGAAGCCCCAACTGGAGATGCAATAGGATCGGGAATATGGAAATCTACTGACGGTGGTACAACATGGACCCAGATTTTCACCATTCCGGTTACTTATTCTTCATCCGGAGTAAGAAACGGTAACTTTTATATTAATGATATCAAAGTAAGAAATAATAATGGAGTTTCTGAAATATATGCCGGAGTAAGTGGTTCTTATGTAGGAATTTCATTTAACGACGGATGGCAGGGATTAAGTCAGGCTGGATTGTACAAATCTACAGACGGAGGAGCTACATTTACAAAAAATAACAGCTTATTAGCTCTTAATACAACTACCGGGGTAACCAGTACAACCGGATATTCCATACAACAGATAGAAATAGGGGCAGATAACGCAGTGTGGGTTTCTACCAGATCTTCCAGGTTCTCAAATATAGATTCCGGAGGACGAATTTTTAAATCTGCTGACGGGAATACATTTAATCAGGTGTATAACGTAGGAAACAGTGGCTCAAGAGTTAATTTTACACTTTCCAGAACAGATGCCAATAAAATATATGCATTCATGCAGGGAGCATCTTCTTCAGAACCTATCAGAATTGCCAAATCTACAGATGGAGGAACAACCTGGCAGGCAACTAATGATGCTGCACCTGTTTTGGCATTGCCTACCGCAGCAGATACAAGTATTCCTGCCAATGACTTTACAAGAGGGCAGTCTTATTATGACCTGATCATTGCGGCAGATCCTCTGGATGATAATACACTGTATATAGGAGGCATCGATTTATATAAATCTACCAATGGTGGAACAAGCTGGACGCAGATCTCCAAGTGGTCCAATAACAATAACATGGCCGCTTTGCAGGTTTCACAGGTACATGCAGACCAGCATGAAATTGTATTCAATCCTTACAATAATTATGGAACAGGGCAAATGATGTTTGGAAATGACGGAGGACTCTATTATGCCGCCAATAAAGCTAATATCGGCGTTGCAGGTGGGTTTGCCTCCAGAAATACCAGGTATAACGTTACTCAGTTTTACTCAGCCATGCTGAACCCGATAAAAACACCGGCTAATGAGGAGCTGCTGGCAGGCGCACAGGATAATGGTTCCTGGTGGCTGTATGGAGTACCCCAGGCAAATAATTTCCTTACCTCTCAATCTGCTACAGGGGGAGACGGAATGTATACCGAGTATGACGATCAGGATAATTATGAAATTGCAAGTTATGTTTACAATAGCCACTATTTATTGACTAACAACTCGTATTACCTTATTTCTACCAGTGCTAACAGAAACATGGGGCATTTTGTAAACGAAATTGCTTTAGACAGAACCAATGATGTTTTCTATTCTTACCGTTCCGGGCTGACACTTTTCAGGACAAGCGGGCTTTCGGCATCTGCAACATCTTTTACCAATAATGTGGTTACAGTGGGAACAGCACAAACAAACGAGCAGATTTCATGGATGAAAGTATCTCCGTATACAACTGCTTCCACAACACTTTTTGTAGGAACCAATCTGGGAAGAATTTTTAAAGTAACAAATGCCAACACCACAGCATATGCAGCAACTTTGTTAACCTCACCGGTAACAGGAACTGTTTCTGATATAGAATTTGGTGCCAACGAAAATGAAATTATCGTAACTTTCTCCAATTATAATCTTACCAGTGTGTTTTATTCTACAGATGGAGGAACAACCTGGCAGAACAAAGAAGGAAACCTTCCTGATATGCCGGTAAGAACAGTACTCAGAAACCCGGACAATCCGAATGAAGTGCTGGTAGGAACCGAAATGGGAGTTTGGGGAACAACTAATTTCCTTGCAACAACTCCGGAATGGGCTTCAGTGACAGGGAATATAGGAAATGTAAGAATTACCAACTTAGATTACAGACCTGTTACCAAAACAGTTTTGGTTTCTACATATGGGAGAGGAGCATGGACAACCCAAAATACAGTACCTGCTTTGTCAACAGCTGAAACTAAATCTAAGAAAGACATGAACATTATATATCCGAATCCTTCAAAAGGAATTTCTCATTTGAGATTTGATACTGCTAAATACAGCAGTGTGGATATAAGCATAGTGGATGGCTCGGGAAGATTAGTATACAGTAAGAAAAATGTAAAGTCTGATGAAGAGTTTGGACAAAAACTCGTACCTGGAAATTATATTTTGAAAGCCGAGTCTAAAGGTGAAATCGTATATAGCGGTAACTTCCTGGTATTGGGACGTACCGGAGGTGATGATGATTAGGAAATGAATAATCAATTGTATTTAATATTATTTTGGATGCTGGCTTCCTGCGGGATGCCGGTATCCTCTTTATCTCAGGATAAGACAGTATCCGTGATGTCTGCTGAAAAAAAGAATGGATAGGAGGAAGAGCTGGAGTAAGGGGAGCAATATATACTGTTAAACTGAAGCAGAAAAATAACAGTGTCATCACTGTAAAAACTTTTAGGGCGGAAGGAAATACCATTCCATTTGTGCAGAAGAATACAGGAAATACAATAACAATAAGCGGAAATCTTCCCTATAAAAATGATGATGATATAAAGACTGCTGATCAGATGCCGGCTGGGTCATCTGTAGAAAATCCTGTTCCGCAAAAATTAAATCCAAAAGACAATTGGATAGAATATACTGTAAAAGGATCACAGGTATTGCATAAAATAAATTTTGAAAAATTTATATCCGTAGAAACATCTGAAGAACCTGCACCTTAAAATTAATTTCAATCTTTGAATAAAAAACTACTTTTTATTTTGCTCTGTTTTCCGGTAATCATATTATTCAGCAATGTGATGTATTCTGTAGTTTCTCATGTTAAAAGAGAACTGTATGAAAAGACACAATACAGTATTGCAAAGAATAATTTCAGGAAATCCGAAACGATCTGTTTTACCGAAAAAGATCTCACTGAAGCAGAATGGAAAGAAGAAAAGAATTTATACTTCATGGATTTTCCTATGATATTATCCGGATCAGTACAGTGAATGGAAAAAATATTTTTTCTGTTATATTGATAAAAAAGATATTATCATCAATTCTTTATTAGACTTTTCCAAAAAATTCGCTTTTAAAAAAACATGCTTAAAGCTGCAGATTGACCTTCCCGGTAACAATAAAAGCATCCTTAAGACACCAGGCTTCTTTGCTGTTTTTGAAAAAGGAATTCCGTTTTTTCAAATCACTTCTTAAAAACCATTTCCAAACATTATAATCAACAGGAAAATACTCATTATTTATCCATTATTTTTCCCCTCCGGAAATTCATTGATGCTACAATGAAATATGATATTAATGGTAATAAATTTAAATAATGAAAAAATATATAGGCATAGCAGCTTTGTTAGGCTGTACTATTGCACATGCTCAGCAGACACAGGAAGGATCAATTGATGAGGTCAATATCCTTGGAAGAAAAAAATTAAGCAGGAACGCGCAGAATTCAAAAGACATGCACAATCTGTAGAAACCCTGTCTGAAGAAGATCTTAACAGAAATAATCCCGCAGCAATCGACCAGACTCTATCCACAATGCCAGGACTTCAGGTAGATAAACGGACAAATTTCGGAGGACAGAGGCTCGTCCTGAGAGGATATGGGAATGATCAGAAATTTAATAACTGGGGAGTAAAAGCCTATTGGAATAATATGCCTTTAACCAACGCCGAAGGAATCACCGTTTTGGACGATGTGGATTTTGCTTATGTGACCAACGTTGAAGTGATTAAAGGTCCCGCTGCAACCATGTATGGAGGAGGTGTAGGTGGAGCAGTTCGTTTCTATACGCGTCCGGATTTTACAAAAGGAGCATCAGTTTCAGAAAATGCTATGTTGGGTGCTTTCAAAACCTTTCAGTCAAGAACACAGCTGAATGTTGCCGATGATAACTATTCAATAAGCGCTGCATACGGACATCTTGAAACAGATGGATACAGACCAAACGGAGGCGGTTTGAAAAACTTTTTCAATGTCAATGGTACGGTCAAATTAAGCAAGAAAGATCAGTTAAGTTTCTTTGCAAGTCAGGCTTATTCCTATGAACATACTTCAGGACAGATTTCATATGCTGATTATTATGCAGGGATTGATAACGGAAATACCGCATATATCAGTAAAAATGCCGGCACAAAAATAAAATCCACAAGAGTAGGATTGAGTAATTCCGTAAGCCTTACCTCAAACCTGAGAAATTATACCACTTTATTTTATTATAACGGAAATACAGAAAGTGTTTCAGCAGGAGCATATGGAGTGACAAGTTCCCCTAACGTAGGCTTGCGCTCTACTTTTACCCTGAAAAATGAATTTAAAGACTTTGAAAACCGACTGGATTTTGGGGCTGAGATACAGAATTCTGTTTCTACAACTTCCAGTTATCGCTTCGATGGGACTAACCCGTCACAACCATTACTGACCACAGGCATGTCCGGAGCCTCTTATTTTAAGTATAATAATAATCAATCTACTTATTTTGTGATCGATTATCTGACTTATAAGCCCTGGGGACTTACATTGCTGGCAGGAATAAGCGGCAACAGAACCAACTATGACAGGAAAGACCTTTTTGCTTTGCCGGGGTTGGTCGCCGGCCGTAAGGACCAGTCTTTCAATAAGAAATATGACATGGCCTATACGCCTCACTTTGCCTTACAGAAAGAATGGAAACATCAGATCTTTAATCTAAGCTATAGTGAAGGCTACAATTCTCCTACGGCAGCTTCTTCGTTTATAACGGCCACCAACACTGTAAATGATGATCTGAAACCTGAGCGTGCAAGAATGCTGGATTTCAGTGTACATGGGCTTTTACTCAACACAAAATTAGATTACCGTATTTCAGCATTCAGAATAGACTATTCCGATAAGCTTACACAGCTGCTTTTACCAGGCAATACAAGCGGACAAACGTACTGGGCTAATACCGGAAGTCAGAAAAATACAGGACTTGAGTTTAGCGTAGGGTATCAGTACAGAGCAGAAGATTCTTTTATCGAAAGAATTGTTCCTTTTGTAAATCTTTCTTATTATGATGCAAAGTATAAAGATTTTACAACCATAGCTGGAGGAAAAAAGAAACTTATGATCACAAATCAGTGGTAGGAGTTCCGAGGAATAAATACGCTGTAGGATTGGATATTTTTACCAAACCAGGATTTTATCTTGTGAATACCTATAATTATCTTGGAAATGTATATTCAGATTTTAACAATGCGAATCTGGTAAAAGGCTTTGGATTGCTTAATTCAAAATTAGGGTTTAAAAAGTCATTCAATAAACTGGATCTGGACCTGTATGTGATGGGCAATAATCTTACGAACCAGATTAACTATACATTTTTATTCTTGGGAAATAATATCAATGATTCAGATAAAGGAAGTAACTACACAATTCCGACAGATCTTAATCCCGGCCCCGGAAAAGCTTATTTCTTTTATGGGTTCAATGTTAAATACAGATTTTAAATTCAAAAACTTACTCCATAAAGTTTGTGATGATAAAATGCCCTGGTTTTGGCCAGGGTATTTTTATGCCATTAGATAAGAAAGAATAAAACTGATTTTGATCAATTGTTAATTTTCTTTAATAAATTAAAAATATATAGTAACGATATATCATTTTTATATCTTTGTTTATGAAAATGTAGAAAATATAAGATATGATTGATAATTCGTTCGCTGTAAGTAAATTTGGCTTTCTTGGCGCTGATTTTTTATCCGAGCTCGAAAAGCATGCTGTTGTTATTGATATAAAAGCAAAAACAGAAATCATAAGGGAAGGGCAGAAAAATAAATTTGTTCCCTTTTTAATAAAAGGTTCTATCAAGGTTTTTACTCTTAATGATGGGAGAGAACTTATCTATTATTATATTAAACCGAAAGATAGCTGTCTTATGACTTTTTCTTCTATTCTGACGGATTATATCAGTAGAGTATATGCTATTGCTGAAGAAGATTCCAAAGCGATTCTCATCCCTGTTTCTGTAATGCATGAATGGCTGATCAGATTCCCGGAGATCAACAAACTGTTTTACCATGAATATGACCGCCGGTTTTCCGAAGTGATGAATATGGTAAATGATGCTGTTTTTCACAAGTTGGATAAGAGGGTTTTGAATTATATCAAACAGCAGATTTTGTCCACCGGAAACAATCCTATTAAGATCACTCACCGTGAAATTGCCAGCAGTCTGGGAACTTCCAGGGAAGTAGTAAGCAGGGTTTTGAAAAAATTGAAAGCGAAGGAGAAATTGTTCAGACTAAAGAAGGAATAAAAGTTGCTGTAAATGAAAATGTTAGGATAGTCTAATTTCAATTGTTTGAAAAGTTTATTTCTGTAATTGATAAAAACAATTCGACTGGTGACTTTTATCACCTGATTTTGAATTGGGAACTCAATAAGTTTGTTGTATCATAATTTAATTCAAATTGTATATGACAAAAACTCTCTTATTTTTGTCGGTATTTTCTTCGGGTCTTGCCTTTGCACAGGAAGACCTGCTGAAAGATATCGACACGGTTAAAACCAATACGGAAACTTCACAACCTGCCTTCAAAGCCCTTCAGATTGCTACCGGGCAATCAACAAAACTGGCTGCTAAAAAGAATGGTATATCGTGGTGGCCCATAGATTTGGAGATATAAGTGCAGGTTTCAAAGACTTTTTCGGTCTGGATCATGCCTCAACCAAACTGGGAGTGATCTACGGTATCTCAGATGCCATTTCAGTAAGCCTGTCCAGAGAAACAAATATGAAAACGTTTGAAGGAGCCGTAAAATACAGGCTGGTAAGACAAAATGAAAATTTCCCGGTAGATATTGTGGGATACAATGTAATGGCTGCCAATACGGAGCTGAAAAAAGAGACCTATCCACACCTTACATTCAGTGACAGACTTTCTTATCTTACACAGGCATTAATTTCAAGAAGATTCAATGATAAGCTTTCGTTACAGCTTACACCTTCTTTTGTTCATAAAAACCTTTACGAACCTACTATTGAAAACAAAAATCAGTTTTTGGCAGGTTTGGGAGGACGCTATAAAGTTTCAAAAAGAGTTTCTGTGAATGCAGAATACTTTGTGAATTTTGACGATCACAGTTTTTATAAAAACCCACTGTCACTAGGGGTAGATATAGAAACCGGAGGACATGTGTTCCAGCTTTTACTTACAAACTCCCAGATTAATTCTGATATCGGATATCTTACCAATGCCACCGGAGCATGGGGAAAGGGACATATTTTCTTTGGTTTTAATCTTTACAGAGTTTTTTAATATGAAAAAGTTAACATCCTTATTGATATTGTCGTCAGCAGTTATACTGATGGCTTGTGACAGCAGAACTTATGAAGAGATTTCTGAGAATACACCCATTACAGTACCTGTAAAATATACAGCAGATGTAAAGCCAATTGTGGATAACAACTGCATCAGCTGCCATTCTGCAGGAAGCTTTAAACCATTGGTTACTTATGATCAGGTAAAAAATAACATAGACGGAATTCTGGACCGTATCCAAAGACCTAACGGAGACCCCGGGAAAATGCCTCAGGGGGATCTTTGTCTGCTGCCCAGATCAATATTTTCATAAAATGGAAAGCTGACGGACTCAATGAAAATTAAAAAAAATTGATATGAAAAAATTAGCATTATTAAGCGTATTACTACTTTCTGCCGGGTACGCTTCAGCCCAAAAATACAGTTCTAAGACAGGCAAAGTAACCTTTGAAGCTTCGGTTCCTTTATTTGATGACATTTTTGCCCAGGATGATAATAATATTGTGATTCTGAATGCAGATAATGGTGAAATGGCATCTGTTTCAACCGTTAAAAACTTTCATTTTAAAACCAAATTAATGGAAGAACATTTCAATGAGAGCTATGCGGAATCTGCGAAATACCCGAAAACAACCTTCAAAGGTAAAATTGTCAACTTTGATAAGACAAAACTTACGGCCAGTCCTCAGAAATATACGGTTCAGGGAACACTAAACTTTCATGGGGTAGACAAAGCTGTTGCTTCTGCTGCCACATTATATTCAAAAGATGGTAAGATCTATATGCAGGGTAGTTTTATGGCAAAGCCTGCAGACTATAAAGTGACTATTCCTAAAATGGTTACCAAAAAAGTTGCTGAGAATGTAAAAATCGAATACAACTATGTAATGGTTAAACAATGAGAAATATAATCTTAGTGTTAGGACTCTTTCTGGGGGTATGCCTGTCTGCCCAGGAAAAGGCAAAATCAATATTTGATATTGCCAGAAGCGGAACCATTGCTGAAGTACAGGAGCTGATGAAACAAAATCCGGATGTTATAAATGAGGTCAATGAAAATGGTTTCTCACCACTTATTCTGGCCTGTTACAGAGGAAATATCAGCGTTGCAGATTTTCTGATTGACAATGTAAAAGATGTCAATTATAAAAGTCGTGAAGGTACTGCACTGGCCGGTCTTGCTATAAAGTATAATAAAGATCTGGTGGAACATCTGCTTAAGAAAAAGCAGATCCCAATATTGCAGATGCCACAGGATATACCCCTTTATTCTGGGCTGTAAAATCAGGAAATAAAGAGCTGATAGAGCAGCTGCTGAAATATAAAGCAGATAAAACAAAGAAAGATTCAATGGGAATGACACCTTTTGAATATGCATTGCAAACCAATAACAAAGAAATAATTAATCTCTTAAAAAATTGATATGAAAAAACTCTACTAGCGCTTAGCGTACTTCTTGCCAATTTTGCATTGGCGCAGTTTTCGTCAGGAACGGTAAATTTACCGGCAACTTCTATGACGGTGAAATTAGATACGACTCCTACCGGAGTAACGATTACAGTAACAGGTGACAGCAACTCTATGTTAGGAATCGGCTTTGGAACTGTGGGAATGGCTCCGGGATCAGATGGGTTTATCTACAACTCATCAGCTAACAGAGACTATACGTTTATCGGAATGACAACGCCTACTGCTGATGCTGCCCAGGATTGGACTGAAACTTCCAATACTGTATCCGGATCTACAAGAACTATAGTGGCAACAAGATCTCTTACCGGAGGATCGGGGGACTTTGCTATCGCTAATGCCGCGGGAACTATTAATATCTTCTATTCCCGTAAAAGCGGGGGTACTTCTTTAGGATATCACGATGCAGGAAGAGGATACGCAACACTAACGATGACTGCAGCTTCTTTATCAACCAATGAAATTGCAGCCAACAGCAAAAGGTAAATCTTTACCCAAATCCTGCTAAAGCAACAGTAAGTTTCAAAAACTTTGATAAAATAAAGTCTGTTGATATCTATGAGGCAACCGGCAGAAAGGTAAAATCGGTAAAACCTGAAGGCGAAAGCATCAGTGTTGCAGATTTAAAATCAGGAAGTTATTATGTTGAAATCCTGCTTAAAGACGGAACTACATCTTATGAAAAACTGATTAAAGAGTAATCTCTTCAGAAAAAACACACCTAAATATTTTTTTAAACAGATACCCCTGATCTTTCAGGGGTGTCATTTTTTTACAACATACCAAGTCCAGGGCGGTTGCGGTAAAATTCATATATTTGTGTATATCCGGATTCTTAACAAAAAGCCGCTTTTTAGCTCTATAATTTTTACGCACAATGGAATTTAAAACTTTAGCCAACATCACAACAGATGAGCTTTTATCAGTATTCAATTATTCATTTTCAGATTATGTTGTTCCTTTTCATTTAACGAAAGAGGTGCTTACTTCAAAAATTGCGGCAGAAAAATTGGATATGAATTTATCTGCCGGGGCATTTGAAGATGGAAAACTTGTCGGCTTTATCCTCCAGTCTGAAAAAGTTGAAAATGGGGAAAAGATTATTTACAATGGCGGGACGGGAGTTATTCCGGAAAGCAGGGGTAAGGGATTGGTGAGAAAAATGTATGATTTTATTATTCCCGTTTTAAAAGAAAGAAATGCCAATACATTATTGCTTGAGGTGATTGAAGGAAATCAGCCGGCAATCAGAGCCTATGAAAACCTGGGTTTTACGGTTGCGCGGAGATTACTTTGTTTTAATGGAAGTATTCAGCAGGGAAAAGAAAATAATGAGGTTTCTGTTAAGGAGTTAAGAGATTTAAGATGGGACTTGTTATGTTCTTTCTGGGATATTGAGCCATCATGGCAGGGATCTGTTTTCGTACTGGACCCGATGCCGGAAAACTATATTACCTTGGGCACTTATGATGGAGATCAGCTCGTTGGGTATATTGTTTATGGACCGGCAGCTAAAAAAATATACCAGTTTGCAGTAGATAAAAATTACAGAAACCGCGGGATTGGCACAAAACTTTTTAATGCCATCAGAGAAAAAAATGGCGGACAGACCATAGCCCTGAATAATGTGGATGATTCCTCGGAAGGTACCAGCAAATTCCTTAGTGAAAAAGTAGGACTTAATAATTGGTTGTCACAGTTTGAAATGAAAAGAACTATTGAATGATCCTTAATTTTGATCCAAAAAATAAACGTTTTAATATACTTTTAATCCTTAAAACTTTTCAGGCAGGAGTATAGAATGTAACTTTGCGGAAAATTTAAAACAATGAAGCGAGGAATCCATTTTTTACTGCTGCTGATCTCTTTTACGACATTTGCACAGCAGGTAAATATTGATACAGCCCAGGTTGTCATCCCAGGAAGACAAAACAGTACCGAAGCACAGTCAAAGCCTTATGTGATTATGATATCTACAGACGGTTTCCGTTATGATTATGCCCGGAAGTATAATGCAGAAAACCTTTTGAAGCTGGCCAATGGCGGCGTAAAGGCTGAAGCAATGATTCCAAGCTATCCAAGCATTACATTTCCTAACCACTGGAGCTTAATTACCGGACTTTATCCATCTCATCATGGTCTGATTGATAATTTTTTCTACGATTACAAGAGAAAAGAAGGATATGCAATGAGCAGTAAGAAAAATGCCGAAGACGGAAGCTGGTATGGAGGAACTCCGCTTTGGGGACTTGCTGAAAAACAGGGAATGGTATCAGCCTCTTTAATGTGGGTTGGATCTGCCAGTGATGCAGGAGGGATGAGGCCTGCTTATTATTATCCGTACCACGAGAAATTCACGCCTTCTGAAAAAGTTGAAAAAGTGATAAACTGGCTGAAATTACCGGAAGATAAAAGACCTCATTTTATTTCATTGTATTTTCCTGAAGTGGATGGAAGCGGACATCATTATGGTCCTGATGCTAAAGAAACTGAAAATGCAGTACACCTGATAGATCAGGCTGTTGGCGATCTTGTTCAGAAAGTAAACGGACTTGGCTTAAAAGATGTCAACTTTATTTTCGTTTCAGATCATGGTATGATCAAAGTAGACGGTGGTGCACCTCTTGAAATTCCGGCTGTTCTTTTTGATAAAAACAGATTCGATTTTTATAATTCCCAGACCTTGCTAAGAGTTTATGTTAAAAACCCGGATGAGGTAAAAAAAGTGTATAAGGAACTGAAAGCGAATAAAACGGATGATTACGAAGTATATCTTGATAAAAAACTGCCAAGATACCTGCACTTTGCAGCCAGAGATGATCAATACAACAGAATCGGACAGATTTTACTGATCCCGAAAGCCCCTAAGATTTTTCTGGAAAAAGGAAAGAAAACATCTGTAGGAAAACATGGTTACAATCCTAAAACTGTTCCGGAAATGAAAGCTACATTCTTTGCGTGGGGACCGGAATTTAAAAATAATCTGACAATCGGAGAATTTGCCAATATCAATGTTTATCCTTTGGTTGCAGAAATTTTAGGGCTGAAAATTGATCAGCCTATAGACGGCAAGCTTAAAGTTTTAAAGGAAACACTGAAAGAGAAAAAATAACCTGCTGATAAAAATATAGTGTAACTTCAGTTTCGGCGCACCTTTGGTGCGCCGAAACTGAAGTTATAAATTGACTTGGAAATTAAAACTGAGAAGAAAACTCCTTCGCAAAATCTTCCAATTTAACACTTCCCGTAACAGGAGAACCGTGATCAATAAAATCTTTTTGCACAACCCCTGTTCTTATTCCTCTGCCCATTTCAACATACAGATGAGCCATATCTGCAGGTAAGCCAGCCTGAAGCATTCCGTTTAAAGATTCTTCATCAGAGAATTCTACCCATGGAAGCTCCGGTTTGCTGACTGAAGTTCCCAGGACTTTTGCAAAATCCGAAGCTGTTCTTACATCACTCACAATATAACGGATATTGCTGGCATTTCCTCCTTTTACCAGTTCTTCAGCCGCAGCTCTTGCAATATCATTGGGATGTACTACCGGTATCTCAACATTTCCAGGATAATTCCCTCCAATGATCCCCGCATTCTGAATTAATGGAATGTCGTTAAAAAAATTATTGTAAAAATATCCGGCTCTTAAAAAAGTAAAAGAGGTGTTTTCTACTTCATTATATAATTTCTCAATATTATGAAGACCTGCGATAGGACCGTTTTCTACGGGAGATTCTGCTCCTACGCTGCTTAACATTACTGCTTTTTTAACATGAGTATTCTTTAAAGCTTCAGCATAATTTTTTCCTGCATTGGTTGTGTTTTCCACAATCTTATCCGGACTGATAGCTGGAGGAGTCATTACAAAAACAGCATCAGCTCCTTCAAATGTCTGAGTTAAAAAGTTAACGTCTGTGATAGATCCTATAGCCGGAGTTGCTCCCAGAGATTCAATATCCGGTTTTCTGGCATCAGTGCTGCTTACTACTGTAACAGCATGCCCTTCGGCAATTAATTGTTGGGCTAATGGTTTAGCTATATTTCCTAATGATCCTGTGATTACGATTTTCATATGTAAATATTTTTTTATTTCCGGGAACAAAGTTATATTTGTACTTACTTTTATACAAGTACTTACCCTAAAGTGTGTAGATATGACAGCCATCAAAGAAAGTTCAACCATTCAGGAGAATAAAAAGACGGTACAGGATTGCCCGGTAATGTACGTTATGGAAAGAATCGGCGGATTCTGGAAACCGATTATCCTGTTCAATCTTTCCACCGGAGAAAAAAGATACAGCGAATTGAAAAAAGCAATTCCTGCCGTTACAGAAAAAATGCTGATTCAGCACCTGAAGCAACTTGAAGCAGACGGATTGATTATCAGAACGGCTAAACCTGTAATTCCTCCCCATGTTACTTATAAATTAAGTGAAGCCGGTAATGAGCTTGCTCCCGTTATTGATGCAATGGCTGCATGGGCTTTTCAGGATATGGAAAGGAATGATAACAAATGTGCTGAAGGAAACAGATATATAACCAATCAGGATCAGAATGCTTTTGGCCGGAATTTGAAAAAATAAAAACAGGCGCTTCAATCTGAAGCGCCTGTTTCTGTTAATATTCTATGGAAGAACTATAAAGACTGCATATCAATAACAAAACGGTATTTTACATCGCTTTTCAGCATTCTTTCGTAGGCATTGTTGATATCCTGCATTTTAATCAGTTCAATATCAGAGACAATATTGTGCTTTCCACAGAAATCCAGCAGTTCCTGAGTTTCTGCAATACCTCCGATCAAAGATCCTGCAACAGAACGGCGTTGGAAGATCATAGGTCTCGTACTTACCTGCGTTTCCTGGAATTCACCTACGAATCCTACAAGAACCAAAGTTCCGTTCAGAGACAGCGTTTGCATATAAGGATTGATGTCGTGCTCATAAGGTACCGTATCAATGATAAGATCAAATTTACCCTTTACAGAATCCATCTGTGAATCATCCGTAGAAATTACTACGTGATCTGCTCCAAGCTGTTTCGCATCATCCGTTTTTCCCGGCGTTCTTGAGAATAAGGTAACTTCTGCTCCTAATCCTTTTGCTAATTTAATAGCCATGTGTCCTAAACCGCCCAACCCTACAACAGCTACTTTTGAACCCGGGCCGGCGTTCCAGTGTCTTAACGGTGACCATGTGGTAATCCCGGCGCATAAAAGAGGTGCTACTGCTGCCAGATCCAGGTTTTCTGGTACACTTAAAACAAAATGTTCGTCTACCACTACTTTTTGGGAATACCCTCCAAAAGTATGGCCGCCAAGATGTTTGTCTTTTCCGTTGTAAGTCCCTGTAAATCCGTTTTGACAATATTGTTCCAAATCGTGTTTGCAGCTGTCGCAATGTCCGCATGAATCAACCATGCATCCTACTGCCGCAAGATCTCCTGCTTTAAATTTTGAAACTTCGCTTCCTACTTTTGTAATTCTTCCCACAATTTCATGCCCCGGAACCACAGGATACAAAGATCCGCCCCAGTCGTTTCTTGCAGTATGAAGATCAGAGTGGCATACTCCGCAGTAGAGAATTTCAATTTCTACATCTTTTGCGGTGACTTCTCTTCTTTCAATATTCATTTCTTTCAGATCTGCCGTGGTAGACTCTGCTCCATAAGCTTTTACTGTAATTGTACTCATCTTTTATATTTGGTTTATTTAGGATAATTGTAGTGTTTTTCATTTGTTATGGTCTTGTTGCTTTACCATCCGTTGCCAAGTAAGCCGTTCGGAGTGGAAATCCATAACACTACAAAAGTCGAAACTTTTCAATAAACTGTACTTATACAGATTACCGAATTACTTACCAATTTTACAGACACTATTTCAGTTACACAGGAAAGTGGTAATTTTGAATAGAAATAAAAATATACTTCATGGAAAATCAGGAGGTTGAAATCTATAACAGTGTCTCGGAATATAATAAAATGGCCAATCAGGAAACCCTGCATCCCCTGGTAAGCATCATAGATTTTTCCAGATCCGATCTTATCTGCCAGCATAAAAGAAAATTCGGATTTTATACCGTTTTTCTGAAAGATGTCATGTGCGGAGACATGCTGTATGGAAAGCATAGCTACGACTATCAGGAAGGGACACTGGTTTTCATTGCTCCAGGACAAACCTATGGAATCTATAATAAAGATAAGTTTGTTCAGCCTGCAGGCTTTGCCTTAATTTTTCATCCTGATTTAATAAAAGGAACCAACTTGGGAAAGAATATGAAAGACTATTCCTTTTTCTCTTATGATGTGCATGAAGCCTTACACCTCTCAGAAAAAGAAAGGGAAGTGGTACTGGACTGCTTTAAAAATATTAAGCTGGAACTGGAACAGGCTATTGATAAACACAGTAAATCGTTAATTGTTAATAATATTGAACTGTTCCTTAATTACTGCATGCGTTTTTACGACCGTCAGTTTATTACCAGAGATCACATTAACCAGGGAGTGATCGGGAAATTTGAAAATCTGGTCGATGATTACTTAAAATCCGAGGACCCAAAAATATAGGCTTTCCCATGGTCAATTACTTTGCAGAAAAACTGAACCTGTCTGCCAATTATTTCGGTGATCTGATTAAAAAAGAACTGGGGATTTCCGCCCAGGAATTTATCCATAATAAGCTTATTGAGGTAGCTAAAGAACAAATTCTGGATCAGGCAAAAACAATCAGTGAAATTTCCTATGATTTAGGCTTCAAATATCCGCAGCATTTTACAAGGCTGTTCAAAACTAAAGTTGGTATTTCTCCGAGTGAATATAAAACCCTGAACTAGTTTTTCAACACGAATAACACAGATTTTTTCACAGACAGCACTATTTAAATCGTGAATATTTGTGCATTCATTAGTGACATTTGTGTTTAAATAATTACATTTAAAGAGAAAAGTTTTCACCTTCCAAAGATGACACCAAATCAGCAAGAAACCTTTATTTTTAATACCCGTTTCGGGAGAATTATAGCATTGAAAGAACAAGGGATTATCAGGGCTAAAAGTATTCGCTATGCCCATTCTGAGAGATTTCAAAAACCTGTTGCTTTAAAATTTTCATCATCTGATATTATTTCTCCTGAAAAAACTCCGGTATGCCCTCAGGCTTTAAGTCCGCTTGTTGAAAAAATGATTGGGGCTACTCCTGTTGAAAGTTTTGAACCTGATGAATCTACCCAGTATCTTTCCATAACCCGGCCGGAAATAATCTCTGAAAATGAAAAACTGCCTGTCGTGGTTTGGATCCACGGAGGCTCCCATGAAATAGGCTGTGGTGACCTTACCACTGCTGATCCTGCTGAATGGGTGAAAGAACAGCATATTATAGTTATTACTGTTTCATATCGTCTGGGGCTTTTCGGCTTCCTGGGAGGAGATGAAAAAGACCCGCCAATCTTGGCCTTCTGGATATCATTGAAGCATTGAAGTGGATTAAGAAAAATAGTTCAGATCTTGGAGGAGATGAAAATAATATTACTCTTTTGGGGCAATCTTCGGGAGGCGATGCTATCGCCCATTTGATGATTTCGGAGGGAGTGGAAGGTTTATTTCAGCGGGTGATTATCCAGAGCGCTCCTCTGGGCTTACGTCATAAAAGACAGAAAATGTCTGCGGAATTTCTGAAAAAAACAGACGTATTGAAAGATGAGACCGATGTTTTAAAAATGATGGATGAATATAAGACATTCGTTCCTTCAGTGATAAAATATGGTTTGAAAGCAGCAATGCCTTTTGGAACTCAGTATGGATTCTTTCCTTTATGTAAAGAAGAAGATTCGGTGGAGATGTGGAAAAAAATGCGCGGAAATATGATGTTCTGATTGGTCTGAATAATGATGAAACGGCATTTTATCTCAAGACATCCGAGGCTTTAAATAAATATTTCGGAAAAGGATTGGGGTTGAAAATCATGGATAAAACTGTTGAAAAGACTACAGAATTCATTTATGGAGCTCCGGCAAGGCAGTTTGCAGAAAATCTGGCAGATGCCGGCGGAAATGTTTACCTGTTTAGAATTCATTCAAAATCAGAAGATAATTATATCGGGGCACCGCATTGTATTGATCTTCCTTTAATCTTTGGTAATGAAGCCGCCTGGAAATCTTCCGGATTGCTGAAAAATATTCCCTGGAGCCGTATTCATGAACAGGGTAAAAAACTAAGAGCACTCTGGGCAGAATTTGCACGTGACGGAAAAATATCTGATACCTCCGAAAAGCCGGAAATTCTGGAACTCCGGAAGATGTAACAATACATAAAGTTCACAGGAGCTTCTCATCTTACTCCATATCCCAATCAAATGCGTAAACATTCCTCCTGCGGAGGGGTGGCAAAAATTCAAAGAATTTTGAAGGGGCGGTAAACCAAAGTATCAATACTTGTTTTCCTTTTTTGATGTAAATTTTATATATTGATATGTGTTTTTAACATAAAATATTCATTCATATTGTGGTTTTTGATGTATATTTAATAACTAAACCATAAAATAATAATTATGAGAACAAACAAAGATTTCAAAGTAAGAAAACTTAACCGCCGGGAATTAAAAAGTTTGAAAGCCGGAGATCTCAACAGGGACAGAGTATGCTGTACTTCCAACGAAGACGGACAATGCTGTGAATGGGCTAAAGATATCTGGTACTGCCAGTATATCTATTGCTAAATCCAGTCTGATAAAATACAAGGCATACATGATAACCATGTATGCCTTTTTATGTATAGAAGTTTATTTTATTCCGGGATCCAGACGCTCACATTTCCCGCCGGAACAGGAAAATTGCCCCAGCCATTTTCATCAATGGTCACCTTGTCTTTACATCGTTTCAGCAAATCTTTGAATTTCTTTCCGGCGTAAAGCTTTCCTACTTCCATGGGTTTATTATAAGCATCTTTATTGCTTAAGACTACTGCACAGCCTGTATGATCATCGTCTCCTGTACGAACCCATCCAAGACAGTTGGCGTCCTCAAAATAATCATGCTGATCACCATATGCATGATCTTTTCTTGCTTTTAATAATTCTTCAATCCCATCTACTTTCGGCATGAATATCTCCTGGTCATGACCTCCTGAGTCTTTATCGATGTAATGGGCACCATACAAATCAGGATAAAATACGCATGGATAGCCATCTTTTCTTAATAATATCAAAGCATAGGCAAGAGGTTTGAACCACGAATCTACCGGAGCTTCAAGGTCCTGCAGCGGCTGGGTATCATGATTGGCCACCAGACTTACAGAATGCATCGGATCTGCCTGGGTAAGAGTTTCATCAAAAATTTTACGGAGATCATAGGAACCGCCTTCTTTTGAAGCATTATGAAAATTATTCTGAAGAGAGCTGTCAAAAAGGCTCATGCAGCCTTCAGTCACTTCAATATATTTCTGGAGCAGATGAAGATAGCCGGGAGCCCAATATTCTCCTACAGCGAAAATATTTTTACCCGAATTGGAACGGAGCAGTGTAAGCCATTCCTTATAGAAGTCGAAAGAAATATGCTTTAATGCATCCAGCCTCACTCCATCAAAATCTGTCTGGTCAAAATACCATTTTGCCCAATTGTTAAGTTCTTCCCTTACAAAAGGATTCCGGTGTTCGATGTCATTATACATCAGGTAATCATAATTTCCTTTTTCATCATGAATCATTTCTTCCCAGTCATTTCCATATTCAGATTGTATTTTATAAATATGGGATTCCATGCCTTCAGCATAATCTACACCACTGAAACAGGTGAAATTCCATTCAAAATCAGAATATTTTTTCCTCTTCCGGGAAAAGTAAATTTGGTGTAAGATTCAATTTCGATGACATCAGAAATTACTTTTTCCCTGTTTTCTTCATCTACTTTTACTACTTTGAATTTTTCCAGTTCGTCACCGCCTGCTTTATGTCCCAGAACAATATCTACAATCACTTGTATATTATGTTTTTTAAGGCTTTAATAGCTTTGATATAATCGTTTTTGGTGCCGTATTTTGTGGGAATGGTTCCTTTTTGATCAAACTCTCCAAGATCATACAGGTCATAGGCATCATATCCGATTGAATAGCCGCCATTTGTACCTTTATAAGCTGGAGGAAGCCATGCAGATGTTATTCCAAGTTTTGCTAAATATCCGGCCTGTTTTTCGGCCTCTTTCCACAATTTTCCGTCTCCTTCAGAATACCAGTGGAAAAACTGAATCATGGTTGGGTTCATACAATTACTGATTTGGTGGTTACAATTTAGTAAAAAAATATGACCTAATCATTTTCAAATTCTTCAAACGGAATTTTTAGTTGAACGGAAATCTGCTTTTTTCTTCTGTATTCAGATGGGAGAGGGATAGCCCTAGTAAGCGTACAGCCTTATCGAACGGACGAAGTTCCCAGAGTTTTTTCCCGGTATTAAAATACTGTTCGGGGAAGAAAAATAATCTTCCTTGGTGATACTTCTTGTGAAAAGAGAGAAATCTTTATACTTTATTTTTAACGTTAATGTCCTTCCGAGAATATTGTTTTTCTGTAATCTCTGATGGAGTTCCTGCGCGAGGCTTTCCAGTTTTTCATTAATCTGCTGTTCATCCAGAAGATCTTCAAAAATGTTCTTTCCACAGCCACACTTTTCTGAATCCTGTGAGGCTTTACTTCAGAAGTATGAATGCCACGCACCACATTGTAATAATGATTACCGGATTTTCCAAAAATTTTCACCAGTTCATCCAGCGATCTTTTCTTTAAATCTTTTCCTTTATAAATCCCTAAACTAAACATTTTGTTAGCCGTAACCTTTCCCACACCATAAAATTTTTCCACAGGCAATTCTTCCAGGAATTGTTCCATCTTATCCGGGTGGATTGTTTTCTGGCCATTCGGTTTATTGATGTCGGAAGCTACTTTTGCCAGGAATTTATTGACCGAAATTCCTGCGGAAGCTGTCAGCCCGGTCTGTTCAAAAATCTTCTGACGGATTTCTTTGGCGATAAGGTTGGCAGACTCCATTCCCTTTTTATTTTCGGTAACATCCAGATAGGCTTCATCCAGTGATAAGGGTTCCACAAGATCAGTATACTCGTAGAAAATTTCCCTGATTTTTTTTGAAATTTCTTTATATCTGGCAAAGCGGGGAGGAACAAAAATAAGCTGCGGGCATTTTTCTTTGGCGGTCTTACTGGGCATGGCAGAACGGACACCATATTTTCTTGCCTCATAGCTTGCTGCTGCCACTACACCGCGATGCTGCCCTCCCACAGCGATAGGCTTGCCTTTCAGTGCAGGATTATCATGCTGCTCCACAGAAGCATAGAATGCATCCATGTCCACATGAATAATTTTACGAAGAGGCAAAGAAAAATCCATATACAAAGATATGGATTCCTTTATTTACGGTAAATTTTTTATAGTATGGAAGTTTGAAGCTGGAGGCTTGAAATTAATGAAATCGATAGGGAAATTTATGTCTTAATTATCGAAAACCGATTAGAAAAGTCACAAATTATTCTTAGGACATGAACAACTTCCATCTCCCGTCTTCCTGCTTCCGGCCTTTTACGGTTTCAGTCTCATGGTAAGAAGGTGAGGCTCAAAACCAGTCTTTTCATAAGCTTTTATGGCAGATTCATTCTGAGCATATACATCCAGTCTTACCTCATTTATCCCTCTGGATTTTGACCAGGAAATAAGTTCATCGGTAATCATTTTATTGATTCCTTTTCCACGATGTTCAGGTTTGACGTACATAAAACCTAAATAGGCATATTCTTTAAACTGATAATACTCTTTCTCTGCTTTTTTAATCAGGGCATATCCTGATGCAATAATCTCATTATTTTCTTCTGCAACAATTACTGTCGCGTCCGGAGACAGTATCAGATGTTTTAAATCATAATAATGAATCTCTCCTTCAATAAGTGTACTGTTGAAAGGTCTTTCAGCAGTCACAATGCCCTGTTCAAATTCTAAAAGGATTTTTAAATCCTGTTCCGTAGCTTCTCTTGTGATCATGGTGTTATATGAATAAAATTTTAAAACTCATTGAAAGTTGATCATTTCCAATGAGTTTGTATGTTTTTAAAGTTAATGACAATTATTTTAAAAGTTGATCAATGGTTTGCTGAAGTTCAGGATCTGCAGGTGATATTGCGTAATATTTTGCAATGGAAGATTTCTGATCAATAACCATATATCTTGGGATCCAGTTAAGATCTACATAATTATTAAAATCATTTTTCCAGCCTGTGGAAAACCAATAATTTTCTTTGTGTTTCATATCAAATCTTTCAAGGCTTTTTTCAAACCCTTCTTTTGAACGGTCTAATGACAGAAATACAAAATCGATATTCTTGTTGTGCTCTTCCAGTTCCTTGGCTTTTGGAAGTGCATTTAAACAGTCTCTGCACCATCCTGCCCAGAAATCAATAACTAAAACTTTTCCTTTATGCTGTTCAAGAATCTGCTGTATGGTCACACTTTTTCCGTCTTCATCTTCCAGTTTCTGCTGTAAGGCTTCTTTTGAAAATCCTGTTTTAAGGACAGCCGGGACTTTTTGTGAATAACTTATCCCAAAAATTCCCATCATAAAAATTAATATCAACTTTTTCATCTCGTACAATTTCATTTATACAAATCTAAACAATGAATGGCAATCTGAGATTGATTTCTTCGGAATTAGGAAAAATTTATAATATTGACGGACTCTATGGGTAGGAGAGTGGAAATGTGGAAACCACCCGGCAAAAATCCTTTGAATTTTTGCCACCCCAAGGAGGGGAATGTTACGTCTTCAGTTGTAATATAAGGTTATTTCTACTGATAGTTTTTAATTAAGCCTTTTACTACGGCAATTACATTGGGCATTGCTTTGTTGGCGGCATTCAGCACTTCTTCATGGGAAACAGCGAAAGCAATATCCGGCCCGCCAAGATCTGTGATCACTGAAATACAGAAAACATCCATTCCCATATGTCTGGCAACAATGACTTCGGGAACGGTGCTCATTCCTACCATATCTCCGCCAATGGCTTTGATCATTCCGTATTCTGCAGGAGTTTCAAAGGTCGGCCCCTGGAGCGCAACGTAAACTCCCTGGTGTATTTTAATATGCTGATCAGCAGCAGCCTGTTCCGCCGTTGCCATCATTTTTTTGTTGTAAGGCTCGCTCATATCCACAAAACGAGGCCCTAGCTCATCAATATTTTTTCCACGAAGCGGGTGCTCAGGCATCATATTGATATGATCTTTCAGAATAACGATATCTGCAACACTGTAAGCTGGATTTACACCGCCACATGCGTTGGAAAGAATAAGATTTTGAACGCCCAGTAAATGAAAGACTCTTACGGGAAAAGTCACGGTTTCCATGGAATGTCCTTCGTAATAATGGAAACGGCCGCTCATCATCAGAACTTTTTCCCTTCCAGCTTTCCGTAAACCAGTTTTCCGGTATGTCCGGCTACTGTAGTTTGTGGAAAATGAGGGATATCTTTGTACTCTAAAATATGGATAGGCTCTACTTCATGCTGTAATTTCCCAAGTCCGGATCCTAAAACAACCGCAAAATCAGGAGTTTCCTGAATGATATTTTTAATGAAATCTGCAGTTTCTTTAATTTTTTCTAACATAATCTAAGATGATTTGATTGAATTCTTCTTTCTTATCAATCAGTACATTGATAGGCCAGTAGTAAACAATTTCTCTAAGATAGTCAAAAGTTTTCAGACGTACGTAATCTTTCTCTGTGGTTAAAATCAGCTTATACTCCCCTAATTTTTTATACTCGGCAAGGATTTTTTAATATCATCATCGGTAAAATTATGATGGTCTCTGAATTTTAAATGTTTCACCCTTTTTGAGAATTTTGCCAGATGCTCCAGAAGCGGTTTCGGATTGGCAATTCCGGTGATCAGTAAAATATCATAATAATTCAGGTTATTGTCCGGAAGCATTTTATCTTTTCCGTATACATTTTCGTCGTAACCGATGGATGAAAAGAATACTTTTTGTCCATGTGAAGGTTTTATTCTTGAAATATAATACCTTTTTGTTTCCTCAGTCAGTTCGTCAGGGCATTTGCTGACCATAATGATATCTGCTCTTTTATATCCTGACCTGGATTCCCTGAGATCGCCGGCAGGAAGAAGGTAATCCTTGAAAA
This sequence comes from Chryseobacterium sp. 1B4, assembly GCF_036631475.1. Lineage (NCBI taxonomy): Bacteria > Pseudomonadati > Bacteroidota > Flavobacteriia > Flavobacteriales > Weeksellaceae > Chryseobacterium > Chryseobacterium sp. 1B4. The sequence continues at coordinate 315,413 of NZ_JAPNUF010000005.1, forward strand.
ACGGGTCATTAAAGTCGGTCATTAAAATATTGAATCCTGCCTTAATGGCTCTGTGCTGCATGGCATCATCCAAAACGAGGACCTCCAGATCCATATCGCTGATTACTTTTTTGGCACCCGGCACCCGGTCTTCGGAAACCGCAATGACAAAGCGGTTTTTAAAACGCTCAAAAAGCTGCATCGCTTCATCACCCACCATTTTGTAATTACTTTCATAATTGGTTACTTCGTAGCCTTTGGTCAGCCTTCCGTAGCCTCGTGAAAGAACACCGGTTCTGTAATGTTTGGATAAGAACTGGGCGAGATACATCACCATGGGGGATTTCCCGCTTCCGCCCACAGAAAGGTTCCCGACATTGATTATCGGAGTCTTGAATTTTGTCGACTTAAAAATTCCCAGATCATACATTGTGTTTCGGATACCCGTTACCAAATGATAACCAAGGGAAAAAGGATAAAGGTACCATCTTTTCATACGTTTGCAAAAATAGGAATTTTCATAAGCATTGATGTAATATTCTCAAAGACTTTTCAACAAATATTTCGTTAAATTAAAGTATTTTTGTGGAGTTATTACAATACATTGAGATACTTTATTGAATTTTCTTACAACGGAAAGAATTATTTCGGCTATCAGATACAGCCGGATGCTATTTCTGTACAAGGAAGAACTGGAAAAGGCGCTGTCTACAATTTTGCGCGAAGAGATTAAAACTACGGGAGCAGGAAGAACAGATACGGGAGTTCATGCCAAAAAAATATTTGCCCATTTTGATACGGAAAAAGAGTTGGATGATCAGCTTCCCCGAAGGCTGAACAGTTTTCTTCCGCCTGATATTTCCATCAAAAGGATTTTTCCTGTAAAAGATGATTTTCATGCCCGCTTTGATGCGACATACAGAACCTACGAATATTATATCTCCCTGGAAAAAAATCCGTTCACTCAGGAATCTGCCTGGCAGCACTGGAAAAGATCTCTGGATGTTGATGCGATGAACGATGCCTGCAAAATTCTTTTTGAATATGAAGATTTTACCAGTTTTGCAAAGTTAAAAACAGACAACAAAACCAATATCTGTAAAATCTACAAAGCAGAATGGGAGCAGAACGGAACTGAACTTAAATTCACAGTTTCTGCCAATCGTTTTCTGAGAAATATGGTTCGTGCTATTGTCGGAACAATGGTAGAAATAGGAACCGGAAAACTGAAGCCTGAGGATCTCCGTAAAGTAATTGAAGATAAAAACCGTAACGCTGCAGGAACTTCAGCTCCGGGACACAGGTTGTATCTGGTGGATGTAGGCTATGAATTTTAAATTAAACAAAAAAACAAATAATCATGTTATCAATTTTTATTCTTATCGGTGCTTACCGGTATTATGCACAATTAGCAGAAAGGTTTGGAAAAACAAAATGGCAGTATGGTGTTCTGGCTATCGGTATTTATTTAGGAACCCAGCTCTTGTTAGGTTTCGCCTACGGGATGTATCTGGGTATTACAGATCCTGAAACCGCAGAAAATGTAAATTATACAGGATTTTCCGCAGTGAATATCGTTGGCTGGTTGATCTCTATTGTTGCCGTTTGGGGAGTTTATAAATTCCTTGAAAATAAATTTATCAAAGAAAGATCTGTAAAACCAATAGTCGAAATTGAAGAAATAGGGAAGACTTCTGAATAAGATCTGAGCATCTCTCATTGACTGGAAGTTAAGTTTATTCTTTAAAATGGGTCGGTATAAATAATCAGGACCGGAATTGACAAAGAATATAAACTGAAGTGGAAGCAAAAGAATGTTTAATATATTCATTTTGTAAATGACAGGTATCTGAAACTTTCTATGACGATTTGCAAAAGTTGTAAAGGCAGTCCGGGTATAAAGTCTTATTTTTGCATAGAATTTTTATTTTAATTCTTTCTTTCGATTCGTACAATGAAAAAACAAGATACCTGGGGAATTATAAAAAGGCTGTTCTTTATCGGAATGAAATTTCGTTCTTGGTTTATCCTTACCCTTATCATTTCCATATTCCTTTCGATAGTTTCCACTTACAGGCCTTATCTTACCATGCAGGTGGTGGATAATGACATAACAAAGCTTCATGATAAGGCTTTGATGATGAAACATATCTATATCCTTGTAGGATTGGTATTTGCTGAAACGATTTTAAATTTTTCCTGGTTTATTTTTCAAATTTTATTTCGCAGAATGTGATCAGGGATATCAGAGAGCGTTTGTATGCTAAGCTGATTTATTTCAAGACTTCATTTTTTGATAAAACTCCGATCGGGCAGCTGGTAACACGTGCTGTAGGAGATGTGGAAACCATTGCAACAGTATATACAGATGGTTTCCTGATGGTATTCGGGGATATCCTGAGAATTCTGTTTGTATTGGTCATGATGTTCAGTACCAATGTTCACCTGAGTTATATTACACTGGCTATTTTACCTTTGATGGTAGTCATTACGAGGTTCTTCCAGAAAAGACTGAAGAAAGCATTCGGGGATGAGAGAAACTGGACCGCCAACCAGAACTCTTTTGTACAGGAAAGGCTTGCCGGAATGCCGATTATCCAGGTGTTCAACAGACAGGAAGCTGAGTTTAAGAAATTTGATGATATCAATATTACCCTGAAAGGGGCATTGCTGAGAACCGTATTTATTTTCTCTCTTTTCTTTCCGGTAGTAGAACTTATTTCATCATTATTTATAGGATTTATCCTTTTCTATGGGGGTATATTACCATCAGTGCCGGGGTGGTGATTGCATTTATCCAGTATATTTCCATGCTGATCCGCCCCTTGAGGCAGATTGCAGACCGTTTTAATAATATCCAGCGGGGAATCGTAGGTGCAGAAAGAGTGCTGGGATTGATGGATGAAGAAAATTCAATGCCGAATAACGGAACAGTGAAGAAAGATCATTTTGCCGGAAAAATTGAATTCCAGAAAGTACATTTCGCTTATGATGAAAAACAGGAAGTACTGAAAGGGATTGATTTCAAGGTAAATCCGGGAGAAACCGTAGCCATTGTCGGAGCAACAGGAGCCGGAAAATCTACCATTATCAGTTTAATCACAAGGCTGTATGACATCAATTCCGGAAATATTCTGATTGATGATGTAAACTTAAAAGATTATGAGTTATATAATCTGAGAAGTCATATCGGAGTTGTGCTCCAGGATGTATTCCTTTTTCATGGAAGTATTTTTGAAAATCTTGCCTTCGGTGATGACACTATAACACTGGATAAAATAAAAGCAGGAGCGAGAGAAATTGAAGTCGATCAGTTTATTGAGCAGCTTCCCGGCGGATATGATTATGTAGTGAGCGAAAGAGGCTCATCCATTTCTTTAGGGCAGAGACAGCTGTTATCTTTCCTGAGAGCTTATTTATCAGATCCGAAAATTTTAATTCTGGATGAGGCAACCTCTTCTATTGATCATGAAAGTGAAAAGCTGATCCAGAGAGCAACAGAAAAAATTACCAAAAACAGGACTTCCATTATTATTGCCCACAGACTTTCCACTATTGAAAAAGCAGATAAGATCATTGTGATGGAGCATGGTAAAATCGTAGAAGAAGGAAAGCATCTTGAGCTTCTGGATAAGAACGGATACTATGCTACACTTTACAAAGCCCAGCTTCGTCATGAAGTGGAAATGGAGGAAGAAAAAGAATCATAGCCCAAAGGAATTATAAATAAACAAAAAGAGAGTCATTATGATTCTCTTTTTTGGTCTAACCTTTTGTGGCTTGTAATTTATACAGTTTTTTTGTTTAAAATATCCGCTTGTACCTATCAAAGCTTTTTAAAACTGCAGAAAACAAAATTCTGAATGGTCTCAAAAGGAGTAATATGATCTTCTGTAATACACTTTACCTTTGTAAAACCAACTCCAAATTTTTCAGTTAATGATTCATCATCATACTGCTGAATATCCAGTCCGCTGCATTTGGTGGGACCGTTTTTAGAAAAAGTTCCGATAATCATAAAATTGTTTACATGCTTTTCTGCAATATCAATATATTTTGAAACCTGCTCCGGAGTTGTAAGGAAATGAAAGGCGGCCCTGTCATGCCAGATGTCATACGTTTCCGTAGGTTCAAAAGCAGTAATATCTGCCGCAATCCATTTTACTTTGCCGGCTGCATCTCCCAATCTTTCCTGCGCTTTTTCCAAAGCTTTGGCTGAGATATCAAGTACCGTAATGTTTTCGTAGCCTTCCTCAAGAAGAAAATCCACCAGGTTGCTGTCTCCACCTCCGATATCAATGATGCCGGCATCTTTTCCCAATCCTGAAGATGTAATAAAGTCAAGCGACGTCTGAGGTTTTTTCTGGGTCCAGCTTACCTGGTCCGGGTTTTTGGTTTCATATACGTTTTCCCAGTGGTTTTTGTTGTCGGAAGATATCATGATTCTTTTAATTGATTATTGATCTCTTCAAATTTATTAATTAATTCGTCAATTTTCCCCTGCTGTTTTTTTATGGTTCGCGGTCTCAGATAAAACCAGTTGAAAGCAATCCAGGCCGAGGTTACAGCATAGGTCAGAATTGCTGAACCAAGAGTCATTCTTGAAGTGTATTCATACATATAAAAGCATATTCCGAGAAACAGCATCATGAAATAGAGGTTGAGTATGGTGGTCTGCATAAACTTCTGCTTATTTTTTACCACATATAAACTTTGCAGATATTCGTTATTTGACTGGGTCTGATCAATTTTGTAGAAAACCATAAACATTTTGTTGTAGGCAAGTAAGAAAATAACCATTCCCAAAACTACAAGTACAATCCCGATTTTTGTAGTGATCATTTCAGGCTGGTAACGGTACCAGATGAAAAGAATCAATAAAGAAGTAGCAATTAATCCAATATTAGCAAAGATCAGTCTGCGCAGATTCTGATTTCTGAATTTTTTCAGTTTACCGAGAAGCTCTTCCATATTGGGTTTGTTGGAAGTCTGCTGCTTCCATATATTTTTAAAATCTATATTAGAATCCATTTTCTTTAAACTTTTGCGTTAATTTTTCTTTTATTCTGTGAATCTTTACCCGGATATTGGATTCTGAAAGTCCTACAATATGGGCTATTTCAGCCTGTTTTACCTCTTCCAGTTCCAATGAAATGATGATTCTGTCTGTTTCCGGCAGCTCAGAAATATACTGGTAGAGCATCTGGATCTGGGGTTCCATGGATTCCTGCTTTTTCTCTTCCAGATTAACCGGTAAATCTGCTTTGGCAAATTTCTTTTCCTTTTCAATCTGCCGGAGACAGTTATTGGAAGCAATTCTGAAAATCCATGTTCCTACGCTGGATTCATTCCTGAATTTAGGAAGCTGCTGCCATACAATGATAAAGGTTTCCTGGGCAAGATCCTGGGCAAGTTCGGTGTCGTTCACATATCCCATGCATAAACGGAATATCCTTTGCCAGTAGAGTTCGTATATCTCTTCAAAAATCATTATTTCGAAGATAAAAAGTTAGTAAGCTGGTTAAAATACCAATCCTTGTCATCATACATGATGAAGTGCAATCCTTTTGAAGCATACTGCATATTGACATTTTTTAAATTCCTGTACTGGCTTTCAATCGTTGGTTTAAGGTTAACAAAAAACGATTCCAGAAGAATAAGAGAAGGACATTGTATGTTTTTTATTTTCTCTCTGAGATCGGTATTGGAAAAGTCGCAGTACATTTTAGCAAATGTTTTTCGGTCCGACTTCATGCTCCAGCCGATTACAGTTTCCTGCATAGAAGTATCTGCCAGAAGACGTGGGATTGCCTGAGCCTGCATTTTTCGGAACTGCTCATCATTCATAGCAGTTAATTGAGTAATGGTGGATGAACAGTCATTATTCTCTTTTACACTGAAATTGGGATCAGACATTGCTGCCAGGCACGGAAGAGTATCAATAATAATGATTTTACCTGCAAGTTCCGGATAATCGGCTGCGATAGCTAAGGCAAGCCCCCTCCCATACTGTGCCCGATAAGGATAGGCTTGTCAATTTTATGATCTCTGATATAAGCTGCAATTCCTTTTTCCCAATCTCTAAAGCTGGCCTCTGCCTGCGGTTTTGTTCCGGCAAATCCTGCCATCGTTAAAGTATAACAAGTGAAGTTGTTTTCAAACTTTGCAGTCGTTTCGCTCCATACATCTCCTGAAGAAGCAAACCCTGGAATAAAAATTAATGACTGGTTACCTTTTCCGGTTTTCTTTACTTCAAACGGATATGCTGTTTGCTGTCCAAATATATTGCACACCGCTAAAAAAAATAACATGATGATAAGAAGGAATGTAAATTTTTTCATGATTTCTAAAGTTTTAAGGTTTATTTGTCTTTTAGAGACGAAACTTTAAAAAATGTTACACAAAAATTTATTTTTTATGAAAAAAATTATTTCTCCTTCTCCGAAACCCTTATATTCAGGGTAAAACCATATGGAATTTATTTTATAAAAATTATTAATCTAATATTCTTCCATAGAATCTGCTGATGTCAAAATAAAATCCCGGCACTTTATATTTGCCTTTTTCAAACTCCTGATAATCACATTTTCCTTTCAGGCTTTGTGATTGGGTTTCCATCTGGAACCTGTTCAGAAGTACGTATTCATCAGTTACGGAAATAACATGAAAGCCTGTTTCACATGTCAATCCATCACCGGATGTCAGAATAGCGCCTAATAGCCCATGGAAGTTTCCTGCAATTTTTCTTGCAGTTTCATCATCATTATTTAAATGATACAGATAGGCGAGATAATTCATGGCACGCAGATCCAGCGGATTTTCATCCAGAGCACCCAAAAACAGCTGGATTCCTTTTGAGAGGTCTTTTGTGAAATACCTTCTCCACTGTAATATTTGGCTACTTCCTCAGCTTTCTTCCCGGTCTTATAGGGCTGATATTCTTTTTGAAAGGTATAACCAAAATAAAGATGACGATATTGGCTGCCTGTAAGAAGCGTATCATTCTGTTTTAATCTTTTTAAAAGCTTCGGATAATAGAATTCCGAGTTTTTATCTTCAATATTTTTTGAATTACTGCATAATCCGGTGTTTGAATTCCATTTTCTGAGCATTCAGAAAAGTGAGAAGTGTTAAAAAGAATAATGATAAAAATGCTTTAATAATCATGGTTTGTATAATGTTGTTGCGATTTTTTATGAAGTTAAAAATACGAAATATGTATCAATCGGATATTATTAACTGACTATTTGTAAAAAAAATGATAAAATATTGACAAAGTGTTATTTTGTGTTGATAAATTTACTAACTTTATTCAGAATTTGAGAGACAACCCCTAATATTTGAAGGGGTAAGTGGAATTTTTAACTAAAAACCAAAAATATTAATGAGCAGTAGTATCCAAGATGAATTTAAAGTCTTCAAAGACGAATTGAGAAAGTTGAATATCGAAGTACAGAAAGTAGTAAAGGTGGGAAACGGAAGTATGGATTTCCACGAGGTTTTCTACAAATCGCCAAGGTATCAGGAGGTGAAAAGCATATATGTCCAGCGTCATAATCTGGACAGTATGATTGAAAAATTTAAACAGGCCTATCATTAAAATAGAAATTGCGCCGCAGGAATCTGCGGCGCAATTTTTTATAAAGTTCTGAACTTTAATCTTTATCCAGGGTAGAGTTTTTTTAGTATCCTTCATTCCGATATAAACAACCAGAGAAAAGAGAATACATCCGGTAATGTACCAGTAAAAGTATTCTTCAGAACCAATTTTCTTAAACCAAAGTGCAATATATTCTGCAGTTCCTCCAAATACAGCCACAGTAATAGCATAAGGAAGGCCTACGCCAAGTGCCCGGATTTCAGAAGGGAAAAGTTCGGCTTTTACTACTGCGTTGATGGAAGTGTAGCCGCTTACAATAATTAATGCAGCCATGATCAGGAAAAATGCAGTCCAGATTGAAGTGGTAGTGCTGAGGGCTGTAAGAAGCGGAACCGTACATAAAGTTCCCAGTATTCCAAACCCTAAAAGGAGCGGTCTTCTTCCGATTTTGTCAGAAAGCCCTCCAAATACAGGTTGGAGACAGGCAAATATAAATAATGAAATAAAGGAGACCAGGGTAGATTGTTCCTTGGTAAGATGAACCGTATTAACCAGGAATTTCTGCATATATGTTGTGTAGGTATAAAACGCCAGCGTTCCTCCTAATGTAAGACCTACAACAGTAAGCAAAGCTTTCGGGTGTTTCAGCAACTCCTTTACCGTTCCTTTTTTCTTTTCACTCACATCTTTCTTATTCTCAAAAGCTTCGGTTTCATGGAGATTAGCCCGAAGATACAATGCGATAATAGAAAGCATGGCCCCGATCACAAAAGGAATTCTCCAGCCCCATTCTTCCAGTTGGATTTCGGTCAGAAGCAATTTCTGTAAAATAAGCTGAATTCCTAAAGCAATCAGCTGACCGCCAATTAAAGTGACATATTGAAAACTTGAATAAAATCCCCTTCTGTCCTGTGTAGACATTTCGCTGAGGTAAGTTGCGGAGACTCCGTATTCTCCACCAACACTTAAGCCCTGAAGCAGCCTTGCAAGTAAAAGTAATAAAGGGGCCAGAATGCCTATACATTCGTAAGTTGGAGTAAGCGCTATCAGTAATGATCCGAAAGACATCAGCAAAACGGAAAGCGTCATCGCTTTTTTCTTCCGATCTTATCTGCAATACTCCCGAACATCCATCCACCTATTGGCCTCATGAGAAAACCTACAGCAAATATTCCCGCAGTATTCATCAGTTGTGCATTAAGATCAGAATCCGGGAAAAAAGAATGCGAAAAAATAGATGGCAAAGGCAGCATACGCGTACCAGTCATACCATTCGACAAGATTTCCGATAGATCCGCCTATGATCGCCTTGATTCTTTGGCCGGTGGTGATTGAGATTGAGTTCATCGTATAATTTCAGGAAGTTTTTATAATGGGATCCAAGATACAAATTTCAGAAAAAAATAAACCGTACTGATAAAGAACGGTTTATTATAAATTGTGTATTTAAAATCTGTATCCAATCGAAAGTCCGCTTCTGAAACCTGCCCAGGGACCGTCTACTTTTATTCTGGCTCCATTGGCATTGGTTTCCACGGTATATTTTACGAATGGAATATCGAGGTTTTCTATTTCTTTTTTAATTGGGCCTGCATGTCGGGCGTCAGTACATAATCTGAGGTCATGGTAAAATCGCCCTTTCCACTTCCATAGTGAGCTCCTGCAATCCAGAAGTCCAGCACAAGATTCTGGCTTCTTGTTAAAAAGAACTGTACCCCAACCATCAGCCCGCCGCTGTTTCCTTTGGTATCTCCCTGCCCTTTAATAGGAATCTGGTAGGTAACCCCACCCGGCCCCTTATAATCATAATAAAAATCAAAAGTATTGGAGGTGACGCTGGAGTAGCGGTAATAAGGCGCAAAATAAAACCCTTTCCCATAGCCTTTACCGATATAAAATCTAGGTTCAATGGTGAAATTGGTTGCTTTTACTCTAAGATTCTGGAATCTTTTCTCATCTTCATCTTTCAGAAAGGCATTAATGAAAGGCACTTTCCCTTCCGGCATAGTTCCAAAGCCGATATTCACAGAAAACCACTGGTTAATGGCCCGTTCATAAGACAGATTGATATTTCTGAATGCATAGGCCGTGACATTGGTTTTGATGATATTCATCTTTTCTGCCGAATCATTTTGAATCTCCTGTGCCTCCAATACAGGAAACAGAAAGCACGGAATTAATATGAATAACTTTTTCATGACTTTACATTTTGCGGTGTAAAAAAATAACCAGCAAAAAACGGGCTGAATTTAACATAATAATTAGAATTTACATGGAAATTATGAATATTTTTTAATAAGTTGTAATTATAAATGTAATAAACATCGGAGATGGGTTGTCCTAATGGTATAATTCATCTTCAGAATGAAAAAAACTATATATACCATTTTCTTCCTTTGCGGAACTTTCATATTTTCTCAGGAGAAGAAAAGTGATACGGCTGATGTAGCGGCTGCCAAAGAAATTCAGGAAGTTATTTTAAAATCTCAGCGGAAAAAACAGTTTGCGGATAAAGCCGTTTATACTTTTGATAAGGAGGCTCTGGAAAAAGCCCGATATGCAAAAGATCTCCTTCGCACCCTCCCGGAATTACAGCTGAATCCTGTAGCGAATACGGTTACCAGTACAAAAGGAGGAACGACATTATTTCTTATCAATGGAATTGAAGCTACGGATACGCAGATCCGGAGTGTAGCACCCAGTGAAGTAGTAAAGGTGGAATATTATGATATACCACCGGCAAGATGGGCAACACGAGCTGATACTGTAGTTAATATTCTGACAAGGTCTACGGAAACGGGATATGTTTTTGGTGCTGATGTTTCCACAGCTTTGAATACAGGTTTTGTGAATGGATCTGCCTATGCCGATTATACAAAAGGAAAAAATAATTTCGGGCTGGAATATTCCCTGAATCTGAGGGATTATAATGACAGAAGGGTAAACAGTATCTATGACTATCAGCTGAACGGTAAACATTACCGTTCTGATGAAAACAGGACGGATCATTTCGGCTATACTTTCCAGAATATCGCTGTGCGGTATACCAGGCTGGTCCCTGATGATTATGCTTTTCAGGCCAAGCTGAATATGGATATTTTCAGCAGGTTTTCAAAAGGAACAGGGCAGAGTATATTTACTGAAGATGTCCTGAAAGAGGAGCATGCAATGTTTAAAAATAATGGTTCAGATTATGTAATTCCCAGGCTGGATCTTTACTATTCAAAAAAGATTGGTGAAAAAGATGAGCTGAGCATTAATGTAGTGGGATCTCACTATACTACCAATACTTCCGAAACAGCAGGCGAGTGGATTGTAGGTTCAGGTCTGTCAGTATATGATAATGATATGATGCTGAAAGCAAAGCAGACAAGTCTGGTAGGGGAGCTGGCACATACCCATGATTTTAAAGCAGGAAAGCTTTCGTCCGGATACCGTATTTCAAGGTCTTCCATTTCCAACGACCTCAATAACCTTGCCGGCTATTCCCAATACAGCGTTAATTATCTGGAGCAGTATTTTTATACAGAATTTTCTGGAAAAGTTGATCAATTCAGCTATCGTATCGGTGCAGGTCTTACGAATATTCACAACAAAAGTGCAGAGAATACTTTTGATGAATGGACTTTTACTCCGAAGGTTATTTTAGCGTATCAGATTAAAAGCAATCAGAATCTTCGTTTTACATCAGGTTACAGTCCGGTGAGCCCGTGGAGTAATGCTTTGAGCAGTAATGTAGTACAATTGGCACCCAATGTTGTTCAGAGAGGAAATCCTTTCTTGGAATCTCAACAGGTATTTTCCAATAACCTGACCTATTCTTTTAACAATAAATATTTTGACTTTAATGCAGGTTTATTTTACCGGTATACCAACAGGATCATCAATCAGTATTATGTTCAGGATGACGTATTGGGAGGCTATGCACTCACTTATGAAAATGGTAAAAACGGACAGCGGTATGGCGTACAGCTTACAGGATCTTATAAACCTTTCGGAAACAGTCTGCTTGTAGTAAAAGCTGTGATCACACCTACTTCTGAAACCGTGAAGACAAGTACCGGTGCTTTGATTAAAAATGATTATTTGGGAAATTATTTTGTAGTTTCTTCGGAGTATAAATCTTTTTCTGTACAATATCAGGTTAATATTCCGGTGTACAGCCTTAGCGGGGCTTTCCTGAATACAAACGAAAACCAGAATAATATTTTTGTCAGTTATAAACATAAAAACTGGACATTTTCCACAGGAATGTACTGGATAGGAATGCCTTCGGAATACAAAACGAAAAGTTTACCCGAAAGCTTGGTAGATTATAGAGTTCATACTCAGATTATGAATAATAAATCGATGTTTGTATTGGGGCTCAGCTATGATTTTTCAAAAGGGAAAAAAACGGAGATGCAGAGAAAGCTTAATAATGAAACGGCTCCTGCAGCCACCTTTTAGATGCTAATTTGAATGTTAATAAGAAATCCCCGCTCACTTGTAGGAACGGGGATTTTGCTTTTGTTATTTCTTGATGAATTTTGTTTTTTTTGTGCCTGCAGCATTTTTTCCGCTGATCTCAATGAAGTAAGACGCTGGCGGAAGGTCTGAGATCTGTACGGTTCCGGATTTTATATCTGAAGTTTTAACCAGCTTTCCGTCCAGGCTGTAAATATTTGCTTTGGAATAATTATCCGTATTTCCTTTGAAGCCGATAAAATCCTGCGCAGGATTAGGATAAACCATTAAATTTTCCTTTTTCACGGCATTGCTGGTTGACAGGAATGTTTCATTTAAAGCCAATGCAGTGGCTGCTGTCTGGTTGATGCTCAACAACGGAATGCTGATATTTCCGTTTGTGGAAATCAGCAGCGCATATCTGTGAGAAGCATCATAATAAGCATATGCTGTGTTGGTAACTGTTCCGATAGGGTTGGAATAAATTACATCAAAAGATAAATATAAATTAAAGTTCTGGGTATACTTTACTCTAAGAACATTGCTGTACGTCTGGCTGCCTATAATCAAAGTTCCATATGCATCGGCCTGAGTAGCCATTGTACCGCTGAACAGCCCGTTGACTACGGATGAGGTGAAAGTCCCTTTGGCGGTGTCATTTTGAGCGGTTCCAAAAGAAGTTGGATAATTATTATAAGTTCCGTTATCTGCACTAAAGTTTAAGGTGGCCTGTGGACTTACAATTCCTGTAATTTCCAGCTTAGTGTCAGATGCCTTATAATAAATGGTATTTGTTCCATCCATTATTTTAATCGTAGAACCCGGAAATGTAGTAAGTTCAGTAGAAGTAGGAACAGAATAAGTTGTTTGTGATGAAGCGCCCATTGTAAGACTTCCGTTCGAAAAAGTAACATTAGCTCCGGTTGCAGAGTTGTCTACAGTTCCGGTTACAAGGTTGTAGTTAACAAGATCTCCGGAAACAGGATCGTTGGCTGCTTTGGTAAGCGTAATCTGCGCAGAGAACATGGCAGAAGTCCCTAATAAAAAGAGTATTGTTTTTTTCATAGTCAAAAATATTATTTGTTAAAATTAAACTTGTTTAAACTTTTATTTTCCTGAGCAACAAGACAGAAAAGGCCAAATAACGTAGAGTTCTCCGGGCTATATTCAAAGTTTCAAACCTTACCGGTTTATCTTTGCTTATGAGTTCCAGATTTTAGTTCTTTTTTTTGCAACTCTGAATTGCTGATTTTATGGAAACGCTTTCTTTAAAAAAGTTTAAACAGCTTTGTATGCAAAAATCTCAATAATCAATAATAACAGAAAAAAATATTGTAAAAATTGATTGTACTCACTGTCATTTTAAATTCATGACACCTAGCCCAAAAACTACATATTAAAATTTCCTGACTGATAAATTTTCAGCAGAATCCATAAAACTCTTTCTCTGTGGTGCTGATTTGGGCTGGCTGCTGCAGGATCTCTATTGGTTCCGGCCGTTCTTTCAAAAGGTTCATAAAGATGGCCTCACAGACCAATACTTCGTCATTCACTTGTATTTCAGGAAACAGATGGGAATGAAAATCCGGAGACATATTCCTGCATTGCCTTTGATTTGATGACAAAATCATTGGCCTGCTGTGCTGCCGTGGGGCTTCCCTGAACCGGATTGTCTTTTCCGCCGTCTACATGGAACATACTCTGGGGATTAACAGTATTAACCCCTACCTGTGAGAATACCAGGCTGCCTGCAAAAACCAAACAGTACTGTAAAAAACTTTTTCATTAAAAGCAATCAGAATCTTCGTTTTACATCCGGTTACAGTCCGGTGAGTCCGTGGAGTAATGCTTTGAGCAGTAATGTAGTGCAATTGGCACCTAATGTTGTTCAGAGAGGAAATCCTTTCTTGAAATCTCAACAGGTATTTTCCAATAACCTGACCTATTCTTTTAACAATAAATATTTTGGCTTTAAACCTTCCGGAAACAGTCTGCTTGTAGTAAAAACTGTGATTGCACCTACTTCTGAAAGTAACGGTGCTTTGATTAAAAATGATTATTTAGGAAATTATTTTGTAGTTTCTCCGGAGTATAAATCTTTTTCTGTACAATATCAGGTTAATATTCCGGTGTACAGCCTTAGCGGGGCTTTCCTGAATACAAACGAAAGCCAGAACCATATTTTTGTGAGCTATAAACATAAAAACTGGACATTTTCAATAGGGATGTACTGGATAGGAATGCCTTCCGGGTATAAAACAAAAAGTTTACCGGAGAGCCTGGTTGATTATAGACTTCATACTCAGATGATGAACAATAAACCGATGTTTATACTGGGGCTCAGCTATGATTTTTCAAAAGGAAAAGAACGGAGATGCAGAGAAAGCTTAATAATGAAACGGCTCCTGCAGCCACCTTTAGAGGCTAATTTGAATCTTAATAAAAAAATCCCCGCTCACTTGTAGGAGCGGGGATTTTGCTTTTGTTATTTCTTGATGAATTTTGTGTTTTTTGTGTCTGCAGCATTTTTTCCGCTGATCTCAATGAAGTAAGACGCTGGCGGAAGGTCTGAGATCTGTACGTTTCCGGATTTTATATCTGATGTTTTAACCAGCTTTCCATCCAGGCTGTAAATATTTGCTTTGGAATAATTATCCGTATTTCCTTTGAAGCCTATAAAGTCCTGAGCAGGATTAGGATAAACCATTAAGTTTTCTTTTTTTACGGCATTGCTGGTTGACAGGAATGTTTCATTCAAAGCCAATGCGGTGGCTACTGTCTGGTTGATGCTCAACAACGGAATGCTGATATTTCCGCTTGTGGAACTTAGCAGTGCGTATCTGTGAGAAGCATCATAATAAGCATAAGCGGTATTGGTAAGTGTTCCGATAGGGTTGGAATAAGTAATATCAAAAGTCGGATACAGATTAAAGTTTTGTGTATATTTTACCCTGAGCACGTTGCTGTACGTTTGATTTCCTATAATCAGGGTTCCGTACGCATCAGCAACGGCCGTCATTGTACCGCTGAACAATCCGTTGGCGGAAGATGAAGAGAAGGTTCCTTTGGCTGTGTCGTTTTGTGCGGGTCCGTAAGTTAGCGGATAACTGATATAGGTACCGTTGTCCACACTAAAGTTTAAGGTGGCCTGAGGGTTTACAATTCCCGTGATTTCCAGCTTAGTGGCAGATGCCTTATAATAAACGGTAGTTGCCCCATCTATCATTTTAATAGTAGAACCTGGAAAAGTTGTTATCTCAGTAGAAGTAGGAACCGAATAGGTCGTTTGTGACGAGATGCCCATTGTAAGGCCTGGGTTTGAGAACGTAACGTTGGCTCCTGTTGCAGAGTTGTTTACAGTTCCGGTTACATGGTTGTAATTAACAACATTCCCGGCAATAGGGTCATTGGCTGCTTTGGTAAGCGTGATCTGCGCAGAGAACATGGCAGATGCTCCTAATAAAAGGAGTAAAGATTTTTTCATAGTCAGAAATTTTTGTTAAAAATAATTAAAAAATAGTATTCAAATGTTAATTTATTTTGTTTTTAATTGAATTTTTGAAAAAACCGCCTGCTGATCATATCAACAGGCGGCTCTGTGCGTTAAAAATGTTAAGTCTAATTGCTCATTATCATTTTGCGGTAAGCATAAATATCTTCGATGGTTACGACACTCATCCCTTTTCTGTTGGCAAAGTCCACAATTTCAGGAAGTCTTGCCATAGAGCCATCTTCATTCGTCAGTTCACAAAGTACGGCATCGTCACCCAGATTAGCCATTTTTACAAGATCTACACTGCCTTCGGTATGACCACGCCTTTCAAATACACCACCTTTTCTGGCGATCAGGGAAAAACATGGCCAGGACTTGCAATATGCTCTGCCTGTGCATCAGTGGCAACAGCTGTTCTGATCGTAGTGACACGGTCTTTGGCTGAAACACCAGACTCTACGCCTTCCCTGGCTTCAATGGAAATTGTGAATGCGGTTTGATTTTTGAATTGTTGTTTTCCACCATCGGACGGAGGTTGAGGTGGCGGCTTTTTTCCTCAGAAATACATAAGCAGACAATACCGCTGCATTCGCGGATCAGAAGTGCCATGTCCTGTTCTGTAATTGTGGAAGCGGGAAAGATGATATCGCCTTCGTTTTCGCGGTTTTCATCATCTACTAAAAGAATACCTTTTCCCTGTTGTAACGTTGCAAGTGCTTTTTCTACACGTTCTCTGGAGTTTGCTCCGAATTGTTCCAATAATTTTTCCATGTTATTTTACTTTTAAAAGTTAAAATAGTCTTCGGTACATGGAAATGAAATACGATACAATAAGAGCCCATAAGGAATCTTACTGATCATCTCATTTTCTTCTCCCATCCAGACTTTAACTGTCGGTTCCGGAATTTCACCAGATCAGTCCCTTCAAAAGAAAGGAGTCGCGGACTGTAACCGCCGGTAGGGAATTTCACCCTGCCCCGAAGAAAACTTATACTAAGTTTTGCTGTATGTTGTAATTAAATTTTTTATTTCATTGAATAGTATTTAACGCACAGACTGCTAATTTCGGGAAGTTTTTTGAATTAGGGAAAAGAATTGTGTAATTTTTGCCCTTTAAAAAGGATAGCTGAAATTCTTGTATTGTCTGTCAAAGGAGCTTAGATCATGGTCATCATTTTTTCTGTTGAAGATTCCTGTAGATAGATTAATCTCTCCCAGTCCGAAATAATACTTTTCGCTTTCATAAAGTCTTATCTGATAATGTTTCAGAATACCCATCATCATATCAGACTGATAAGACCTTGTTATCTTTTCTTTGTTTGACCAGAAGAAAGAATGATCAGAGTTTATTCCTCCTGTCTTTATCTGAGCATGTTCAAAATCAAGATGGCTCAATATTTCTTCAAATTCACGAATAAAGTTTTGTAATTCCCTTGTATCGTCGATAAGCCATCTTTCTGTCCTTCCAAAAGAAATAAGAATATTGTCATAATAATAAGCTGGTTCCTGGGTAGCACGGGAGAAAATTTCCGGATGCAAATAAAAATATTTTTGATACTGCATTTTATTGTTAATGAAGTTTAGAAAACCGCTATAGTCCTCATCCAGCATGATAGCTCCGTAAAAATAATTCCATTCGTACATTGAAATTTTAATTTTTTCTTTTAATTTTTTCCATTTTCTTTCCTTTTGCCAGCTCATCAATCAGTTTATCCATATAGCGGATATTTCTCATCAGTTCATCTTCAATTTCCTCCACACGATATCCGCAAATGATGCCTTTGATCAGTGAAACATTCGGATTGATCTGAGGAGCTTTTTCGAAAAATGTTTTCAGATCTGTTTTCAGATCTAATATTTCCTGAAGCTCTTTTTCATTATATCCGGTTAGCCAGAATATAATCTCATGAACTTCTTCTTTAGTGCGTCCTTTCCTTTCTGCTTTTTGAACGTAATGTGGATAAACACTTGCAAAAGGCATTGCGAAAATTCGGGTATTCTGCATATTGATTGTTTAATGGCTTTTTAGTCTAATCTTTTTATGACCTGATCAAGTATCCTGTTAAACTCTTCCGGCTTTTCCAGCATAGGATAATGGCCAACGCCTTCAATGGTTACATAATCATAGTTTTTCAGATATTTCCGGTTGTTTTCCAAATGGGTAGGAGAAGCATCTGAATTAATAGCTATAACGGGTACCTGAATCTGTTTTGCAATTGTTTTGAAGTCTGTTTTATATAAAGGCCACAGAGCATTGATTGCCAGTTCAGGATCGTTTTGAAGGAATTCACGCTGTACTCTTTCTTTTACAGCGGGTGGAGTTCCTTCTGCAAATAAAAATTGCGGCAGAAAGTTTTCCACAGTGTATTTGAAGTCCTTTCTGTATTGAGAGAGCACTTCTTCAGCTTGCTGCTCAGTAAATGATTCGTCCAGGTTTTTCAATGTATCTATCAGAATTATAGCTTTTACCGCCGGAATCTGTAAAGAAGCTTCCAGAACATAGGCTCCGGACATGGAATGTCCCACAAGAATTATTTCCTGCGAATGAACAGCATCAGCAACCGCTTTAATATCATCGGCATATCGGGCACTCGTCCATTCTTTTCTGGATGAATCAGATTTTCCGTGTCCTGCAAGGTCTGTTAGTACAATGTGATACCGGCTGGCAAAATATTGCTGCTGATCTGCCCACCACTCTGTGTTGCCGAGCCATCCGTGGATAAAAATTAAAGTTGTATTTCCGTTGCCCGATTCTTTATAATGAATTTTCCGGCCATCTGATGAGATTGTATATTTTTCCATTTCAATGAGTAATTGGTGTACTTTATTTTTAGCCCAATTTACGAAAAGGCTATTAGAAATTCAATGATTTAGATGGTAAAAGCAGCCCTGCATTTAAATACAGGGCTGTGAAATTTATTTTTTATCAGTTGATCTCAGGTTGACTATAATAATGGCATAAGGTGTTCCCAGGAGATCTTTTATTTCACATTTGAAGAAAATAAGATTCTTTAAGAACTGCTGGTGAGAAATTTCAATTCTGTATTCTATTCCTGTCGGCATAGCCCTGGTAGCAAAACCTTCCAGGCTGTCTATTTCATATGTGCCGGTATTTCCCATGAAATTAAGAATTTCCCTTAATGTACAGTTCATGATAAAAACAGAAGGTACGATAGGATAATTTTCAAAATGACCTTTACATTGGTTAGGCGTAAAAGGGTTAAGTAAAACATTAAATGTATGTTCATCTTCTATGGTAATCCTGCCTTCGGGAAGATTTTCATCATAATATTCCACAGGAGCATCATTGAAATAGTCTTTATAAAAAAGTCTGAACGTATCTTTCGCTATAATATGATAATCGAGCTCGAAAGAGTAGAGGGGTTCCCCGGAGTGATGATCTCTCATCAGGAGTGAAGATTTACCTTTTCTTTTGGATTCCAGGAAGCTCTCACAGGTGATGGAGGCGGAATCTGATTTTCTATAGGAAAGTTGCCTTATCCTTACCTTTTCACCCATAAAATAAATCGGGTCTCCGGATGAAGTATTTAAAAGTCTGTAAAGGTTACAGCTACCTAATGATGATAATATCTTTATCAGTTTTGAAAATTTTCATTGCTGAAATCATAATCTGAAATTTCAGCTTCCATCCTGCTTCCGTTATAAATAATTTTTTCAGGAATGGAAATGTACGGTGCAGTTTCCCCGAGATAAGGGATGATGTTTTCTTTGATGTCTGTTGTTGTCATTTGAATGAGGGATTATTAAGTTATTCAATCTGTTTTTATTTGTGGATAACTTTTTCATCATAGTGTTACAATTATTTTTGCGCAGATGTCTGTTAATGATTGTTTAGATTTTATTTAATCGGGAATAATAAACAAGAATCGTTATCATATCTGTAGTTTGTTTTGGTAAATATATCCTTAATTACTTGAATAGAATTGCTTTGTGGTATTTATTTCTTTGTTTGGTGATTTGTTTTTACTGCAATTTATAAAAAAGTATACATAATAAATTATGAATAAATGTTCATTATTCGAATTTGAAAGATGAATATATGAAGATGTAACTGTGGATAACTTATTCACATAACTTATCCACAGACTTTTCTATGCTGAAAATTCTGCAAAAAATAATTTTATTTTTAATTTATTGAATTATAGAATGTTATCGGGGTTATTTTTAATGACTGATAAACTTATCCATAGTTTATCCACAGCGGTACATTGGCATATAAAAAGTTATCCACAGATATTTCAATATGTGGATAACTGTATGTTTGTGATATAAGTAACTTGTATCCAGTTGTTTACCTGGAATCCTGCAGAGGTATGAGATTTAGTTTTCAACTTATCCACAAAACTGTACTCTTTATTACTTGTCTTTATAAATATTCCAGAAGTTAAAATCTGTCATAGGAGCATCTGTTATTCCGATATTTCTTCCCATTGTTACAATCTGTCCTCTGTGGTAGGTGCCGTGAAGAATGGCATGCTGGATATATTCGTACTTGGAAAAGTCACATTGGAACCATTGGGATTCTATCTTTACATTTTTAGAAAGATCCTCTTCAGTCAAGCTTTCCACATAATCTACCAGCTTTTGTGAATTGTTTTTTATAGCATTGAAAACATCCTCTTTGCTGGTAGCTTCTGCTGTTTTGGTAAAATCAAAATCATTATTTTCGGAAATGTGGCTCCACCAGTATTCCTGGGTTTGCCAGATATGATGCAGGGTTTTTAAGATTGTTGGAAAGCTTGAAATGGTTTCCCGGTTCAGCTGTTCGTCTGACTTTGTGGATAGCCAGTCAATATATTTGTTGACCACCCAGTTGTTGTACTGTACACTTTTGCTGACTAATGCTTTTAAGCTCATAATATTATATTTATTGGGTTTGAGAAATGATGCTATAATCCGAAATGCCGGTCCTGATCTGAATTTTCAGGATTGAGGAGTGCTTTGTTGCTGTATGTTGCTCTTTCAAAATCACTGATGTTGACAGAAAGAAAGGAAATTTCAGGCAGCAATTCGGAAAGCCGGCTGGTGATCTGTTTTGAAAGACCAGCTTTTTGATCTGTCGTACGGCCCTGCATGATATAACCGAATACGTGTAAAAAGTCTTTCTTACCTGTACCTAATCTGTAATACTGAAAGGGCTGAAGCCTTACTTTAATATCATTGGGAGCAAACAGACCTGTTGCATCAGCTGCTTCATAAACGGCATCCAGTAATTCATCGGGGGTTCTCTGCCGGAGAATATCCTGTGAACATTCTATAATAAAATGAGGCATAAAATATATTTTGTAGTTTGATTTTGTGTGAGATAAAAATAATAAAAAATAACAATGGATATTAAAAATAAAAACCGTTCTGAAAACAGAACGGTTTGAAAATGTGTATTTTTACTTACAAATGGCAATTTTATGGGTTTGATTTCCTGATGCTGTATCGTGGTTTTACAGCATCGGTCATGTCGAGGACAATATCATAAATTCCATCTTCCGAAATGGGGAAGTCATAGGCATCAAAGGCAATACTTTGATTATCATTATTCAGTCCAAGGCTGTACCCCCAGTCATTATTAAACCTGAATTTCAGATTACCCTTATTCAGTTTATAATTTTTCAGAAAATAAACATCGGGTTTTTAGGATCTGCCTGTAACGGAATATCTTTCCCGTCCCAGCCGTTGGGGGTGGCATTTCCAATAATTCCCCATGTAAGAGTATTGCTGTTTCTTTTGGCTGTTTTTACCGTTCCGTCCCAGAAATGTATAACAGCAGTATCTATTTTTCCATTTTGATCCGGCCTAAAAGTACAGGAAAATTTTTCATCCAATTGAAATGAGGTCCTGCTTTTTGGAAGCAAGGCATTTCTTGGATAGCTGCCTTCTTTAAAGACCAGCTTTCCATCAGCACTTCTGATGTAAAAGTTTGAATTTTCGGTGGAATAAACTCCTTCCAGCTTTTTTAAGTCTTCTGCGCTCACTCTTGCAATAGCAGGAATATCATAAGGCTTATTGTACAGTATTTTTTCCACCAGGGGAAAGATAAAATCTGTGTGCGAAAGTTCTGAATTTGATAGGACAATCACACAAATATCATCCTCCGGAATTCTGTAATATCTGCTCCTGTAACCTGGTCCGCCGCCATCATGACCCACCCGTTTTTTGTCAAAAACAGTCGAAATCTGGAAGCCTAATCCATAATGATCCTTGAGATAAGGCGTAAAAGCTTTATCAGTGCTTTCCTTTTTCAGGAGGGTATAATTCTTTAATGCTTCGTTAAACTTGAAAAGATCTTCCACCGTAGAATACATGGCTCCTGCTGCAAAAGGATGGTCAGTTTTGAAACGTAATGCTTCATTAGATTTATTATCGGATAGAAATTCATAACCCAATGCTTTATTTTTATCTGTCACATTATTAAAGTTGAATCCACTGTGATTCATTTTCAAAGGTTTCAGGATGTTATTTTCTATGACTTGATCATACTCCAGCCCTGTAACTTTCTTAATAATATACCCCAGAATATAATATCCGGAATTGGAGTAATCCCAGTCTTTGCCCGGGGAAAAATTCAAAGGTTTTGCAGAAATAAACTGTAAAAATGTTTCTTCATCTACAGTATCCTCAGAGTTGGTATGATTTTGAATTCCTGATGTATGGGAAAGCAGATGCGCTATAGTAATGCTGTCACCCTTCGGAAAATCAGGATAATATTTGGAGAGTTTGTCGTTCAGAGATAATTTTCCCTGTTCTTCCAATTGAAAAATAACAGCTGCCGTGAACATTTTGGTGGTGGAGAAAACCCGGTAAATGCTGTTATTGGTGTTTTTCTCCTTCTTAGGTGCATTCCTGTAGCCATAGCTGTTTTCAAAAATAATTTTTCCTTTTTCAGCAATCAGAACAGAACCACTGAACAGACCGGCTTTTTCGTACGTTGAGAATAGCTGTTCCAGGTTTTGGGATTTCTGTGAGAAAAGGGAAACAGAAGAGAATAATAAAACGAGGCAGGTTACAATAAACTTCATTTAGCTTTTATAATAAGACACTTTTAGGTGTGATATTGTTACATGCTATTGCAGAAAATATTTTTCGTTGAAGAACAGTTCTGACTTATTGTAATTTAGAACTATTTTTTTCAAATAACTTTGTTTTCTCAAGCCCGAAATTATTAATTCTGACCATTGGAGAATCTATATCCCAGGTTGGAAGATTCAAGGAAAGCTGATCTTCTAATTTTACGATTCCCGGTGTTACATTATGATCAAATTCATAGCTTTTATTACCCGTAATGATTTCAAGCCCGGATTGTTTTCTATCACTGAATGGAGTTGGGACACTGAAAAAATATATTGAAATAATTTCATCCCATTTTATAAATTCAGAGTTATTATTTTGCTTAATATAAAACCCTTTTTCTGTGTATTGAAAAATCCCGTCATATTCATGCTGTCTATCCATTTCCTTTTCAAATGAATCATAATCTTTCTCTTCCGGATAATACAGTTTTGCTACTGAAAATACAAGAACCACAAAACAAATAAAAATAATGGCAAATGTAATTAACAAAAGAATAAATTAATCTTTATTTTCGAAATATTTATCATTGATACTTCCATCAAATTCATTCGAAAGAATATTTCCCAATCTGTATCTGAATTTTGTTTTAAAATTGCCGCTTAAGCGAGGTTCAAACACAGTTGCTATTTCTTTTGGTTTTAAGACGAAAAACTTAATACCTGTTCCACATGTGTATCTTCTGAAACCGTATATTTTTTTCCATTGGTGATTTTTATCGAGGCCTTCAAGTTCTAGTATTATATTATTACCAAAACCGATTAAACGTTCCTTTTCCTCCATATTGTAAATGGTAACAGGAAATCCGTCGTAGTACCTTATAATGAGTGGGATTTCTTTTGACAGCTTTAAACCAGCATTTAAACTGTCTATTTTGGCAAGACGGTCTGCATATGATATTTTTGTGCTATCAATATCAGTTTTAGATAATGGTGTTTTTTGAGATGTATCCACAAAAATACGGAGATCTTTATATTCTCGTTTTTTAAGTTCATCATTGAGAGTATCAAAGTTTTCATATCTATAGTTATGATCCAGTAATTTACTGTATCGATCATTTTCAACATACTCAAGTGAAATATTTTTAACAAAAGGTCCAATGTATTGTACTTCTTTAAAATAGAAGAAATAAACGTTATCTGTTTTTATAGTATTGATACTGTTTACGTTTTTTTGTAAGTGTATTGGGGATATATTATTTCCTGAGACCATATCATGCAGGAAAAAAGAAAGAAGCAAATAATGGTATAGTTTTTCATCAATTAAGAGGTTTTTGTAAGTCGTAAACATTTCCGGTGGAAGACGGTTTTTTATTTAAAACATCTTCCAGGGTCATATAAATGCCTTCAGGAAAATCTCCTTTTTTATGGATGGGTATTCTTTTCCCTGGCCGGTTACTATGCAGGAAATAAAAAGAAGAGAAAATAAAATGTAGGATTTCATGGTTTTGTTTTTTAGGATTGGCTAAATTACAAATAAGTAGAATAGAATAAAAAACAGATTATTTAGTTGAATACATCAACTTTAAAACAAAGGTTCCCCATTCAGATCCGTCGTAAGTACATCACTCATATAATCGAAAAAGGGACGCATGGCAAGCAAGGTAAGTACTGCTTCTTTCTGAAAATTATCTGATAAAACTTCTTTATCAGTAAATTCCCGCATTACCAGGAATTGTTTTTTTCTGATCAGGTCTATAGCCGGATGATTTTTATCAAAACCCCGTGGTGCTGTTTTTACAGCATCACCTTTAAGTTCTCCAAAATATTTGATGAAAGTTGTATCGGAAATAATTTTTTCAATTTCTGTACTGCTGA
This sequence comes from Chryseobacterium sp. 1B4, assembly GCF_036631475.1. Lineage (NCBI taxonomy): Bacteria > Pseudomonadati > Bacteroidota > Flavobacteriia > Flavobacteriales > Weeksellaceae > Chryseobacterium > Chryseobacterium sp. 1B4. Next base: position 339,831 of record NZ_JAPNUF010000005.1, read on the forward strand.
TTTCAAATTCTTTACGGATACGGAGTAAATCTTTGGCTTCCGGACCCCAGAAGCCTCCTCCTACAAAACTGTTTCCCGGCTCCAGCTGAATATAATATCCGCCTCTCAGCATAGGCTTCGAACGGGAATATCCCGCTCCGAAATTGGTTTTATAGGGTGTTTTGTTTTTGGAAAAACGGACGTCATTGTAAATCCTGAAAATATGCATTCCTTTAAGCTGATCATGCTCCTGAAGTTCATGATAGATCTGCGTAAATAAAACTTTATTTTCTTTTACAATGGCATCATATTCAGATTTGTTCTTAGCGAACCATTCCCGGTTGTTATTTTCTTTTAAATGGGTAAGAAATTCAAATGCTTTTTTCATATTCAGATCATGACTTTCCTTCGTTGATATATTCCTGATAATCTTCTTCTAATTTGTCAATTTCTTTGATTAAAAAGTCATAAATGTTTCCTTCAAATACTTCATAATCTTCCTCGTCATATTTGTCATATTCAATTTTTATGATTCCGTTGTCTGTATAGGCTCTGTACAGATTTCCGCTGCGTTTGAAAAATAATTGGCCCAGAGGCTTTTCTTTATATTCAAGAGCTTCGGCATGTTTCTCTTCAAACCCCATCCATGAAGGCATTTCTTCATCCTGCGAAAGCCCGTACACAAAAAAGCCGTACCCGAATTTCCAGGCTGGAAGAACATCAAACTCTTCGGGCCGTTTCCATATTTCTTCTTTAACTTCAAAAAGCAAGGAGCCAAATGTTGTCAGGAAATCCTTAATATCTTCACTGAATGTAAAACCTGTACTTTCTTCATACCTTGTAATCTGTTCTTCGGTGGCCGGATTTGACAGGGAACTCATTACGAGAAAATCATCATTTAATTTTCTTTTCCTGTCCCAGAATTCTTCTTTTGTTGTCATATTTTTTGTTTGGTTTATGTCCTCATCATTGATCAGACCGTTGTGGAAACAAATATAAGGGAAAGTTGGAGGGATAAAAAATGGAGACTTTATTTTTCACGTTTCAAGTCTAATCTTTGTTTCAATTCTTCACTGATCAGGTTGTTTTCTATCAGGTAGCGGCTCATTATTTTCAGGAAATATCGGCATTCCTTTAAGTAATCTTTATCAGGTAAGGGTTTGCCATCGGTTTTCAGATAAGTATTTGCTTTGTTGACGAATACTCCGGAACTTTCGAATTCTTTGCTGATGAATAACGTTCCGATTAAGGATATGTAAGAAACAAATTCATATTCGCCATGATTTCCGGTAAGATATTGAGAAGGCATCTTTTTGTTCATTCCCTGAAAATAGGATATGATTCCGATGTCTTTCAGGTACTTTTCTTTTTCGATAACAAACCAGTCATCCACTATTTCGCCGTCAAAATCCATTTCAAGATCATAATATCCGATGGGTTCTGAATTTCCAAGATACATATCATTTTCCACATATATACCTATTCTTGCTCTGATAATAGGTTCGCTGTATCTCTGTTCAGTCAGATATTGATAGCCGTCAAACAGGAAGGTAATTTCACCGGGTGCGAAACCTCCTATCAGTTCGTCAGGGTCTTCGGAAAGTATTTTGTGAAGCGTGTCAAATGCTTTCTGTCTGAGATCAGATGTCCGGGCTCTGTCTGTTAATAATAATTCAAGTTCCTGAGCAGTCATAGTACGGTTATTAGTTTTCAAATCTAGCTTCCGGTGTTGCAGGCTGGCTAAGTTTTATACTTTCACTGGCCCCATTTCTCTTTATTTTTATCAATCCGGAGATATATCATCAATTTTATGTACGTAAAATATTTTACTTCTTTTCATTCAAATATAAATAGTTTCCGTTAATTAATGATTTAGAAAACCCTTCCATTCTCACCTGTAAGATTGAAGGCATTGGAAATATATATGATTTTCTTTTTGATAATTTGTTGAATGAATTGATGAGCAGTTGTAACTCTTCCTTTGTATAACTGCTGAATGAGTTATAGACGGCATCGTCCATTTTTTCGAGATGAATGCTTTTTATGATTTCGTTCTTCTTGTTTTCATCCCATTTTTCTAATCTGGATGCGAGATTTATTCTGTCAATGCAGTAATTATAGATATAGCTTTTTAATTCGGTGGTCTCCATCAGTTTATCGATTAAAATTTTATTTTCTTCAGTTGGGTAGGCTACCGGAGGTGGTCCAGCCTGAGCAAATGATTGTAAACTAAACAGGAAAATTGAAATGTAAGATAATTTTTTCATGGTTAAATATTATTTGGATTAAGAAATAAATTGTATACTTTGACAGAAAGATTGGTGATGTAAAACTTTCCTGCTAAAAAATTAATGTTCTTGCCATTTAAGCTTGCAAAAAATTCTGACTTATCTTTTGTGTTGATAAACCATGTTGCCTGTCCCCATTCTCCAAAACTTTTATACATAACTTTATAATTGTCATCTTTATACACCAGATCATCGCCTTTAGTAGTTTCTATAAACTGATTACTCTTTGTATCAAGTACATATCTTGTATTATTATTGAGCTGAACATATACATGACCGTCCAGTGCAAACAAATCCAGATAATAGCTATTGGAAAGCTCTTCCGGTAATTTTTCTGAGAATAGTATCTCCCCCTGAAGGTTATATTTTATCAGATACTTTCTTTTATGGCCAAAGTCATACATTTGGGTTTCTTCAAATATTGAATAATAATCATTTTTAAACTTTAACGAAGTTATCATTTCAACTTTTGAAGCGGGTCTGAAAATATTGTTCGTATTGATTTGGATTTGGCGTTCGGTGATATTGAAGGTTTGTCCACTGATATTTAAATGAAGCATCAGGGCTAGAAAAATCACAATTGGATTTATATTTTTCATGCTATTTGTATAATGGCAGTAATGTTGAATATGATCTGATTTATTTAATTCTATTCAGGGTTACTACATTTTGATGGCCACCAATGGCCTCAAAAACTTCATTTTGAGATTGTACATGTGACCATCCTTTGTTGGCAAGCTCTGCTCTGATCTCTTCCTCTGACTTATCTTTAACTGCATGATAAAATGCAAAATCAACAACTTCAGCCGGTACTCTTTCAATGACATATTTCGTAAGTACAGAGGCTAACCTAAAGTAAACAAAAATACCTGTTAACCCAAGCTGTACAATCCATATAATGATCCATCCAATCCATCCTAAATTTATTTTGTTAACTGTAAAGCCGTGTAAAAATCTTATTTTTAGGAAATTCCAAAATCCAATTCTCTCAAGATTATTCGTGTTTAAAATTATTTCATACTGAAAATATTCATTTGAAGCATATGTTAGCACGATCATTCCGCCTAGTAGATATAACAGTTTATTAAAATCAGTATAATTAGAGAATTTAATTAAATATTTCATCACACAAACAAGAGCTGTTGCTACAAGAAACTCAAAAAGACCAATAAAATATAGCCCTTTTATAGAAAGACACGCTACCAGAAATCCAGTAATCAGGGAAATAAATATACCACCAATAACTGGTAGTGTGATAGTAGGAATTTTTGCTGGTGTTGGTTGGGGTAGTGTTTCAGGGATTATATAGTCATCCCAGTTATTTTTCTTTTCTATTTCCTTTTCGAGATCCTTAAGCGCTTGTATATTGAACGTTTTTAAGGTTTCCTGATAAGCATAAATAAATAGTTTAACTCTCTTAGAGTTTTTTCCATTGTCCCATATTTCGTTACCTAAAGATTCGCTTTTTACCAGGACTCCGCCATTTTTATAATTTGCTGTAATAATTTCCGTCCAACGCTCATTTATCCATCCTGTATCTTTATATTTTGCTTCGATACTTTGATCATCTTTATAAACGATATCCCAGCCTAATTTTTCAAATGTTTTTTCTGCAATGGCAATAAAAAGTACTTCGTTGACAAATGTTCTGAATTCTTCTTTATATTTGGGAGTGAAGCCAATACTGTGTTTTCGGGTTAACGTTTTTTCGTAGTTTTTAAAAATATTTTCCATTTGTAGTTTTCATGTATTACTATCGGCTAAAGCTTTTGTGAATAAATTTAAATATAGGAGGAGAATTCTGATGTTGAAGTTTTATTTATCGAATAATACCTTCCATAGAACATGTCTTGCATGCTGGTGTATCTGGTATTAATTAGTCTCCGGATTATTATGACGGAATTGTGTGTCTGAAGCTTACTATCATCTTACAATTTTAATCTTCTGCAAAATGCCTTTCTCATCTTTAAAACTGAAAATATAAGTTCCTCTTTGTACTTTGGATAAATCTATATTTCTGTTATAATAGGCAAAGCCCCTGTTGATCACTTCTCCATCTAAAGAGTACACGGTAAATTCAAATTGATTGCTGTTATTTTTATTGCTGATGATGAAACCGTCTCTGGATGCGTTGGTATAGACTTTTGTTTTAGTCTCACGGTTTTCCCCGGCTGCATTTGAAGAGAGAGCGCTTTCAGAAATATCAGCTGCTTGTAAGCTTTTAATAGCTGATTTGGTTACAGATGTTGTACTTCCGCCGATGATATATAATTTATTGTTATATACTTCCGCTGCAGCGTGTCTTCTGGGGATCATATTGGATGACAGCTGATGGAATTTATTGGTTGCCGTATCAAAATAGGCCAGAAAAGTCTGATTGTTATAGCCCCCTGCAATAAAAATCTTATCACCGGATACCGCTAATGCATGTCCGGATATCCCGGCTGGCATTGTAATCTGATCGGTCCACCGGTTGGTGTTGATGTCGTAGATATTGATCAGGCGGGATGAAGTACCGTTAAAACCGCCAATGACATAAAGCTTGTCATTCACAATCTTACCCTTTGCTTCTCTGGCTGTGGGCATATCCGGTAATGGATGCCATGTATTGGAAGCAATATCATAATATTGGAACCTGTTGGAAAAGGCAGTGGTTGCAGCGCCGTTGAGTCCGCTGCCGCCGAACACATATATTTTTCCGTTATGGATGGCAGAACCTGCATTTCCTGTGTAGGAGCGGTTAACAGCACCCTTCGTTACTTTAAGGGTTGCAAGGTCTACAATTTCAAGATGGCTGTTTCCCCAACCGTTAAAAATATAAATTTTATGATCATAAGTCTCCGAATTAGCAAATTTTTTGGGACTTAGAATAGAATTGAGAACACTCCATTTGTTATCAGTAATATTATATTTTTCAATATAGTTGGCATTGCCTCCGCTTTCCTGATATCCATTGATCACGTATATATTATCATCTACAATGACACAGGTTGCAGCTCCTCTGCCTACCGACATATTGGCGAGACTTTTAAAATTAAGGGTTTGCGCATGAGCCAGCAGTGAACTCAAAAATGACAGGAATAATAATTTTGTTTTCAATGGTATGGGTTTTAGTGTTGGGTTCTGTTTTATACTTTCAGTGATTCAGGCTTATTTTCCGGATCAGTCTTTAATAGCATATTCGTGGTTTAAAGATAGGAAAAAGTTGGAGAGAATTTTTAAAAGTGCTTTATTCAGGCAAACATCAGGTTATTTTTTCTAAAAAAACGGTTGATTTCATTCACACTTTATATTTCTGCAGGTACAGTTACCCCCTTACCTAAGGGGGTAGAGGGGGTTATGAAGAGGGTATAGCCCCTTATCCAAGAGGGTGAAGGGACTTATGGAAGGGGGTGAAGGGGCTTATGGAAGGGGGTGAAGGGGCTTAGTGAAGTGGTTATAGGGGGTTGCATAAGGGGGTACAGGCCGTTCCGAAGGGGAGATACCTCCTTAGTCAAGGGGCTATAGGGGCTTATGGAAGGGGCCGGAGGGGGCACTGAAGGGGTTGGAGATACTTTATTGTCCGAAATCTGATGGCTTTGGGGTGATTTTTATGCAAAGTCGAAAGGCTTTGGGAGTTAGCAAACTAATTTTTCTACTTATAAGCAATTTTATTTCTGAATCATGTGATCATTATTTTATCCTTTTCAAATCCATTTCCGAATATAATTTATACTGTATATTTCCTGTAATTTTATATACTTTGTCGTATAAAACTTTTGCTTCCTGGTATTTTCCCCATTCATCATAAAGTGCCCCTAACATATACGCAGCTTCTATTTGATCAGGTTCATTTTTTAAAATTTCTTTATATATCCTTTCAGCCTGTTCATTTTCATTATGGGCAAAATACCAGTTGGCTATTTCCCAATAATCAGATAAGAGCTTTGTTTCAGTAAATTTATTTTTTAGAGAATCGATACTTATGTCTTTGTAATCATTTCTAAACTTGTCCATTCCTGTTTTCTTTAAATCAGCCATATGAATATAGAAAGGATCACAATTATTTATTAATCTGATCATACATTCTTTCATAAAATCATCTCTGTTTTTGTTGGCTGTGCTGTTATGAAAGTTTTCAAAATCTTTGTGAAGTTTTGACATTACTTCATAGGAACAAGTTTTAAATGTTTCATCAGTATAATTTGTTTTACCAGATAAACAAATGCAAAATTCCTTTTCAAATTTTTGTGGAAAATCCTGAGCTTTAATGTGAAAAAAATTGAAACAGAGAACAATATTCCTAATAGTAATTTTTTTTCATGTATAGCTTTATTTTATTAATATTCTTCTGTTCATAACAATATTCTTAATCACAATAAATTGCCAAACGTATTTGATCAAATCCACCTTTTCCTCTGAAACGAAATAAATAAGCACTTAAATTTTTATTGTGCCATTTTATATCATCCCTTACCGTTTCTTCTGTAGATTTTTCTAAATCTTCATATATTTCAAGGGATGGTTTTCCAAGATTTTCAGTAATATATTTTTTTATTTCGTGGAATTTTTCGTTAAACATTTCATTCGAAGTTTCAATTTTTTCATTTTCATTCCATTCATAAGACTTGAACTTGATTTGCTCATCTTTGGTGAAAAAATAATCTACTTTAAGAATGAAGTTATTTTCGTTTCGTTGATATGATCTGGGAATTTCAAACTTATATTTTTGAAAAGCGGGATAAATATCTTCTCCAATTCCCCAAAAATATCCAAGAGTAATATCTTTTGATGCTTTATCCATTTCTTCTTTTTTAATTTCACTGAAGCTTTTAAAAGAAAGATCAATTTCATTTCGAACAGGAACGTTATGATATTTACTTAGTGAGCAACTATAAGAAATTAGAATAATAAGAATAAAGAGAATTCTTGATTTCATGAGAATATATATTGTTATGATCGTATAAAAAAGCATTGGGAAGTGTTGGATTTTATTTCGTATAATCCCCTGCCACAATAGATTTTTCCATTGTACTTACGATCTCAGAAACGGGAATGGTAAATATCCCGGCATTTCCTTTATCGAATTCTTTTTCCAGTAAGAATATCCGTCCAGTTCAAGAGAATCCGGCTTTTGCCGGTCTCACTTTTCAGGGTGGTTATACTTTTGTTTAAAGCTTCTTCTGATAGGGGAAGATGGCTGAGGTTTTCTGCATAACCGCTAGGGCTGGCAGGGTTTTTCATCTTCAACCCACTGACAGAAATATGAATCACCTTTCCAATTTCGGGGTATTCCTCAATCTTTAATATGGTAAGGATAGAGTTTTTTTCCGTAGGACGGGTTTTGTAGTTCCATTGCTGGCCTACACGGTATTGGTCTTTTTTTGCACAGCTGAAGGACAGCAAGAATAGTACTGCTATGAAAGTATAGAGTTTCATGAAGGGTTGGTTATTAGTTTTGTTTATTTATGTACGTTATAGAAACAAATATAAGTAAAATGATAATGAATGAACTGAAAACTTATTATCCAAAAGCAATATAATTTGAAAGATAAAACCGCTCCAAAGATAAAGCGGTTATTATTAGTGTAAAATTTCAGATGGTATAGTAAAGTTTTATATTAGAATAGTCTTTCAGGACAGATTAATGTTTACTCTTATCTACTGATGACATAAACTTAGCTCCTAATCTCTCAGAAATTTTAGCTTTATTATTGTTGTTTTTCTCTTTAATTAATTCCAAAAATTCATTTCTAAGATCCATTTCTGAAATCAAATTAATAGCAGCAATCTTTTCTCTTTTGTTGGTTAATAAATCTTGTGATAATAAACTTTTAAGAAAATCTATTAGTTGTAAATTGATTAACTCTTTATGGTTGATAAAATCATTGTTTTTATATTCAGATTTAATATTTCCGAACATAAAAATGTCTTCCAAATTCTCAAAAAATCAGAGTCATTTTTGAAATTTGTATTTTTATAATATTCTTTTATTAAATCCATTTTTTATATCTCTTCTAACGTTATCGTAATTTTATTTTCTGCTTCCTTAATGTCTAAAACTTTAAATCTTGAACCCGATTTAAATACAATTTCTTTTTCGTTTTGTCCACTATCTACTCCAAATTTAGCAATTTTTTCAATATCTTTTCCTCTTTTTGATAAAATTATGAATAAGGGGCTGTCACTGAAATAAAGTGCTAATGATCTTGATTTACTGCAAGATAAGAATGATTTTTCAATAATAATGCCATTGTTACTGAGCGCTGAATAATATTTTTCAAGATCTCTTTTTGGGCACCGAATGGTACGGTAACAAAGAGCTTGGTAATCTGGTAATTTATCTAAGCTATAATTTAAAAAAGTCCAAAATCATTTATATCTTGTCCATTTCTTAATCGTTCATTTAAAGAGTCATATCCTGAATCTGTATAGTGATAAATAATGGCTTTTTCATGAATAGTTAACCCATGCTCATATCCTGCACGTTTTGATGTTGAGATTTCTCTCAATTCTGCGGATAAACTTTCGTTGACATATTTAATGAGGGCACTGTCCATATCTTAATAGGAGGCTTTTTTATTTCTGAATCAGCTGCTCCAGTCTGGCCATCATTTCATCTTTTTCTTTCAGCATTCTTTCGTACAGCGCAATTTTTTCTTCGTGTAGTTTTAGTACCTGCTCTATAGGATTGAAAATAGGATTGTCATTTTTCTGATATCCAATACTATGATCACCAAAAGTATTGGCAATTACATTTACAGCTTCTTCTTCATCAAAATTCTGGAAAGCTTCTACAGGAATTTTCAATACCTCAGAAATCCTCTTCAGCAAAGGATCTTCAATAGTTTCCTTCTGCTCCAAAAGCGAAATCTTCTTCTGGTTCCAGTCTTCACCAAGATCAAAAGCCAAAGCCTCCTGCTTGATGCCCAACATCTCCCGAAAACGCTTGATATTTCTCCCCTGATGTATTTTTTTGTTTTGCATATTTGTGTACGTTATAGAAACAAATATAAGTAAAAGTTGGGGGATAGGAAATGGGGAAGTGGGGGTATTTTAGATGGTGGGATATAAGAATCCGAAGTGGGAGACTTCGGATTTTGTTTATCTAAATATTCCAATACTATGATCTAAAAGTTAAAGACACACGATATAATCGAGCGGTAGCGGGGTTACAGTATAATAAATTATATAATTTTAACCGAAGCTACACGATACAATCGTGCGATAGCGGGGTGTTCATGTTTTTACAAAGCCCGGACTTGTTGTCCAATCTTTTGAGAATAGGATAAATTATTAATAATTGAGATTTTGTAACAGAAGGCGCTTGATAGGTTGTTGTTGCATTTATAAAGGTGTGTGCAGCATTGTCTCTTTGTGTTTTTAACGATCCTAATGTTGCTTCAAGAATGGCAATTTCACCAGTAGCTGTTAATGACAACTCGATTGATTCCATATTGTGTAGACCGATAGTACTACCCAACATTTTTCTAAAATTTTTCTTGTACTCAAACCCGAAAGTACCAGTCTTAACATTCGAGTAAATGTCTTTGAAAGGAGTAGATATTAAATGTCTATTTGCAAAATTGTCTGCGATATTATCCATACTATGTTCAATCCATCCACACAGCTCAATAATTGCTAACTTAGAATAGTAAGTTGCTTCTGCTGGAGATGAATTGTACAATCTATCTAGTTTTTGTATAGTAACTAATATGTGTTTTTTGACAACCATTAATTACCAGAAAATATTTCAATTGCTCTATTTATTCTCGCTGTAACTTTAGCCTTTTGAGAAAGTCCTTCCTTCAAACTGTCTACAGAAAATAGCTGATCGTTTCTTAAAGTTTCAAGTAATGCTTGTGATTGAGGAATTGTCAAACCGTCAATATAATTTAGATTTTTACCAACGCCAATTAGAACTGCCTCAATGACTGATTTACTTACATTTTCAGCAGTATGACCGTTATAAACTTTTGTAAATGTTAAATCGATTGTTCTTTGAAAATATAATCTTTTTTCCTCAAGTTCTTTATCAGAAATTTTTGTCCCCTTAGGATTTTTTTCTTTCTCATACATATACTCGTTTAGAAACTTAGCAAGTCTACCATTATATTTATCAAGCCATTCTGAAAAAGCAAAAAATCGAAGATTTAGTTCTTCAAAAGCAAATCTATATGTTTTATTGTCGTCGATATTAAATAATCTTTTGTAATTTGGATATTTTACTGTATTTTTTAATAAAGAATTTAATTTTCCATTATAAATACAGTTTCTGATTTCTTGATTATTAAGTTTCGAGCCGCCTGAATTTAATCTATGAAATATTGTGAACAAATAATCCATATGAGTTTTCTTTGTATAATCACATCTTAAAACTGTAATTGGAATAGTTAAATTCTCAACCCTATCATATAAAGTTTTGTTTTTAGATTTAATTGTGGAAACTGTTTTTCCGGAAATTTTATCGTCAATATCTTCTAAGATTGATAGTTGATAGTCGTCGTTAGTTAAGAAATTGATTATTGTTGAAATTCTTTGCAATCCATCAATAACCAATCTTTCATTTGTATTAAAATCGAGACTTATACACATACTCGGTATAGGTAGTTGCTTTATTAGAGAGTCAACAAATCTCGTTTGGTCTGGTCTTTTCCAAACAACATCCCTTTGAAAGTCTGGCTGTATTGTTAATTGTCTATTTTTGTACATTCTAACTATATCAGCACAAGATCTCAATTCATTGTATGCTACAATATCATTAGGTGGAAGATCGGCAGAATCATCTAGCCAAGAACCACTATTTTCTACAACTTCTAATTCTTCATCAAATGGGTAATCAAATTCTTCATTCATATTTATGATATTTTCTTGTTAAAGATAGTGTTTTTAGCATGACATACAATATCCAAATTTACGCATTGCGCCAGTGTACAATATTTACAACTGTGCTAATGTTGTTTTAGTTTTGCTATCTATTAATTATTAAATATAAAATATAAATATACTGTTTCCTTACGGAAAACCATAATCCACAAAAAAACCGTTCCACAAAAGCAGAACGGTTAATATATTAAATTGCCTCGGTTGCTGACCGTTATTCAATTTCAATTTTGTTGTATGCTATCCAGCGTTTCAAATTCCCAACCATTCTTTTTAAATGATCTTCGTTAAGGAAAATATTCGTCCAATAGTTGAATCTGTCGCATTGTACGCTGATGTAATAGGTCATAATGGCTAAACAGGCGAAAGGTAAAAACTGCTTTTCTTCGCTGCTGATCTCAGTTACTGTTTCGTAACCTTTCAAAAAGCTTTCTGCCTTTTCCTGATATTCTTCTTCGTTTAAATGAGTGGCAAGTAACTGGAACATAAAATAAGAAATGTCAAAACATAAATACCCGTTGCCGGAAAAATCAAAGTCAAAAAATGTGATTTCCTTTTCATCATCAATGTGTAAATTATCAAACCAAACGTCAAGATGAACACTCCCATGTCTCATTTTCGATAGGTTGGTATTTTGGATTTTCAGCGTTAAAAAAGCAGAGAGTTTTTCTAAAATTCAATTTCGATGATGTTTTTATGAAAGAATTCTTTTATTCTGGAAACAGGTTTTATAAGCAGGTTCTCACTATTGTAAGACATCCTTTCCAGTTCAAAACCTTCTGTCGATTGATGAACTTTGGCCAATGCCTGCCCGATGAGAAAACTTGTCTGAGATGAAAATTTTGCGGTCTTTGTTCCTTTGGCATATGAAAACAAAACGCCAAATCTTTTTCCTTCCGGTGCTTCAATTTCCTGAATGTACTCGTTTGATTTGTCTTTTATAGGATAAGCAACCTGCCGGTTATTTTTTTAAGTGAAGTAAAAGTCTTAGCTCTTCTTCAATTTCTGATTTTGTCCGCCAATCACAAGTGTAGACTCTAAAAACATATTTGACTTCGCTGTCGTGAACGATGTATAAATGGTTCATGGCAAGTCGAAATATGCTGCATTCAGTTTTGCCGCTTAATCCATATTGTTGTTGTATGAGTTTTCCAAGTGTATTTGGTGAAAGTGTGCTGTTTATCGTGGGAAATTTCTCTGGCATTAATTCTTCGTTATCTATGGTTATGGTTAGTTTTATATGAGTATAACACTCACACTTGTTTTTTATATTCCTGCACCTCCTGCAATTTCCAGTTCTTGTCCTTTCGTTGGCTGTCCGTCTAATATGGGCATTGCTTTCATGATAAGCTCTCTCACGCCCTCAATTTTTAAAGAATTGTCATGGTCGTCTTTGCTATCCCAGATTTCTGTAACATAAACAGAATTTGCATCATCCTTGTCATTACTAACTGCATACAGTTTACAACCTGTAGCTGTTGATACAAGTTGAGATGCTTGTATTAAAATATCAGCAAGCTCCTCTTTATGTCCTGATTTTGCGGTTAGTTTTACATGAAGTAAATATTTGTTTTTCATATTTTCTGTAATTGCCTTTACAAATATATCCATTTATAAGGCAATTTTAAAAGTATCATTAATCAACTGGAAACAAAAAACCGTTCCACAAAAGCAGAACGGTTAGTATATTAAATTGTCTCAGCGACTCGCTATTACATCATTCCTGGCATTCCACCACCCATTGGCATAGCTGGTTCAGCGCTCTTCACTTCAGTGATTACACATTCAGTGGTAAGAAGCATTCCGGAAACTGAAGCTGCGTTTTCAAGGGCAACTCTTGTTACTTTAGTTGGGTCAATGATTCCTGCTTCAAGCATGTGTACGTACTCGTCAGTTTTCGCGTTGTATCCGAAGTCTCCGTTTCCTTCTGCTACTTTAGCAACGATTACAGAACCTTCACCCCCTGCGTTGGCAACGATTTGTCTTAAAGGCTCCTCGATCGCTCTCTTCACGATTTTGATCCCTGTAGTTTCATCAGCGTTAGATCCTGAAAGATTGTCAAGTGAAGAAATTGCTCTTACTAAAGCAACACCACCACCGGCAACGATACCTTCTTCTACAGCCGCTCTTGTAGCGTGTAGGGCATCATCTACTCTGTCTTTTTCTCTTTCATTTCCACTTCAGAAGCAGCTCCTACGTAAAGTACAGCAACACCACCAGCTAACTTAGCCAGTCTTTCCTGAAGTTTCTCTCTGTCGTAGTCAGAAGTTGTAGTTTCCATCTGAGCTTTGATCTGAGCTACTCTTCCTTTGATTTTCGCTTCGTCACCACCACCGTTTACAACAGTTGTGTTGTCTTTGTCGATCGTTACTTTCTCAGCAGTTCCAAGCATATCCAAAGAGATGTTTTCCATAGTGAAACCTTGCTCTTCAGAGATCACCTGTCCACCTGTAAGGATCGCGATATCTTCTAACATTGCTTTTCTTCTGTCTCCGAATCCAGGAGCTTTTACAGCAGCAATTTTAAGGGAACCTCTTAGTTTGTTTACCACCAAAGTAGCTAAAGCTTCTCCTTCAACTTCTTCAGAGATGATCAATAAAGACTTACCACCTTGTGCAATTGGCTCAAGAACCGGTAACAATTCTTTCATGGAAGAGATTTTCTTCTCTACTAAAAGGATATATGGGTTTTCAAGTTCAGCTAGCATTTTCTCAGGGTTCGTCACGAAGTAAGGTGACTGGTATCCTCTGTCGAACTGCATACCTTCTACAACGTCTACTGTTGTATCAGTACCTTTAGCTTCCTCTACAGTGATTACTCCTTCTTTACCTACTTTCCCGAACGCTTCAGCGATTAAAGAACCGATGGTATCGTCGTTGTTGGCAGAGATAGAAGCTACCTGCTTGATTTTTTCTGAAGAATCTCCAACCTCCTGAGATTGAGATTTAAGGTTTTCCACAACAGCTGTTACCGCTTTGTCGATCCCTCTTTTAAGATCCATAGGGTTAGCACCAGCAGCTACGTTCTTAAGACCTTCTCTTACGATAGCCTGTGCCAGTACAGTAGCGGTAGTAGTACCGTCTCCTGCGATATCGTTGGTTTTGGAAGCTACTTCTTTTACCATCTGAGCTCCCATATTTTCTACCTTATCTTCAAGTTCGATTTCTTTTGCTACAGAAACACCGTCCTTAGTTACGTGCGGAGCACCGAAAGATTTTTCGATCACTACGTTTCTCCCTTTAGGACCTAAAGTTACTTTTACTGCATTAGCCAATGCATCTACCCCTCTCTTTAGAGCGTCTCTTGATTCAATATCGAATTTTATTTCTTTTGCCATAATTTTTTATTGTATTAATGTACTTTGTACAATGTATTAATGATTTTGTATTCTGAAAATATCATTTTACATGAATACATTTTACTTTTTACAAATTAACCGATGATTCCCAATAAGTCAGCTTCTCTTACGATTAAGTAATCTTTCCCTTCTAACTTCAATTCAGAACCTGAATATTTACCATAAAGTACTTTGTCACCTACCTGAACCGTTGTAGGCTCGTCTTTTTTACCAGGACCTACTGCTACTACAGTACCTTCTTGCGGCTTTTCCTTTGCAGTATCCGGGATAATAATACCTGAAGCTGTTTTAGTTTCTGCTGCGATTGGCTCTACCAGAACTCTGTCTGCCAATGGTTTAAAGTTTACTGACATAATATATTTAATTTTTTAATTATTTCTGTCTTGAAATTCTCTAAATGTATGCCATGAGACGCCGATGGATGAAATGGCAGATTTTTATTTTCCGAATGTGAAAATTTGGCAGAAAATTATTTTTCGCGGGCCGGAATTCCGAAAAGATAGCTGGTTACTACAGGCACTACGAACAAAAGAACGGTAACGGCAGAAACTAAAACTTCCATGGTATGGCTGCCTAAGAATTGCGCGAATGCCGTGGCAGGGTAGAAGTGCTCATACAGAGATAAGCTTAGTTTAATGCCTAAAACAGCAATCACAATAAAAGCGGCAGTTTCCAGGAAAGGGAATACCTGCATAAGGCGTACAAACCACTGTGCAATAAATCTCATGGCTAAAATTCCTATAAAAACACCTATTGTAATCAGAAGTAAATTATCTGAAAAAGCGACTGCAGCAAAAACGTTATCTATGGAAAAAGCAAGATCCATCACTTCTACAATGGCCACCGTAGCCCAGAATTGCCCCAACAGTCCAATTGAATTTTTATACAGCCAGCTGGATTCTTTGTCGGGGGTTTCTTCCGGACTTTCATCATCACTTGTGTTTTTTATTTTTTTGATAAACCAGTCAACAGAAATATAGATCAGGTACAACCCTCCCAGTGGTTTCAGCCACCATACGGAAATCAGTACAGAAGCAAAAATAAGAGCCAGACCGCGGAACACATAAGCTCCGAGGATTCCGTATTTCAAAGCTTTTTTCTTTGGTTTTCGGGAAGATCCATGACGATGGTAGCCAGTACGGCTGCATTGTCTACGGAAAGGAGGCTTTCAATAAGGATAAGGTTGCCGATAATGGCTATCGATTTTGCAGGGTTTTGTAACAGGTCATTGAAAAGGTGGGTGAAATCAGGAAACATCATTTTTTAAAGAAACAGTATTTTGGTTAAGTTTTGAAATAATGGCGGCAGAAACGGTAATGCCTATGAAGTTGGTGACAGATCTGGCCTCGTTCATAAAGCGGTCTATGCTGTATAAAAGGGCAAGATCTGTGGTGGGAATTTTTCCGAACCGGCTTAAGGTGAATATCAGGGCAAGGAAGCCTGACCCGGGAACACCCGAAGCTGTTTTTGAGGCAATTGAAATGGTGATAAAAAGCCAGAAATAATCTTTTACCGTAAGCGGAATATTATACAGCTGGACCAGGAAAATACAAGAGATTGAAAGATAGATGCAGGCTCCTGCCAGATTAAAATTATATCCCAGCGGAATAATAAGACGAAGAATTTTCCGGTCATATCCCTGTGATTCCATTTTATCAAAGATCATGGGGAATGCCGTCTTTGAAGAGGAAGTGGCTACTACCAGGATGATTTCTTCTTTGATGCTGATCAGAAAATCCCAGAGGTTAATTTTAAAATAAGCCGTTATAACCCCTAAGATCCCGAAAATAAAAAATACACTGGTAAGGTATACCGTGGCAACAATCTTACTTAACGGCAGCAAAGTATTAATTCCGTAGACTGAAATTCCGTAAGCGATATTACAGAAAATAACGACAGGAAGAAAAATGTAAA
The DNA here is from genome assembly GCF_036631475.1 of Chryseobacterium sp. 1B4. NCBI lineage: Bacteria > Pseudomonadati > Bacteroidota > Flavobacteriia > Flavobacteriales > Weeksellaceae > Chryseobacterium > Chryseobacterium sp. 1B4. The sequence goes on from NZ_JAPNUF010000005.1 coordinate 356,232, forward strand.
CATATTTGATAAGCTTGAAAAACAGATTTCTTCCCACGTCTATCGCTTTAAGAATGTTATTCTTCTTCTTCGAAAGACCAATCAGGACTCCCGCAGATATTGATATTAAAAGAAAAAGCACATAATTGCTGATATGTAAAGGATTGGTGGTCTTTGTTAAAAATCTCTCCGGAAGTACTTTATGGGAAGAAATAATAATTCCTGTATTGGCACCCGGCTTTAAAAGAAGCCCGGAACCAATTCCCAATACAATGCTGACAGAAGTAATGATCAAAAAATACAGTACCATCTGGCTTACAATTTTAAAAGCATTTCTGGTACTGAAAATATAGCTCACCCCATACATCACCGCAATGAAAATAACGGGAATGATCAAAACCTCAAGAAGCATGAAGAAGTAACTGCTCACCGTTTCCAGATGCTTACTGACTTCCGGAAAATAATAGCCGGTTAATGCCCCGCAGATAATCGCTGTGAACACATAAAGCGTAAGGTTTCTTAAATAGGAGTCTGTAAATGTTTTTTGCTTGTTAGGTTTCATCATTCACTTTTTATAGGGTAAGATTACGAAATTCAAAGATATAACCTTATATAATACCAAGAATCAATGCACTCACCAACATGATGAGGGATGATCCCAGGGCCCATTTCAATGTATATTTTAAGTGATCTGAAAATTCCACACCTGCCAGTGATACCAGCAGATAGGTAGACGGAACCAATGGGCTGAGAAGATGCGAGCCCTGCCCGATAAGGCTTGCTCTTCCCAATATTTCAGGTGCAATTCCCAACTCATGCCCGGTAGCAACAATAATAGGCAGTATCCCGAAATAATAAGCGTCATTGGACAGAAAAAAGTAAACGGAATACTGAATAAAGCGGTTACGATATTCATATAACCTCCCCAGCTCCTGGGAACTATTTCTATCATACTGTTCCCCATCGCCTGCATAATACCTGATCCGTTAAGGATTCCCGTGAAAATTCCGGCTCCGAAAATCATTCCCGCTACGGATAATGCATTTCCTGCATGTTTGGAAATTATTTTCTGCTGGTCTTTCAATTTGGGATAATTGATGATGGAGGCAATACAGAAAGCAATCATAAAGGCAATTCCCAATGGAACAATATCCAGGATCATAACCACTAAAAGGGTAATGGTAAGGGCCAGATTGATCAGGATGAGTTTCGGGCGGCGGAGTGCAGGATCTGCTTCCCCAATAATATCATTGCTGTTGTAACCTGTAAATTTACCATGCTTTGCAATTCTTATTTTTTCTTTTCTGCCTAAAATATAGGCAACAAATATAACCCACAGGATGCCTATTGCCATAATTGGAATCATCGGAACAAAGATTTCAGTGTGTCCCAGCTTCAGGGAGCTCATTACCCTTGCTGTGGGGCCTCCCCACGGAAGAATATTCATAATCTGCCCGGCAAGCATAATGATGCAGGTAAGAATCAGGGGATTCATGCCCTGTTTTTTGTACAGCGGAAGCATTGCGGCCACTACAATTAAATAGGTGGATGAGCCGTCACCATCCAATGAAACCAATGCGGTAAGAACAGCGGTTCCTATTGTTGTTTTAATGGGATTATCCCCAACGGCTTTTAAAATTATATTGACAAGAGGTTCAAAAAGCCCCGTATCTATCATTAAACTGAAATATAGGATCGCAAAGATCAGCATAACGCCGGTCAGAGCTATTTCTTTGACACCGTTTTTCATCATATCTCCGAGTTGTGGGCCAAAACCCGCAATGAGAGCAATGGCCACAGGAACAATGACCAACGCTGTAAGCGGAGTCATCTTTTTGTTCATGATGAGAATCATGAAGATGAAAATCATTAGAAAACCAAGAAATGTAAGCATAGTTGTATGTAAATATTAATGAAGTTATTGTTGTTTCTTTTTTCTCCAGTCAAAACTGTTTCTGAAACCTATGAAGCCGTAATTACTTGTTTTTTGGGTTTCCAGCTGATTGATAAAGGCAAGCTCCAACGCAGAATTTTTTCCTAATTTTATTCCAAGACCTGCGGTAATACGATTGCTGTCGAAAGGCTCTAGCTTATCAACATTCATTCTTATTTCATTTTTAAGAATACCGTAGAGTCTTTCTTTTTCTCCTTTTTTATTGAAAGGAATCCGGACAGAGATCAGGTATCTGATTCTTACCTCAAATTCATCCGGATTACTGATAAAACGTTCTTCTACTCTAAGACGGTTGGAGATTGACGTTCTGCCGATGTAATAATCAGCGGTTACCTGTTGGAAAGGTCTTTTTTCATATCTTATCTTTTTAGAATCGTTGGCATTATAAGATTCAAGGATCAGAAACATGGCCCCTGCAGCAGGCTTTATATTTTCCACCACTTCATAGTCTACATAGGCATTCACCAGAAAAAGTCTTGTATCATAAGCCAGGTCGAAGGAACGGTATTGGGTAAGAGCTGTTAAAGTACTTTTATCGGTAATCTTTGCCGACATCAGGTACTGAAACCACATATTATAATTATCTTTACTCTGACTATAAAGTCCGTTGAATAAGCATAATGATAAAATAAGGGTTAATTTTATATTAATTTTCATATAATATTGGGTTAATATTGTACTTTTTCAAATATATTTATTAGAAAGAGTGGCGCTGGAATTTTTCAATCAATGACAGTTTTTCTCAACAAACTGCATTTTGAGGCAAAAAGATATTTATATTTGATGCGTTTCAAAATAAGGTAAGGGCTATGTTTTTAATCATTAATTTTATTATTATATTATTGATTATCAGGATTTTATTCAGTGGTAAGATTCTGGAAAGCCTTATGGAGTACCGTTGGAAATTTTTGCTGAGGTTTCAGCACATTTTTTTCCTTTTTATCTTCATTCTGATGACTTATTTCACCGAAAACTACTTCCTGGATTCAACTCAGCTGGTAATAAGTATTTTTTTGAATACCATTTTCAATGTGGGAATTTATTATCTGGTATACTATTATCTGGTTCCCCGGTTTTATTTATCCAATAAATATCCCGAGTTTATTCTCTATGCTCTGATCTGCTTTCTGGTGTCCAGCCTTTTCAGGATTCTGTGGGAGCCTGCAGTTTTCCAGATGGATTTCAGCGGAAAGGGCTATCATATAGGCTTTCTGTATAATGTATATATCTCGCAGGGCATTGTCATTCTTGTGGGGTCTTTTCTGGGAATTACCAAAGACAAATTTCTAATAGAACAGGATGTGATCAGCCTTGGAGAAGAGAAAGACCAGCTGTATCTTGATTTGCTGAAATCTAAGCTGAATCCCCACTTTTTGCTGAATACCCTTAATAATATATATGCGAACAGTTTTACCCGTTCGGAGAAGACTTCGGATTCCATTTTGCAGCTGAGCAGGCTTCTTAAGTATATTATTTATGACAGCGGAAAAGAAAAAGTAACGGTTTCCCAGGAATTTTCTTCACTGAAAGCACTTGCAGCCTTATACCAGCTTAAATATGATAACCAGCTGGATATTGTAATGGATATTGAAGATCAGGAAGAGTTTGATATTGTTGAAATTCCTTCTGCTGTATTTCTTACTTTATTTGAAAATGCTTTGAAACACTCTGCAATAGGAGAAGATCCTGAGGGTTTTATAAAACTGTTCTGTAAAATTGAGCGTTCTGAGCTGTATTTTGAAATTATTAATTCTGTCGGGAAGGATAGAAGTAATCCGGTTGAATCAGATTATCACGGGCTGGGTAATGAAGCAATTATTCATATATTGGAAAAGTTTTATGCGGATCAGTATGAATTTTATTCCGGACCGAAATACAGTGATCAATATAAAATTGCCTTAAACATTATTATAAATGGCTAATCTGACTATCGTTAATGTAGATGATGAATATCCTGCATTACAGCTTGTAAAACAATATTGCACCCAGCTTGAAGATGTTCAGCTGCTGGCTTCATTTCAGAAGCCGGAAGAAGCGCTGGCTTTCCTGAAAGCGAACAAAGTGGATCTGGTTGTTTTTGATATCAATATGCCGGGAATCAATGGGGTAGAGCTTTTGCAGCAGCTTCCCGATCCGCCGCTGTGTATTTTCCTTACCCTAGAAACAAAATATGCAGTGAAGGCATTTGAGCTGGATGTTGTTCATTATCTCATCAAGCCTGTGGATTTTGAGACTTTTAAAAAAGCGGTCAATAAAGCAAGGGATTTTGTTCAGTTTAAAAGTTCAGCCAGCAGCCAGCAGCAGGAAGATTATATTATGTTCAAATCCAATTATGTCATGAATAAAGTCTTTCTTAAAGATATACTCTGGATACAGGGTTTCGGGGAATACATTGTATTGATGACGCCATTGAAAAAATATATGATTCTGGAGAGAATGTCCAATTTTGAAGAGAAATTCCAGCATTTCGGGTTTATCAGAATCCATAAGTCTTATATTGTATTGTCAGGTCATATCAGTTCCTATAATTCCAGCCATGTTTTTCTGAAAAACGGAGAAGAGCTTCCGCTGGGGCGCACTTATAAAAAGAATATCAAAGCATTTTTAAGTTAAAAAAGAAAGCCGGAAATTTCCCGGCTTTACATTGTTTTCAGATGACAGAATTACGGACAATACTGCCCGGGACCGATCCATAGAATACATTGTCCTTTGTAATTGTACTCGCAGCAAAAACGTCCTGCTGCTCCGCCATTGATAGATTTCTGAGCATCTCTGCTTAATAATTTGGCATTTTTCATAGTTAAAATATTTTGGTTTGTACATCCTGAGCGTTTAATGTCAATCAGGATTTTGACACTTGATGTAAAAAGAAGTAAGTCAAAGATACTATTTTTCCTTGTAATGTGATATATTTTTTTGCTGATAATTTTTGCGGTAAAATTTTAATTATCAGTTATTAATGGCTTTTATTCGACATCCCAGAGATTGAGAATATAAATAGAAAAGCCGGACATTTCCGGCTTTATTTTAATTGTTATGAGATAACGGACTAAGGGCAATTTTGTCCCGCTCCGATCCATAAAGTACATTTTCCGTTTTCGTCGCGTTCGCAGCATACGAGTCTGGCAGTAAGTCCGCCATTGATTGTCTTCTGAGCATCTCTGCTTAATAATTTGGCATTTTTCATAAGTAATATTTTGTTTTTTTATCCTGAACATTTATTGTCAATCAGGAATTTTTGACATTTTGTGCTGATGGTAAATCAAATATAAATATTTTTAACTCAGGTTGTTATAGACAGAAATAACGTGTCGGTATCTGCAGTAATTTACCGGATTGTTTCCAAAGACATTTTTCTTCCTGCCATATCCATATCCTGCTTTTCAATTTTCCTTGTTATAGTATCAATATAATATGTTGTGATAGCAGTTCTGTTACTGATATCATCATTCGTTTTTACCATCCAGACCGGTTTTCCGTTGTATTCTGTTTTTTGGGTATCCAGAATGTAAGCCTTCATCATGCCTTTTTTCTCAGATTTAGGGTTATAGTCAAAAATGGAAATTTCTGCAGTATAATTTTCTTTTAAAGGAAGATATCTTATGAGCATTGCGTAACTGCTGCTGTCAAAATAATCCGTTGCAGGAATTTCAATGATCTCTTTTTTCTGGGATTTTTTATCCAGGTAATAGCCGGTGACTTTATCTTTCCCGGATTTGAGGACCATATCTCTGTTTACATTGTAAGAAGAATGATAAACGGGCTCGAAGTCTGATATTTTTACAAGGGTAGAATCGGTCCACTTGGCATCCGGGGCCTGTTTCATTTTTACCGTTGTTCTGATCAGGAGATCCGATTTGTTCAGCTTTTTGATTTCTGTCATAATACTTCCGATCTCTGTTTTCGTATCGGCATTCCCGGCATACCAGACAGCTTCAGAAGTCTCATTTCTGATCAGCTTTGGATTAATCCCTGGTTTTTTCGGACTCAGCAGGTTCTGGGCAAAAAAATTAGCACTGCTTAGTATTAAAAGGAAAAGAATGGTTCTCATGATCTTTTTAATAATAAGTAGTGCTATATCTGTTAAAAGTTACAACCTGTTGGTTTTTAACTCTTTCCTGCTGCCTGCATCGGATTGACCTTTCCGGTGGAACCTCCTCTCACAGGGGCTCCGTCCTGTTTTTGTTTGAAGAGCTGGAATTTGGAACTTTCAGTACCTGATCCGGTGCTGCTCCAGAAGTTGTTGGTCGTATCAATATCAGCAGTCTCTCTCATCGGGTCAAGCTGAATTGATTTTACTTTTTTATCAAAATAATAGGTCTTGGAAACTTTTTGCTCATTCAGCCTCCAGATCTGTGCTGCAGATTTATCATACAATTTAGAGCCGTCCTCAAAAGTAAACTCAAGGATGATAGGCATTACCAGGCCTCCTTTGTTGACAAAATCAATCTGGTATCCAGTAATATTTTTAAATTTCTCTTTATCCTTCGCATCTAAAGGAAGACCTGCTTCTGTTTTAATGGTGTATTCCTTATTATTATCTACCTTTTCCTGACCTCTGTCATATTTGTAATAGAAATCCTGGACTTCTTTATCAGTATCCACATAGAATTTAATATTCTTGTCTTCTCTGTTTCTGATTTTTGAAAGGTCTTCAAAACTGTTTACCAAAGGCTTTTCAACCTGGTATTTTACTTCAGCGGCAACCTTTGGATTGGTCTCAAGATCAGGAACTGCTACCGTTACTTTATCAATGGCAATATCTACAGGATCTGTCCCGTAGAACCAATCTCTCCAGAACCAGTCGAGATCCTCACCGCTGGCATCTTCCATGGTACGGAAAAGGTCTGCAGGTTCAGGATGTTTGAAAGCCCATCTTTTGGCATACGTCTTAAATGCTTTATCAAAAAGCTCTCTTCCCATGATGGTTTCACGAAGAATATTTAATCCTGTAGCTGGCTTTGAATATGCATTCGGGCCGTACTGAACAATATTTTCAGAGTTGCTCATGATAGGTTCCAGCTGGTCTTTCGGTAGTTTCATATAATCTACAATAGTCCATGCCGGTCCTCTTTTGGAAGGGAATTTATTATCCCATTTTTCTTCTGTAAGATATTCTGTAAAGGTATTCAGGCCTTCGTCCATCCATGCCCATTGTCTTTCATCAGAATTGATGATCATCGGGAAGAAGTTGTGTCCCACTTCGTGGATGATTACTCCGATCATTCCGTTTTTGGTTCCTTCGGAATAGGTACCGTCTTTTTCAGTTCTACCGAAATTGAAACAAATCATCGGATATTCCATTCCGTTGGCAGCTTCTACAGATTGTGCCACCGGATACGGATACGGAATGGTAAATTCCGAATAGGTCTTAATCGTGTGGGCAACAGCTTTTGTGGAAAACTTCCTGTAAAGACCGTAAGATTCCTTTGGATAAAAACTCATAGCCATAACCTTATTATTGTTTTCAGGAATTGTCACGCGCATTCCGTCCCATACGAACTTTCTGGAAGAAGTCCATGCAAAATCACGAACATCCTTGGCTTCAAAAACCATGTTTTTCTCTGTTTGGAATGATTTTTCTCTGCTTTTTTAGCTTCGTCCAATGTTACAATTTCAATTGGTTCAGAAGCATTTTCAGCTTTTCTGTATCTTGAAAGCTGATCAGATGTTAATACCTGATCATAATTTTTACATTCTCCTGTTCCGCCAACAATGTGATCAGCAGGTACATTGATTGAAACTTTAAAGTCTCCGAAAACCAAAGCAAATTCACCTCTTCCGGTAAACTGATGGTTCTGCCAGCCCTGGAAATCACTGTACACACACATTCTTGGATACCATTGTGCCATTGTGTACAAGTCGTTGCCGTCCTCAGGGAAATTTTCATAACCGCCGCGGCCTCCCATCTTCATTCTGTTGGAGATATTGTAGTTCCAGTCTACTTTGAAAACCAATTTTTCTCCCTTTTTCAAAACTTTAGGAAGGTCAATACGCATCATGGTTTTATTCACCGTATATTTCAAAGGATTTCCTGAAGCATCCGTTACTTTTTCAAGAATGACTCCATAGCCGTTATCCTTAACCGGAAGCTCTGTTACTTTAAGCTGCTGGTCAGTTGTTGAAGGACGAAGAACAGATGATGTATCATACCCTGCATTTCTGATGTTTGAATGTTCGTTTTCATCAAGCTGCAGCCAGATATAATCCAGATCATCCGGAGAATTGTTGTAATAGGTCACTGTTTCTGAACCTTTCAGATTTCTTTTATCCTCATCCAGATAAGCGTTGATATTGTAATCGGCCCTGTTCTGCCAATATCCGTGGCCGGGAGCTCCTGAAGCTGTCCTGTAAATGTTGGGTGTTGGCAGAATAGTTCCCAGCTGCTCAAACTTATTACCGTGATTGCTGCCCGGGTTATTCTGAATATTTTGTGCGGTGAAACCTGTATATGCAAATACAGAAAGTGAAAGTATGGCAACTTTTAGTTTCATAACCGAAAATGATTTATTAATGATCAAAGATAACAATAAGCTGTTGAAATAATGAAAATATTTAACTTTTAAAAAGGAATCCTTTCCAAAGTCATTTTTAAGGATAAAGCGAACACCCCGGAAGAGACAAACAGAATCCAGTCTTTTTTGTTCACCTTAAAAAGATTGAGAAGAATGAACAGGATCATCAAAATAGCAAATACTATTACAATTTGACCAAGCTCCAATCCGATATTAAAGCCAAGCAGAGGTAAAGCTATACTCTGGCTTTTGGCGATCATCACCCTTGCTGTATTGGCAAATCCCATTCCATGAACAAGACCAAAGATAAGCGCGAGGTAGTAATTGGCCCGCATTAAGGTCTGTTTCTGATTTTTCATAATAATATTATCCAAAGAAGTGAGAACAATAGTAAGGGGAATTAAAAACTCAACCCAGTCTGAAGGAACCCTGAACACATCCAGGACACTTAAAGCCAATGTAATGGAATGTCCGATCGTAAATGCGGTGACAAGAATCAGGATTTTTTTCCAGTCACTGTAAGAATAAACAGCAATAAGTGCCAGCACAAAAAGCTGGTGATCCAGAGCATCCAGAGAAATAATATGCTCCCATCCAAGGTTTAAATAAAAAAGGAAATCCTGCATTTTGATTAAAAATTTTTTACAAAAGTAAACATTTCATAAGGAGGATCGGACCTTCATAGAGGGATACTGCAGCTTTTTACGCTTTTTACAGGAATTAAAAAACGGATTCCGGTTTTGATTGTCATTCAAAAACAGACAGGACAGGTATTAGTGAATAATGCCTTCTTTTGAAGGAACTGTCTCTATAACTGTTGCTTTTTTTATATTTGCGGTAAAAATAAAGTGCATGCCGGGTAAGTTTTTTGGAGTTTTCTTTTATTATTAACAGTCGTATTTCAGAGTTTTGTAAGTGATGATGTGCATCCTTATCATGTGGGTTCTGTGGAAATTAATTATAATTCAAAATCCAGAACATTTGAAGTGACAGGAAGGTTCTTTCTGGACGACATGGAAAACGGATTAGGTAAAAAATATGGCGGAGCTTTTCATTTTAACGATGAAAAATATAAGGCCAGGCTGAATGAAGCCCTGCCAAAATACTGTTCAGAATATTTCAAATTAAAAGCTGATAACAAATTCTTGAAAGTAAATTATATCGGCTATGAAGAAGATCAGGAATCTGTAAATGTATATCTTGAATCTGAACCTGTAGCTACTCCTAAAAAAGTAGAAACTGCAGTAAGTTTTCTGTATAACCTTTTTGATGACCAGATCAACATTGTTCATATTATTGTGAATGGACAAAGGAACAGTGAAAAACTTACCTATCCCAACCGTTATCTTTATAAGCAGTTTTAATTCTCCAGTTGCAGCAACGTATTGATTCCTTTTGTATGGGCAAGCAGATCAGGAAAAAAGTCATCATAACATTGCTGAAGACGATCTTTATTTTTTAAGAAAGCTTCAAATACGGGAATGTCTTTATCCAGATATTTGGCTTTATTCAGTACATTCTGAATACTGAATTTAATTCCCCAGTCTTCACGGTAATTATAGAGCCAGTCGTCCTGTTCCATTTTAATGAGCATCTTTTAAAGTTTTCAGGAAGCCATTGCTCATGTGCATTCAAAACACTGTAAACATGGAGGGAATGAGCTTTCCATTCTGCCAGTGAATTAAGGGAAAGGTCTCCCGCTACAAAATGATCCATAGAAACATCCACAAATGCACCGGCATACAATCTTACCAAAGGAGCAAAAACTTTTTGGCTTCGTGAATAGCAGGGTGGGAATCCGTAAAGGTATCAATTGCCCTGTGTAAGGTAATACCATCCTGAATATCTTTCGGGAAAGAAAAACGGTCTTTGTTGCGGATGAAATCTTCGAGAAACTGCCCCACGATCTGCCCGTCGGTAAAAGAAAGAAAGGAATGTGCCAGATAATTCATAACTTAAAGGTATGAATTAAATGTGAATGTTTGATACCAGTGAATAGTGAATCCGCTTCACTTGTGAATTTTATCCGGACCCAATTGACCATAGACTTGCGCAGCAAAATTGGCGGTTCACTAAAAAGTCTTTCATGAAAATCCTCAATCTTGCTCACTTCTTCAATCTTAATTCCGAATTTTCTTTTCGGGATTTTATTCAGATTGGAAACAAATATTTTTTCATAACCCAGTTTTTCCGCCTCAGTAATTCTCTGCTCAATCTGGGCTACCGGACGTATCTCCCCACTTAAACCGATTTCTCCGGCAAAGCAGTAGTGTTCTGAAATCGCAATATCTTCATTGGAAGAAAGAACAGAAGCAATGACGGCCAGATCCAGTGCCGGATCGTCTGTTTTGATCCCTCCGGTAATATTCAGGAAAACGTCTTTAGCACCCAACTGGAATCCGGCTCTTTTTTCCAGTACAGCTAAAAGCATATTCAGCCTTTTTGAATCAAAACCGGTAGAGCTTCTTTGAGGGGTACCGTAAACGGCTGTGCTTACCAATGCCTGTATTTCAAGAAGCATAGGTCTGTTTCCTTCCAGGGTTACTGCAACGGAGTTTCCTGAAAGTTCTTCAAATTTCTTGGTGATCAGAATTTCGGAAGGATTTTTAATCTCTTTTAATCCCTGTGAGATCATTTCATAAATCCCGATTTCTGAAGTAGAACCGAAACGGTTTTTATTGGCTCTCAATAACCTGAACAGGTGATTCCGGTCTCCGTCAAAATTCAGAACAACATCTACCATATGTTCCAGAACCTTGGGCCCGGCAATTTGTCCGTCTTTGGTAATGTGGCCTACAAGGAATACCGGAATATTGTTTTCTTTGGCATATTTGATGATCTCATTGGAGCATTCCCGGATTTGAGATACGGTTCCCGGAGAGCTTTCTATCAATTGGGACTGCAATGTCTGAATAGAATCAATGATCATAAAATCCGGTTCCAGCTTTTTTGCCTCATGAAGAATTTTCTCCAGTGAAGTTTCGGTAAAAAGGAAACAGTTCGGATTTTGAATATCTGTAAGCCTGTCTGCCCTCATTTTAATCTGGGAAGCACTTTCTTCCCCCGAAACATAGAAGATTTTTTCTTCATTTTCAAAGCAAGCTGAAGCAGCAGGGTAGATTTTCCGATGCCGGGCTCGCCGCCAATCAAGGTAACGGAACCCAAAACGATTCCGCCTCCCAATACGCGGTTCAGCTCTTCGGAAGGAGTTTTTATTCTTGGTTCCTCACTCGTTTCCACTTCAACAATATTAATCACATGTTGTTTGGTTTTTGAGAAAGGAGGTGTTTTATGGGAAGGTTTTTCCACCACTTCTTCCACTAAGGTATTCCATTCGCCGCAGTTTTTACATTGTCCCATCCATTGAGGGTACTGGGTACCGCAGTTTTGACAGAAGTATGCTGTTTTCAGTTTTGCCATACTGCGAAGTTATAAAAAAGCATTTTCTTTCAGAATAATCTGTTTGAATTTATATTAAAAACTAATGTGCTGAGGTAGAAATATCTTTCATATCTTAGCTTCATTCAATAAAATATTAATGTAAAATATTATTACAATGAAAAAGTATTTTTATCTTTCGTATTTACGCTTTTAAGTATTGTTGCTTTTGCACAGGGAAGCTGGCAGGTAGACCAGATGCATTCTTCGGTTAATTTTAATATTAAACATATGGGAATCAGCTTTGTACAGGGTAGATTCGATAAATTTGACGGAAGAGCAGCCACCGGCGGCGCTAATCTGGATAATGCCGATTTAAGCTTTGCTATCAGTGTTTCCAGTGTTAATACCGGAGTGGATATGAGAGACAGACATCTTATAAGCGAAGATTTTTTCGATGTTGCCAAACATCCTCTGATTGAATTTAAAAGTTCTTCCGTAACAAAAGATAAAAACAACAATTATATCGTTAAGGGAAAACTGACAATAAAAGGGGTGGAAAAAGAAATCAGCGCACCTGTGACATTCGGGGGTGTTACGAAAAATAAAGACGGAAAAGAAGTAATGGGAATTCAGACAAAGTTTACGGTAAACCGCCTGGATTATGGAATCAAATATGATCCGACTGGGGCAGGAGTCGCGAAAGATGTTGAAGTAGCAGCTTACTTTGAACTGGTGAAGCAGTAATATTTTCCAACGATACATAATAAAAAAGGTTTTCCATTTGATCGGAAAACTTTTTTTATTGTTAAATTAAATTTTTACTCAGGTTTTATAGTTATTTGAGCCGTATTTTTATATTTCAAAATGTAAATAATTGCTTTGTATTTCTTTTTCCCCTAACTTTGCACAAACCTAATCTAATGAGTAAAAAGAATACAAAGTACATCTTTGTGACAGGAGGTGTAACTTCATCTTTGGGAAAGGGAATCGTTTCTGCTTCTCTGGGACTTCTACTAAAATCACGCGGCTTTAATGTAACGATCCAAAAATTAGATCCTTATATCAATATCGACCCGGGAACTTTGAATCCTTATGAACACGGAGAGTGTTATGTGACTGAAGATGGTGCGGAGACGGATCTGGATTTAGGCCACTACGAGCGTTACCTTGATGCTCCTACATCCCAAAACAACAACGTTACTACAGGAAAAATTTACCAGACTGTCATTGAAAAAGAAAGAAAAGGAGATTTCCTTGGAAAAACAGTTCAGGTAATTCCTCATATTACTAACGAAATCAAACGTAGAATTAAGATCCTTTCAAAACAGAACTACGATATCATCATTACTGAGATCGGTGGAACTGTGGGGGATATCGAGTCTTTACCATACATTGAAACTGTTCGTCAGCTTAAATGGGAATTGGGAGAAAGTAATTCTATGGTCATCCACCTGACCTTACTGCCTTACCTGGCATCAAGTGGAGAATTAAAAACAAAACCATCCCAGCATTCCGTTCGTCAGTTAATGGAAAGCGGAATCATGGCAGATGTATTAGTGTGCAGAACAGAACATAAAATCCCTAAAGATCAGAGAGCAAAGCTGGCGCAGTTCTGTAACGTTCCTTTAGACAATGTAATCGAGTGTAAAGATCTTGAAACGATCTATGAGGTTCCAATGTATCTTCAGAAGCAGAACTTCGATGATGTAGTTTTGAAAGCGCTGGATCTGAAAAGTGATAAAGATGCTGATCTTAAAGACTGGAAGAGTTTCCTTAAAAATTCCAGAATCCTAAGAAAACCGTTGAAATTGCTTTGGTTGGAAAATATGTTTCCCTTCAGGATTCATACATTTCAATTGCTGAAGCTTTCAAACATGCTGGTGCAGACCTTGAAACTGAAGTAAAAGTAAGATGGGTATACAGTGGAGACATCACTGAAGAGAATATCAAAGAAACCCTGAAAGGAGTGAATGGTATCCTTGTAGCTCCAGGTTTCGGAGACAGAGGAATTGAAGGAAAAGTGCTTACGGCAAAATATGCAAGAGAAAATAAAATTCCAATGCTGGGAATCTGTTTAGGGATGCAGATCATGACAGTTGAATTTGCCAGAAATGTTTTAGGACATACAAAAGCGAACTCTATGGAATTTGACACTGCTACTCCGGATCCTGTTATTTCTTTAATGGAAGAACAGAAAAATGTTGTAGATAAAGGTGGTACAATGCGTCTTGGAGCATGGAAATGTGCTTTGAAAAACGGTTCCAGATTATATGATATCTACGGAAGCAAAAATATTTCTGAAAGACACCGTCACCGTTATGAATTCAACAGTGATTATCTTCATGAGTTTGAAAAAAATGGTTTCCTTGCTACAGGGACCAACCCTGAGACAGGCTTGGTAGAAGCCCTTGAGCTTCCTGATCATCCGTTCTATATAGGGGTTCAGTATCACCCGGAATATAAGAGTACGGTAGCAACACCGCATCCTTTGTTCAGAGCTTTCATTAAGGCTTGCGAAAAGAAATAAGGTAAATATTTATCATAAACGTCTATACATAAACTCAGGCTGATTATTCTCAGCTTGAGTTTATTATATAGTAACAACGTAAAGCATAGAGTTTTGATAAAAAAACAGTATTTTTGTCAGCTCAAATTACATACACCAGTATGTACATTTTAAACGTAAAATTTTAATATAAAATAAAATGCAACAAAACAACGGAATCGATAAGAAGCAGATGATTAGTTTCGCGGTTTTATGCCTTGTTCTATTCGGCTTTATGTTCTATTTCCAGAACAAACAAGCAAAGGAAGCGGAGCTGAAAGCTCAGGAGCAGAAAACGGAACAGGCAAAAAATGCCGTAAAGCAAACTCAGGCAACCAATATCAATCCAAATGTAACTCCTAACGCCATCCAGACAGCAAGTCTTGGAAATAATGAATTGAAACTTGAATTTTCAAGCTTGGGAGGACAGGTTTCTAAAGTAGAGCTTTTAAAATATAAAGCCTACAACCATAAAACAGACAATGCGGATCAGCCTCTTTATCTGATCACTAAAAATAATTCAAACTACGGTTTTCAGTTTAAAGATAAAACAGGGAAGACCGTTAATACTAAAGATTTAGTTTTCTCACCTACTGTTAATGGAAATGCTGTAACGTTGACTGCGGATTATAATGGTGCTGTAATTCAGTTTATTTATACGTTACTTCCAAAATATACCTTAGACTTTAAAGTAAGAACTCAGGGACTTTCTAAAATTACTTCTGACAATAAAGCAGATTTTATCTGGGATTATAATGTAAGAAACTTAGAAAAAGGTAGAGCTCAGGAGCAGTCTCACTCAGAATTTTCGTATGCTTTCAATAATTATAAAGATTACGATTATGACGGAAGAACGACAATGGATGAGGAAAAAGAAACCCTTAACTGGATTGGTATAAAGCAGCAGTTTTTCTCTTCTGTTATTGAAGCTAAAAATGGATTTACTCAAAGTAAAGGAAACCAGGAAAATGTTGAAGAAGGAGAATATCTGAAAAAATTCAACTATGAAGGTTTTGTTCAGATGACCGGAAGTGAGCTGAATCAGGATTTTACATGGTATTTTATGCCATTGGACTTACCGTTGCTTAAATCTTATGATAAAAACTTCGATGAGATTCTTCCTTTAGGCTGGTCGTTTATCGGAGCAATGAACCGTTATTTCTTCATGTGGTTGTATAGCATTATCGCTGCGTGGGGATTATCTGCAGGTTGGGTGATTTTTGTAATGACCATCATTGTAAAACTGATTCTTTCGCCAATTATGTATAAGCAGCATAAGCTGAGTGCGATGATGAAGGTAATCCGTCCGGAAATTGATGAAGTAAATGCGAAGTTCAAGGATGCTGATCCAATGAAGAAACAGCAGGCTACAATGGAAGTTTACAGAAAGGCCGGAGTGAATCAGATGGCGGGATGCTTGCCTGCATTGGTTCAGATTCCTATTTTCTATGCATTATTCCGTTTCTTCCCGAACTTTATTGATCTTAGAGGGCAGGGGTTCTGGTTTGCAAAAGATTTAACGGCTTATGATGACTTGATCAAGCTTCCGTTTAAAGTTCCTTTCCTTGGAGATCACTTGAGTATTTTTGCATTGGCTTGTACGATTGTTATTTTGATCTATACGGTAATGACCTCAGGAAATATGCAGCAGCCTCAACAGGAAGGAATGCCAAATATGAAGGTACTAATGTATATTTTCCCGATTACATTCCTGTTCTTCCTTAATACTTCGGCTTCAGGTCTTTCTTGGTATTATTTCGTGTCGAATGCGATTAACATCTTAATTATCCTGGTGATTAAATACGTGATTCTGGATGAGAAGAAAATCCATGCTCAGATTCAGTCTAACAAGGAAAAACCGAAAGCAGAAGGTAAGTTCCAGAAGAGAATGAGAGAGATGATGGAGAAAGCTCAGGAGCAGCAGAAAGCTCAGGAACAGCAAAGAAATAAAAAGAAATAATTCTTATAATAATATGTAAAGAGCAGCAATTTTTTAATTGCTGCTCTTTTTTATGTGGGTTTTTATTTAGAATCATTTTAAATTTTCAATCAGGCTATGAGAATTTAATAATTGAGAATCAGCTGTTTTCAGTCATATTTCAATCTGAAGGATTGTCTGTGATATACCGTTGGACCGTGCTTTATAAGGGCTTCCTGGTGTTTTTTTGTAGCATAGCCAAAATTAGTGTCCCAGCCATATTCAGGGTGCTCTTCGTGAAGCTGGATCATGAGTTTATCTCTGTAGTTTTTAGCAAGGATAGATGCCGCAGCGATAGATAATACTTTAGAATCTCCTTTGATAATGCACTGGTGCGGAATATAATTATAGGGATGAAATTTGTTCCCATCAACCAAAATAAGTTCCGGAGTTATAGTGAGCTTATCCAAAGCACGGTGCATGGCATGAATACTTGCATTGAGAATATTATGTTCATCAATAAAGGAGGCAGGAAGCTCTGCAATAGCGTAATTTTTTACATTGTCCTTGATATAACTATCCAATTCCATGCGGGTTTTGAATGTTAGTTTTTTAGAATCATTAACTAAATTTTGTTCAAAACGTTCATCTAAAATTACCGCAGCAGCTACCACCGGACCGCTTAAACATCCTCTTCCTACTTCATCACATCCGGCTTCGATGTAAAGGTTTGACCAGTTTTTTATTAGCTCCATATTGTTTGAATACCAATCGCAAAATTAAATAAAACAAAAATATTAATCCAATGTTTGTTTAATGATTTATAAAATGAAATTATTATTAAGCTTATTTTACGCTTGATTTTTAATATTTTAGATTAACACTTCTTGCTGAAAAGCGGTTTTTTTGATAATAATGTTATTATTTGTGATTGTTTATATTATTTCACTTTTTTAGTGAAGATTTAAATATTGATTTATAATATTCATAATACTATTGTTTCATTTTTTTAAACAATTAAATTGATTTATGTATTTGTAAATCAATTAATTATTTTTCAAATAATTGCTATTTTGGTTTAAAAAAACAATGTAAAATAGCATTGTGATATTAAAAATAATATAATTTAATATTGTTTTTGAATTTATTAAAAACAATATTTTTAACAAATAATGTTGCTGTATTTCTTTATTTTTTTATTGATTATTGAAAATTTTAATTTTTTTTAAGAAATCTCTTTGTATTTTTAAGAAAGTTTTACAAATTTGTAGCCTGTAAAAAATAATTGAATTCGATATGAAGAAATTAACTGCAAGTGTATTTGCGGTAGTACTATCATCATCATTTGTGATGGTATCAGCCCAAAACACTAAAGATACTCTAAAGACCAAAAATATAGAGGAGATCGTTGTTACGGGTGCCTTAGGTATTAAGAAAAAGCTGATGCTGTTACAAATGCCCAACAAATAGTAAGTACTAAAGAACTTAATCAGGCTGCTGCACCAGGGGCAGTTCAGGCATTAACAGGAAAAGTATCTGGGCTTCAAATTACCAACACAAACAGTGCCGTAGATCCAAGTTTTAAAATTATTTTGAGAGGGTCAAAATCAATTACTGGTAATAATCAAGCTTTGGTTGTTATTGATAATGTGATTTCAGATGCTGCAGTTTTAAACTCTTTACCTCCAGAAATTATTCAAAGTGTAAATGTTATTAAAGGGTTGCAAGGAGCTGCTTTATATGGTTCTCAAGGGGTAAACGGAGCTATTATTGTTACAACTAAAAGAGGAACGAAATCTGAAAAAATTCAGGTTAATTTAACTTCTGCTGTTGAAGTAACTCAAGGATTTAAATATCCACTTATTCAAAAGAAATATGGAAAAGGAGTTCAGGATGACAGTTATAGTGATGCTGATTATGGTGGTACAAACTATGTGCCATGGGAGAACATGTCTTGGGGAGCTGCTTATGACTATCCAGGGTTTGGAGGGACATTGGTTCCAAGTGGTTTACCACAAGCAAATGGTAAATTTATATACGAAAATTATTCTCCTGTAAAAGATCATTTTTCGAAATTTTTCACCAATGGTGTTAGTTTCCAAAATGGTGTTAGTGTGAATGCTGGTGGTTCTGATGGTTATGCATTTATGTCAATCAACAGGCTAGATAATGCTTTTGTTGTTGATGGGGATAAAATGAGACAAAATAACTTCTTGTTCAAAGCAGGGAAGAAGCTTGGGAAATTAAGAATTGATGGTCAGTTCAATTATATAGGAAGATTGGTTAATAAAACTGATTCAGGTATATATGACGATATCTTGCAAATGCCATCTACTAATGACATTAGAAAATATAGAAATTCTGGAATCGGGGGATATCTTACTGCTTATTCTACTAACCCTTACTGGACAGTGGAGCATGCAAGATATAATACTAACAGAGATTATCTAAATGGTATATTGTCATTACAATATGAATTTAATAAGCATATCAACATTAGCTATACAGGAAATTTAAATCTTACTAAAACTCAGCAGGATAACTGGAATGATGGTTCAACTGGAATTATCAGTTATTCTAACACAGGAGTTCCATTCTTAGATTCTCACACTTTGAATCAATTCGGATCTCCAGATGTTACAGCTTATTATTTCAACAGAATATACAACGATAGAAAATACTATGGAGATTTAATGTTAAATTTCGATTATGATTTAACATCAGATTTGAACTTGAAATTTAACCTTGGAAATAATATTCAAGATAGTTATTCTACTGCAAGAACTGTTGGGGGAACAGGATTATTTATTCCAGGATGGTATAACTATAATAATGTATCCAATCCATCTCAATATGGAAGTACGGATGCTCAGGCAGATGGTGGATATATGGATAATTATACTACCAGAAACAGAGTATTTGCCGGATTTGCCAATTTGGATTTAGCCTATAAAGATTATTTATTCCTAAATGGGACTTTCAGATATGAAAGAATTCTGTTTATACTGTAAATAGCAGAGATCCTCTTACAAACAACAGATTGACAAATAATAAAGCGTATTCTTATTATTCAGTTGGGGTGTCTTTTATTCCGACTAAAGCTTTTGATTTTGGAGGCAATGTACTAAACTATATGAAAATTGCACCAAGTTTCACAAAGGTAGGAAACTCATCTGGTATAAATCCATATAACGTTAATGCTACTGGTATCATCCCTACAGGTTATCCTTTCGGACCTATGCCTTCATACATTATGTCTACATCTATCACTAATCCTGGTGTTAGACCTGAGTTTGTAAATACTTTTGATCTAAACCTTGCGTTAGGTTTCTTAAAAGATAGAATTACCTTGGAAGGGTCTGTTTACCAATCTACTACGCAGGATTTGATTAGTAGTATCACTCCTTCGAACACATCTGGATTATCTTCTTATAGAGATAATATTGGGAAGTCTAGAATGAAAGGTTTTGAAGTTGATTTGGGAATAACTCCAATCAAAACACAGGATATTACTTGGAATCTTCATGCAGGTTATGCAATGTCTAGAACAAAATTATTAGAATTAAGCAGTGGTGCAGAGAGTTCCAATCTTGACGTATACCACTCCTTCAGTTGGTTTAGCAGCAGTAGTAGGTGAGAATTTCTATTCAATTGTTGGAACAACTTATCAGAGAGATCCAAATGGTAACATTATTGTAAATTCTAATGGGGTACCATTAGTAAACTCTGCAACAAAAGTATTAGGAAGTTTAAATCCTGATTATACGATGACATTTAATACTTCTTTCAGATATAAAGCATTTACATTATCGGCGGTAGCGGATTATCGTAAGGGAGGTAAGTTTGTATCATTTACAAAAGATTGTTGGCATTTACTGGAGGGCTTGAAGAAACAGCAAGCCAGGACAGAACTCAAGGTTACGTTGTGCCAGGTTCTGTGCAGCTTGTTAATGGCTCATATGTTCCAAATTCAACACCTGCTTATGGTGATGATTATAATGGTGCAACGACATATTGGTCTGGGTCAATTTACAGAAATGTTGGAGAAAATTTAGTAGTAGATGCTACAGCATTTAAAATTAGAGAAATTGCGGTATCATATGATGTTCCAAAATCTGTTTTAAATTCTACCTTCATAAATAGCCTTAGTTTGAGCTTGTATGCTAGAAACCCAATTATTATTTATTCTAAAGATAATAGAAACTTTGCAGACCCTGAAACAGCAAGTAGTAACGATAACGCTGCGGGAATTGCTTTAACGACTCAATATCCTACAACAAGAACCTTTGGTTTAAAATTAACGCAACTTTTAATTAAGAAAATGAAAAATAAATTATATATAATTGCTTTGTCAAGTTTATTGCTTGGAGCTACTTCATGTAATGATTATCTTGATATTAATGAGAGCCCAGATAGAATTTCTGTAAATGATCTGACTCCTAACTTTGTTTTTCCAGGAGCTGTTACAAACAGTTATTATGTGCAGGCAAGAAGATTAAATCTTTTTGCGGGATTAATGATGAATAGTGTTGCAGGAAATTCTTATTCTTATGGAACACCTTTCGTAGATGAGTACTCTCCAAATATTACAAGTGCATTCTATGCTGATGTTTGGGATCAGTTATTCAGAAATGTAGCTAACTTCCAGTTTGTTTTAGATTATAGTGATCCAACAGGAGAATATACTCAATATAAAGCAATGTCTAAAATCATGAAAGCTTATTATGTTCAGACATTAACTGATTTATGGGGGGATATGCCATATTCTGAGGCTTTCAAAGAGAATTAAACCTTACTCCTAAATATGATAAAGGAGAAGATATCTATAAGGCTTCTATTGCTGATATTGAAAGTGCAATCCAGATGATTGATTCTAATAAAGGTGCTAATCCAGGTAGTTCTGATGTTGTTTTCAAAGGATCTATGAGCAGCTGGAAAGCTTTTGCTAATACATTGAAACTTAGATATCTTATCAGAATGTCTAATGTTACAGGTGATTTAGCAACTTATAGAGATCAAAAACTTGCAACTTTACAAGGGGCAACATTTAATACAGCTGATGTAACTGTTAATCCTGGATATTCTCAAAGTTCTGATGCTCAACAAAACCCTTGGATGAACTATTATGTATACACAAGTGCAGGTGCTCAACCTCAAAACTGGACTTTAGTTGTACCTTCAGAACATATTGCAATTGCTTTAAATGGTAATGCTGTTCATAGAGAGGGACAAGCTACAGTTCCGGACACAAGAAGTGTATACCAAAAGTTTAATGGAATTGTTGATGGAAGAAGAGGTAGAATATTTACTCTTGTTTCAACAAAAGATAATAATAATGTTACTACAGCGAATGTTGAGGGAGTAAGGCAGGGTGCTACTCCTGGGCAGCCAGGTGCTCCATCACTTAGAACTGTTTCAAGAACTGGTGATGGATTAATTGTAGGATCTCAAACTATTGGGGCTACTGATGCTGCTGGAAGAAAAGCTGAATTAATCCAGAAGGGCTCTTCAAAAGCAGGCGTTCTAATGACAAAAGCAGAAACCGAATTTTTATTAGCTGAAGCTGCTCTACGTTATCCAGCACAATTTTCTGCAGCACAGGCGCATTTCGAAAGTGGTATTACTGCGTCTTATGCCTACCTAGGTGCATCTGGTGCGACAACTTATATAGCTAGTGTAAACGCTGTGCCTAAATTAGGATGGACTGGTACGGATACTAATAAGCTTGAGGCAATTATGACTCAAAAATGGATTGCTTTAACAGGAATCAACCCCGAACAATCTTATTTTGATTATACAAGAACATCTTATCCGGAAACGCCGTTACCAACAATCTCGCTTAAAGCGGTTAAACCAAACAGATTGTTGTATCCAAACTCCGAATATCAATCAAATGCTAACAATGTTCCAAGTATGGCAGCAGATGATGTTTTTGCTAAAAATAAATTTACCCCATTCTGGGCTAGAAACTAATTTTTGTAATACAATTTTAATATATTTTACCGCCTTCGGGCGGTTTTTTTGTTTTTAGGATCAAATGTTTGACAAATAAAAAAAATATGTCTAGCATAGCATTTTTGGCCGTCATAGACACTTTGTGTCTAATTACATTTTTCAAGTCGTTGACATTCAAATTGTTTATGTTATCTAAGACTCAATTTAATATAGATATTATCAATTTAAACAATTGTTATTATTTTTAAATGAAATTAATGATCTAGTAATTTGTTTTTCTTAAATATTTTATTTTTAACTTATTTTAATAGTTTTTTTATTCTTTTTGTTTGATAATGTTGAATTAATTGTAAATTTTTCATATTTTACTTTGTGGTATTAATAAAGTTTTACAAATTTGTAAAGTCACAAAAATTAATTTGATATGAAGAAACTAACAACCAGTCTTATAGTTTTGGTATTGTCTTCTTCTGTTGCTATTGCAAATGCTCAACAGAAAAAAACGATACTGTTACACAGACAAAAGAGATTGAAGGTGTAGTAGTAACTGCACTTGGAATCAAAAGAGAGAAAAGATCTCTCGGTTATGCTACCCAAGAAGTAAAAGGGGAAGACGTCAATAAAAACCCTACGACTAACTTCCTAAATAACCTATCTGGTAAAGTTGCAGGTTTGGAGATTAAGCAAAGTACAAACTTTGGAGGATCAATCAACGTGGTTACAAGAGGTTTTAAGTCGCTATTGGGAGATAATCAGGCTCTTTTTGTTGTAGATGGGGTGCCTATCATGAATAAAAATATCAATACAGCCAGTCAGGCAACAGGTGGAGGTGGTTATGATTATGGAAGTTCAGTATCTGATATTAACCCTAATGATATAGAAACTCTGAATGTTCTCAAAGGAGCAGCAGCAACAGCTCTTTATGGATCCCGAGCTCAAAATGGGGCGATCATTATTACAACAAAAAAGGGAAAAAGAAATAAAGAAGGTATTGGAATGGAGTTTTCTACTTCTATCACAATGTCTTCAATAGATAAATCTACATTTCCTAAGTATCAAACCCAATACGGACAGGGGTATACTGGTAACAGCTTTAGCAGCACATTATATCAGGGAAGCCCAAGGGTAGCTTTCGGTAATGATGCTTCCTATGGATCTCTTTACGATGGCTCAATGGTTTGGCAATATGGGGCATTCATTCCGGGTCACCTACTCAGGGACAGAGAACACCATGGCAGATGGCTAAAAACGGCCCTATTAAGTTTTTCAATACGGGAACTAATTTTGTAAATAGTTTAGCATTTAGCGGTGCAGATGATAAATCGAGTTATCGTTTAAGTTATACTAATACCGATGCCACGGATATTATGCCAAACAGTTCATTGATAAAAAATAATTTTAGTGGGAATGCATCATATAAACTGACTGATAAATTAACTGCTAATCTTTATGCAAATTACATTACGCAGAAAACTATCGGCCGTAATACTACTGGTTATAATGATAATATCATGACTAATTTCAGACAATGGTGGCCTACCAATGTTGATATAAAAGATCAGGAATATTTATATCGCACTTTCCAAAAAAATTATACATGGAATATGAGGGGGATTTCTGACTTAACACCTGCCTTTTGGGATAATCCATACTTCCAGAGATATGAAAATTATCAAAATGACTCTAGAGATAGATTTGCAGGAAATTTTAGTTTAAGTTATGATGTCACAAAAGATATTAATCTATTGGTGAGAATGGGACGAGATGGATATACTATGATCACTGAAGACAGAAAGGCGGTAGGCTCATATGCAGGAAATAGTTTTGGATTAAATGGAGCAGTGAATCAGCCTTCAGGTTATGCAACAAGTCTTTATAAGTTTTCTGAAACCAACTATGACTTCATAGGTACTTATAAAAAAATATTACTGATGATTTTAATGTTAATGCGTTATTAGGGGAAATATTAACGTACAGAAAACATATTCTAATCAGCAGTCTACATCAGGAGGATTGTATATTCCAGGTATTTATACTATTGCAAACTCAGCATCACGCCGGTTCGTCCTTTGATTTCTGATTTGACAAAGTATGTATATGGAGTGTTTGCCCAAGTTTCCTTGGGATATAAAAATACTTATTTTTAGAAGGAACTTACAGAAGAGATCAATCAACACTACCTGATAACGATGCTGTATACTGGTATCCATCATTATCTGCAAGTGTGGTGTTTTCAAACTTAGTGAAAGCTAATTGGTTAAATTTTGGTAAAATTCGGGCTGCCTACGCAAAAGTAGGTTCTGATACCGCTGCTGATCAGCTTTTGAACAGGTATTTTTCGCAACCATCTTACGGAGATATTCCGATATATGCTTATAATACTACGTTAAGAAATTTTGAGCTTAAATCTCAGGGACTTAAAAATTTTGAAGTTGGTATTGAAGCAAAAATGTTTAAGAATCGTTTAGGGTTTGATGTAGCTTGGTTTCAAAATAAAGCCTACGATCAGATATTACCATTACCCGTATCTTTTGCCAATGGAGCTCTGGCAAAAACTCAAAATGCCGGTGAGTTAACCACAAAAGGATTTGAGGTTTCCATTAATGCAACACCAATTAAATCAACCAATTTCTCTTGGGATCTTAGCTTAAACTGGTCTAATCCTTGGACAAAAGTAACAGTAGCACCAGGTATTGAAAATATTACAATAGGAAGATTACAGGGTGGTGTTAGTATTAATGCCCTCTGGACGGTGATTATGGATCAATATGGACTCGGATTATGTTTATGATTCAAATGGAAATCCTATCGTAGGAGCTAATGGGGCTTATTTGGTGACTGATACACCAACTTATAATCAGGGAAGTTTCCAGGCTAAATGGACAGCAGGATTAAGCAATACTATCTCATATAAAAATCTATCATTAAGCTTTTAATTGATTGGAAAAAAGGAGGTAAGGTGTATTCGTTAGATCAATATTATGGATATGGAACAGGTATATATCCCGATTCTGTAGGATTCAATGATTTAGGTAATCCTATTAGAAATACACTCATGGTGGAGGTGTTATCTTGCCGGGAGTAATGGAAGATCCTAATAATCCAGGGCACTTCATTACAAATACCATTAGATTGGATAAATCTCAATCTAGTCAGGTTTTGGGAACAGACCTTCCAGGAGCAGCTTATGTATATGATGCAAGCTTTGTGAAATTAAGAGAAGTTGCTATTACTTATAGATTTGATAAGCACGTGTTTAATTCTAAATTTATACAAGGAATGTCTGTAAGTTTAGTAGGTAACAATCTTTGGATTATTCATAAGAACTTACCATACTCTGATCCGGAGGCGGGTTTGTCTGGAAATATTCAAGGGTACCAATCAGGTCCTATGCCGGCTACAAGAAATATCTCCTTTAATGTAAAAGTTAATTTCTAAAGAATATGAAAAAATATATATTAACACCAATATTAGCTCTCTTGTTTATAGGTTGTACAACAGGTGATGATGTGAATCTTGATCAACATGCTAACTACAATACAACTCAAGAGTCTTTGCTTACATATGCGCAAAAAGAGCTAAGTGATTATATGAATACACCTAATGTTAATGAAAATAACTTTAGGCTTACAATGCAATACTGGCAAGAAACGATTTATGTAAATGAAAGTAACTATGATTTTACAAACAGAAATGTTTCAAATAATGTTTGGACAGATAACTATGTAAATGTGTTAAAGAATTTAGACCAGGCGGAAAAAATAATCAATGAATATGTTCCAACACCTGCAGAACAATCTACCTGGCCGGGAAAGAAGAAAAATCAACTGGCAATTGTAGATATAATGAAGGCTTACACCTATCAGGTTTTGGTAGATACTTATGGAGATATTCCTTATACCCAGGCTTTAAATATTGATCTTTATCCGCTTCCAAAGTATGATAAAGCATCAGATATATACTCTTCACTTATTTCAAAATTAAGTACAGATATAAATAATTTATCTGGCAGCAGTGGAACTTTTGGTAATGGAGATATATTTTATAATGGAGATATTTCAAAATGGAAAAAATTTGGTAATTCTCTGTTATTAAAATTGGGGATTGCTTTAGCTGATGTTAACCCTGCTTTAGCTCAGTCTACTGTAAATCAGGCAATTTCGGGAGGGGTTATGACTTCTTCAAGTGATAACTGTCAGTTCGCTTATTTGGCTGCTTCTCCTAATCAGAATCCTATATTCCAGGAAACAGAATCAAGAGATGATTTTATTGCAGGAAAAACATTGGTCGATTATATGAATACAACTATGGATAATAGAATTGCCAAATATTATACCGATGTTGATGGCGTGTATATCGGACAGGTAATAGGGGCTCCTGGAGAATTTTCAGAATTTTCAAACGCAGGTGATTTTGCTTATACAGCTACAACACCTGGCCTTATTATGACCTATACAGAAGTTGCATTTTATCTTGCTGAAGCTGCTGCAAGATGGGGGATAGGTGGAGCACCGGCTACTTTGTATAACTCAGCTGTAACATCTTCTTTTGCGGATTGGGGATTAGCATCTGATGCCGCTGCTTATATTGCAGCACATCCTTATAATGCAGCTAATTGGAAGAAATCAATCGGTGAACAGGCCTGGGTGGCAATGTATAATCAATCAGTGACTTCCTGGAACTTCTATAGAAGACTGGATTATCCACAACTTGTAGCTCCGGCTACAGCAATTCCAAATGCTGGGGGAGAGTTCCGGTAAGGCTTCAGTATCCAGCTGCCGAAGCAACAACAAATGGGACTAATTATGCCGCTGCAAGTGCTGCTATTGGTGGAGATAAATTAACAACAAAACTTTTCTGGGATAAATTTTAAGAACAGAATTATATAAACTTTAAACCGCCTTCGGGCGGTTTTTTTATTTAATAATATCATTGTTAATCATTAAACGGAGTAATATGAATAATTAAATTGAATTATTTTTCTTAATATTTTAAAATTATAGTATTTTTTTTATATATGTGGATTTTTTAACTTATTTTTTTTGTTAATTATTGTATTTTGTTGCTTATAGATGATAAATTTTTATTTTTTTTAACGTTTTTGTTTGAATTATTGAATATAATTGACAAATTTGTACGGATATAAAAATAATTGATATGAAGAAACTAACAGCAAGTCTTCTTGTTTTAGTGTTGACTTCTTCTATGGCAATAGTTAGTGCCCAAGAGAAGAAAGATACCATTAAAGCAAAAGAAATTGAAGGAGTGGTAGTAACTGCACTTGGCATTAAAAGAGAAAAATCTTTGGGGTATGCATCGCAGGAAATTAAAGGAAGTGCGCTTACAGATGGAACAACAAACACTGGAAATATTGCTGCACAGTTATCAGGTAAAGTTGCTGGACTTAATGTTACTACCAATAACAACTTTGGAGGATCTTCCAATTTGGTTATAAGAGGAGTAAAATCACTGGCAGGCGGTAACCCGTTAATTGTTATTGATGGATCACCCGTTAATAATGCCAGTACCCGAGAAAACTCAATTGATTATGGTAATGCTCTTTCTGATATCAACCAGGAAGATATTGAATCCATAAACGTATTAAAAGGAGCTGCAGCCTCTGCACTGTACGGTGAAAGAGGATTAAATGGTGTAATTGTTATTACAACGAAGAATGGAAAAGGAAAGGATGATGGTTCCTGGGGAGTTACACTTTCCTCCGCGATACAGGTAGGGTTTATTGATAAGTCTACTTTCCCTGAATATCAGACAAGGTATGGAGCCGGTTATTCTCAGAAATTCGGAACCCAGGCTTCTGATGGTTTGAATAATGCAAACTTTGGAGCAGATGCTTCTGGG